>JAQEYV010000009.1:0-114898 GCA_027692445.1 Clostridiaceae bacterium OF42-15pH9A | reverse complement strand
GGTTTTTAACTTTATATTCTGTTCAATTTTCAAAGACCAATTTGTTTATCGCACTCAAGCGACTTTTTTATCTTATCATCGTTGCTGAATGTTGTCAACAAGTTTTTTATTTTTTCTTGTTGTTTTTTGTTATTTGCATCAGCGACGTGTTTTATAATATCACACACAAGTAATAATTAATTTGTTATATATATAATATAGTCAAATTATTTTAGTATTTCTCTAATATTCTTCTTATTTCTCTATTTATTATATATTGATACACTAGGATATGATGATTGATATATTTATAAAAAAAGAAGTATTCTTGATATTTACAAGAATACTTCTTTAACACAATTATTCTTCTGAATCACTTTGTGCTCTACTTACTAATTTATCTAATACGTCGTTTTCATCATTATAATCATCTAATATATCTATTTGTTCTTCAGTATTTTCCTCTTCACTACCTGATATTTTAGCAACTGCTACTACTTTTTCATCTTCATTAGTTCTCATTAATGTAACTCCCATAGCAGCTCTTCCAGTAATAGATATATCTTTTACATTTATTCTAATAGCTACTCCACTTGAATTTATTAGCATAAGTTCATCAAGTTCATTACACATTGTAGCACCAATAACTTTTCCTGTCTTTTCACTTATTTTATAAGTTATTAATCCTACTCCACCTCTATTTTGAACTTTATATTCACTTATAGGTGTTCTCTTACCAAATCCATATTCACTTATAATTAATAAATCTTCATTTTCTACAGATATATCCATACAAACAGCTATATCATCATCCTTAAGGTTTATCGCTCTTACACCAGATGCTGTTCTTCCCATGGCTCTTACATTCTTTTCACTAAATCTAACTGCATAACCATTTTGAGTTACTATTATTATATTAGCATCTCCCCTAGTTACTTTGACCTTAAGTAATTCATCACCCTCTCTTAAGTTAATAGCTATTAAACCATTCTTTCTTAAGTTCTTAAAATCACTTAAAGGAGTCTTTTTTACTATACCTTTCTTAGTTGCCATGAACAAGAATCCATCTTTAGTATTATCTCTTATTGACAATACAGTTTCTATTCTCTCATCTGGCTCTATTGAAATTAAGTTAATTATATTAGTTCCTTTTGCTACTCTTCCTGCCTCTGGTATTTCATAAGCTCTTAGCTTATATACTCTTCCTTTGTTAGTAAAGAATAGTACATCTGAATGAGTAGATGTTATCATTATATGTTCTACGAAATCATCCTCTTTGGTTGACATTGCTTGAATACCTTTTCCACCTCTTCTTTGTGCAGAATAAGTATCAGCAGGTATCCTCTTAATATATCCAGAATGGGTTAATGTTATTGTAACTTCCTCTTCTTGGATTAAATCCTCTATATCAATTTCATTAACTACCTTTTCAATTGATGTTCTTCTCTCATCACTATATTTATTTTTTATATCTATTAGTTCTTCTTTAATTACACCTAGCAACTTTTCTTCACTTGCTAAAATAGAATTTAAATATTCTATTTGTCTCATAAGTTCATTATACTCTTCTTCAATCTTACCTCTCTCTAGACCTGTAAGTCTTCTCAATCTCATTTCTAAGATTGCTATTGCCTGTTTATCTGTAAAATTAAATCTTTCAATAAGAGTATTCCTTGCTATTTCTGAAGTTTCTGAATGTCTAATTATACTTATAACCTCATCTATATGGTCTAAGGCTATTCTTAGTCCCTCAAGTATATGTGCTCTCGCTTTAGCTTTGTTTAAATCAAATGTAGTCCTTCTAGTTATTACTTCTTTTTGAAAGTCTATATAATTACATAAAACTTGTTTCAGATTTAAAATTTGAGGCTCGTTGTCAACAAGTGCAAGCATTATAACACCAAATGTATCTTGCATTTTTGTATGTTTGTATAGTAAATTCAGTATTACATTAGGATTTGCATCCTTTTTCAACTCAATAACTATACGCATACCTTGCCTATCTGATTCATCTCTTAAGTCAGATATACCTACTATTTTCTTATCTTTTACTAAATCAGCTATATTTTCTATAAGCTTAGCCTTATTAACTTGATAAGGTAACTCAGTAACGATGATTCTATGTCTTGAATTTTCTTCCTCAATATTAGCCTTTGCTCTTACAACTATTTTTCCTTTACCTGTCTCATATGCTGCCCTTATTCCAGCTTTACCCATTATTATACCGGCTGTAGGGAAATCAGGCCCCTTTATTATAGTCATTAATTCAAGTACTGACGTTTCTGGATTATCTATTAACATTACAGTACCATCTATAATCTCACCCAAGTTATGTGGTGGAATGTTAGTTGCCATACCAACAGCTATTCCTGATGAACCATTTACTAATAAATTAGGATATCTAGCTGGTAATACTGATGGCTCTTTCTCAGCCCCATCAAAATTTGGTACAAAATCAATAGTATTCTTATTTATATCCCTTAACATTTCTACAGCTATCTTATTCATTCTAGCTTCTGTGTATCTCATTGCAGCCGCACTATCTCCATCAACTGACCCAAAGTTACCATGTCCATCAACTAACATATATCTCATTGAGAAATCTTGTGCCATTCTAACTAATGCATCATATACTGATGAATCTCCGTGGGGATGATATTTACCTAAAACATCTCCAACAATTCTTGCACATTTTCTATATGACTTATCTGGAGTTATACCTAACTCTTGTAATGAATATAAAATTCTTCTATGAACTGGCTTCAAACCATCTCTTACATCTGGAAGGGCACGACCAACTATAACACTCATCGCATAGTCAATATAGCATCTCTTCATTTCCTTATTAATATCTACAGGAATGACTTTTCCCTCATTAAAATTCATGTACTTCACCTCGTTTTAGTACTAAATATCTAAGTTAATTACTTTTTTAGCATTTTGTTGTATAAATTCTCTTCTTGGTTCAACCTTATCCCCCATTAATATAGTGAATATCTCATCTGCAGCCATAGCATCTTCTATTGTTGCTTTTAATAATATTCTCTTTTCAGGGTCCATTGTAGTATCCCATAATTGTTCAGCATTCATTTCACCAAGGCCTTTGTACCTTTGTATATCAAGTGAGTTATCTCTTCCTCCAAACTCATTTAATATTTGTTCTAATTCATCATCTGAATACGCATATGCCTCATTCTTACCTTTAGAAACCTTATATAAAGGTGGTTGTGCTATATACACATGCCCACCATCTATAAGTTCTCTCATATACCTATAGAAGAATGTTAATAGCAATGTCCTTATATGAGCACCATCAACATCGGCATCTGTCATAATAATTATTCTATTATATCTTATTTTTTCTATATCAAAATCTGTTCCTATTCCTGCTCCAAATGCAGTTATCATAGATCTTATAGTATCGGCATTTAGAATTCTGTCTAATCTTTGTTTTTCAACATTTAAAATCTTACCTCTTAAAGGTAAGATAGCTTGGAACTTCCTATCCCTTCCTTGTTTAGCTGAACCTCCTGCCGAATCACCTTCGACTATATATATTTCACATTCTCTAGGATCCTTTGATGAACAATCTGCAAGTTTACCTGGTAATGATGATCTCTCTAGTACTGATTTTCTTGTTAATTCCCTAGCCTTCCTAGCAGCATCCCTTGCCCTAGCAGCCATCAATGCCTTATCTATTATAATCTTACCAACTAATGGATTTTCCTCTAAAAATATTGACATTCCTTCTCCAACTATAGAATCAACAATACCTCTAACTTCACTATTTCCAAGCTTTGTCTTTGTCTGTCCTTCAAATTGAGGCTCTCCAATTTTAACAGATATTACAGCAGTAAGACCTTCTCTTATGTCATCTCCAGATAAATTTTTATCATTCTCTTTTAAGTGTCCGAACTTTTTACCATAATCATTTAATACTCTAGTTAAAGCCGTCTTGAAGCCAACTAAGTGTGTTCCACCTTCAATAGTATCTATATTGTTTGCAAAAGAGAAAATATTCTCATTATATCCATCATGATATTGAAGAGCTACTTCTACTGAAACTCCATCCTTTATTCCCTCAACATATATTGTTTGTTGATGAAGAGGTTCTTTATTTCTATTTAGATATTCAACAAAAGACTTTATTCCACCCTCATAGTAATATTCTTCTTCTTTATCATCTCTCTTATCAATAAGGGTAATACTTATTCCCTTATTTAAGAAAGCTAATTCTCTTAACCTTTGAGATAGAACTTCAAAATCATATACAACTTCATCAAATATCTCTTCGTCTGCCTTAAAATAAACTTCAGTTCCGGTTTCATCAGTATTTCCGACAATATTTAAATCAGTTATAACCTTCCCCTTATGATATTCTTGCTGCCATATATGTCCTTCTCTCTTTACAGTTACTATACATTTATCTGACAATGCATTAACTACAGAAGCACCAACACCGTGTAAACCACCAGATACTTTATAGCCGCCACCGCCAAACTTACCACCAGCATGCAAAACAGTCATTATTACTTCAACAGTTGGTTTTTTCATCTTAGGATGCATACCTACTGGCATCCCCCTACCATCATCTATAACTTGTATAGAATTATCTTCGTTTATTGTAACTTTTATATTTTTGCAGAACCCAGCTAAAGCCTCATCTATACTATTGTCTACAATTTCATATACCAGATGATGTAGGCCTCTTGAACTAGTACTACCTATATACATTCCTGGTCTTTTTCTTACAGCTTCTAAACCTTCTAGAACCTGTATCTGATTTTCATCATAGCTTTGTTTATTTTGTTCCAAAATACATTCCTCCTAAATAAAAGTAATTAAAACCAAGGTTTTAACTATTGGAGTTAAGGATTATAATCCATTCCAGTTCTCTTTGTTAAAGTAGATGATGAAATTGGTGAAAGATACACTTTACTCATCTTATTAACCTCTGCTATAACAAATGACTTTGGTCTTTCTTTAGTTATTCGTTCAACAAATCCATCTTCTTCAGCTAACCTTAGAAATTGTATTGTATCTGAACTATACATTGTGGTTTGTAGATCAAATATTCCTATAACGTCTTTTATAGGAACAACTACGTTTTCTCCTAAATGTAGAAACATAAATTTTGCCTCCTTTAGCTAGAGATATGTCCCTCTTGCACTTTAAAAATTTTAGATTCATTATCTAGATATTCACATATATCACTAATTCCAGTACATGTAATTATAGTTTGTATATTATTAATAGTACTTAGGATATATTTTTTTCTATTAAAATCAAGTTCTGAAAGAACGTCATCTAATAAAAGTACAGGGTATTCACCAGTTATCTCTTTTATTATTTTTAGAGACGAGAATTTCATAGTTAAAACAGCAGTTCTTTGTTGTCCTTGTGACCCATAGCTCTTTGTATCTATATTATTGATCAATACTATAAAATCATCTCGATGAGGACCAACTGTAGTTATTCCTTTCTCCTTATCTCTTTTTCTATTCTTAATTAAACAACTCCTAAACTTTTCCTTGAATTCATTATCAATATTATTGTTAAACTCTTTTATTGACGATATATATATATATTCTATATTTTCTTTATTTAAAGTTATATCTTTATGAATTTCAGCACCATAGTAATTTAACTTTTCTATGTATTTTAGTCTCTCATTTACTATGTATTCTCCAAACTTAATTAACTGTTCATCATATATATCTAATATATCATCTGTTATTTTACGACTTTTTAACAGCGTATTCCTCTCGTTAAGGACCTTATTATATTGTACAAGATTGTAGTAATATCTATTATTTATCTGACATAACTCCATATCTATAAATCTACGTCTAATACCAGGAGATTCCTTTATTATTTTTAAATCTTCTGGTGAAAACATAACAACATTAAATGTGCCAAATAATTCTCCAATCTTGTTAATCTTTATAGAATTAACTCTTATTGCTTTTTTTCCATCTTTAAGTATATTTATATCTATTCTTTTATCCAAACGTTCTTTACCAATACTTAAACTTATATACGCACCGTCTTCATCCCAATTAATCAATTCTCTGTCTTTAGAAGTTCTATGTGATTTAGCTAAGCCACAATAATATATGGATTCTAGTATATTTGTTTTTCCCTGAGCATTATCTCCCATAAAAACATTAACATTCCTACTAAAATCTATATTTACATTTTTATAATTTCGATAGTTTAATAACATAAGCTTTTTTATAAACATCTACATGCACCCATTCAATTATATCACAATACTAGCTTAAACGCTTATATAGATATAATTATACAATTTTATACTCTTCTTGGTTAAACGAAATTATATCTCCACGTTTTAGCTTTTTTCCTCTTTGTACACATACTTCACCATTAACCTTAACTAGACCATCTTGAATATATAACTTAGCTTCAGACCCCAATGAAGCAATGCCACTCCACTTCAAAAATGCATCTAATTTAATAATATCAGTATTAATTAATATTTCGTTCATATTTATTGCATAAAAAATTAATATTTATGCATCCTCCTATCTAATTAATCTAACTGGTAAAACTAAATATTTATATGATTCAGCTTCTTTACCTTTTATGACACATGGACTTACACTTGAAGTCATTTCTATTTGTACATTATCATCTTCCATGTTCTTAAGAACATCAATTATATACCTAGAATTAAATGCAATTTGTATCTGTTCTCCTTGCATATTAGCAGTTACTTCTTCTCTTACTTTTCCCAATTGAGAATTAGATGTGATAATGATGCTTTCTTCATTCATCTCTAATTTTACTAAATTACTATTTCCTTCCTTTGCCATAAGAGAAGCTCTTTCTATTCCATTTTGAAGTTCTTGCCTATTGACATTAATTAATAACTTATGTTCTTGAGGTAATAGGGATAAATAATTTACATATTTACCTTCTAGTAATCTTGATATTATTTTAGTTTCTCCTAAATCAAATAAGATATGATTATTAGTAAAAGTTATATTTACTATAGACTCAATATCTTCTAGTATCTTAGAAACCTCATTTAACGTTTTACCTGGAATAACAACTTCAATATCAAAGTCATTATCTAAATATTCTGTTTTTATAGCCATTCTATACCCATCTAAAGCAACTAGATTTAATTTTTTTTCTTTAACTTCAAATAATATTCCTTGAAGTATAGGTCTAGTTTCATCTTGAGCAATAGCAAATGAAGTACTTTTTATCATATTTTTTAATATATTTTGAGGAACCTTCAATTCTTTAGCTATATCTAACTTGGGAATTGAAGGGAATTCATCTGCATTCATAAATACAACATTAAACACAGATTTTTCACATGTTATTTGAACCGTATCATCTTGAATTATTTCAATTCTTACATCAGAGTTAGGTAATTTTCTTATTATTTCTCCGAATATTTTTGAATCAATTACAACTTTTCCTTCTTCCAATACATCTGCATCAACCTTTGTTTCTATACATACATCAATGTCTGATCCTATAAGTGTAATACCTTCTTTTGTAGCATTAATATATATACCTTCTAAAATAGGCATTGTTGATTTTCCAGTAATAGCTTTTTGACATATTGATATACCATCTTGTAGTTTTTGTTTATTACATATAATTATCATAAAAATAACCTCCTCTGTTGATAACATAAATATTTATATAAATATAGATATATAATTAAATTTAGTAATAATAGTAGTAGGTGTTGTGGATTTGTTGAAAAGTACTTATAACCCTCATGAATAGTAGAAAAGTTATAAAAAAATAGTGTGGATAAGTTAGTGACAAATTAATAGACTTATCCACAAAATAAACAATAGGTTTCTTTTAAAATAGTTATCCACAAGATATTATAAAGTTATTATGTACAGTTGTTAATTAATTTTGAGTCAACTTCTTTGTAATATCTTCTATAGTGTGTTGTAAATTTTCATCTGTATTAAGGTTTTCTGATATTTTTTCATAGGCATGTATAACTGTAGTATGATCTCTACCACCAAATTCTTCACCTATTTTAGGTAGAGACATATCAGTAAGTTTTCTGCTTAAATACATAGCTATCTGTCTTGGGTATGCTACATTTCTTGTTCTTCTTTGTGATTTTAGGTCTTCTATTCGAAGATTAAAGTAGCTTGCAACAATATCTTGTATTATGCCTATTGTAATATTCTTGCCTTGTTTTTTAGATATTATATCTTTTAATGCTTCTGAAGCTAAATCAACTGTAATTTCTTTATTAGTTAATGAGGAATAAGCTACTATTCTTATTAATGCACCTTCAAGCTCTCTTATATTTGATTTTATTTTTGTAGCTATGTAGACCATAACTTCATTTGCTACATTTAGTTTCTCTACATCTGCTTTCTTTTTCAATATTGCCATTCTTGTTTCAAAGTCTGGTACTTGGATATCTGCAATTAATCCCCATTCAAAACGTGATCTTAATCTATCTTCTAAAGTAGGAATTTCTTTTGGTGGTCTATCAGAAGATAATATAATTTGTTTATTTGCATCGTGTAGTGCATTAAATGTGTGGAAAAATTCTTCTTGAGTTCTTTCTTTTCCAGCGATAAATTGAATATCATCTATTAAAAGTACATCAACATTTCTGTACTTATTTCTAAATTCTTCATTTTTATCATCCTTAATTGCATTTATTAATTCGTTTGTAAATTTTTCAGATGAAACGTACTCTACTCGTGCATTAGGATTACTATCTAATATATAGTGACCTATTGCATGCATTAAGTGAGTTTTTCCTAATCCTACGCCTCCATAAATAAATAAAGGATTATATGCTTTAGCAGGTGCTTCTGCAACAGCTAAAGATGCAGCATGTGCAAATCTATTACTATTACCAATTACGAATGAATCAAATGTATATTTTGGATTCAGTGTAGTTGATAGTTCATCACTGATCAATACAGCCTTATTTTTCTTGAGTTCAGGAGTATCTTCTTTGGATGTTTCATCTGATTTTATATCTGAAGCTATTAAGAATTCTATTTTATATAATTTTGAACAAATTGATTTGATTGAGTTAGCTACTAAATCTTTGTATCTTTTTTCTAATATATCTTGGGTAAATGAGTTAGGTACACTAATCCTAATAGTATCATTTGAAATTGATATAGGTTCACAACTTTTTATCCAAGTATTGAAGCTAACTTCACTCATTTCAGCTTTTATAATAGTAAGTGTTTGGTCCCATAATCTTTTTAAATCAGCATCCATATATAAATCCTCCAAATAAAATAAAAAAAATTTTAACTTACTTATTAACAATAAAATAACAACATATATACAAGTAATGTTGATAACTTATATTATGTTGATAAATTCATCTTATATTATTAACATGTTTATAAATTTATAAAAAGTAAAAGGATATTCAATTTATCCACAGCTTATAAATATATAAATTATACACATAATATTTTTTGTATAAAGTCTGAATTTTATAGTAATAATACAATATGTATATAAAAACTAACAATATCTAAACAAGTTATCAACAATTTTGTCCACAGCTGTGGATAAAATCAAGTTAATAACATATTATTCACAGTTTAATTTAATAATATCATACTAGAATATAGATATTCAATAAGTTATCCACAAAAAAACTATTTTGTTTTCCAACTATCTACAAATAACTAGATTCTTGACACTTTATCATCATATATATATAATTAATAAGTAACATAAAAATCGAGTAGTATAGTTTTTACTATAAAAATTACTATTGAAGGGGGTGCATTTATACAATGTTCATGACATATCAACCTAAAAAGAGACAAAGAAAGAAAGAGCACGGCTTCAGAAAGAGAATGAGCACTCTATCAGGAAGAAACGTTCTTAAGAGAAGAAGACAAAAAGGTAGAAAGAAATTAACAGCATAAGGGCCGCAATTGTGGCCTTTTTTCTGCAAATAGCAGAAAAAAAGGAGAATAGAAATACCTATGATATATAGATTGAAGAAAAATTTAGAGTTTCGCTTTATTTATAGACGTGGGAAATCTTTTGCTAATAGTTTGTTAGTACTATATGTTTTTAAAAATAAAATGAATAAAGATAACGAAGGAAACCTATATAATAAAGTGGGGATTTCTGTTAGTAAAAAAGTTGGAAATAGCGTTATACGAAGTAGAAGCAAAAGATTGATTTATGAAAATTATAGATTTAAAGATGAGTATCTAAATAAAGGATATGATTTTGTTTTTGTTGCAAGAACAAAGTTAAAAGATAAGAATTTCAATGAAGTTGAAAATGCTATGGACAATTTATTGAAGAAAGCTGGCTTATATAATAATGAAAAAATTAGTATTAAGTCTAATAAAATTTTATAGAAAAAACATTTCGCCAATGAGTCCACCTAAGTGTAAATATATACCTACTTGTTCTCAATATGCTTTAGAAGCAATTGAAAGATATGGAGTTGTTAGAGGTGGAATAAAGGCTCTTTGGCGTATTTTTAGATGTAATCCTTTTAGTAAGGGTGGCTTTGACCCTGTTAAATAATATTTCGAATTTAGGAGGAGTTTTATAGGATGTTGACCATTTTTGAACCAATAACGAAATTCTTTACAGTTATATTTAATTTCTTTTTAAATCTTGTAAAGGGATTAGGAGTAACTAATGAAGGATATCAATATGTATTGGCAGTAACATTATTAACAATATTGATTAGATTATGTTTATTACCTTTTAATATTAAATCAGCGAAATCTACACAAAAAATGCAAGAGGTTCAACCTGAAATTAAGAAAATACAAGATAAATATAAAAATGATCCTCAAAAGCAAAACATGGAATTAATGAGAATTTATAAAGAGAATAATGTTAGTATGACTGGTGGATGTTTACCAGCTTTATTACCACTTCCAATACTTATGGCTCTTTACGGAGTTTTCTACTCCATACATCCAACAGGATCGTTCCTATGGATTAGTAATATAGGTGATCCAGATCCATTCTTTATATTACCTATACTTGCTGCATTAACAACATACTTACCATCTTATTTAATGACTAAGTCAGCTCCAGCAGCTGAAGGTGGCATGAATATGGGAACTATGAATATAGTTATGTCGTTAATGATGGGATTTATGGCATTAAAATTTCCATCACTACTTGTAATTTATTGGGTCTTAGGTGGTGTAATTCAATTAATAACAACTTATTTTATAAACTATAGACCAGCTATGCAGAAAAAAAGAGCAGTTGAAGCTGTTGAAGCTGAAAAAGAAGCTTCAAGAACGCCTAAGTTTGTTATGCCGGATTATGAAGATTCTAATAAAGCTAGTAAGAAAAAGAAAAATAAGAAAAAGAAAAAGTAGAATTTATAATTTAGAGGTGGGTGAATAGGGTATGAAATCTATTGAAGTTACTGGAAAAAACATAGATGATGCAATAGCTAAAGCCTTACAACAGTTAAATGTAACTAAGGATGAAATTGAATACGAAGTAATAGATGAGGGTTCTAAGGGGTTATTTAATTTTATTGGATCAAAACCTGCAAAGTTAATAGTTTCTTTAAAGAAAAGTTATATCGATAATGCAAAAGAATTTTTAGTGAATGTTTTAAATTCTATGGGAATTGAACCTCAAATAAAAATTACAGAAGAAGGTAATACAATTAAAATTGATTTAGAAGGTATTAAGATGGGAAATGTAATTGGTTATAGAGGTGAGACTTTAGATTCTCTTCAATATCTAGTATCATTAGTAATAAATAAGAATCATGAAATTGCTTATAAAAGAGTTGTATTAGATGTTGAAAATTATAGATCAAAAAGAGAAGAGACTCTTAAAAGGGTTGCTGAAAAAACAGCTTATAAAGTAAAAAAGATTAATAGAGCATATAAATTAGAACCTATGAATCCATATGAACGTAGAATAATACATTCAGCTTTACAAGATAAGGAAGGAATATTCACATATAGTGAAGGAGAAGAACCTTATAGAAGAGTAGTTGTTGATATTAAACCTAAAAAATAAATGTCTATTTAAATAATTAAACCTTTATGTGATTAGTATATATCTCATAAAGGTTTTTTATTCTTTAGATTTGTAAAAAACTTTATTTATATATTATAGAAAAGTAATATCTTTCTTTAAATAGAAACTGAAAAACATATTTGGATTTCTTTTAATTTTGACTAATTAAATATAGTTATGTAAAATGTATATTAGTCAAATTCGGTTATAATACTTAAAGAGTATAAAATTTAGGAGGTTAGTTAATGAAAGAATTCGATACTATTTGTGGTATAGCTACACCTATTGGTGAAGGTGGAATATCTATTATAAGAGTATCAGGCGATAGATCTAAAGAAATAGTTAATAAGATTTTTTGTGCTAAAAACGGTAAAAGTATGGATGATATGAAGTCTTATACTATGCGATATGGATATATAAAAGATATTAATAATAAAGATACTATAGATGAAGTTATAATAAGTTTTATGAAAGGGCCTAGGAGCTTTACAGCAGAAGACGTAATAGAAATTAACTGCCATGGTGGTGTTATATCTACAAATAAGGTTCTGGAAGAAGTAATTAAAGCTGGTGCAAGATTATCTGAACCAGGAGAATTTACAAAAAGGGCATTTTTAAATGGGAGAATAGACTTAAGCCAAGCAGAAGCTGTTATGGATATTATAAGAGCAAAAACAGATTTATCTATGAAATCTGCTATGTTACAACATGAAGGTGCTCTATCTAAGGAAATAAATAAATTAAGAGAATATATGCTTAATACATTGGCACTAATAGAATATGCTGTTGATTTTACGGAAGATGAAGAAGAAATAGATCCTGATATAGCTATTAAAGTTGAAAGTGAAATAAAAAAGGCAATAGATAGAATGCATTATTTATTAAAAAATGCAGATGAGGGTAGAATTATAAGAGATGGTTTAAGTTTGGCTATAGTTGGAAAGCCCAATGTGGGTAAATCATCATTATTAAATGCATTATTAAAAGAAAAAAGAGCAATTGTTACAGATATACCGGGAACAACTAGAGATATAATTGAAGAATTTATAAGTTTAGATGGTATTCCAATAAGGATAACTGATACAGCTGGAATTAGAGAAACTGATGATATTGTAGAAAAGATAGGGGTAGAAAAATCGCGAGAAAAAATAAATGAAGCAGATCTTGTAATTTTAATGCTTGATAGATCTAGAGAGTTAGAAGAAGAGGATAGAGAGATAATAAATTCTATTACTGATAAAAATTATATTGTTCTTCTAAATAAGGTGGATTTAGAAAATAAGATAAGTGAAAAAGAAATTAAAGATTTAAATAACAAAATATATGTATCAGCTAAAGAAGAAGTTGGATTAGATAATTTAAAAGAAAAAATAAAAGAGATGTTCTTTAGTGGTAGTGTAAGTACAGAAAGCTTAATTATATCTAATAATAGACATAAGCAAGCATTATATAGAGCTTTAGAAAATTGTGAAACTGCTTATGAAAAAGTTAAAATGAATGAATTTTTAGATTTAATTTCAATATATGTAACGGCATCTCTAAAAGCATTAGGTGAAATAACAGGATCTGAATTAGAAGAAGACTTAGTAAATAAAATATTTAAAGATTTTTGTTGTGGAAAGTAGGAGTAAATTATTATGAAATATAATGCAGGTGAATTTGATATTGTTATTGTAGGTGCAGGGCATGCAGGTTGTGAAGCTGCTTTAGCATGTGCAAGATTGGGGCTAAATACATTAATGTGTACTATTAGTTTAGATTCAATTGCGATGATGCCATGTAATCCTAATATAGGTGGAACAGCAAAAGGACATTTAGTTAAAGAGATTGATGCATTAGGTGGAGAAATGGGAATAAATATTGATGAAACATTTATCCAATCTAGAATGTTAAATACATCAAAGGGTCCAGCAGTTCACTCATTAAGGGCACAAGCTGATAAGTTAAAATATCAAAATAGAATGAAAAGAATTATGGAAGATACAGAAAATCTCCAAGTAAGACAGTTAGAAGTAATTGAATTAATAGTAGAAGATAATAGGGTAACAGGGGTAGTTACAAAAAATGGTGCTGCATTTAAATGTAAAGCTGTAGTATTAGCTACTGGTACATATCTAAAAGGAAGAGTAATAATTGGAGATGTAAGCTATAGTAGTGGACCAAATGGGCTTTTTCCAGCTAATGATTTATCTCAATCATTAATAGATTTAGGTATAAATCTAAGAAGATTCAAAACTGGAACGCCAGCAAGAATAAATAGACGTTCAGTTGACTTTTCTAAAATGATTGAACAGGGTGGGGATAAAAAAATAGTACCATTTTCATTTATGAATGATAATGTTGATAGAGAACAAATTTCTTGTTATCTTACTTATACTAATGAGGAAACTCACAGAATTATAAATGAAAATATTTCTAGATCTCCTATGTATAATGGAAGTATTGAAGGTGTAGGACCTAGATATTGCCCGTCAATTGAAGATAAAGTAATGAGATTTCCCGATAAAAAACAACATCAAATATTTATTGAACCAGAAGGTGAAAATACTTTAGAAATGTATGTTGGTGGTATGAGCTCATCTTTACCTGAGGATGTTCAAGTAAAGATGTTAAAAACTATACCAGGCCTAGAAAATGTTGAGATAATGAGAACAGCATATGCTATTGAATATGATTCAATAGACCCTACGCAATTAAAGCCAACATTAGAGTTTAAGAATGTTCAAGGACTATATGGAGCTGGTCAGTTAAATGGTAGTTCTGGATATGAAGAAGCTGCGGCGCAAGGGTTGGTTGCTGGTATAAATGCAGCGTTAAAGATAAAAGGTGAAGAACCTTTTATATTAACAAGGTCTGATGCTTACATAGGTGTTTTAATAGACGATTTAGTTACAAAAGGAACTAATGAGCCATATAGAATGATGACTTCTAGAGCTGAATATAGGCTTCTATTAAGACAAGATAATGCTGACTTTAGATTAACTGAAAAAGGTTATAAGATAGGTTTAGTTACTGATGAAAGAATTAATAGATTTAGAGAAAAGCAAAGTATTATAGAAAATGAGATCAATAGAATTAAAGAATTAAAAATTACAAATAAAAGAGAGGTAAATGAATTCTTAAATTCTTTAAATTCGGCAGAATTAAGAAAGCCTATATCTTTCTATGAATTAATAAAGCGAACAGAATTAGATTATTTTTCAATTAAACAACTAGATCCAGATAGACCAGAATTAAGAGATGAAATAGGGGAACAGATTAATATTATTGCAAAATATGAAGGATATATTAATAGCCAATTAGAACAAGTAAAACAATTTAGTAAGTTTGAAAAGAAGATATTACCATTAGATATAGATTATAATAATGTTAGAGGATTAAGAGTAGAAGCAATGCAAAAATTAAATAATATAAGACCGATAAGTATTGGTCAAGCTTCGAGAATATCTGGAGTATCTCCAGCGGATATATCAGTTTTATTAATATATCTGGAACATCATTATAATAAGGAAAAAAAATAAACTCAGGAGGTAAAAATGAGTTTTTATGAATTAATGGAAAGAGCGTCACAAGACGTTGGGATGACTTTTAATGAAGATAAATATAACAAATTTATAAAATATATGAGATTAGTACAGGAATGGAATGAAAAAGTTAATCTAACAGCAATATTAGATGATGAAGAATTTGTAAAAAAACACTTTATTGACTGTATAAAAATATTCAAAAGTAATGAGATAAAAAGTGCTAAGACTATAATTGATGTAGGAACAGGAGCTGGATTTCCTGGATTACCAATTGCTATAATGGATGAAAATAAAAATATAACATTACTAGATTCGTTGAATAAAAGAATTAATTTTCTTAATGTAGTGGTTAGAGAATTAGGATTAACAAATGTAACAACAATACATTCTAGAGCTGAAGATGGTGGTAAAAATGAGAATTTGAGAGAAAAGTTCGATATAGCCACTTCAAGAGCTGTTGCTAATATGACAGTTTTATCAGAATTCTGCCTTCCTTTTGTAAAAGTAGGAGGTAATTTTGTAGCTTTAAAGGGACCATTGGTTGATGAAGAGTTGAATCAAAGCAGAAATGCTATTGGAACTCTAGGTGGTAAGTTACAAGATGTGATAAAAGTAGACATTGAAGATACAGAATTAAAACATAATATAGTAGTAGTTAATAAAGTAAAAGCGTGTCCTATGTCGTTTCCTAGGAAAGCTGGGATGGTAACAAAGAAGCCTCTTAAATAAAATGATGTTATATGAATAATTTAATAAAAATTTGTCTTACAAAAAATAAATGTAAAAAGAAGGAAAAAATACATATATATAGAAAAGTATAAATAGACAAAAAAAGTATTTAAGTTTAAGGATGTGTTGAATTTATGAGCAAAGAAATATTAAAGATAAATGTTAATGATATAATTCCTAATACATATCAGCCAAGAAGGTTTTTTGATGAAGTAGCATTAATAGAATTATCCCAATCCATAAAAGAACATGGAATAATACAACCTCTAACAGTTAGAAGACGTGGAGATATTTATGAATTAGTAGCTGGCGAAAGAAGATTAAGAGCAGCTAAGTTAGCGAGCTTAGGAGAGGTTCCCTGTACATTGTTAGATATAACAGATACACAGTCAGCACAAATTGCTTTATTAGAAAATTTACAAAGAGAAGATTTAAATTATATTGAAGAAGCAGAAGCATATTATAATTTAATGAATGATCATAATTTCACACAAGAAGAAATTGCCTCAAAAATGGGAAAAAAACAATCAACTGTGGCGAATAAATTAAGATTACTAAAATTATCCCCACAAGTTAGATCCTTATGTCTTGAAAATTCGTTAACAGAAAGACATGCAAGAGCATTATTAAGTGTTACTGATGAGAAGTTACAATTAAAAATAATTGAAAAAGTTATAAAAAATGGATTAAATGTAAAGAAAACAGAGGAATTAATTAATAAAGAACTACTTAAGTTAGCTGGTAAGTCTTTAAATTCTAAAAATAAGAATGTTAAAGCAGTTTTTCCTGCAAAGTTATATGTAAATACTATAAAACAAGTTTTTGATAAATTTAATATTCCAGCAAACTATAAGTTTAATGAAAGTGAAGAGTATATTCAAATAACTGTAAATATACCAAAAGGAAAAAAGTAAATATTTTAATAAGAGAACTCTTATTTTTTTATAGGAGTTCTTTTTTATATAAATTTTCTTTTAATATTACATAATTAAATATATAATAATATTATGAGAGGGGGTGTAGGCTCTATAGATTAGAGCTTTATATGAAGGTAATATGTATTTTTAATCAAAAAGGTGGAGTAGGAAAAACAACGACAAACATTAATCTATGTGCATATTTAGCTATGGAAGGTTATAAAGTTTTAACCATAGATATAGATCCCCAAGGTAATACTACAAGTGGGCTAGGGTTAGATAAGAGAAACCTTGAGTTATCTATGTATGATGTATTGACATCTGATACATCTCTAAAAGATGTTATTTTAAAGAGTGATCTAGTTCAAAATTTACATATAGCTCCTTCTACTATGGAATTAGCAGGAGCAGAAGTTGAGATGATTGAAAGAAATTATAGGGAAAAGATATTGATAGATAAGATATCAGAAGTGGAAGATAACTATGATTTTATTTTTATTGATTGTCCTCCTTCATTAGGAATATTAACTATAAATGCATTAACTGCAAGTAACTCGGTTTTAATTCCTATTCAATGTGAATTCTATGCATTAGAGGGTGTAGGCCAACTTATTAATACAATTCAACTAGTTAAGAAGTCGTTAAATAAAAATCTTACAATTGAAGGTGTATTAATGACTATGTTTGATTTTAGAACTAATTTAAGCAATGAAGTTTATAAAGAAGTAGAAAAGTATTTTGGAGAAAAAGTTTTTAATATTACTATTCCTAGAAATATTAGATTAGCTGAAGCGCCTAGTTTTGGTCTACCAATAATGTTGTATGATGAAAAGTGTAAAGGTGCAGAATCATATTTAAATTTCACAAAAGAGTTTTTAGAAAGGCAAAAGTAATAGGGTGGTGTAAATGAATAAAAAGTTTGCTTTAGGTAAGGGGTTAGGAGCTCTTATACCAGATGATATTAATGAAGGAAATGAAGGAAAGTTAATGATTTCATTAAATAAGATCAAGAGTAATATAGATCAACCTAGAAAGTCTTTCGATAATGAAAAGATAGCAGAATTAGCTGAGTCTATTAAAAACCATGGAATTATACAACCTCTTATTTTAAAAGAAAATGGTGATGGGTATATAATAGTAGCAGGTGAAAGAAGATGGAGAGCTGCTAAGATGGTTGGGCTTAAGGAAGTTCCGGCTATAGTAATGGATTTAACTGAAAAGCAAGTATTAGAGATTTCTTTAATTGAAAATATTCAAAGACAAGACTTAAATCCAATAGAAGAAGCTTTAGCTTATAAAAAATTATTGTCAGATTTTAACTTAACTCAAGAAGAGCTAAGTAAAAGAATTGGTAAGTCAAGAACAGCTATTACTAATACAATTAGATTAATTAACCTAGATAGTAGAGTACAACAATATGTTATTGATGGAATTATAAGTGAGGGTCATGGAAGAGCGTTATTATCGTTAGAAGATGGTGAGTTACAATATATTTATTCCCAAAAAGTTATCGATGAGAAATTATCTGTTAGAGAACTTGAAAAGCTTATTAGAAATGCTTCTTTAAAATCAGAGAAAAATGAGAAGAATGAAGAACTAAATCCTTATTATAAGGATATTAGAGATAGGTTACAGAATTATTTTGGAACGAAAGTTAATTTAAGTAGTAAGAAGAATAAAGGTAAGATAGAAATAGAATACTATTCAGAAGAGGATTTAGAAAGAATTTTAGATATTATTAACTTATAATGTTTCACGTGAAACATTATACTGAAAGGATGACATGGAGTGGAAAGTTTAATAAGTAGTATAAATGAATTTATACCTTATATAATAGGTGGAATGGGAATAATAATTTTATTATTATTCATATTGGTAATTATATTGTTTAAGTCGTTAGGTAAGCTTGAAAATAGGTATAGAAAGTTTATGAGAGGGACTAACAATAAAAATTTGGAAGAATTAATAATATCTCAATTAGATAAGATTGAAAGTGCAAATATTAACTCTCAAGCAGCTTTGGAAAAGTGTGAATTTATTCTAACAAGAATGAAAGATTGTGTTCAAAAAGTTGCTATAATGAGATACAAGGCTTTTGAGGATGTGGGAAGCGATTTAAGTTTTTCTGTTGCAATATTAGATGACAATAATGATGGGATAATACTAACAGGAATATATGGAAGAAATGAAAGTACTGCATATGCAAAACCAATTGATAAAGGAATATCAAGATATGATTTATCAGAGGAAGAAATATGTGTTTTAAACGAAGCTATCAATAAATATAATACTAAAAAGAAATAAATTTGGACGAGATTTACTCGTCCTTTTATTTTGAAACATTTTTCGATAGTAAGTCATTTGATTTTTTTCCGCCTACACTTTTTAAAATAAAGTGGTATATTCCATTTGATATAGAATCAGCAAGTGACATAACTGTATAAAGCCTAGTATTTTGCAAAACCATAAATTCAAAATTACCTGATATGTTTACTATACCAGTTATGCTCATGTTGCCAACAGGTGGTATATTTTTATTTAAAGCAGAACCTGGAAATAGAGGTTCTTTTTTTATAACTATTTTGCCTACATTTTGAAAACTTCCTAAACATGCATCTATAGCTATTATAAATGGCTCTTCAAAATTTTCTTGGATTCGTTGGAGAATTGTTTCAATGTTTTTTGAGTGGACGGGATTCTCCAAACTTCCATATATATAAAAATTTTTTCTTTTTAAAAATTGAAGTTTATATCCTA
Organism: Clostridiaceae bacterium OF42-15pH9A; assembly: GCA_027692445.1. Lineage (GTDB taxonomy): Bacteria > Bacillota > Clostridia > Clostridiales > Clostridiaceae > Clostridium. Next base: position 94,965 of record JAQEYV010000009.1, on the reverse strand, counting down.
TAAGCGGCCCAAGTGAATCACCAGTAGATCTATCAGTTCCTATACATAAAAAGATTATAGGTCTTTTATCTTTTATTATTGGCTTAAGCTCATTATATAAATAGTCTCTAATATTTTCATATGAATTTGGAGACAATGAATCTATATAAAAATCAGTATTCATAAAAAACCTCCTTTATTGGAATTATTTCCAAAGAGGAGGTTCAATATACATGTATTAAATATTTATATTATTTAATATAGTTAACGTGTAATCAATTTCTTTTTCTGTATTGAAATAGCCAAGGCTAAATCTTATGGTGCCACCAGGGTAAGATCCTATGGATTTATGCGCTAAAGGAGCACAATGAAGTCCTGAACGAGCTTTTATACCATTACAGTCTAAAAAGTATGAAACTTCAGCAGGGTCAAAGCTCTTATAATTGAAAGATATACAAGTTGTATATTTAGAAAAATCAGTATTCCCATACAACTTTATACCATCAATATTAAGCATACCTTCATAAAGTTTTGATCTTAGATAAGAGTTCTTAGAGTAGATAGTTTCAAGACCTTCTTTATTTATAAAATCAATTGAGTTAGATAAGCCTACTATTCCAGGTGAATTTAAAGTTCCACATTCAAATTTATCGGGCAAAAAGTTTGGTTGAGTAAGAGAATGAGACAAGCTTCCTGTTCCTCCACTAAAGGTTGAAGTACATGCATCATTTAATGAATTATCAATAATAAATCCTCCAATTCCTTGCGGTCCTAATAAACTTTTATGTCCAGTAAATGCAATAGCGTTAGCATTGCACTGCTGCATATCTACTTTTATCATTCCCGCAGTTTGAGCTGTGTCTACTATAAAAAAGATATTATTTTCCTTACATATAGCTCCGATTTCTTCAATATTTTGAATCGATCCAACAACGTTAGAAGCATGGGAAACTATTACTAATTTAGTATTCTTATTGATTTTATTCTGTATATCAATAGGATTTATAAAACCATCTTTTGAAGAATTAACTAAATCAATATTAATATTAAGTGAATTAGAACATTCAAATAATGGTCTTAAGACAGAATTGTGTTCTAAAGTTGTTGAAATAACATGGTCATTTTGTTTTAAGATACCTTTAATTAGAATATTTAAAGAAGCAGTAATGTTATTGGTGAAAATTACATTCTCACTTTTATTATAATTGAAAAAATTAGCTATTTTTTCCCTAGTAAGAAGTACTAGCTTATTAGATTCGTAAGAATTAGAATAGTTACCTCTACCAGAATTACCACCAACATTAATTATATAATCATACATTGCATCTGCCATGATTTTAGGTTTTGGAAAAGATGTGCTTGCATTGTCTAAGTAAACTTCCATATAAATCACCTTCTAAAATAAATATAGTAATTTTTATATTATTATATAATGATAAAAAAATAAATAACTAATAAGTATTATACTAAACTTTATAAATTATAAAAAATATATATAATATTAATTAAAGATAGATTATAGTGGAGGTAAATATGAAATATTATATTATAGTATATAAAAATACCCATGATGTAATGGAGGCAGAAAGAAATCTTACTAATAAAAATATTGAGTTTAGGGTAATGCCAACACCAACATCAATAACTCAAAGTTGTGGAATGTGTACAAGAATTGAAAGTGAAGAAATATTAAATAATATAATAGAAAGAGAATTGGTAAATTATAAAAATATTTATATAAGAGATGAGGATGGATTTAAGTTCATGAAATAAGGAGTTGTTTAGATGTTTTCAATGCTTTTAAAAGTAAATTTTGGAGATGGAAGCTTAGATATAGGAAAAGGAATATCTATCGATATGAGAGATATTGAAAATATAGTTAATAAAGGTATTAGGATAGTTGTTATTATTATATTAATGTATATAACTATAAAAATAGGAAATAGGTTAATTAATAAGTTTGTGAAAAAACAAATCGAAAGTAATGCACGGTTTTCTATGGATAATCAAAAAGCAAAAACTATAGGTGAAGTTTTAAAAAGTGTATTAAAATATATGACTTATTTTATAGGAGCAGCTCTAATACTATCGGATGCTTTTAGTGGTATATCTGTAGCTATGGCAAGTGTTGGCGGATTTGCACTTGGTTTTGGAGCACAGAGCTTAGTTAAGGATATAATTAATGGATTCTTTATATTGTTTGAGGATCAATATGGAGTTGGTGATCATGTTACTATAGGAACTTTTTCAGGAATTGTAGAAACCATAGGAATAAGAACTACTGTTATTAGAGATTTTTCTGGAGATGTTCATTTGATACCTAATGGTACTATAAATCAAGTTACCAATCATTCTAGAGGTAATATTAGATTTATTGTTGATGTAGATATTTCTTATGAAGAAGATATAGATAATGCTATAAAAGTTATATCAAATGTATGTAATAAGTATAAAAGTGAAAATGAAGATATAGTAGAACCAATAGAAGTTCTTGGTGTAAATTCGCTTAATGCATCGAGTGTTACAATAAGAATAATAGGAAAGACAAAACCATTAAAGCAATGGGAGGCTGAAAGAGAGTTAAGGAAGAGAGTTAAAAAAGTTTTAGATGAGGAAGGTATAGAAATACCATATCCTAAAACACAGTTAGTAAATAAGGAAGGAGATAAATAATGATAGAAACATTTAATCTTGGAGATATAGTAGAAATGAAAAAGCAACACCCTTGTGGCAACCATAATTTTGAAGTGATAAGATTAGGTGCTGATATAAAAATAAAATGTACTGGGTGTGGAAGAATAATAATGTTACCTAGAAGTAAATTCATTAAAGGCGCTAAGAAAATAATAGAAAGTGTAGAAAAATAAAAAAACTTGAAATTTTAATAAATAAATGATAAAATTATAAATTGTAATCCCTGCTGTACAAAGTACAGCCGTTAGTCCGAGGGGAGGAGGTGAAATAGATGAGAAAGTACGAAACTATATTCATACTAAACCCATCTTTTGAAGAAGAAGCTGTAAAGGCTACTATTGAAAAGTTTAAGGGTGTTATTGAAAATGGTGGTGGAACTGTTGAAAATGTAGATTTCTGGGGTAAGAGAAAGCTTGCTTATGAAATTGCTAAGGTAAACGAAGGTTACTACACATTAATCAACTTTACTGCTAACACTGAATTACCAAGAGAATTAGACAGAATTTTCAGAATTACTGAAGGTGTTATGAGACACATTATTGTTAAAGAAGAAGCTTAATAGGAGGTATTGTAATGAATAAGGTTATTCTTATTGGAAGACTTACAAAAGATCCTGAATTGAGATTTGCAGCTGGAAGCGGAATGGCTATATGTAGATTTACTGTAGCTGTAAATAGACAATTCAAGAAAGATGAAACTGATTTTATTAATTGCGTTGCATTTGGTAAAACAGCAGAAACGATATCTCAATATCTTACAAAGGGTAGACAAATAGCTGTTACTGGAAGTATAAGAACAGGTAGCTATGATGCTCAAGATGGAACTAAAAGATATACTACAGATGTTGCTGTAGAAAGTTTTGAGTTCATTGGTTCTGGAAACGGAGCTAGAGATAATGCAGATTCATTTAACAATAGTGGATATGGAAATTCAAATTCTGATTATTCAGCTCAAGGAAATAACGATTCATTCGGTGACTTGAGCTTCAATGATGACATTACTCCAGTAGATGATGGAGATATGCCATTCTAAATTTCAAGGTAAGGAGGGAAACATAAATGAAAGATGTTAGAAGACCAAACGGTAAGATGAGAAGATCTAAAAGAAAAGTTTGTGCTTTTTGCGTAGATAAGGCTGAAAGCATCGATTATAAAGATGTTGCTAAGTTAAGAAAGTATGTTACAGAAAGAGGAAAGATTCTTCCAAGAAGAATATCTGGAACATGTGCTAAGCACCAAAGACAATTAACAGATGCAATAAAGAGATCTAGAAACATAGCATTATTACCATTCACAACTGAGTAATAGTGAACAAAAACCTCTGAGTAATATCAGGGGTTTTATTATTATAGAAGGAGCTTTTAAAGCTTCTTTTTTGTTAAATAGAAGAATTAATGAAAAATATGGTAAAAACTCTGAGCTAACCTTGAAATACTCCTTAAAAAAACATAAAATATATATACAAGGATAAAAGAGGTGAGTTCCATGAAATATAAAGAACTTAACATAATGGCAAATGTAAAGATAATAGAGAATTTAAAGGCACAATTAATATGTATCATCGGAGAATTTTTTAGATTACTAACTAAAGGATCAAATGTTGCACAAAATGCAATTTTAGAGTGCATATCTGGGGCAATAATAATATTATATGTATTAGCAGAAAAGTTAGGATATTCATTTTCTGAAGTGGACAATATAATGAAAGAAAAATTAGAACTAGGAATTAGAGCGGAAGATGAAGTAGAAAAAGAGGGGAAATGTTTAAGTAGTTTGAAAAATTATATTGAAAAAAATAGAAAGTGATATCTTTATTAGGAGGATAATCGGCTTATGAAAAAATCTCAAATATTAAAAAGATATCTTAAGCCTATGACTTTAATTATAATATCTATTTTGTTCTGGTACTATGATTATAAGATGATAGGAGCAACAATATTTCTAATTTTTCTAATTAATAATTTTTATGTATTACAGATGTATTGGAAAAAAGATAATGATAAAAGAAAATTTATTGATGATATAAATGAATCAATATCAGATAACTTGTGTAATATACCATTTCCTATTGTGCTTATTAATAATACAGGAGATATTGCCTGGAGTAATGAAAGGTTTAACGATATAGGAAAAAGGGAAGAATTATTAAATAAGAATATTTTAAGTGTTGCAAGAGGACTAAGCTTAGATAAAGTACTAGAATCAGATTTACATCAAAGATTAAAGTATGATGGAAAAGTATATGATGTTTATAGTACAAAATTAAACAATAATGCTGAAGAGTATTATCTTATTTATTTCAACGATATAAGCAATATCATTGATTTAGATAAGACAAAGGAAAGTGTAGTTCATATAGAAGTTGATAACTTAAGTGAAGCTTTAGATACTACTGAAGAAAATAGTAGACCTTTAGTTGTAGCAGAAGTAGAGAGATGTATAAATACTTATGCACATAATCTAAATGCAATGATAAAGAAGTATGATACTAATAAATATGTTTTATCGGTAAATGATAAAAATATTGAGAAGGAAATATCTAATAAGTTTCCTATTTTAGATGAAATTTCAAAGATAGATAAAGGTAATAAATTAGAGGTTACTTTAAGCATTGGTATTGGTAGAGGTGGAGTATCTCCTTTAGAAAATGATAATTTTGCTACTGTTGCAAAAGAATTAGCATTGGGTAGAGGTGGCGATCAAGTAGTAATTAAAGATAACGAGGATATAAAGATAATTGGTGGGAATACAAAAGAGATTGAAAAGAGAACAAGGGTCAGGGCTAGGGTAATATCTCATGCATTAAAAGAATTAATATATGAAAGTGAAAAAATATATATAATAGGACATAGAAATCCTGATATGGATTGCTTTGGCTCAGCTGTTGCGTTAGCATCTACAATAAGACAATTGGGAAAAGAATGTAGTATAATACTAGGAAATGATACTGTACCTATAAATTATTTTTTAGATAGATTAAAAAGAGATGTTAAATATAATGATTATTTTATATCTTTAGAGGATGCCAATAGATCTATAGATGATAATGCTTTAGTTATAGTAGTTGATGTTCACAATAGAAGTTATGTTGAAAATATAGATTTTATAGAAAAAAGTAAGAGAAAGGTTATAATAGATCATCATAGGAGAAGTCCTGATATGATAGGAGGCGCTTTGCTAAATTATATAGAAGTTTATGCTTCCTCAACTTCAGAAATGATAACAGAAGTGATTCAATATATGCTAAAAGATCCTAAACTTACTCAAATTGAGGCAGATGGACTTTTAGCAGGAATATATATGGATACAAAAGGATTCTCATTTAAAACAGGGGTAAGAACTTTTGAAGCAGCATCTTTTTTAAGGAATATTGGTGCAGATACAATAGAAGTTAAGAAGATGTTTACTGATAACCTAGAAGATTATTTACTAATTGCAGAAACTATAAAATCGGCTAAGGTAAATCCAAGTAATAACACTGCTATAGCAGTATGTCCTGATAATGTTGATACAGTAATAGTAGCTAAATCGGCGGATGAGATGTTAAATATATCTGGAATCTTAGCTGGGTTTGTTTTAGCTAATATTAATGATGATATCTATATAAGTGGAAGGTCAGTTGGTGATATAAATGTTCAAGTTGTATTAGAAGAACTTGGAGGTGGAGGTCACATGAATATAGCAGGCACAAAGATGTCTGGATTAACAATGGAAGAAGTAATTGAAAAACTAGAAGAATCAATAAAAAAACATTTAAAGGTGGGTGAATAACATGCAAGTAATTTTATTACAAGATGTTAAGAAGTTAGGTAAAAAAGGTGATGTAATTAATACATCAGATGGATATGCAAGAAACTATTTATTTCCTAGGAAATTAGCTCAAGAGGCAACAGATTCAAATCTTCATATTTTAAATAATAAAAAAGAAAATGAAAGAAAACAAAAGTTAGCTGAACTAGAAGCAGCTCAAAAGTTAGCATCAGAATTAAAAGATAAAGAAATAAAAATAACTGCTAAGACAGGTGAAAGTGGAAAGTTATTTGGTGCAATTACAAGTAAAGATGTTGCTGAATTAATAAAAACGCAGTACAAGGTAGCAGTAGATAAGAAAAAAATAGTAATGGAAACAATAAAGGTTGCCGGAGGCTATACTATAGAAGTTAAGTTATATCCAGAAGTAACCACAAAGATGAAGGTTATTATTGTTCCACAACAATAAGGAGGAGTAATATTGAAGTTTCATGAGGAAGTAGACTTCTTAAAAGAAGTATTAAATGGTGACTTGACTCAGGAAGCTCAGATTAATGTATTATTTGAAATTTTAAATAATGTTTTAGATCAAGGAGCAGTAAGAGCAAGAACAGTAAAATATAAATTACAAAAGTATGTTAATTCTCCAAATGTATGTGAGAGAGCATACGCATTAGTTATGATAGCTTCAGATGGAAAAGGTAGAGATACTATTCCATCTGAAGATGAAGTGGATAATACTATTGAAAATACAGTGGATTGGATTTCAGAAGAATTGGCTCGTAAATATGTTCAGAGTCAAATTGAATCTAAGGTAGAAAAAAATATAATGGATAAGCAAGAAAAGTATATAGATGAAGTACGTTTATCTGTTATTAAAAAGCAAAAGGGAAGTGAAAACTCTAAGACTAACAAAAAGTATGAAGAGTTAATTCATTTAGATGATAAGAAAACAAATAAGAATATAATGAGTTTTCTTAGACCTGAAAATTTTAGTGAAGTAGTAGGTCAAGATAGAGCTATTAAATCATTAATATCAAAGCTTTCATCTCCATATCCACAACATATAATTTTATACGGACCTCCAGGTGTAGGTAAGACAACAGCTGCTAGAATAGCATTAGAAGAGGCTAGGAGACTATCGTTTACTCCATTTGATGAAGAATCAAAATTTGTAGAGGTAGATGGGACTACATTAAGGTGGGATCCAAGGGAAATAACAAATCCTTTATTGGGTTCTGTACATGATCCTATATATCAAGGAAGTAAAAGAGATCTAGCTGATGTTGGAGTTCCTGAACCAAAGCCAGGGTTAGTAACAGAAGCACATGGGGGAATATTATTCATAGATGAAATAGGAGAATTAGATAATATACTTCAAAACAAGCTACTTAAAGTCTTAGAAGATAAGAGGGTAGAATTTTCATCATCTTATTATGATCCAGATGATGAAAATACTCCTAAGTATATAAAGTATTTATTTGATAAGGGTGCTCCAGCAGACTTTGTTTTAATAGGCGCAACAACAAGAGAACCTGGAGAATTAAATCCTGCTTTAAGATCTAGATGTACTGAAGTGTATTTTGAACCTCTATCATCTAAAGATATAGAACAAATTGTTGTAAATGCTGCAAATAAGTTGGATGTTACTCTAGAAGATGGAGTAGCAGAATTAATAAGTAGATATACTATTGAAGGTAGAAAAGCTATAAATATACTGACTGATGCATATGGGTTTGTATTATATAGCAATAATTCAAATAGTAAAGATGGTATACAAATAACTATTGAAGATGTAGAAGAAGTAATCTCTATAGGTAGATATGTACCATTTGAAAGAAACAAGGATGAAAAAGAATACGAGGTTGGACATATATATGGCCTTGGTGTAAGTGGATTCATTGGCTCTACTTTAGAGATAGAGGCAGCTGTTTTTACAGCCAAGAAAAAAGGGGCTGGGACAGTTAGATTTAATGAAACTGCCGGATCAATGGCAAAGGATTCTGTGTATAATGCAGCATCAGTAATTAGAAAGTTTACGGATAAAGATATTAGAGATTATGATATACATGTAAATGTTGTTGGTGGAGGTAAAATAGATGGACCATCAGCAGGTGCAGCAATAACTATGTGTGTAATTAGTGCTCTATTAGATAAGCCTTTAAGACAAGATATTGCTTTAACAGGTGAAATATCGTTAAGAGGCAAAGTAAAGCCTGTAGGAGGAATATTTGAGAAAATATATGGAGCAAGAAGAAAAGGAATTAAGTTAGTGTTAGTTCCAAAGGATAATGAAAATGAGATTCCTAAGGGATTAAAAGATATAGAAGTAAGGGCAGTAGGCGATATTGAGGAATTATTGAGTATTGTATTTTAATAGTTAGGAGGAGAGTTATGTAATGGACGCTCCAGTTATGAGAAGTCTACCACAAAGTATTGAGGCAGAACAGTCTGTAATAGGATCAATGATAATTGATAAAAGTGCTATTGCTCAAGTGGCAGAAAAATTAACAGAAGATGATTTTTATAGAGATGGACATAAAATAATATATAAAGCAATTTTTGAAATGTTTAAAAATGATATGGCTGTAGATTTAGTTACTCTTTTAGAGTATCTAAAATCTACAGATCAATTAGAAAAGGCTGGTGGGGTAACATATATAACAGAAGTTAGTTCTTCTGTCCCAACTACAGCTAATTTATCATCTTACATAAAAATAGTGGAAGAAAAATCTATATTAAGAAGGTTAATTAAGGCATCAACGGCTATTATAGAAGATAGTTATAATAAGCAAGGTGAGGTAGAGGGAGTTCTAGACCTTGCAGAGAAAAAAATATTTGATATAGCTGAAAAAAGAAGCACTAGCGACTTTGAATCATTAAGTGATGTTCTAGAAAGAGGATTCCTAGAGATAGAAAGACTTTTTAATAACAAGGGACAAATTACTGGTGTTCCTTCAGGATTTACTGACTTAGATGCAAAAACATCAGGATTTCAAAAGGGAGATATGGTTCTTATAGCAGCTAGACCATCTATGGGGAAAACTACATTTGCTTTAAATATAGCAGAAAATGCAGCCTTAAGAGAGGGAAAGAGTGTAGTAATATTTTCTCTGGAAATGCCTAAGGAACAATTAGCATATAAGCTATTATGTTCTGAAGCAAATGTTGATATGCTTAAATTGAGAACCGGTAATTTAGATGATAAGGACTGGGAAAACATAGCCAGAGCTACAGGTCCACTTTCAAAAGCTAAAATCTATATTGATGATACAGCAGGTGTAACTGTTATGGAGATGAGATCTAAGTGTAGAAGACTTAAAATGGAATATGGTATTGATCTTATTTTAATAGACTATCTTCAATTAATGTCAGGCTCATCGTCAGAAAATAGACAACAAGAAGTATCTGAAATATCAAGATCTATTAAGGCATTAGCGAAGGAAATGGAATGCCCCGTAATAGCCTTATCTCAGCTATCTCGTGCACCTGAGCAAAGAGCTGATCATAGGCCTATGTTGTCAGACTTAAGAGAATCAGGTTCAATAGAGCAGGATGCTGACCTTGTTATGTTTTTATATAGAGATGAATATTACAATAAGGAAACAGAAGATAAGAATATGGCAGAATGTATAGTTGCTAAGCACAGAAATGGTCCGGTTGGTACTGTAAAGATGGCATTCTTAGGAGCATTAAGTAAGTTTGGTGACTTAGATGTTATTCATAAAGACTAATTTAATTGGGGGATTTGTATGTTGAAGAGGATTGGGTTTATAGGTTGTGGCAATATGGGAAGAGCTATGGTAGGAGGATTAATAAATTCAGGATTCTCAAGTCCAAGTAATATTATTGTTTCTACTAGAACAGAAGAGTCTGCAAAATTAATACAAGAAAAATATAATGTTAATGTAACAACTAATAATGAAGATGTTGTAAAAAATTCAGATGTGATTTTTCTTGCAGTTAAGCCTAATATGTATGCAAAGGTTATTGGTGATCTAAGAAAAGAGTTATTACAAGAAAAGCTTATTATAACTATAGCAGCAGGAATAACTATAAGTGATATGGAATCTTTAATTGGTGATAAAGCTAGGATTGTAAGAACAATGCCTAACACTCCTGCACTTGTAGGAGAAGGTATGTCAGCTATATGTCCTAATAATAATGTTTTAGATGAAGAATTAAAGTTGGTAATAGATATGTATAACAGTTTTGGTGAATGCGTAGAACTTGAAGAAAAAGATTTTCATGGTTTTATAGCCTTATGCGGTTCTTCACCAGCATATGTATTTATATTTATTGAGGCTATGGCAGATGCAGCAGTAAAGCTTGGGATACCAAGAAAAAAAGCATATAGAATGGCAGCACAAAGTGTATTAGGATCAGCAAAGATGGTATTAGATACAGAACAACATCCTGGTGAATTAAAAGATATGGTATGTTCACCATCGGGAACAACAATAGATGCTGTAGTAGAGCTAGAAAAGCAAGGCTTTAGAAGTTCTATTATTGAAGCGATGATAAAATGTGCAGATAAATCTAAAACTATGTAAGTAAAAAGTGAGGCTGTATCAAAATAATTTATTATTTTGATACAGCCTCTTTTTGTTTTTGAATAGCAACTTGTAATAATTTTAGAGAAAATCCACTCTTTTCAAATTATATTATAAATGATTTATGGATTATAATTTCGTATAGATGTATTGTTTTAAATATATATTTATATAAAGAAACAAACATATAAATATATAAATATGCAATAAAAAGCTGGCAATAGAGAATAAATTCTCTCTATTGCCAGCTTTCTATATTTTATTTACTCCAGTTTTTATTGCAGCATTTTTTACTGCTTCAGCAACTAAGTTTTGTACGCTTAAGTCAAAAGCTTTAGGAATAATATTATCTGGTCTTAATTCATCATCACTAATAGCATTAGCAATAGCATAAGCAGCTGCTACCTTCATCTCTTCATTTATTTCTCTTGCCCTAACATCTAATGCACCTCTAAATATACCAGGAAAGGCCAAAACGTTATTTATTTGATTAGGATAATCTGATCGTCCTGTACCAACAACTAGTGCTCCTGCTTCAAGAGCATCCTCAGGAAAAATTTCAGGAGTAGGATTAGCCATTGCAAACAATATAGAATCTTTATTCATTGAAGCAACCATTTCCTTAGAAACGATATTCGGAGCAGATACACCTATAAATATATCAGCACCCTTCATTGCATTACTAAGAGAACCTATTTCATTATTTGGATTTGTTATTTTTGCTAATTCTTTTAAAGCATCATTTTTTAGGTCAGATTCCTTATGAATAATACCATTAATATCGCACATAACAATATTTTTTACTCCAGATGACAATAAGAGTTTACATATAGCAGTACCAGCAGAACCAGCACCATTAATTACAACTTTTAAATTTTCCAACTTCTTATTAACTATCTTAAGAGCATTTATAATCCCTGATAAAACAACTATAGCAGTTCCGTGTTGATCATCATGAAAAACTGGAATATCTAATTTTTCCTTTAATCTTTTTTCAATTTCAAAACATCTTGGAGCAGATATGTCTTCAAGGTTTATTCCGCCTAATGAAGGTGAAATTCTAACTATTGTATCTACAATTTCATCAACATCTTTTGTATCTAATACTATAGGAAATGCATCAACATCTCCAAATTCTTTAAATAGAACGGATTTTCCTTCCATTACGGGTAAAGAAGCTAGAGGACCAATATCACCTAAACCTAGTACTGCCGTACCATCAGATATTACAGCAACGGTATTCCACTTTCTAGTATATAGATAGGCTTTAGAAGGATCTTTATATATTTCTCTACATGGTTCAGCTACCCCAGGAGTATAAGCTAAACTAAGGTCTTGAGAATCTTTAATTGGAGTTCTTGAACATATTTCAAGTTTACCTCTTTTTTCTTCATGAAATTTTAAAGCTTTTTCATAGATTGTCATATGAGCACCCCTTTTTATATATTAAATTCTAGAATAAGAAACTAAGTTTACTACTACTATTATACGAATTATAAAATATATTTGCAAAAAAATATTCGAGTGGATATTGACCTATGACAATCACTTTGTTAGTATGTAGGAGTAGATTTTACATAAGGAGGCAATGTATATGTCAGCGTTTATTGTTTTAGGTGCCCAATGGGGCGATGAAGGAAAGGGTAAAATGACTGATTATCTAGCTGAAGAAGCAGATGTAGTCGTTAGATTCCAGGGAGGAAATAATGCAGGTCATACTGTAGAAGTAGGAGATAGACAATACAAGCTTCACTTAATACCTTCAGGTATATTATATGACAACAAGTTAAATATAATAGGAAATGGTGTTGTAGTAGATCCTAAGGCCTTATTTGAAGAAATAGGATATTTAGAAAAAGAAGGTGTTAAGGTAACTCCAGAAAAGCTAATTATTAGTGATAGAGCTCATTTAATAATGCCATATCATAGGGTATTAGATATTTTAAAGGAAAAGGCTAGAGGGAAGAATGATATAGGAACTACTGGAAAAGGAATAGGTCCTTGTTATACAGATAAGTTTGAGAGATGTGGAATTAGAGTTTGTGATTTATTACATGAAGATATATTTGAAGAAAAGCTAAGAGAAAATATAAGAATGAAGAATGAATATATAACAAAGGTTCTTGGTGGAGAAGCTTTAGATGTAGAAGATATATTAGTTCAATATAAACAATATGCAGAGAAAATAAGACCATTCGTAAAAGATACATCAGTAAAGGTTTATGATTCAATTAAAGAGGATAAAACAGTTCTTTTTGAAGGTGCTCAAGGTATGCTTTTAGATATAGATCATGGAACATATCCATATGTTACATCATCAAATACAACAGCAGGTGGAGTAAGCAATGGAGTTGGTGTTGGACCAAATATGATTACAAATGCAGTAGGTATTACAAAAGCATATACTACAAGAGTTGGTAAGGGGCCTTTTCCAACTGAATTAGAAAATGAAACTGGTGAATGGATAAGAACAAAGGGACACGAATATGGAGTAACTACAGGTAGATCTAGAAGATGTGGATGGCTTGACTTAGTTATAGTTAAGTCTGCAGTTAGAGTATCTGGATTAACTTCATTGGCTGTTACTAAGATTGATACATTAGCAGGATTAGATAAATTAAAGGTATGTGTAGGTTATAAATTTAATGGAGAAATAATAGATTATTTCCCAGCAAGCTTAGAGGATTTATCTAAGTGTGAACCAGTATATGAAGAGTTTGATGGATGGGATGACTCAGTAGCTGATGCAAGATGTTATGATGAAATACCTGAAAATGCAAAGAAGTATCTTGAAAGAATTTCAGAGTTTACTGGAACAAGAATATCAATAGTATCAGTAGGCCCAAAAAGAGATCAAACTATGAGAGTTGGAGAACTTTAATTCCGAGTACTTTACTTGACTTTATTTAGTGGATAAAATATAATTTTTTTTATAATACTAAGCATTAGTAAGTACAAAGAGGTGATAAATATGATAACTAAGGATATGACAATAGGTGAAGTTATAAAAGCTGATTCAAGTAAGGCAGAAGTTTTAATGAACTTTGGGATGGGTTGTGTTGGCTGTCCATCAGCACAAGCTGAAACAATTGAAGAAGCTGCTATGGTGCATGGAATAAACTTAAACGAATTAATGGAAGCATTAAATAAATAATAAAAAGAGCGGATATTTTTATATCCGTTCTTTTTTGTATATTCAAATATTTATATAAATATTTGAATATAGATAAGTATATGAATTAATAGAGGGATAGGATGAATAAAATAGATAAGAATAAGATAACGTTCTATTGTTTATTATTTGGAATTATGCTTGTGGGAGTTATATGTTTAACATTTGTTATAAAAAACTCTTTTATGACAGGAGAAAGAGTGTGTAACGACTTAAAAGGAAAAGTTATATACATAGGAGATAGGGAATACATTTTAGATAATAAAACTATTTTTAAATTTAGCATGGAAAGTGTAAAAGAGATTGAGTCCTATAAATTAAGGGAAATACAAGGTGTATTAACAATACAAGAAGATGAAATAGAATATGAAGTAAGTATGAAAATAAAATATTTAAGATCAGAAGATAAGTGGGATATATTAAATATTATCTACGATAGTACAAATATAAAAGGGAATAGTTTAAACACTATTCCCTACAGTATAACCTGATGACCATGCCCATTGGAGATTAAATCCCCCACAATCACCATTAACATCTAGTATCTCTCCACAAAAGAATAAGCCAGGTGTTATATTAGATTCTAATGTTCTAGGATTAACTTCTTTTGTATTTATGCCACCTACAGTTAATTGGGCATTATTGAAACCATTAGTATCTATACATTTAAATCTCCATTCCTTAAACCTAGACAGTAATTCATTCTTATCTTTCCAATCTAATTCATAGCAAGGAATATGAATATTATTTATTCCTGAATCCTTTAATATTATAGGTATAAGTTTTTTATTTATAACACCAATAAGGGAGTTAGAAATACTCCTATGACTAAACATGTATAAGTGCCCCTCTAAAAAGTCTTTAGTTTTTTCAATAGATAAGTTAGGCATCATATCTACACTTAATTCAACATTTTGATTATTATCCAAAGCCCTAGAAGCTATAGCAGAAAGTTGTAATATTGGAGGTCCTGATATTCCGTAATCAGTAAATAGAACTTCACCAATATCTTCTCTAACTAATTTTCCATCAACATAGATAGATATCTTTCCATCAAACTTAATCCCAGATAGTGCTTTTAAGTGAGGATAGTCTAATTTTAGCTGTACAATACCAGGTACCGTATTTGTGACAGAATGCCCTAATTCTTTTGCTAATCTATAACCTGAACCATCTGAACCTGTTTTTGGAGCAGATTTTCCTCCACAAGCTAAAATAACTTTTTTGCATGTGAATAAAGTATATTCATCATTAGTTGTGGATAAATTAAAGCTTTTATTCTTGTGGATAGTTTTTACTTTGCAATTTGTGTATAAAGGAATTTCCTTTTCTTCTATAGATAACTTTAAAAGATCTACTACAGATGAAGCTTGTAGAGAGGCTGGATATAACTTTCCTTTTTCTAATTCAACTATAGGTAAACCTATAGATAAAAATAAGTTTCTAGTTTCTTCAACACCTAACTGCTCTAAACAATTTGTATAGAAATCTTTATTAGAACTATGATAAGTATCATAAGGAAAAGAAATTCTAGAATTAGAAATGTTACATCTACCATTACCAGTAGTTAAAATTTTTTTTCCTATTCTATCTGTTGCTTCTATAATAGCAACATCCTTTCCTAGATCTTTTGCAATTATTGCAGCCATCAAACCAGAAGCTCCACCACCAACAATAATAATATCGTGATATATCATAAAATTTATGTCTCCTTTTTAAATATATAATTAAATTTTAACATAGTAATATTACCTATTAAAGAGAGGAATAATACCTTAAGAGGTGATTATTTTGAAGGCTAAAGTTATTGCAGAGATTGAAGATAAGAATAGAGAATTTAAAGTAAGAAGAATGAATATAGATGAGATAATAGTTAATTATCCTACAGGCACTGGATTAAAGTCTTATAAGCATGATGAAGTTGAACTAATTAGTGAGGGAGAGATAGATGATTTTTTAATAAATAACATTAACTTTTTAACTATAAAATTAAATAGAGGAATATCAATATTTTTCTATAAAGCTCTAAAAGATTCTTTAGAAAATGAGATAGATGAAGAATTAAATGATTTAAATGTTTTAAGAGATAGATATAAAGTTAATAAGAGAGGTATATGGGAAAAAGAACTAATTTGTGTAATAAATAACTCATTGCCTATGAAAGTTATGGCATCAGGACAAAATTTTAAAAGAGATAATTATAGTATATTAATTACACCGTTGGAAATACAAGGGTTTATGGAAGGGGCAAAAGAAGAAATAAGTAGAATTATAAAAGAAATAAAGCAAAAAGAAGTTTTATTATCTAGATATGGGAAAGCCATAAATAATATTAAAAAAAATGAGAAAAATGAAGCTATTTACCTCTTATCGGACATGGAATAGTGCGAGGTTTAAGAAAAATAAAAAGAAATTTAAAAAAATGTGTTGACACACATAATGAATTTCTGTATTATAGTCTATGTGGTCAGCGCAGAACACATTAGCGAGGATTACAAGATAACAATTTGGCTCCTTGGTCAAGCGGTTAAGACACCACCCTTTCACGGTGGTAACAGGGGTTCGATTCCCCTAGGAGTCACCATTTTTATTTGGGCGCATAGCTCAGCTGGGAGAGCACCTGCCTTACAAGCAGGGGGTCACAGGTTCGATCCCTGTTGTGCCCACCATAAATGCGGCTCAGTAGCTCAGTTGGTTAGAGTGCTGGCCTGTCACGCCAGAGGTCGAGGGTTCGAGCCCCTTCTGAGTCGCCAATTTTAAAAAATAAATATTAAATGCTAATTATGCTGGCATGGCTCAACGGTAGAGCAGCTGACTTGTAATCAGCAGGTTGTAGGTTCGATTCCTATTGCCAGCTCCATTATTTGGCTCCTTGGTCAAGCGGTTAAGACACCACCCTTTCACGGTGGTAACAGGGGTTCGATTCCCCTAGGAGTCACCATTTTTATTTGGGCGCATAGCTCAGCTGGGAGAGCACCTGCCTTACAAGCAGGGGGTCACAGGTTCGATCCCTGTTGTGCCCACCAGATAATTTGGCTCAGTAGCTCAGTTGGTTAGAGTGCTGGCCTGTCACGCCAGAGGTCGAGGGTTCGAGCCCCTTCTGAGTCGCCAAATTAAAACATCAACTAATGTTGATGTTTTTTTGCTTTATAGAAAAAAGATTTATAAAAAAGGTAATGTAGAAAATCTACATTACCTTTTATTTTTTAAGTTTAATTTTATTCTTATATCATCTGAATAAAATTTGAAAAGTTTAAAATCACCTAATAGTCTAGAGTAAATTCTTTCACTATATATATTTGTTATATTAGGAAGTGAAAGGTTGGTTGAAATAAGCATCTTTTTATTTTTTAATAGTTTTCTGTTAATAAGATTAAAAAGTTCTGTTATTGAAAAATCATTCTTAGATTCAGCACCAAGATCGTCAATAATAAGTAAATCACATTCAATTAATAATTCTTCTAATTTATAATTATTATTAAACTTTATATCTCTTAAGTCTCTTATAAGTTCTTCTGAAGTTTTGTATACCACTAAAAAGCCTAGGTCTAATAGCTCTTTAGCAATACAGTAAGATAAATAGGACTTTCCACTTCCAGGATTGCCATAAAAAAGTAGGTTAGTATTTGAGTTGTTGAAATTTGGCAAATACTCAGAAGTAATATAAGATACAATATTGTCGATGTTTTTTCTAGGAGAAAATTTATCATCACTTACCTTATGCATTGAAAATAAATTAAGATCAAAATTATCAAAGTTCTTTTCTTTTAGAATATCCTCAAGTAAGGAGTTTTGATAATATAATTTTATTAGTTTTGGTTTATAGCATGAACACTTAGTAACACCTATAAAGCCTGTGTCATGACATTTATTACATCTATATTTTAAGGTTAAATAATCAGGATCATATCCCTTAGATACTAACATTTCACACTTTTTTACTCTTAAATCTGTAATTTCATTTTTAAACTTTTTCATAGTTTCATCTGCATCCTTAGACTTAAGTATAGCCATAGATAATTGAAGTGAGCGTTTTTGAATTAAGTTATCTATATCCATTATTTCTGGATACAAATTACGAATTTCATTCCTTCTAAGTTCTAAGTTTTTAGCTTCTTCATCACGTATCTTTTCATAAACGTCCATAATTTTTGCTTGATATCCGTTAATCATCAACATCCCATCCTAACAATTTCTTTTCTAAAGAGTCATAATCATATGATCTTGGTTCAAAGTTATTAAAACCTGAGGCTTTTAAGTTCTTTGGATAATTAGTAGATGAGTTTTTATAATTATTTTTATGTTGTTTATCTTTAATTGCAACATCATCTAGGGTTTTTATATTGTCATTAAACCATTTGCTAAGTATGCCATCAATATATTTAAAGTCAGCTCTATTAAGTCTTTGAAAACAAATGTCACAAGCTTTCTTTATTAATTGAATGTCAAATTTATATACATTAATCCATTTATTCAAAAGCTCTTCCTGAGGCTTCATAATTTCTGAATTATTGATGCCTAGATAATTTAATATTTGTCTTATTTTAATCCATTTATCTTCTGTCTGCTTTATATAACTTTGGGCTTTTTCAATAGTTTTTATACCCATATCATTCCAAGCTAGAGCAACTTTTTCTATATACCTGTAATCAACTTTACCTTTTGATGCACAATATTCAATAAGTATTAGGATAAGCTCTGAAGTAAAAGAAAAATCTTTTTGCCATCCTAAATATATTTCCATCTCTTTTGTTGAAAGTGGTCTACAAAGTATTCTTTCTATATCTCTTAACATGTCATTAGTTTCTGTGTTATTTAGTGCATCTAATAGATTAACATCTGTTGAATTACTACTTAAGTCATTATCTAGTGGTACAAATTCTATACTGAAGTTATTCATTTTATCTACAGGAACAAATTTTATTACACCTTGGTCATTCCAATAATTTAATGCGTTCATTACATCAGATTCTAACAGGTTTAAGGAAGATGCTAGTATTGAACTATTTACTCCAGGCTCATTAGAAAAGTTATACTTTAATAGAAGTAAATAAACCTTAACAAATTCTCCTCTAGCAAATGGCATATATTTTTCAATAAAGACATTGCTAATAGGTGTAAAGGTACATACGTTATTTTTCAATATAAAAGTACTCATTCTAACATTCCTCCTTTCAAAATTAGTATTTTATAAACATCATATTTAATAATTATAACAAAGGAGAAGAGGGATAACAACTTATCTAAATAGATATATAATGTATAAATTAATAGATTATGGGAAAAGTAATTGATGTGTTTTTGGAAGTGAAGGGATGATGTATGGATATAAGATTACAAATTAAATATATATTATGCTGTTTAATAAGCAGTATAATATTAATCATTATTAACTTATTAGGTTTGAACAGTGATTATATATATAAATTATATATTAATAATCAAGAAGTAGAGTGTTATGGAGAAATAGAAGAGTTGTCAATGCAATGTAATGAAATTGAGAATAATATAAATGATATTCTTATCGATAAAGAAAATAACAACGATATTACATATAAGAAAGTAAAATATGAAGAAGTAAAAGGGACTGATAAAGATTTAAGAGATTCTATAATATCTTCAATAAATTCAGAAGCTGTTCTAACTAAAATTTATTTAGGAAATCAATATTATGGATTAGTTCTAAATGAACAAGAGGGTAAGGAGGTTTTAAAAAGAATAGGAGAGATATTTATAGATGAAAGTAAAATAGATAGAGATAAAATTATATCTGTTGATGTAAAAGCTAATTTAAGATATGAAAAAGGAAATGAAATAATTAGAAATGTGAAACCTATAGAAGAGATAGCTAGAAATATTATAAAAAGTGATAAGTTTAATAATCTGGTATCTGTAGATATATTATGTAGGGAAGAAAGAGTTGATAGTATAGATATATCAACAAAAGTAGTAAATAGAGATGATATGTATTTAGGGGAAGACTATGTAGAAGAGGGGGAGGAAGGAAGCAAGAGTGTTATAGCTAACGTAGTATACAGAAATGGATTAAAGGTAGATGAAGAAATAATAGAGCAAGATATAATAAAAGATAGTGTAGATAAAGTTGTATATAGGGGAATTAAGAGCCCGATAAAAGAAGATGTAGCATTTTTAAGAATGCCAACTAGGGGCGGATATGTAACATCAAATTTTGGACCAAGATGGGGGAGTACACATAGTGGTATGGATATAGCAGGAGAAATTGGGGATCCAGTTTATTCAGCTCTTGATGGGAAAGTTAAGGAATGCAGGTATGATGGTAGCTATGGAAATAAGATATTGCTACAACATGAAGATGGGATAGAAACTATATATGGACATTTAAGCAAGTTTGAAGTAAAGGTTGGAGAGGAAATTAAGAAAGGTCAGCTAATAGGTAGGGTTGGAAGTACAGGAAGAAGTACAGGACCACATTTACACTTTGAGGTTAGAGTAAATGGTAGTCCTGTAGATCCTAAAAAGTATTTAGTTAATTAATCTAATAATTTATAAAGATTTATAGTTCCTTCTCCTACCTGCTTTTTAGGTAGTTCTCCTAATTCGCAGGATAGCTTTAATAGTGAAGATAAATCTTTAAATGATAAGTTTGGATTCTTTTCGTATAAAAGTGCACATATTCCAGAGATATAGGCCGTTGATATAGATGTACCAGAAAATGATTTATATGATACATCTAATTTTTTAGGATATATTTTAAATCCATCTTTTTCAGATAAATAGGATGTATCTGAATTAAGAGACACTATATCAACACATGCAGCACTTAGATTTGGTTTGGAAAGATTTTTAAAGGGACCCGAAGATGAGTATAAGTAAGGTTTTAATGAGTTATTAGTATCAACTCCACCAACAGTTAAACAATTGTCTAAAGTTGCGATTCCCATAATAGAAAAATCTTCATTTAAATTACTTCCACTAGGTACAATAGGGGTAATATAATTTTCAATGGCTTTATCGAATGTAACTTTAAAAGCATTGATTATAAAGGTATTGTGGTTTTGTAATTCAAAAGGTAGACATAGAATTTTTATATTTTTTTCTTTAGATATTTTTATTAATGACTCAATTGCATAGAGAACTGTAGATGAAAAACCTTTTCCACATTTATCAAAAGCTTTATAGCAATATATATCAGAACGTGGTGCTATTCCTTTATACATATTATTAGATGTTATTCCACTACTTGCAATTATACCAGCGGTACATGTGCCGTGACCATTATCATCATAGGGATATTGGAAATTATTGATTAGGTCAGTAAAGCTAGATATCCTATTAGATGGAGAAAGTAAGTCTGGATGAGGATATATTCCACTATCAACAATACCAATACCAATACCCTTTCCAGATAGAGAAACTTTTTCGGAAATATAAACTTTATTAGCAGTGGAGACGCTCATTCCACATAAATGTAAGTATTCATCAAAACTTATATATTTAACTTCAGGATATTCTGAAATACGTTCTATAGACCTGCTATCTAATTTAGCACAAACTATATTTGAATATTCTAATATATATATAAGTTCTCCTCTATATGAGGAGATTTTTTTTGCAATTTCTTTTGTGAAGTTTTTACATTTGATTAGAACTCTATATTTTGTATAAACTTTATTTTCAATGTAATACTTTAGGTTAGAGTCTATCTTACTTCTAAATGAAAACATAAAATACTCCTATAAATTCTTTCACTTATATAGTATAAAGATTAGGGCAATTTTGTTAATATAACTAAAAAAAGCAGTTATTATAAAAACTGCTTAAAATTTATATGTTTGCCCTATATTTAGAATTTTAACTCTTTCATCTTTAAAATTAACAAGCGTATCATGTGTTTCGCTGAAATCTTCTAATGATATCTTAAAAGTCTTATAATGAATAGGAATCATTGCATTGCATTTCATCATACTAAACATTTTATAGCTTTCCTCTGGGGTACAATGCATATATGAAAATCTATCTGGTTTATAACAACCTACAGGCATAATAGCAACATCACATTCTAAGTTGTTGAAATCATTAGTAAAAGCTGTATCACCAGCGAAAAATACCCTCTTTTTATTTCTTTCTATAAGATAGGAATTGCTTTCGTCATCTATTCCTATATAAAATCTACGACCATCATGATTAGCTTTTATTGCTGTAATCTTTATATTTTCATCTTCATATATTTCCGTATCTCGAAGCATTATAACATTTTTAAAGCCTAATAATTTCATTAATCGTCTATATCCCTTAGGGACTATAATAGTAATATTTTTATCTAACTTTCTTAAGGAGGAGAAGTTAGTATGGTCCATATGTCCGTGAGATAGTAGAATATAATCTATTTTTTGATTATCAAGGCTACTAGGACGGTTAGCAATTCTTTTAAAGAATCCTAAAGTATTATTTAAAACTGGATCAGTAAGTATTATGGTATCTGATAAATTAATTAATGCAGTAGCATGACCATACCAATGTACTGAATCAGTTTTTAATGTTTCATTAGAAATATCATTTCTTTGATTAAAGTATTCTTTTACATTGGTTGCTGTTAGTATAGATAAAAATTTAATATTACTAAGTATCTTCATTATAAGACTCCTTTGTTTAATGTTTCCATTTAAATACTATAATACCTACAACCATAATTGCAATACCCATAAATTCTTTTAATGTAAAATTAAGTTTTTCACTTCCAAATAGTCCAAATGCTTCAATTAATGCAGCTGCTAATAATTGAGCAACAAGTATTATACCAATTCCACATGTAGGGCCTAAACCACTAATGCTTTTCATAACTGTATAGGTTATTACAACACCAAGAGCACCCCCTAGTAAATATAATTTATTGGCCTCTTTAATTTGATTATAGCTCCCTTTACCCATAAAAAAAGTAATAATTAATGTTAGTATAAGGGCACTTCCTTGAACAAAAACGTTTGTTTCCCAAACTCCAATTTTTTCTCCTAATCGTGTATTAAATACACCTTGAACACTCATAGCAATACCAGAAATTATTGCTGTAATTATAGCTATCATTTTAATCACCTCAAAAATAGTATTCCCAGAGAGTTTTAGAATATAATAAAAGCTCTCTAAAAATTAGAGAGCTTAAAATATTATAAAGTTATAACTTAAAACCATCTATAATATCTTGTTCAGAAAAACCTAGACTTATTGCAAGACTTAGGAAATCTTCCAATAAAGTAACATAGTGGTCTTCAGAAGAAGATATTAGAAGGTCATTTATGTCTATATATAAATTTAAAAATTGATCGCTTAAACAATATTCACTAGGTTGTATAGTAATACATTCAATATTGTCATATCCTTTATCTATCCCTAAAGATAAGACCTGTCTGAAGCAAGAGATATATTTATCGAATACCGTACTTTTCTCTACAGCAAAGTTATCATCAACCCAATACTTATAGCATTTTGTCTCATTAGCTAATTCACTCATCTTTATTTGAAGTTCAAGATGCTTTCTTGCAAGAAGTTTATAACCACTTAAGTTAGTATCTATTTGAACTTTATTATTAGCTTCTTTTTGTATTTTAAACAAATCTTCAATTTGCATATTTATATCCCCCTTAATTTTCAAGGCAATCATCTTTATATATTTTACAGAATCTTTAGAATAAAGAAAAGGTCAGAAAACGACTACAAAACAAATATTTTTTAAATATTAAAAAAAATAATAAAAACTCCTATTTTTTCAAAGAATAAATAGGAGTTTTTATTATTTTAAAAATTTCTAAGAGGATAACTTTTAATTAATGTTTCCCGTCTACTATTAGAAATTTTCCATATTTCAAATCTATCAACTTTTAGTGTAGGATAGATTTTATTATTTTTATTTGAATTATATAGTACTTCACTGTTATTCTTTTTATCTTTATTAAAATAATTTACATTCGCTAAAGAAATAGCAAGTTCATCTTCATCATTATTTAAGATATTAAATCCATGTAATTTTAAAGTATCATTGATAACTCTTGAAATCTTTTTTATGTAACCAATATGTTCAATTTTGAGATTTACTGTTTTAGTAGTCTCACTTACGCAAACACTATCACACAATTCAACCTTAAATTTTTTATAAGGTTTTAAAATCTTTTCTAATATTGGACTAAGCTTATCTATAGTTGGATTTTCTAATGCCCCTAAAACGATGTATGGTTGAGGAGAATTTCTATTAGCTCTATATTTTTTTGAAAGATTCTTTTGGATAGGTGATATTAACTTATAAGATTCATCATCGAATAGTGCCACAATATAATATTTCATAGCAAACCTCACATTCAAGAAAATTTTATATACAAACTTTGTTATAAATTATAACATATTACCAAATATAAAAAAACATAAAAGCATTGATTTTATTTAATTTACTAAAAATACTAAAAATTTAACAAATTAAATGGATGTAGTTACTAAAAAGGTGAATTTGCCATAAAAAAGATATTTAAATAACTATACTTTATGTTATAATGATTAGGATAGAATTCTAGACAATAGAGTTATAGTGCGTATTTAATAGAATTTTGGATATAATTATGAATTTTGGGAATTTTAATATATATAATCTTTGAATAAGGGTGAATTTGATGGAAAAGTTAGTTATTAATGGAGGTAAGTCTCTTAGGGGATCGGTTGAAATAAATGGTGCGAAAAATGCGGCGGTTGCAATATTACCAGCTGCTATAATAGCAAGTGCTGGAAAATGTGTGATTGATAATATACCGGATATAGAGGATGTACATTGTTTAGAACGTATATTAAAAAGTTTAGGATGCACTGTGAATAAGTTAGATAATAATACATTAGAAATTGATAGTACGGACGTAAATAATTTTAATGCTTGCACAGAAGATGTTAGAAGAATGAGAGCTTCTTATTATTTTATTGGATCATTATTAGCAAGATTTAAGCAAGCTAGAGTAGAATTACCAGGGGGATGTCCTATAGGTGTTAGACCAATAGACCAACATATAAAGGGCTTTGAAGCATTAGGTGCAGAAGTTGTTATAGAACATGGCGCTGTAAATGTTAAAGCTGATAAACTAGTTGGGACTAATATTTTCTTTGATGTTGTTTCAGTTGGAGCTACAATTAATGTTATGATTGCAGCTACATTAGCTGAAGGAGTAACAACATTAGAAAATGTTGCAAAGGAACCACATGTAGTGGATGTTGCGAACTTCTTAAACACTATGGGGGCAGACATAAAAGGTGCAGGAACTGATATTATTAGAATTAGAGGCGTTGAAGAGCTAAGAGGATGTTCATATAGTGTTATTCCTGATCAGATTGAAGCTGGGACATTTATGATTTCTGCTGCAGCAACAAGAGGGGATATTACAATTAAAAATGTAATTCCTAAGCACTTAGAATCTATAACAGCAAAACTTATAGAAATGGGAGTAGTTGTTGAAGAAGGTGACGATAGTGTTAGGGTTACAGTGGATGGAGAGCTTAAGGGAGTTAATATAAAAACAACTCCATATCCGGGTTTTCCAACAGACATACAACAACCTATGTCTGCACTTTTATCAACAGTATCAGGAAGAAGTATGATCAATGAATCTATATATGAAAATAGACATAAACATACTGATGAACTAAAAAAGATGGGTGCTAATATAAAAGTTGAAGGTAGAGTAGCCTTAATTGATGGTGTAGAAAAGTTAACGGGTGCTGTAGTTGTGGCAACTGACTTAAGAGCAGGTGCAGCTATGGTTGTAGCTGGGCTTATGGCTGAGGGTGAAACAGAGATTACAAATATAGAACATATAGATAGAGGATATCCTCACATAGAGGAAAAATTCAGATCTTTAGGCGCTGACATACATAGAGTTAGTTGTGAAGATTAAGATGGGGGAAAAGTAAATGATTTTTTGCTCATTATATAGTGGTAGCAGTGGCAATAGTATTTTTATAGGTGATAAAGAATCAAAAATATTAATTGATGCTGGTATGCCGGGAAAAAAGATTGATGAAGCAATGAAGTCTATTGGGCAAGATCCTAGTAAGTTAGATGGAATATTCATTACTCATGAGCATAGTGACCATATTAAAGGTGTAGGAATAATATCAAGAAAATACGATGTCCCTATATATGCTAATGATAAGACTTGGGCTGCTATGGAAAGTTCAATAGGTAAGGTAAAAGAACATAACATAAAAGTTATGGATAGAAGAACAAGTGTTGATATAGGTAGCTTAAGTATAAAGTCTTTTATAATACCACACGATGCTATATCACCAGTAGGTTACACAGTAAGTAATGGGATAAAGCAAGTAAGTGTTGCTACTGATTTTGGTGTATTTACAGAAGAAATTTATAGTAATGTAAAAGATTCGGAGGTTATTCTATTAGAAAGTAACCATGATGTTAATATGCTAAAGTTCGGTCCATATCCATATTCGTTAAAAAGAAGAATATTAAGTGAAGTTGGTCACTTATCTAATGATGACTGTGGCGAAGCTATAGTTAATATAGTAAAAAATGGATTAGGAAAAAAGGTTATATTAGGGCATTTAAGTAATACAAATAATCATCCTGATTTAGCTTATCAAACAGTTTTAAATGTAATACAAGATAGAGGCTTAAAACAAGGTGAGGATGTAATACTTTCTATGGCAAGTAGAAAAGAGCCAAGTGGCTATATAGAATTATAAAAAATATATTTAGAAAAGAGGAGAATAGTATGAGTTTATACAGTAATTGGACTGATATGGTAGTAGAATATGTTAAGACTAAGGGCGAAAAGGCTTTTTGGGATGAATATAGCGCTATAGAAACAAAAATATATAGAGATTTATTAGCAGATCATAAAAACGTAAAAAAAGTTATGATTTCAAATCTTGCTAAAGAATATAATACAACAGAAGAATTCATAATGGGATTTGTTGATGGAATAAATGATAGTTTAAACAATCCATATGATCTTGAATCTGTAGATTCAAATACTGAATTAGTATTTGATATAAATTTAGAAAAGTTATATTTTAATATGTTAGATGCAAAGGCTGACTACTTATATAACTTACCACAATGGGATGGTATATTCTCAGTAGAAAAGAGACATGAAATAGAAAAAGAATATAAAGATTCTAAAACAGTTAGAAATGAGAATAAAGTAGGTAGAAATGATCCTTGTCCATGTGGTAGTGGTAAAAAGTATAAGAAATGTTGTGGAAAATAAATTAATTTTAGGTAGATATGATTATCATATCTACCTTTTTTATATGATAAAATTTACTTAAAGATGTATTGAGGAGGTTTTTATATGGATAAGAATTTAAAGTGGGTTAATGAACAAAAAATAATTAGAACAATTGAATCTTTAGAGAAAAATAATATGAATGGTTACTTGGTTGAAAATGAAGAGGAATTAATAGATAAAATTAAAGAAATAGTTTCAGAAGGTTCAATGGTAGCGTGCGGTGGTTCTATGTCCTTATTTGAAACGGGAGTAATAAATCACCTAAGAAGTAATAGATATAAGTTTCTAGATAGATATAAAGAAGGATTAACAAAAGAGGAATTAGTGAAAATCTATAAAGAAGCTTTTTTAGCAGATGCATATTTTTCTAGTAGTAATGCCATAACAGAAGATGGACAACTATATAATGTTGATGGAAATGGAAATAGAGTAGCAGCTTTATTATATGGGCCAGAAAAAGTAATTATCATATGTGGTGTTAATAAGATAGTTCCAACATTAGAGGATGCTATTAAAAGGAATGAAACAGTAAGTGCACCAGCTAATGCAAAAAGGTTAAATAAAAATACTCCTTGTATAAAGGTAGGATATTGTATGAACTGCAATAGTAAAGAAAGGATATGTAGTGAGTATACTGTTATAAAAAGACAAAGTATAAAAGGAAGAATACATGTTATATTTTTAAATAAAGAGATAGGATATTAAAATTGTATCAAAAAAGGAACCATTTAATACATATATATTATGAAAGCATCTTTATGAGAGGATGGTATATATGTTTGGAATGTTTCCTTTTATGTTTAATAATAGTCCTATGAATAATAACAATAATAATAACTTTAACTATGGAAGTATATTAAGTGGTTTGCTAAATGATGATTTTATAAATGGAATGGTTGATCAACTTTTATCTAGTGATTTTGTAAATAATATGGTTGATGATTTGATGAATGAGGATGCTTATGATATATCAATAAAAGATTATGGCCCATATTATTTAATAAAAGGATATTTGCCAGGATTAACTCCAAGGGATGTAAATATAGACTTTGAGAAAAATAAAGCTATATTAACCATTAAGAAAAAGCAAACATATTCAAATGGGAAGAATGTAAGAATGACAGTAATTCAAACTGGTGGAGATTTAGTAAAAACATTCTATGTAGAAGAAATAGATGTTACAAAATTAAAAGCATCATTTGATAATGAGTTATTATTGTTAACATTACCTAAGAGAAAACAAATAAAATCTAAGGATGTTGTTGTAGAAGATGATTCTCCAACCATTATAGATGTAGATAATTATAAGGTGGAATAAAGTGAGTTTTAATCCTCCTTTGTGGTAATATATTAGTATGCTACCACAAAGGAGGATATTTTTATGAACATTTCAATTATTGCAGTAGGGAAGTTAAAAGAGAAGTATTTAAAACAAGCAATTGATGAATATTCAAAGAGGTTGAGTAGATATTGTAAGTTAGAGGTTATAGAATTACCAGATGAGAAGACACCAGATAATGCATCAGAAAAAGAAGAGCAACAAATAAAAGAAAAAGAAGGTAGACTAATTTTATCTAAGATAAAGGATAATTCTTATGTAGTTGCAATGGACTTAAAAGGTAAGCAAATAACTTCTGAAGAGTTTTCTTCATTTATATCAAATTGTGGTGTTACAGGAAATTCAAATATAGTTTTTATAATTGGGGGAAGTTTAGGTTTATCGGAAGATGTAATTAAAAGGGCAAATTATAAGCTATGCTTTTCAAAGATGACATTTCCTCATCAGTTATTTAGAGTAATGCTTTTAGAGCAAGTATATAGAGGATTTAGAATTATAAATAATGAACCCTATCATAAGTAAATGAGTTTTTTAGTCCTAGCCATTTAAGTTATTTGGTTAGGACTATTTTAAAATATGTTATATCTATTTAAGTGATATGGGAAAAACATTTTTTTATATCATAAATATAATATTTCTTATCAATGTATTTAATTTGAATATATTGTGTAGAGAAACTACGAGAGTATCAAATATCTTCTACCATAACTTCAATTTTTACACAGTAGTGTTTTTCATTTTTAGTAGTAAATTCATTTAGTGGATATTCCTCAAATGCATCACCACAAATACGTAAATTATTTTCTTTAATATATGTAAATAACTTTTCGTAAAAATTAGTAGATTCTCCATAAGCACATCTACCGTAGAATACTACATATTTACCTTCTGGCTTATATGAGTTTTGCTCATCTCTCATTTTAAAATAGTAGTGCTTTACTAATAAAGATTTATCAGATTCAAAGCTTTGTATATTAATAATAGCACCACTTGGATAACCTATTACATTAATTTCATTTCCAATAGCGAAATTATAAAATGAAATAATAGAATCATTTATAGGATTATTTATAGGATTATTAGTAACTATAGGGCTTAGAAAGATAGGTTCTTTTTTTATATTCAATATTTATACTGTTTTCTTTATATTTGACAGCATCCTTTGTTATATCAATATATAATTGCATGATTTCAATAGTCCGAGTAAGTTTTTTTATTTCCGTCAAAATATGTTCCCTTTGCATGCTAAACAAAGAAAATAGTTGCTCAGGGGTACGTATATCTATATATTTCTTAATTTCGTCGATACTAATGCCAATCGCTCTAAGGGAAATGATTAAATAGGATGTAGTAAGCTGATTCCTAGTATAATAACGATAACCATTTTCACCACGATATTCTGGAGAGAACAATCCAATTTGAGCATAGTATCTTAAGGTTTGACTCTTAATACCAGTTAGATTAGAAAATTCCTTTATTGTGATATAATATTTATCTTTAATAATAACTTCCAAACTTTAAATAAGCTATTGACCTTAAAGTAACTGTAAGGTTTATAATATCACTGAAGAAAAATTTTTGCAAAATTACTTATTATTTTAGTTAGGAGAATTATTATGGATTATTTTGAAGAAGAGAAATTTAAGGGTTTGAGTTTTAGAAGTGAAATTATAAGCAATAGGGAATATGTTGATTGTGAGTTTCATAACTGTAATTTTATAGATGTGGAAATTAACAATTGTATATTTAAAGAATGTACATTTTATAATTGTAGGATGAATAATGTTATATTTAAATTTTCCACTATGAAAAATGCCACACTGGACAAATCGGAATTTATAGATATCAACTGGAATACATTAATGGGTGATTCCTTTAGCGCAGGACCAATAAATAAGGTTAGAGAATGTTTCTTTAAATATAATAACTTTATATCAATGAGGTTAAATAGCTTTGATTTTTCTGGCTCAAAATTTAAAGAAAGTCTTTTTGAAGAGTGTGATTTAATGGATTCAAATTTTAAAGATGTGAATTTTGAGTCTACACAATTTACACAATGTAATATGGCAAGGGCAGATTTTAGGGGGGCATATGGATATATTATTGATATTCAAAGTAATAAATTGAAGAAGGCAAAGTTTTCATTTCCTGAGGTAACAAATTTGTTAAATTCAATAGATATAGTGATAGATTAATTGCAAATTTGGATGGGGATGATATGAAATCATACAAAATAATAGATATGAAAGAATTTGATAGAGCATACCATTTTCGATATGATATTCTTGAGGGAAATGTTGTTGAATGGAAGAATTATTCCAACATTCTCTAGTTTCAATAAAAAGATCAAACTATTGTTACGCTTTGTGAAGAACCAATGGAAAGTTATCTTGAATTTGATAAGCAATATAGAGCTATAACTGCAAAATATGATAATTCAAACACGATTGTTCCTCAAATTGATCTACCACTCAATGTATTTAATATTTCTTGTATACCTTTGGATGCATTTTGAACATTTTTATTCCAACTCAAAAACACAGGAAAATAAAATTACAAAGATGATTGCTCTTGGAAAATATGAAGAAATCAATTCAAAACTAGTTATGCCAATTACAATACAAATCTCACATGCAATTGCAGACGGTTATCATGTATCGATGTTTTTTAAAAACTTACAGGATGAAATGAATTAAAAATAGTGTTTCTATTTTATGATATATATATTATTAAGTAAATAAGCGCACTCACTACAGATACGGAGAACCGTATCATAAATAAGTGAGGTTTATATTTCTAGGTATTTGAATATTAGACATTAAAAACAAAACTACTAACTGTATTTAAGTAATATGCTTTATTTGAAAGGAATATAGTGAATTTTCAGTTAACGAATTGATTAAAAATATATATACTGTGAAAAACTAAAGCTGAATAAATATAAATTAAGAGAATTTTGGGAGGGTGAAAATGTCTAATAAGGAAAAGTTATATTTTAATGGAGATATATTGACACTTGAGGATAAGCTTTACGCTGAAGCAGTGTTAGTTAAAGGAAGAAAGATATACAAGTTAGGGAAAAAAGAAGATTTACTTAAAGAAGCAGGTAAAGATGTAGAGATAATTAATCTACAAGGAAAAACATTAATGCCATCATTTATAGATGCACATAGTCATTTTTCTGGATACGCTAGTTCCTTTACACAAGTAGATTTGGCAGAAGTGGTAAACTTTGATGAAATTGTTGATGCTGTACAAAAATTTATTAAAAAGAATAATATACCTGCTGGAATATGGATTCAAGCAAATGGTTATGATCAAAATTATTTAGAAGAAAAGTCTAATCCAACTAGGGATATTTTAGATAAAGCAGCTCCTAACAATCCACTTATTGTTAAACATAAGTCTGGACATATGGGTGTATTAAATACTATGGGAATAAAGGCTTTAGAGATAACCATGGATACACCAAATCCAGAAGGTGGCATTATAGAAAAGAAGGACGGAGAAATTACTGGATATTTAGAAGAAAATGCATATATAAATTATATTCAGTCTATACCAGTTGTGTCTAATGAAGAATTTATGGACAACTTAGTTAAGGCTCAAAGTGCATATGCCAGCTATGGCATTACAACTGTTCAAGAGGGAATGGTTGTAGATGTATTAGCAGATATATTTCAGTATTTAATACAGGCTAAACTTCTAAAAATAGATTTGATTGGATACTTAGATATAAGGAATGCTGAATTATTAAAAGAAAAGTTTGCAAATTGCCTTAAAAGATATAATAATCATGTGAAAATGGGAGGATATAAAACTTTCTTGGATGGGTCTCCACAAGGTCGTACTGCATGGATGAGAACTCCATACTTAGGAAATGAAAAAGATTATTATGCATATGGAGTACAAAAGGACGAAGAAATAGAAAGTAAATTTGAGAAGGCGTTAAGGGAAGATATGCAGATATTAGTTCATTGTAATGGAGATGCTGCTTCTCAACAATTCCTAAATCAATATAGGATTGCAAAAGAAAGAACTCATTCCAATAATAATATAAGGCCTGTTATGATACATGCTCAATTATTAGCTGAAGATCAATTAGATGATTTAAAAGCTTTGGGTATAATGCCATCCTTCTTTGTAGCTCATGTTTATTACTGGGGGGATATTCACATAAAAAATTATGGAATGGAAAGGGCAAGTAAAATAAGTCTTGCAAAGTCAGCGCAAGGCAAGGGAATACTATATACATTTCATCAGGATGCACCTGTTATAGATCCTAATATGTTAGAAACTATATGGTGTGCTGTTAATAGAACAACTAAAAGTGGAGTTTTATTAGGCGAAGATGAAAGAGTAAGTCCTTTAGATGCATTAAAAGCTGTTACAAAAAGTGCAGCATACCAATATTTTGAGGAGGATATTAAAGGTACTCTGAAAGAAGGTAAGTTAGCAGATTTAGTTATATTAGATAAGAACATACTAAAGGTTGACCCCATGGAGATAAAAGATATACAAGTTCTTGAGACTATTAAGGAAGGCGAAACTATATTTAAAAAGCAATAGTTATAATTTTAAAAAGGTGGTTTATCCACCTTTTTTGTATTTTGCATTAATTAAAGGTTAATGGATATATAAGGTTTATAGATAAAATACTTTCGGTACATAAAAAACTGTAAAGTTTGGTAGAAATTATATTTGATAAATGGTATTATTTTATAGATATTATGTAAAACTAGGGGGATAAATAATGAATGTTGATATGAGGAGTAAGAAGGTAAAGGTAATAGTATTTAGTACTATTTTTTTATTTGTCTTATCATTGGGGGGGATATTTAAGGTAGTAGAGACTAAAAAAGCTCAAGCTATAGAAAGAGAAAAACAGATTGCCCTTGAGGAAGAAAGACTAAAGGCAGAGGAAGAGGCTAAAAAAAAGGCGGCAGAAGAAGCTAGGATAAAAGCAGAAGAAGAAAAGAAGAATGAACAGAAATCAAAAGATAATGAAACACAACAGGATACGAGCTCTGAATCTATATTAGAATCTAATCTTCCTATTAAGGAGAGAATACAAAAGTATTTAGGATCTGATATAAATAGGTTTGGATTTATTTATTATGATTTAACAAGTGGAGAAAAGATAGCAATAAATGAAAATAAGGTTTTTACAGCAGCAAGTACATATAAGGTTGGATTAAATATTGTGGCATATGAAAAAATAAGAAATGGTTCATTAGATATTAATAAAGGTATTACATATGTAGCTAACAATGATTATGAAGGTGGGACAGGCATACTTCAAAGTCAAGTAAATACTACTTTGGCTAAACCAGTACCTGTAAGTAAGTTATTAGAGTTATCTATAACTCACTCAGATAATATTGCCACAAGGATGCTTAATAGAATATTAGGTGGAGCTAAAGGCGTAAGACAGAATATGAATTCAATGGTAGGATTAAGTTGTGATACATCAAGTAATAAGACTACACCTGAGATTCAATTTAGGTTATTAAAGATGTTATATGAGAACAGAAATGATAAGTATTATTCACAGTTAATAAGTAATATGAAAAATACAGTGTTTCATGATAGATTAGATAAATATATTCCATACAATAAGGTTGCACATAAAATAGGTAATTATGGTGGGGCTGTTAGTGACATAGGAATAGTGTTTACGGACAAGCCATATGTAATAGTAGCATATGCAGAGGGAATAAGTGGACCAGCTGAAAAAATATCTAAAATATCAAGAATGATATATAATGAACAATTGAAAAAGTAATTAACCAAGGGGTTGTATTAGATTAAGGGTTTTACCTTATGCTTATACAGCCCTTGTTTATTAAATATGCAAAAGTGTGTTTAATAAATTCTTTTGTGACAATAATTAAAAGAGAGGTTATTTTTATTGAAATATTGTATAATAGTATGTGTATAATTTGCGAAAAATGGCTATATTGCTTGCCTTGATAAATAATATAACAGATATTATAATATATTAAGCGAAAATTGTACAAGTATTTTTAATAAAATATATGAGAAGAGTATGTTAAATTAAGTTAAAATACGATATTCATAAATATAATTTTTTGGAGGAAGTACCTAAATGGTTTCTAATAAAAAGTATAAAAAGTTAGGTGTTATAGGTGGCATGGGACCTAAAGCCACACAATTATTCATGGGAATGATTATAGATAAAACAAATGCAGAGAAAGATCAGGAACATATTCCTATGATAATATTAAATGATACAAGTATACCTGATAGAACTTCATGTATATTAGCTGGAAGAGAACAAGATGTATTAGATATATTATTAGAAGATGCAAATATGCTTGAATGTAATGGCTGTTCTGTAATAGCTATTCCTTGTAATACATCACATTATTTTATAGATAAGGTTCAGCAAGAGATAAATATTCCTATTATAAATATGATAAAAGAAACAGTTAATTATATATCTTCTAAAAAGAAAAACATGAAGAAGGTTGCAATATTAGCTACAGATGGAACTATAAATGTAGGTGTATATCAAAAAGAATGTATGAGGTTAGATATAGAAAGTTATGTTCCATCAAAAGAAAGTCAAGAATTTGTTATGGATATAATATATAACCAAATTAAAAAGGGTAAGATTGGTGATTATGATATGTTCCTTAAAATTGAAAATGAGTTAAAGGCTAATGGTTGTGATGGAGCAATATTAGCATGTACTGAGTTATCATGTTTTAAAGAACAACATGAGTTATCTGATTTCTATATAGACGCTATGGAAGTGTTAGTAAAAAAATCAATAGAAATGTGTTCGAGAGAATAATATAGAAGAGGTGTGTTATGAGTAAAGTATGTAGATTAGAAGAATACCTAGAGCTTTTAGTAAGTAAAGATTTAGTTATAGAATATAGTATCAGTAATGAATTAGAGAAAACTCCTATTGAGTATATATCTTGTAATTCAAAAGATATAACATCCAATACACTTTTTATATGCAAGGGGGCTCACTTTAAAGAAGCTTTTTTATCTGATGCAATAGATAGAGGGGCAATTTGCTATATTAGTGAAAAGAAGTATAACGGAATAATGGATAGTCCCTATATTATAGTTAATGATATTAGAAAGACAATGGCATATATTGCAGATTATTTTTATGATAGGGCATGGAGCAAGTTAAATTTGGTGGGGATTACTGGAACAAAAGGAAAGTCAACTACTACATATTTTATAAGATACATATTTGATGAATATCTAAGAAGTATTAATGAACCATTAAGTGGAGTTGTGTCATCTATAGATACATATGATGGAGTTATAGATATTGAATCACATATTACTACACCTGAATCAATAGACTTGCATAAACATTTTAATAATGCAGTTAACAGTGGAATAAGGTATATGGAAATGGAAGTATCTAGTCAAGCATTAAAATATGATAGGGTTTTAGGAGTAAACTTTAATGTTGGATGCTTCTTGAATATAGGCTATGACCATGTAAGTGATATAGAACATAAAGACTTTGATGATTATTTCAAATCAAAGCTTAGAATATTTGAACAAAGTGAAGTGGCTTGTGTTAATTTAAATACGGAGCACTTAGAAGAGGTGTTAGAAGCTAGTAAAAAGTCTCCTAAGGTAATAACTTTTGGGCTAAACATAGAAGATGCAGATGTATGTGGTTATGATGTAAGAAAAGATGATAATGATATATTATTTAGAGCTAAGACTAAGAGATTTGATAGAGATTTTAAATTATGTATTCCAGGATTATTTAATGTAGAAAATGCATTAGCTGCCATAGCAATTTGTGAAGCTTTAGATATTCCTGAAAAGTATATATATGAGGGCTTAAAAAAAGCAAAAGTTAAAGGAAGAATGGAAGTTTACAACAATGAAAATAATAAGATAATTGCAATTGTAGACTATGCACATAATAAGTTAAGCTTTGAAAGATTATTTGAATCTGTAAAAGCAGAATATCCAGGAAGAAAAATAGTTACTGTATTTGGGTGCCCTGGAAAGAAGGCTCTAGATAGACGTAAAGATTTAGGTGAGATATCAGGAAGGTATTCGGATAAGGTAATAATAACAGAAGAGGATCCAGGAGAAGAATCAGTAGTTGATATATGTAAAGAGATATCTAGATTTGTAGAAGTTCAAGGATGCAACTACTCAATAGTTACTGATAGGGGTAGGGCTATAGAGGAAGCTATTATGGATGTCAAAGAAGAGAGTGTCATATTAATTACTGGTAAGGGTGATGAGACTAGACAAAAGAGGGGAATAGAGTATATTGATTGTCCTTCTGATGTTGAGTTTACAAAAAAATTCTTATATAAATATGATAGAAGGCAGAAACGTAATAGGAAGTAGTAAAATCCTATGAAAGTTGATATAAGTTTAACAATAGTGCTATACTTGATAAGGACATAAAAATTTGGAGGATGAATATCGGAATGAGTAAGAGAGATTTCATACCTGTTATTTTAGGAACAGATACGAATATGTACGGAATGGCAAAGTCTTTTCATATGCAATACGGTATTAAAAGTGTTGTAGTAGGAAAAGCAAGTCTTTTTTCAGCAAAGGATTCAAATATAATAGAAGTAAAATTATTTGATAAATTTGATACACAAGAAGTATTTTTAAAAACTTTAGTTAGTGTTGCAGAAGAGTTATCTAAGGAAGCAGAAAAACTAATACTTATTGCAAGTAGCGATAATTATGCGGAATTAATTGTTAATAATAAGCATGAACTAGAAAAGTACTACTGTGTTCCATACATATCAAGAGATATGATGGAAAGATTAATAGATAAAGAAAGTTTCTATAAGGTATGTGAGGAATATGGATTAGACTATCCTAAAACATATATTTGCACTAAGGAAACAAAGAATAATTTAGATTTACCATTTAATTATCCAATAGTAGTTAAGCCGGCAGATAGTGTACTATATTTTGAAACACACTTTGAAGGAAAAAAGAAGGCTTATATTATAGAGTCAGAAGAAGAATATAGAAATGTAGTAAACACTATTTATTCAACACAATATGATAAAAACTTAATTGTTCAGGAATATATTCCAGGTGATGATACATCTATGAGAGTTCTTAATTGCTATGTAGATAAA
Organism: Clostridiaceae bacterium OF42-15pH9A; assembly: GCA_027692445.1. Classification (GTDB taxonomy): domain Bacteria; phylum Bacillota; class Clostridia; order Clostridiales; family Clostridiaceae; genus Clostridium. Next base: position 57,092 of record JAQEYV010000009.1, on the reverse strand, counting down.
GATAGTAAGGTCTCTATGATGTGTTTAGGAAAAGTATTGTTAGAAGATTGCACACCTACTCTTATTGGAAATTATGTCGCAATACAGAATGATTATAATGAAGAGATTTTTGAAAAGTATAAAGTATTCTTAGAAAAGTTAGGCTATAGAGGATTTGCCAACTTTGATATGAAATATGATAAAAGAGATAACAAATATAAAGTCTTTGAGATAAACATAAGACAAGGTAGAAGTAGTTTCTTTGTTACAGGATGCGGAAATAATTTAGCTAAGTATTTAGTAGAAGATTTAGTATACGGTAAAAATTTGCCTACTGAAATAGCTGATAAAGAACACCTTTGGTTAGGGGTTCCAAAGAAATTAGTACTTAAGTATCTTGATGATTCTAAACTTAAAGAGGATGTTAATAGATTAATAAGAGAAAATAAATATAGTTTTACTTTATATTATGATAAAGATTTTAATTTAAAGAGAAAGCTCCGCGTCTTTTCTTACTATAGAGGTTATAACAAGACTTACAAGATACACTTTAAAAAGAAAAATTAATAAATAAGTGGAGGGGTTTTCATGCCAGTATTAGATATTAATAATAGGGAAGATGTTGAAAGATATATAAAGTTTACTAAGACTTCAAAGTATGCTACTGCGACTCAAGATATGGAGTGGGCACTAGTTAAGAAGGATTGGAAAAGTGAACATGTGTATATTGAAAGAGATGGAGAAATAGTAGCAGCTATGTCTCTATTAATTAGATCATTTGTTTTAGGATATACAATGATATATGCTACTCGTGGACCAGTATGTGATGTTTATGATACTGACTTAGTATGTGAATTAATTAAAGAAGTAGATAAAGTAGCTAAGAAGTATAAAGGTTTTATGTTACGTTTTGATCCAGAAGTTTTATTTGATGAAGAATTAGATAAGAAGTATAGAAGTTTAGGATTTTTGGTTAGAAATGAAGGCTTTGGAAAAGCTGATTTAATTCAGCCGAAGTATAATATGATTTTAGATATTAAGGATAAAACAGAAGATCAATTAATGAGTGAATTTAGTAATAAAACTAGATACAATATAAGATTATCAAAGCGTAAAGGTGTTACAGTATATCATGATAATAGCGATGAAGCGCTTAAGAAGTTTTATGAGGTTTATAATACAACAGCTGAACGTAATAAGATAGGAATGCGTCCATTTGACTATTTTGTTAGAATGAGAGATGCATATAAAGATGAATTAAGAGTTTATTTAACTGAACATGAAGGAGATACTTTGTCAGGAGCAGTTACCATAAATTATGGAGATAAGGTATGGTATGCGTATGGTGCTAGTTCTAATGAAAAGCGTAATTTAATGCCGAACTACTTAATGCAATGGGAAATGATTAAGTGGGGATTAGAGACTGGTGCGGCGAGATATGACTTTGGCGGAGTTTTTGAGTTAAATAATAATGAAGGATTATATAGATTCAAAGAAGGATTCTGTAGAAAAACTGGAGCCACTGAATTTATTGGAGAAATTGATAAGGTATATAATAAAACAATGTATTTTGTATTTACGAAGGTTGTACCTAAAGTACAAAGTATGAGAATAAAAAGATTAAGAAATAAGAAATAGTTTTTATAAAAGTGAATTTATATAAATGAATTCACTTTTTGTTTACAAATAAATAGGGTTATAAAAATTAAAGTTTATTAATAGATAATAATATAGCATGATGAAAAAGAGGTAGGTATGGATTCAGATAACTATAATGGATTTGAAGAGTTTTTTTATAATATGTTTAATTTTACTGGAGTTTTTGATGAACAGGGATGTTCAGATATTCCAGGAGGATTTCAAGATTTAAATCCACAACTTTTTTCTGTAATAGGACAAGTAGTCGGTATGGCGATATCAGGGAACCTTCCATTTAATATTCAAAATGCTGTAGGTAACTGGCTTATGCTAGTTGGGCAGGTTATAATAACATTTAATGCACAACAACAATATTTCCAAAGTGGTCCAGGACGTTATTATAATCTTAAATATAAAAATGTAACTAATCCGTTTTGTCCGCAAAGTAATCAATCCAGTGCATATTCACAAACAGGTGAATCAACATCAAAAAGTAAGAAAACAGCAAAGAATACTTCTGATATGGATCACCTTAGAAAAGAAGTAGATAGGTTATCATTAGAACTAGATAGATTAAGAAAAGAAGTTCATGGGCAATAAAAGAAATACATTTACTAAAAATGTATAAGTACATTAAAGAAATGGATATGAGGTATGAAAGAAGTATTATTAAAAGATATTATAACTATTATACATAGAACAATAAATTCAATAGATAATAGGCTATTAGAACATGGGGAACAGGTAGCGTATATAATGATGAATTTATTAAAAGAAAAAGGCACAAATGATGAAAATGAGATAATAGATTTATGTACAATATCAATGTTTCATGATATTGGTATACATAAAATAAGTGAAGTAAGAAGGGTATTAAGTGTAGATGGTTATAGGGCCTGTAATGGCAAGGAAGTGACTGACTTGCTAAGTATTGATTCTCTTAATCCTTTTGAACATGCAATATATGGTGCATTGTTTATAAAACACTTTTCACCATTAAATCATTTATACAAGGTGGTCTTAGGACATCACTTTACATATAAATATATAAAGTTTAAAAATATAGATATACCTATAGAGGCTATAATGTTAGGTTTAGCAGATTATTTCAGTGTACTAGTTTTAAATAATAAAGAGTTAAGTAATTATGAAATTAAAAAGATGTCTAATATATATACTTTAGAAAATGTACAATTACTTTTAGATGTAATTAAAAAGAATGATATTAGTACAAAACTTAAGGATAAATCATATAAATCTGAGTTATATGATTTCTTAAAAAATAAGAGGCTAAAAAGAGAAGAAGTACTTGATTATGCTAGAATGTTAGCTTATGCTATAGATTTTAGAAGTGAGGTTACTGTTAAACATAGTATAATGGTAGAGGCTATAAGTTATGAGATTGGAAAGTTAATGAGATTAGATGAAAAAATACTATATAAATTAAAGGTATGTGGGATAGTGCATGACATAGGAAAGATATCTATACCTGTACATATATTGGAGAAGGATAGCAAGTTGACTGATGAAGAGTTTGAATTAATGAAAGAACATGCTATTATAGGATATGATATTTTAAGTGGATTAAATATAGATGATATTAGAGATATTGCTACCTTACATCATGAGAAGATTGATGGAAGTGGGTACCCATTTGGTCTGAAGGGTGATGAGCTATCTACAGAAATAAGAATTTTATCTATAGCAGATATATTAAGTGCATTAGTTGGAAGAAGAAGTTATAAAGAATCTTTCAGTAAGGATAGAGTGATTAATATACTGAAAGAAATGAGCAATAGTAATAAAATAGATAAGGATATTACAAATCTAGTTATATTAAATTATGATTCCATATTGAATATGGCCAATACTAAGTCAAGCAAAATAATGAATATATATTTAGATATGAAGAAAGAACATAAAGATTTGCTTAATATTTTATAGATGAATATGTTACAGATTAATTACAAAGGCAATAATCACGTTTACGGAAATAATTACCTCTGATACTATTAAATTATAAGGTATTAGGGAGGGAATAAAATGAAAAAGAATTTAGATATAGCTTTAGGTGGGATATTAACGGGATATTCTATATTGGTGAACTTATTAAGCTTTAGAAAGATTGCCTTTAGTGAAGTGTTTTTTATATCTGGTATATTATTAATAATTTATCACTTTATTAAGAAGAGAATATATAATAATGAAAAATTAAAGCTATTAGATAAGATGGTTAGGACCCTTATATGTATTGGGTTAGCTGTCTTTTTCATTATAGAGGGTATTATAATATGCTATCCAAAGAAAAGTATAGAGAGAACTGATTATATTATTGTTCTAGGTGCAGGGCTAAATAATAGAAATGAGTTAAGTCAAACTTTAAGGGATAGACTTAATACCGCATTATATTGTCTTAATGAATATAATAAAGAAAGTTATATCGTGGTTTCTGGTGGTCAAGGTGAAGATGAAGATATGTCAGAAGCAGAGGCAATGGAAGGATATTTATTAGAAAAAGGTGTTAGCAAAGATAGAATTATAAAAGAAAATAAATCTAGAAATACATCTGAAAATTTTAAGTTTTCAAAGGAAAAAATTGAAGAGCATAGTAATAAAAAATTAAAAGACGTAAGTGTAAAGATAGTTACAACAGACTTTCATGCTTTCAGAAGCAGTATGTTAGCAAAAAGAAATGGTTATGAAAATATTGAAGTATATTCAAGCAATACAGTAAATTACTTAGTTCCTGTGTTTTATACAAGAGAAGCTGTAGCTTTAGTAAAAAGTTATGTTTTTGATAGATAAAAAAGAACCTCTAGCAAAATACTTTGCTAGAGATTTTTTATATTTATAGAAGTCTTCCCATCATGACTCCCATAGCAGAAGCCATCATAAGACCTCTTGTCCATCCACTTGAGTCACCTAAGCAGTGAAGTCCTTTTATATTAGTTTCAAAATTTGTATCTAATTTTATTTTATTACTATAAAATTTAATTTCTGGACCGTAAAGAAGTGTTTCTCTACTTGCAAACCCAGGAACTACTGTATCCATAGCTTCAATAAAGTTTAATATGTTAGTCATAGTTCTATATGGCATTGCAGAGGTTAAATCACCTGCTTCAGCGTCTGGAAGAGTGTGTTTTACATTTGATTCATAAAGTTCATGTTCCCATGTTCTCTTACCATCTAAGATATCACCATATCTTTGAACTAATATCTTTCCATTACCTAGCATATTAACAAGTTCAGCTACCTTTTTGCCATATTCAATAGGCTCGTTAAAAGGTTCAGCAAAGTTATGAGAACTTAATATAGCTAAATTAGTATTATCAGACTTTAGGTTCTTATATGAGTGACCATTAACTATAGCAAGGTTATTATCATAGTTTTCTTGGCTTACAAAGCCGCCAGGATTTTGACAGAAGGTTCTTACCTTATCTTTAAAAGGAAGAGGATGGCCAATTAACTTTGATTCATAAAGAACGTTATTAACACTTTCCATTACTTCGTTTCTAAGCTCTACTCTAACACCAATATCTACTGGCCCTGCAGAGTGGTTAATATTATGTTCAACACACATATCCTTTAACCAGTCAGCACCTTTTCTACCTGTAGCAACAACTACTTTATTACTAAATACTTCTTCATCCTTTTTCTTAGTTAAGGAATCAGTTAATAAAGCTCCAGTAACAGAGTTATTTTCTATAATTAAGTTTTTAACTAATGTATCAAATTTAATTTCAACACCAACTTCTAATAGGTGATTTTGTATTTTTAAGTATATTTCTTGAGCCTTTTCTGTACCTAGATGTCTAATAGGACAATCTACTAATTTTAATCCACCTTGAATTGCTTTTCTTCTAATTTCTTTAACAGCATCATTATTATCTATACCCTCAACTTTAGTATCAGCACCAAAATCTAGATATATTTTATCAGTATAATCAATAAATTTTTGAGCAGTTTTTGCTCCAATAAGGTTTGGCAAATCGCCACCAACTTCATAGCTTAATGATAACTTTCCATCTGAGAATGCACCAGCACCAGAGAATCCTGATGTTATATGACAATAAGGTTTGCAAGAAACACAAACATTTGTCTTGTCCTTAGGGCAATGTCTTTTATCTATTTGTTTCCCGGCCTCAATTAAAAGAATTTTAGATTGTGGTTTTTGTTTCTTAAGTTCATATGCAGTAAAGATTCCTGCAGGACCAGCACCAACTATAATTACATCATAATTCATTATAAACATCTCCTCGTAAATTAAGATAATATACTTAGTAGACACTTATAGCCCAGAGTAATTTACGGTAACCCGGTAGAAACATCCAACCCATATTGTAGGATTTATATAAGTGAACAATTTATTTGAAATTAACAAAAAGGTTCTAACTACAAGGTGATTTTAGCTTATTTTACACATAAAATCAATACGGAACTGTAAAAATTTAAAATAAAAAAGAATAAAACACGAATATTATTCGTGTTTTATTCTTTCTTTATCCCATATAAACAGTTGGCTAGGGTTATTTAAACATCCAAAAATATTTTTTTTGAAACCTGGTATTTTTCTATCTAAATCTTTGATTAGTTCTTTCATATCTTGTCTTTTGCTTTTTCCGTCAGCAGGACAAGGATTTTTAATAATAGGTAGCTTGTTATTTAGAGCAAATTTTCTAATAGAGCTTTCGTTTATATAAACCATAGGTCTAATAAGAGATAAGTTGTTTTTATCCATATAGCTTTTGGGAGAAAAACAATTAATTCTGCCTTCATAACAAATGGAAAGTAAGAAAGTTTCTAATGCATCATCCTTATGGTGACCTAATGCAACCTTATTACAACCAAGCTTACTTGCATTATCATTTAAGGCACCTCTACGTAAGTTTGCGCATAGAGAGCATGGATTTTTTTCTTTTCTAATATCAAAAACTACCTCTTTTATATTAGTTTTAATTTCATAAAAGGGTATCTCTAATTCTTTGCAGAATTTATGTAAGGAAGAGTTATCTACACCACCTGGATTTAGCGTTATAGCTATTAAATCAAAGGGTTCTGGAGAAAACTTTTTATAAGCATTTAGAAGGTATAATAAAGTTAAACTATCCTTACCTCCAGACAATCCTACTGCAATTTTATCTCCATTTTCTATTAAATTAAAATCATTTATAGCTTGTCGCATTTTACTAAGAAGCTTTTGCATATGTATTTCCTCCTATGTTGTAAATGTATTATAATTTTATAACAAAAAGCAAAATTTAAAAATATATTTCTTATATTTTAATTTGATCTTAACTTACTATAAATAAATAGAAAATTTAAAATAAATTAACTTAATATATATTTATTTCTAGTTATATAATATTTATACTATAATTAATTTTTCTGTAAATGGAGGGTGTTTATGATTAAGAAAGATTTTATGAAGGAAATTGAAAATTCACTAAAAATAGTTAAAAGAGAAGTTGATAAAAATATAATAAATGGAGATATTAGTAAGGCTAAAGAGGCTATAAATAATCAATTAAAGGGGTTGGTAGGATTAGATATAATGACTATTGACACGCTTTCATTTAGTAGTGTTATTGATATTATAAGTCGTGAGGATGAATTTAATGGAGAAAAGTATATAGCTCTTGGGAAACTGCTTTGTTTACAAGGTTTTGTATGTCAAAGTACAGGAGATGAAGAAGGTCAAATTAGATATTATCTAAAGTCTATAGATGCTTTAAATGAAGCTTTTGATGAGGATAGTGATATAGAAAAAAGGTATTTTCAAGATGGAATACATATCTCAAATTTATTATCGACATATGATTTAACCATAAATGAAAATAAAAAAATATTTAAATTTTATGAGATTGTTGGAAAATATGATAAAGCTGAAGATATACTATTTTACATGATAAAGAAAAGTAATAAAGATAATAGTGTAGTAGAAATGGGCATTAACTATTATGAAAGATTAGAAAACTTAAGTGATGAGATACTAGAAGCTGGTAATTTATCAAGAGAAGAAATAGAAGATAGCTATAAAGAATTAATGAATATTTGTTGACAAAATACATTAATTATAAGAAAATAAATCAGGAATTTAATAAGAATTTTTTAGCAGACGGGCGGCTAGACTACCCGTGTGCTTTTTTTATTTTGACTAAGGAGGAAATTATGGGAATATTAAGGGATAAAAAGTTTATTAAAACGATGCTAACGTTAGCAATACCTATAACAATACAAAGTTTTATAACATCATCGCTAAATCTAGTAGATAATTTAATGATTGGAAAATTAGGAGAAGAGGCTATTGCAGCAGTAGGACTTGCTAATCAATATTTCTTTATTTTTATGCTTTGTTTATCAGGAATTAATGCTGGTGCAAGTGTATTTATGTCTCAATATTGGGGTAAAAGAGATGTTAAAAGTATAAAAAAGGTATTAGGATTAGATTTGACCATAGGATTTATTGCATCTTTATTGTTTGGAATAGGAGCATTCTTCTTATCAGACGGTATAATGAGCATACTATCTAAGGATCCAAGTGTAATAGAATTAGGCGGGATGTACTTAAAGGTTATTGCAATAAGTTATCTTATAACTAATGTAACTCAAGCGTATTCATCTGCATTAAGAAGTACAGAGCAACCTAAAGTTACAATGTATGCAAGTTTGATTGGTGTATTAAGTAATGCATTTTTAAACTGGATATTTATATTTGGTAACTTAGGTTGTAAACCAATGGGAGTAGCAGGAGCTGCTTTAGCTACTACTTTAGCAAGAGTAATAGAAATGCTATATATATTATTTGAGGTATACATAAGGAACAATAAAGTATCTTCTAGCCTAAAAGAGCTGTTTAGTTTTGATTTTACTTTTGTAAAAACTTACTTTAGAACATCTACATCTGTAATAGTAAATGAATTAGTATGGTCATTAGGACTTACTTCATACTCTATAGCCTATGCACAGATAGGTACAGGTGCAGTAGCAACCATGCAAATAGCAACTACATTAAATAATATGTTTATGGTATTTTGTATAGGTCTTGCAAGTGCAGCAGCTATAATGGTAGGTAACAAGATTGGGTCAGGAGATGAGGAAGAGGCTGTAGATTATTCTAAGAAAATAGGAATTGTATCACCTATAGTGGGATTAGCTTTGGGTGTATTAATATGGATATTTGCTCCTACAATTTTAAAGTTATTTAATATTACTGAAGGTACAGTAAATGACACGATATATGTATTAAGAATTATGGCAGTTTTCTGTGCAATAAGAACATATAATGTTGTAATGATAGTTGGTGTGTTCAGAGGGGGCGGAGATACGACGTATTCGATGCTAGTTCAGGCAGGTACTATATGGCTTTTTGCTGTTCCAATGGCATTTATAGGAGCGGTAGTTCTTCAAGTACCAGTATATGTTGTTTATTTCTTTATATGCTTAGAAGAGGTAGTTAAGCTGTTCTTTGAGTTTGCTAGATTAAGATCTGGTAAGTGGGTTAATAATGTAATAAGTTCTAATTAAATAGATAATAAAAAGTGAGTTGTTGCAACCAAGCAATAACTCATTTTTTATTATCTAAAATATAATGAATCTTATTTTAATGGTGATAAAATTATAGATTCAACTTGTTCTGGTAAAGCTGAAGACTCCTCTTTGCTTAGTGATTTAGTATCTATTGCTGGATGAATAATAACCTCAACTTTATCAGCTTTAATTTTGTTGCCGTTTCTTTCCAATAGTTTATAAGTACCATTTATAGTAACAGGAACTATTGGAACCTTTGGTTTTAGGGCTAATTTAAAGCTTCCACTTTTAAATTCATGAGGCTCTCCGCCTTTACTTCTTGTTCCCTCGGGGAAGATTACCATAGAGTATCCGCTTTTTAGAATATTAATTCCCTCAACTATAGCTTCAGCTGATTTTCTTAAATTATCTCTATCCATAAAGATACATCTTATATATCTCATCCACATACTTATTCCAGGCCATTTTTCAAGTTCTTTTTTTGCTATAAAGCCTTTTGGAACGTCAATAACGCTCATTAATAGTGGTATATCAAAGAAGCTTTGGTGATTTGCCATAAATAAAACAGTCTGATCACTAGGTATATTTTCAAGCCCCTTAACTGTAATTTCTGCACCACTAATTTTCATTACAAAACTAGCCCAACCTCTTGTTACTTTATGAATAAATATTGTTTTTTCTTTTGTTTTTCCTCTAAATTCTAAATATTTAATTCTAATTAGTGCCAACAGCGAAACAAATAAGCTTAATACCACTGTTGGATAAAATAAAATAGTTCTTATCATAAAAGTAATTCCTTTCTAGAATCAAAAATTTCATATAAAAACAGTATAGTATATCTTAATAATAAATAAAAGAACTAATAAACTTAATAGTTCATATAAATGCATTATAAATAATATTATCAAGGAGATTGAAAGTGAGAGAATTTATAAAAGAAAAACTTCAGATTGAAGTGAATGACTTATTATTAGAGAACACAAACATACAAAATCGATTTTATACACTAACACACTCAGATGAAACAGGAGAATTATTTTTGTTTATAGATACTAAGTATAGGGAGGATAAGTTTTCGAAGCATAGAGATGAAGTTATATCATGTTGGAAAGAGATAGATAACAAATATATTTTAGAGGTTTACTTATGTATAGATGGAGATGGTAGTTCGAGTGATATAGAGAAAAGAGATATAATATTTAGAGAAGAACTCTCACTAGCTTTAGAAGCAATATTATATGGAGATAAGGGGATTTTTCTTGGTAATAAAAGTTTAATAGAGTCTTCTATTATAGTTTATTTTAATTCTGTTGATCCTAAATATAATAAGATAGAAAGATGGGGACAAGTATCGGATTATTTAATAAAGAAAGATAGAGTTCAAAGTAATTTTAAGATGCCTCAGAATATAATAAGTTCAAGATTAAAGGACGGAGTAATATTTACATTATTAAGTAGCTATATAGAAAAAGAAATGAAAAAGATATATGGACCAAGGTATATATACTGTCCTAATTTTTCAGAGATAATGATGATTAAGCCTTTAAGTGCACCTCTAGCATGTAAGGGAAAATATATTGTTATAATAAGAGTGAGATCTGCTGGGATAAATAAAAATCCAGTAAATGAAACAATAATAGAATTTTTAATAAGTACTGATGGAGTTAAAATACAAAGTGTAAAAAATCCTAGGTAATATATGGTATAATATTATAAAATGTTTTATAGAGAGTGGTGATTTTATGGGAGTAAAGTTAGTTACAGATAGCACAAGTTATATTTCTGAAGAATTAATACATGAATATGATATTTCAATTACATCATTAAATGTTATTCTTCAAGGAAAAAGCTATAGAGAAGTTAATTTAGATAATGAGTATTTCTATGAGGTTATGAATGAGTCAGAGGATATACCAACATCATCCCAACCAAGTATAGATGAACTTTTAGATACATTTAAAAGTATTGTTAAGTCAGGAGATGATGTTGTAGGAGTATTTCTATCATCAGAAATGAGTGGAACATATTCTAGTGCGCATTTAGTAAAGAATATGGTCTTGGAAGAGTATCCAGATGCAAGGATAGAAATAGTAGATTCAAGAACTAATTGTATGCAGATGGGATTTCAAGTTATTGAAGGTGCAAGAGCTGCAAAGGAAGGAAAGTCTATAGAAGAAGTAGTTGAGGTAGTTGATAAGGTTGTTAAGTCTAGTAGATTTTTATTTGTACCAGATACATTAAGGTATCTTAAAAAAGGTGGAAGAATAGGTGGCGCTGCTGCTTTATTTGGAACAATACTTCAAATAAGACCAATTCTTACTGTAAGAGATGGAGTAACTTCAGTTTTTGAAAAAGTTAGAACAAAGAAAAAAGCAGTAAATGTAATAGTAGATAAGGTATTAGATGATATTAAAAATTATGGCCTTGGAGATGTTATAGTTCACCATATAAATTGTGAAGAAGAGGGAAGAGAACTTGCCAAGAGGCTAGAAGAAGAATTGAATATTCCAATAAAGATACAATCTATAGGACCAATAATAGGTTTGCATGTAGGACCAGGAAGTATAGGGGTAGCTTATTTTACTAAAAAGGAATTAATATAGAAGTAGGAGCTAAGTTATAGGCTCCTACTTTTTTTGAATAATAAACTATTAAAATATATAAATATAACAATATATAAATAAGAATTAATACAATCTTTCTATTTATTTAAGAGTATTTTAAGATTATAAAACTAAAATGAAAGTATAAATTGGATTGTGAAAGATATAAGGAGTATTGTATGGAGTGTAGAGAGAATTTTAATAATAACATCAACAACTCCTCCTTTATAATAAAAAATAGCAACAAGGGTCTTACAGATGAAGAAGTAAGAGATAGAATTGCAAGAGGAGAAGTAAATAAAATACCAAAGGCGCCTTCAAGAACAATATGGCAAATGATTAGGGCAAACTTTTTTAATATATTTAATGCTTTAAATATATTATTAGCTTTAGTTTGTATAGTAGCAGGATCTCCTAAGAATGCTATATTTGCAGGAGTAATAATAATAAATAGTATTATTGGAGTTGTACAGGAATTAAGTGCTAGGAGCACCTTAGAAGAGTTATCTGTTTTAAGTATGGCTCATGCCAAGGTATTAAGAAATGGAAAGATTAAAAAGGTTTGTGTTGAAGAATTAGTTTTAAATGATATTGTATACCTTGATTCAGGCAACCAAGTATTAGCTGATTGTGAGCTGATTGATGGTGATGAGTTAGAAGTAGATGAATCAATGCTAACTGGAGAATCTGATTCGGTATATAAAACAAATGGAGATAAAATATTATCAGGGAGCTTTATTATTGCAGGTGAAGGATTGGCTGAGGTTAAGAAAGTAGGTGCAAATACTTACTCGTCTCAGTTAGCTGAAGAAGCAAGGAAATTTAAGATAATTAATTCAGAGTTGCAATCCTCTATAAGTAAAATAATAAGAATTTTACTATGGTTAATAGTTCCAATAGGAATAGTTTTAACAACAACTCAAATAGTTTTTAGTAATATGGGATGGAGAAGTGCAGTGTTAGGAGCTGTTTCTGGAATAGTAGGAATGATACCTGAAGGTTTAGTTCTTCTAACAAGTGCAACATTTATAGTATCTGTAGTTAGACTTGCAAAATATAAGACATTAGTACAGCAATTATCTGCTACAGAAGTTTTGGCTAGAGTTGATGTATTGTGTGTTGATAAAACAGGTACAATCACAGAAGGAAAGCTTAATTTAGTTAATGTTGAGCTAATAGGAGATAGCAATAAGGAAGTAGTAGACATGGCATTATCAGCATTAGTACATAATTTACCTAATAAGAATCCAACTCAATTAGCTATATTAGAAAAGTATAAAGAGTGTAGAGCTTTAGATGTATTAGAAAAAGTATCATTCTCATCTAGAAGGAAATGGGAAGGAATAATAATAAAAGATAAAGGAGCTTGGGTATTAGGTGCACCTGAAATATTATTGAATGATAGATACAGTAAGTTTAGTGAAAAAATTGAGAAAGAAGCTAGAAAAGGAAGAAGGATTTTATTATTAGGAAGAATAGAACAACATTCTCTAAAGGATGGAATTAAATCGCAAGTTAAAGAAGAAGCTTTAATTTACATAGAAGATGTTATTAAAGAAGAAGCTCCAAAAGTATTAAAGTACTTTAAGGAAGAAGGAGTTCATTTAAGAGTAATATCAGGAGATAATCCGGTTACTGTTTCAGCAGTAGCAATGAGGGCGGGGTTAAAGAATTGGGATAAGTATGTAGATGCAAGAACCTTACCAAAGGACATTGAAGAGTTAAAAAGGGTTGTAGATGAGTATGCCATATTTGGAAGAGTAACCCCACACCAAAAGAAAGATATTATAAAAGCATTACAAGCCAATGGGCATACTGTTGCAATGACAGGAGATGGGGTAAATGATGTATTAGCATTAAAGGAATCTGATTGTGGAATAGCTATGGGAAATGGTTCTGATGCAACAAAGGCTGTAGCGCAGCTAGTACTTTTAAGTTCTGACTTTGGGGCATTGCCTCATATAGTTGAAGAGGGAAGAAAACAAATAAATAACTTAGAAAGAGTGGCAGAGTTATTTCTATCAAAAACGGTGTTTTTTGTATGTTTAGCATTTATTTTTTCAGCATTAATGTTACCTTATCCACTATTACCAATACAGGCATCTTTAGTTGGTAGCTGTGCAATAGGTATACCTGCATTCTTCTTAGCTTTATTGCCCTGTAGAGGTAGGGTAAAGAGCGGGTTCTTAAGAAGAATATTAACAACAAGTATTCCAAATGGTGTGCTTATGGTTACTTTTACTACAGTAGGATATGTAATGAGCTACTTATCAGGTGCTAGCGTAGAAGTTAGTAGGTCTATAGCACTACTAATATTTGCAGGGATAAGCTTAATTATATTAATTAGATTATCTTTTCCTATTACAAAATTTAAACTTGTATTAGTAATAGGTATGATAAGTTGTATTGTATTATGCTATATAACGCCAATTGGTAGGGTAGTATTTAGTTTAGCACCATTAACAATTAGAGAATGGGTTATGGCAGGAGCATTTACAGCTTTATCTTGGCCTTTAATATCTATAACAGTTAAGGGAGCTAGAGTTATATTTAAAGAAAAATCAAAAGTTCAAGTAGTTTAAGTTAGAAGTCCTCTGGTTTTGAGGACTTCTATTTTAACGTTATATAGAATTAAGGTATTTATGAAGTTGACAACTAATGGTAAGTGTAATAAAATCTATATGTAATTTAATTAAATATGTCCTCATAGTTCAATGGATAGAATAGTCCCCTCCTAAGGGATAGATGTAGGTTCGATTCCTACTGGGGATACCATATAATATTAAGAAGTAGCTCAACCAAGAGGGTTGAGCTGCTTTTATTTGCTTTATAAGTGACGATTAGATGACTAAAAGTGTTTTGATATAAAATTGAATTAAGAAAATGGAATTACACAAACTGTAACATATATCATAATATGATAATAAAATCAATAGTATTATTTTATTTAATATGATAAACTATAATAAAATATAAAATAATAAAGGGGGGACGATTATGAATCAAGTTTCTAACAGTATGAAATATATTATAGAGAAGTTAGGATATACAAATTCAGATAACTTTTATTTTTATTCCAATATAGATAAGTGTGAAGAGTTGTCATTTCATGATCGTAAGGTATTGCAAGAAATAGCCCCATGTGCCTTTTTTGTAGTTCAAGGAAAGCCAAAAGTTCTATTTTTTGATTATTTAAATAATGAGAGAGACCTTAAAAAATTATATAGGAAGATTTGGAATTCTCAAATTCCAATTATTATATTCAATGATTATGATAGTATAAAGGTCTATAATGGAAGTAGTATAAATTTATCTAAAATAGATAATTTAGAATTAAATATGATGATAGAACAAGAGTTAGAGAAATGTGATGAAATGTCTCCATTTTCATATTGGAATATAACAAATGAGAGATTTTTATGTGAATTTGAAGATTATTTTTCCAAGGATACTTTAAATAGGGTAATGATAAAAAATATAAGATGTATTACGGAAAAACTTAAGAATGAATATAACGTTAAGTTTGCAACAAAGTTAATTTTAAGGATAATTTTTATTAGATTTCTTATAGATAGAGGTGTAGTAATTGGTTATGATGGATTTAATGGAGATGTAGAATATAATAAAAAATATTTGCTGGAAGTTGCTAAAAATAAGGATTCATTATATAAGTTTTTTGAATATTTAAAAGATAAGTTTAATGGAAACTTATTTGAATTAGGAAGTGAAAAAGATGATTTATCACTTACAGATGATGTTTTTTGCTTATTGGGACGTTTTTTGTCGGGTGTGGAAGAGATGGATTCTGGACAATTATCATTTTTACCATTA
The DNA here is from genome assembly GCA_027692445.1 of Clostridiaceae bacterium OF42-15pH9A. Classification (GTDB taxonomy): domain Bacteria; phylum Bacillota; class Clostridia; order Clostridiales; family Clostridiaceae; genus Clostridium. Next base: position 41,514 of record JAQEYV010000009.1, on the reverse strand, counting down.
TATGACTTCAATATTATTCCTATAGAGTTAATTAGTAATATTTATGAGATTTTACTTGGTGAAGAGACTCAAAAAAAGGATAAAGCATTTTATACTCCGGAGTATTTAGCTGATTACATAGTAAAAGAGTCAGTTGGAACTTGCTTAGATATAGATACCAATTGTACTGTATTAGATCCAGCATGTGGATCAGGAATTTTTTTGGTTCAATCGTTGAAACAAATTATTAGTAAGAATGTTGATAGTGATGGATATATAAAAGATAATAAAAGGTTAGTTGAATTAGTAGAAAACAATATATATGGTGTTGATTTAAATCCAGAAGCAATTGATGTTACTATTTTTTCTCTGTATCTAACTCTCTTTGATTATAAGGATCCAAAGTGTTTGAGTGGATTTAAATTGCCAAATTTAAAGAATAAGAATTTATTTGTAAGTGATTTCTTTGATGATGATAAATTAAAGGATTTAAAGAAGATAGATTTTAAGTTTATAATAGGGAATCCTCCGTGGGGGAAAGTAACTACGGGTTTACACCTTAAGTATTGTAATGATAATGGAATAAAACAACAAAGACAGGAAATAAGTAGAAGTTTTATAGCAAAAGTTAAAGATTATTCAAAAGAAGACACTACATGTGCTTTGGTTGTTCCATCTAAGTTGTTTTACAATCAGCAGTTGCCAGCAATTCAATTTAGAAAAAGTCTACTTAAAAATAGTAAGATATTAAGAGTTGTTGAAATGTCTTCAGTTAGAAAATTGATATTTAAAGAGGCAGATGCTCCAGCTGCGATAATATTTTTTAAGTATTCTAATGAAAATTGTTTGGGAAACAATATGATTCATATATCACTTAAGCCTAATATGTTTTTTAAATTATATAATATAATCGCTATGGAAAAACATGATTTGAAAAAAATCCAACAAAGGATGCTTTATGAAAATGATTGGGCTTGGAAAGTATGTGTATATGGAACAGATTGGGATATAGATAACATAAGATATTTGAAAAGAAACTTTAAATCTTTAAATGAGATATTTTTAGAAAATAAATTAGAAACAGCTGCAGGCATTTCAGATAATTCGGGGAGCCATGATGCAACATGCCATATAGGAAGGAAAATTATTGAAGCAACGTCAGTTAATACTTTTTTTTATGATGGGAGTAATAAAGCTACCTTTAATAAAAAGATGGTTCATAGAATAGGAAAGACAGAGCTGTATCATCCACCGTATTGTTTAATGAGAAAGGGACCAAATTGTAAAACATATAGGTTGAGAGCTGCATTTGTTGATGATGATGTTATATTTAAGCAAGCCATTTCTGCGATAAAAGGGACAGAAAAGCAGAAAGAATTATTATTAAATATTGTAGGAATATTAAATTCATCGTTATATGCTTATTTGAATTTAATGCTTGGATCCTCAATGGGAATTGAAAGAGAGCAGGTATTTATGAATGAAGTTTATGAATATCCATTTGTTTACAGTAAAGAGATAGGAGAATTAACCAAGCAAATACAGAATATAAGATCTGTGGAGGCAGGTCAATATTTAAATGATGCTTCTAAAGAAATTGATTACTTAGATAATTTAGTTCTAGAGGAATTTGGGCTAAAGAATAATTCTTTCATTGATTATGCATTAAATGTACAGATTCCAATGATTAATAGCTCTAAATTAGGTTATAAAGAGGTTACAATAGAGACTTTAACTAAATATACAGAAATATTTAAAGAATATTGGAAACCTATGATGGAACAACAAGGCAAGTTTATAAGCATGATTTTATATCCCAAAGTGATGAATAAGTTTACTATTTTTGAATTGAGAGTTTATAATGATAAGCCACAAAAAGAAATATCTATAGAATATAATATAGATAATAATAAGGAGATATTATCTAGATTTATGATTAACAAAATTAATGAACAGTTTTATGAAATAAAGGATGTAGTATATTTTGAGGATACATCATTTTATATTATTAAAACCAATGAACATAAGAATTGGCACGTAGCAAGGGCATACCTAGATAATTCTACTGTAATAAGTTCTATTCTATCAGAAAAGCAGGGGGAATAGAAAATGGCGGGGTTTGGAGAAGGAATACTGAATAATATAATAAAAATGAATGTATTTAAAGAAATTTCATTCTATATTATCTACTGTTGTGAAGAAATGAAAAAGGATCTAATCAAATCAGAAAAGAAAATACCTAATGATGAAAATACTATAAGAAACTATTTGTTGGAAAACTATTTGGATAATAATTCTTTTAGATTACAGAATAGGATGGAAATGTTTCATTTTATGCCTGAGGCTCCTGAGAATTACGATAATGATAGCATATCTTATAAAGGTCGTGTTGATATCAAAATAGTTAATCAAAATGAATGGTTTCAAAATGGAAAAGCTGCTTATCATGTAGAATGTAAAAGGTTAGATGGATATAGTAATCTTAATAAGGAATATGTTATAAATGGAATAAGAAGGTTTGTAGTTAATCCTACACACTATAAATCGTATTATAATAAAAATTTTATGCTCGGATTTATGGTTAGAAATATAGATGTTCCCTTAAATATAAAGAAAATTGAACAAATTCAACAGAAAGATACACAGATAGAGAATCTCAGTGATTTCATAAAAAATACTGAATCTAGTAAGCATATTTATGATTGTGAATATAGAGTTGATAATAGAACTATAGTTCTTAAGCATATATTTACTGATGTATCTGAAGGTATTATTAAAAAATAGTAACCATTATGGTTACTATTTTTTGGCTTAAATAAAAATATTATTAGCTATAGTTTGAATATGGAATCAAGCAAAGAGGCTGTACCTTTTTTCATATCTTCCATTATGTGGGTATATGTGTTTAGAGTTACAGAAATATCTTTATGACCTAACCTATCACTAACGACTTTAATATTTTCACCATTAAATATCAATAATGTAGCATGTGTATGTCTAAGTGAATGAAATGATATTTGTTTTAGCTGCATATAGTTTTTAGAATCATATTTTGATGATTCTTTTTTCTTTTCTTCTAATGACTTTGTATATTTATTAATGCTTTTTGTGAAGTTCATAGATAAATTTCTAGGATTACAAATTTTATTATCTCTGCTCTTAATGATAAAATCATATTCATTAGCGTTAAGTTTTGATTTAAGTTCTTTTAAGTAGTTAATCAATATATTTGGTATACTGATAGATCTATTAGCTGTAGAGGTTTTTAGAACATTAGATAATACTAATTCTTTTGTTTCTCTATTTAATATGACTTGATTATTTACATAAAGATAACCTTCATTAAAATCTATATCACACCACCTAAGTCCACAAAGTTCACCTATTCTAAGTCCTGTAAGTATTTCAATAAATATTGGAGTATAAAGATAGGTGTTTTTTATAGTTTTTAAGTAAAAATCTATCTCATCTTTTGTCCAAAACTCTATTTGTGGTTTCTCACATTTCAATTTTTCAATATCAGTAGGTATAAAAGATATTAATTTGTTTTTACTAGCATATTTAAAACATCCATTAAGTATCTCTATCACTTTTTTAGCACTCGCTGGTTTTAAACCAGCGTTATTTGAACCTATTAAATTATTATAAAAGTTTTGAATAGTAATATTGTTAATTTGTGAAAGTTTTAGGTTACCTAAGTAAGGAATTATATGATTATTTATTCTGCTTTTATAATTTGTTTTTGTGTTTATAGAAAGTGTTTTAGATTTATATTCATCAAACCATTGATTAATGAAATCCTTGAAAAGTATATTAGTAGTAGTAGTTAAGGAATAGCCCAAGTTCTTTTTGTTAAGTATTTCAGTAGCAAACTTTTCGGCATCTCCTTTTGTTCTAAATCCTTGTTTGATTATTCTTTTACGCTTCCCGTTATCATACCCTAATGGAATATCAACCTTCCAATTATACTTTGCTATTTGTTTATAACTTGCCATAATATCACCGACTCCTATAAATGGAAAATAGATGGACATAATGTCCAAGTATTATTCTTTTTTTTGAGTCTTTGAAAGAATTTTCTTTTTCTTCTCATTAATAATTTCTGAATATAAGAATTTAATATAGCTACAAATAGATTTTTCTAATAAGTCATAGGAAGCACTATCTAAAGACTTACTATTAAGATTTAATTCACCTAACAATATAAGAATAGCATCGTGTATTCCTAAGCCTTCAAATCGCTCTTTTTCATATTCATTTATAATTTTTTGTGTATCTTCATAAGAATAACGACTTGATTCATACCAATCCCCTTCTATTCCTAATAGAGCATCTACAGAAATACCTAGCACATCTGAAAGTGTAAACACTACATCTAAACTAGGGTTTGCTTCAGTGTTAGATTCTAGATATGAAATATATTGACCTGTTTTGCCTATTCTACGTCCTAATTCACGCTGACTAATATTATATTTTTCTCGTTCTTCTTTTAATATTTGACCAAATTTTTTGATAAGGATCACTCCTTTCGTAATTGCATATTTATATTATCCTATTGCAAATGCCATTTGTCAAAGGGAAAGAAAATGAAAAAGTTGACAAATAACATTTTGCAAAATATAATATAAATGACAAATGATATTTGTCAAAATTGTAATGAGGGGTGCTTTATGAAGATAAAAATAGCTAGATTAAACCAAAATTTAACTCAAAGTCAATTAGCTAAAAAGGTTGGGGTGTCAAGGCAATATATTAGGCTTATAGAAAATCATATTGCAAAGAATCCTAATAATGAATTGATGAAAAAAATATCAAATGAATTGAACAAAACAGTGCAAGAATTATTTTTTGAGGACTAGGAGGTTAAAAAATGAATAAAAAATTAGAGTTACTTAAAACTGATGAAGTAGCAGAAATGTTAAAAAAACCTAGATCATATATTAATAATTTAATACGACAAGGAAAAATAAAGGCAATTAAGTCTGGAAAGGAATACCTTATACATTTAAATGAAGTTAATAAATATTTAGGAATAGAAACAGATGAGGAAATTTATAAGAAAGAATTATATATCAAAGAGTTAGAAGGAAAGTTAAAGGCTTATGAAATTCAATTTAGTACAGTAAAAAATTTAGTTGGTACTCTTGAGAGTTTAGTAGGTAGATAGGAATGATAAATAGAGATTTTAATTTTTAAAGGTGGTGAGTTTATGGCTCAACGTAGAATGTTTTCAATAAAAATTATTGATTCGGCAAAATTTCTTAAAATGCCAATGTCAGCAAGATTACTTTATTATGACTTAGGCATGAGAGCAGATGATGATGGAGTAGTGGAAGCATATAACGTTTTAAAGATGACAGGAAGTACAGAAGATGACTTAAGGGTACTATTAGCCAAAGAGTATGTGAAGGTACTTAATGATGATATGGTTACCTTTATATGTCATTGGAGTGAGCATAATAAAATTAGAGCAGATAGAAAGATAGATTCTATATATAAAGATTTATTATTGCAAGTTTTACCTAGTGTTAAGCTTTTAGAACCAAAAGAGAGAGCTGATTTAAAAAAAAGGAATTCTATAAATGATGAATGGACGTCCATTGGACGTCCAATGGACGGCATAGGTAAGGATAGGTTAGGTAAGGATAAGTTAGGTAAGGATAGGTTAGATGAGTACAAGGTATCTAATGAAGTAATAGATGAAATAAAGATAAAGTGGAATGGATTAGGAATAAATAAGTTGGTTAATATATCGGACAAGCGTTATAGAAAGTTACAGATTATTTTAAGTGAGAATAACATAGATACAGTATTTGAAGCCATAGAAAAAATAAAAAGTAGTAGTTACTTAAAGGGTATGAATCCTAATGGATGGATTATAACTTTTGATTGGTTTATTGAGTTAGATAATTTTTATAAAATATTGGAAGATACATATAAGGATAGGATAGATGGAAAGAAACAAAGTTTTAACAACTTTGTATCACGCTCATATGACTATGAGCATTTAGAAAAGCAGTTATTAGGGTGGGAATAGAGGTAATTCAATATAAAAGTATGATGTTTTAGTATAACTAATTTATGAAATAGTCATTCAACATTCCGTTTCACTATTGCATTACATTAGCAATAGCTAAGAAATGTTGACACAACTAAAAAAACTTAGGATAGAGTTTCATAGTTGTGTTGGCTTCCACCCCCACTTATATCCATAAGATGTTCTAGGAACGACCCCAAAGAAATATAACAAATCTCGTTTCACTTCGATTTATTATATTTCTTTGGGACCCTTAGTCGTTCAAGAACATTCTAATGGAACGGTACTAAAACCCTACGGGCTACTTCGTAGGTCAGCAAGCTGACTTTTAGACCTTATAAGTGGGGGTGGCAGCCAACTGCACTTTAAAAAAATGCTATCGCATTTTTTGTAATTATGCCTTTAGGCATAATTTTAGTAAAGGTATACGCCCTTATGTTCTTAAGAAGATATTCATTGGGCAAAGGCTTCACTGATAAAAAAATAATGTCAGCTTAATGGATTAACTTTGTAGAAATCATTTAGCAGCCATTAATTTTTTATCAGCTAACTATCGGAAGGAGGGAAGCAATGGCAAGGGGTAGAAAGTCGTCAAAAGTTAAAGTGATGACTAACAGAGATATGACATTATTAAAACAATTATCTAATACTGGCTTATCAACTATAGAGCAAGCAAAATCACATTGTGATTTAAACAGAGATAGACTCGTTAAGCTTGAAAAGTCAGGGTATATAAGAATTGAAAAAACTAATCCGGTTGGAGGGCAAATGATAGAGGTGGTAAGGCTTGATACTAAGGGAAAGGCTTATTGTGAAAATAATCTAGGAACTCAATATTTCTATAAAACAAATTTAAATCAAGCAACTCACGACTTGAAGCTCACAGAAGCTTATTATCAAATTATAAAGCAATATCCCAATGCAGTATGGAAAAATGAAACACAAGTACATTATGAAAATCAAGATAGATTACCAAATGGAGATTGTGTGGATGCAGTAGTTAACGTTAATGGAGAAAGCTTTGCTGTTGAGGTTATAGGGCATAAATATACCCAAGAAACAATTGATAATAAAGTTTCAAATGGAAATATGATTGCTGGTAAAACAATTTTGATATAAAACTTTTTAGGCATATACCTCGATTCAAAGGGAAGGAATGATAAAACATGAGTTACAAATTAGAAGTTAGAACAGATGTTATTGATCCCCATACTTACCTTGAAGCTGAATTAAATTACAAGGAGCTATTACAAGCTATTAATGATAGTGGAGGATATGTATTGTTTCAACAAATTTATAAATGGTTTGGTGGTAAATCAAAAGGTTTTAGAGAAATTAAAAAGTTACAAGATTTACTATTACTAGGTTCAGAGCAATTAAATAATAATAAATATGTTTATTTAAAAACTGTAGCTTTAAAGTATCTTAAATATAAAGATTTTGAGGGGGAAGTAACGGAACTAAAGATAAATAGATTATTAAATAAACCTGGGTTTAGACCAATTATGAATAGTGTATATTCTTTTGAATATATGATGTTGGAAAACAAATATATTAACACTAATTCATCACTTCAAACTCTTGATATCTTCATATATAACGCTAGAGAAGTGTTTAAAAATGATAGGATATCTAACCTACACTTAGGAAGAATTATTAAAGATGAATATGTAGAGCAATTAAAAACTAAACTTAAAATTTTGGGAGATAGAAATGCTATATTTCTTAAAAATTATGAGCCATCAAATGAATTCGCAAAGTCAAATCTTGAATTTGTATGGTTTGATTTTAACCAGGAAACAGATAAAAATCCAGTTTTAAGAGTTTTAAGGTTAATATCTAAATTTTTAAATAATGTAGGTACTACTGGTAAAAACAATTTATTAAATTGTTGTAATTTTTCTCTTGAAATAGTTACGTTGAGTGAAGATAGAAGCACTACGTTAAAAGGAATAAGTGATAGAGCTATAGGAATTATTGAGAAAAAGAATTCTCAATATTTAAATAGCAATACTAAAACTAAGGAAAATCTAGTTGTTAGTAATATTAAACACATTGAATATAAAGTATTTAGTGATGTTGAGGGATATATTAAGATATCTGCTAAGGGAGAGAGTGAGTTTAATTTTGTTAATGAAACTGTTATTAATAGGCTACAAGCCTTGAAAGAACACTTAAAAGGAGGGGATTAATTGAGTGGATTATTGGAAATAATTATAGTTTTAATTATTGGAGGAGTTATTTATCAAATGTTCTTTGCTACGAAGGATTTGAAAAAATATAATCCTAATGAAAATGTAGTTCCAGAATATGATAAAGATAATTACATAATTCCACCAAAGGAAAAGGATAGTTATACACCAGAAGCTCCAAGGGGAGTTAAAACACCTTTTGCTGAAGTTCCTATAACTGTTGATGAAGAACAAGAGGAATTTAAAAGAAATAATATTTTATTAGGACAAGATATAAAAGGGTTTAATGATTTTTATGTTTCTCCAAAAGAGTTAAATGCTATGTGTTTAATTGTAGGAGCAACCGGAGCTGGTAAAACAGAGTGTATAAAAACATTATTAGAACATGCCTTAACAAATAATCATCCGATTATTATTGTTGATGGAAAAGGTGATCCAAAGTTTCCGAATGAATATAAGGAAATGTGTGATAGAAATAATAGGAACTTTAAATTGTTCTGTTGTGAAGCTGATAAGTCATTGCATTATAATCCATTAAGGCATGGTCAGTATACTGAATTAAAGGATAAGTTAATAGATATTTTTGAATGGTCAGAAGAATATTACAAAAATCAAGCTGAAAGATTTTTACAAGGAGTATTTAGAGTTTTGTTACTTCCTGAAGCTAAAGAGCTATTAGGTTATGAAGTAATTGATTTACAAATTTTAATTAAAACCTTCAGTATTGAAGTTATGGAAAATTTAGTACCTCAACTTGATGGTGCAGCTAATTTTATGTTACCAATTTTATCTGAAGCTGATGTTAAAGCAGTTAATGGATATGCAGGTAGATTAAAGACTATAGCAGAAAGTGAATTAGGGGAATTATTTATTGATACACAAGACCCAAATGTAATTGACTTGATGGAAAGTATTGAAAATAATGATGTGGTTTTCTTCTCATTGGATAGCTTAAAGTATTCTGTTTACGCTCAAATGTTGGGGAGATTAATAATTGCAGATTTAAAGACTGTTGCTCCAAGGTTTGCCGGAGAGGATAAGCAAATCTATACTGTTTTTGATGAATTTAATGTATTTGCTAGTGAAATAATAGTTAATTTAATTAATAAGACTAGGTCATATGGATTTAGAAATATTATGGGCACACAAGAGTTATCAGATATGATTATAAATGGAGATGAAAAGTTATTACGCCAGGTGTGGGGAAATACAAATGTCAAAATAGCATTAAGGCAAGATGTTTCAGCATCCCAAGAGGAACTATCAAAAGGTGTAGGAACACAAGATTTATATAAAACAACAATTACTAAGGGTAAATCTGGAGAAAAGCAACAAATGAGTGATAGTTTGAGTGCAACCATTGAAGAAGAGCTTTACTATAAAGCTAGAGATTTTGGCGAACTTAAAATAGGTGAAGCTATAGTATTTATTAAAGTACCAGAGTTTAGACACGCAAGAATAAAAATTAGGATGGTGAAGTAATATGTTTTTAATACCAATATTCAATATTTTATTAAACATATCTTTTATAGGGATATTAGAGTTTATGGTTTCTTGTTTCATTCCTGGTCAATTCTTACCATTTAATCATATGATAAGAACTTTATTGATTTATATGATTATAATTTTTGGGATGTATACTGAATTTGGACAAAGGTGTGTAGCCTTTTTTGCAAGAGGTAGAAACACCATTGGGAGAGAAGAAAAAATATTACAACCAATTATGGAGCAGTTAAAAGATAGAACAGATATTAGAGGTTATTCAGCTCCTGTTTACATTCAATTTAGGATTTTAGAAGCTTTGGATAATATATCAGCTAAGAAAATAAAGAGATTAAATAAAAAGGTCAATCGTATGAAATACGCATACCTTACTGGTACAGTTAAAATATTTACTTTTGATAGTCTTGATATAGAAACTAATTCTTATGGAAATTCAATTTTTATAAGTAAAGGAGCTATAGATACTCTACCAGCTAATGAATTAAAAGCAGTTATTTATAATGAATTTGCACAAATAAAAACTAATGTAGCTAATATGAGATTATTACATGATGCAAATATCCTTTTAGGTCGTGCTAGTGCAATAATAGGATTAATTTTAAGTCCTTTTGCTTTAACTATAGGAACATTAGGTAGCATAATGTTTTCATCATCTAGTAGCAATTATGGTTCAACTTTTGGAGGTATTTTTGGGAACATTAATACAGTAATAGTATATGCCTTATTGTGTATTGTAAGAATTGTTCTTTGGTTGATCACTAAGAAGTATACCAATACTGCCTATATGTTATTTGAAAGAAAAATATTTATAAAAGCTGATAGAGCAACATATAAAGCTGGTTTTTCAAGTGATTTATTAAGTTACTTAGAAAAATTATATGTATTCAAATTAAATGATAAAGAAGTTTCTAAATTGTTTGTGGAGTTAAGACCACTTGTTGCTTATAGAATGAATTATTTTGATAATGTACTAGGATATAATAGAACATTATCTTCAGATAATTATGCTTGGTCATCTAACTATATGGAAAGAGTTCAAACAGTAAATAATAATAAGAATATTTCTTAACAAAGGAGGAGATTAGATGTATTGTCCACGTTGTAATATAACTACTGAAGATAAATTTTGTGAGAATTGTGGAGGGGAAACCATTGGAACAATGGAAGCTCCAAAGCAAACAGAGTGTAAGGAAAGTTTTAATAAAGAAAACTTTAAAATGAATTTACCTAAGTTGTCAAAGAAAAAAATTATCACTTTAGTTGCTGGAGCTTTGTTATTGTCTATAGGAATAGGAGGGTATGTACTTTTTAAAGGAAAAAACACACCTAAAAATATAGTTGAAAAATACTTTAATTATTTAGCTGAAGGTAATTATAGTAGTGCCTATAAGATGTTATCCGGAACAGATGATAAGTTTTTAAGCGAAGATTTATTTAAGAAATCAATGGAACAAACAGATTTTAATAATTTTAAAATTGAAGAATTTTCTCCGGAAGAATACAGAATGGTTTATTTTGATCCTAGTAATTCAAGTAATTTTGATATTACTAATGCTTCAGATGTATTTACAGTAGATGCCGGTTCAAAGTCTTATCCAGTTAATATTATTAAAGATGGTAAGAAGTTATTGTTTTTTGATGATTACAAGCTTGATATTAATAGTTTTACTACTAAATGGTCAATTAGTACGCCTAATGGTGCCACGGTCAATATAGAGGGAATAGAGCCTAATAAATGTAAGGAAGGAATAGATACTGTTGTAACATTAAAGGATAATTATGCCCCTACTAAAGATGAATATGAGCTTTCTATATTTAATGGAAACTTTAATGTAACTTCTGAAATGCCAGGGGCAAAGAAGGTAACTCTAAATAGCGTACAAGCTGGAAAAGACTTAGATATAGAATTTAACTTAACAGATGAATTAACTAATGAGCTTCAAGAAAAAGCCAAAAGCTATTTAGAATTATATTATGCTAATGCTCCTAAGGAAAAGTATTCGAAATTAATGACTAAAAATAATGAGGCAATTAATAAAATTCAAACTACTGCTAGTGAAAAAGTAACTTATTCCATAAAAGAAATAAAGGTTTCAAAACAAAATTTTGCGGATAGTGGACACGCTATAATAACTATTACTGGACTTGTAGATTACGAAGATAACTCACTTGTGGAGTTGGGATTCCCAAAACAAGTAGGGACAAAGGATATCTTATCAACCTTTTATTTTCTAAAACAAGATGATAAATGGTTAATACTAGACACAAGTTATATCTACTAAATAAGGGTACTATTAAATAGTACCCCACTTAAATAAATACTCTTTAGATGGTTATGCGACCAACCATCTAATATCATAATTTTATACTAATTTAATTTTATTAGGAAGTGAATAGTTGTGGAAAATATGTTAATACCATTAAAAATAGATAATTTAAAGGTTTCAATTAAAAATAAAAAAAGAGTTTTAAAAATTTTAGTAAGTTTGTTTATATGCAGTATTTTGTTTTATTGTTTAGGAAAGTTAGGAATTTATTATAAAGAATATATGTATGAATTATCAATTAGAAATCTTTTCAATGAAAGCTATTATTCAACAAAGAGTGATGTTATTGAAAGTATTGATATAGTTACTAAACTGCCTAAAAAGGTAACAGATGTACTAATAAAAAATGATGTTAAATTTAGTTTTATACCTTGGCAGCCGGTGGAAGGAGCTTGTGGTCAATTTAGCAGTATGGAAAGGTTAATACAAGTCCAATACTTATCAAGTAGTGATGATAACATTATATCTAAATATCCTAATCAGTTAACAACTCTTCATGAAGTAGCACATGCTTTTGATTGTGATTTTTCATTAAATTTAGTAGGATATGCATACTCTGGAGATAGGATATTTGATAATATTTATAAAAAAGAAGCTGCAAAATTATTTAATAAGGATGTTATTCCAGGAGAAAGTGAAGAATATTTGGATTATTATAGGAAATCAAGGTGGGAATACTTTGCAGAGAGCTTTGCTTTCTATTTTGGAAATGAAGAAAGTAATGAGATACTATTAAAAAATGCACCTGAAACTTATAACTTTATAAGACGAGTTACAAGAAGCAAAGATGAATTTACTTTTTTTAATTATATAAAGGAAAAATTTTAAAATATAAATAAATTATAAATGTGAAAAGGAGTGAAAGTTTGTGAAAAAAATACTGGTTAAATTTTTTATATTTTACATAATACTGTTTATATTGATTAGTCCTAAAGTTAGGAATTACTTAGGAGATAAAATAAAGTACATGATAAGGAAACCATTTATTGAATTAATGCAAGATATTTAGATAATTAATAATGTTTTAAAAGGGGGCAAGATTATATGAGTGGACAACTTGAAAAAGGATGGGAACAGGTAACAGTTAGAGTTAGTGAAAATTATCATAAGGTACATAGCTTTTTAAATTATAAATACATAAATGAAAAGTTAGGTAAAAAAATTATAGATAATGCATTGATTTATTCATTAGATAGATTGGTAGTAGATGGATTTAAGTATAAAATAATTCCGTTTAAAGGAACAAGAGAACCTAAAGGGTTTACTCTTAAAGAAACTACAACTAAGAAAGTAAAATATTATTATAATTTTTATAGTTTATTTTATGAAGAAAAGTTTGGAAAAAAGTTATTTTATTCAGAGTTTATTGAGCTTTTAATATATATATATTGTAAGAATTATTTAGACGATAATGATAAAAAGTATTTATCAGTTAGTTGGTATGTTGAAGAGCAATAAATACTCAATAAATAAGAACAAAAAAAGACCCACGTTCAAGGTAAGGTCTTTTTTGTTCTTAATAATTAACTTAAAAAATTTAAGGTTTAATAGCTAAAAATGAATTTATATAATACTTAGTTTGCCAGTGCTAGATAAATTAAATTTAGCTATATATATTATATACCAGTATGTAATAGATTAGTATAATATTAATAAAAATTATATTTAGAAGTTAATTATGCAATGAATAATAATACTATGTATTACATAGCAACGTTATATAATACATAATAATGCTATGCATTACATAACAATATTATGTTTATTTTTTAAAATTAATATAATTACTTAACTAATAATACTAACAAAAGATTTTTTAATTATAATATAATTAAGATAAGAAATAGTTACTAAGATTTTATAAATTAGGTGACTATAAGATGACCATTCTCCTAAATGAATTAAATATTATAAGAATTTATAACAATGTATGATTTATGAAAATTAAGTAATATACATAGCTAATAGCATATTACTCAACCTTATGAAATAAATAACAATATGTGGGGCGTTTCCTACTGGGGATACCAAGTACTCAAGTTTTTCTTGAGTACTTTTTTAACGTCTAGGAAATTATAAAATTTTAATTTGCTATAAATTAAAGGTATTACTACATTTTCATATTAAAAAATATTCATTAAACCTTTTTTGTAAATTAGATTTGTATATGATATTAATATTAGAATTTCTAGGAATAATAGTTAATATAAAAAATAGAAATATTATGATATAATAAATATTAAAATATATTTAGGAGAATTAGGAGAGTGATTATAGTTGGACTCTAGCTACACGTTTGAGATAATTCTATTAATTATAATGATTATATTATCAGGATTTTTCTCGATGTCAGAGACAGCACTTATGTCTTTAAGTAAGATAAGAATTAGACATATGGTAGATGAAAATGTTAAGGGATCAAAACTTGTTGAGAAACTAATCGAGGATCCAAACAAGCTTTTAGGAGCAATACTTATAGGAAATAATATAGTTAATATAGGAGCATCGTCATTGGCAACTTCATTAGCTTTAAAGTTATTTGGAGGTAGTGATAAGGCTGTTACGATAGTAACTTTAGTTATGACTGTATTAATACTTATATTTGGTGAAATAACACCTAAATCAATTGCAAAACAAAAGTCAGAAAAAGTATCATTAATTGTTAGTAAGCCTATTAAAGTAGTGGTATCTGTTTTCAAACCACTTGTAACTGTATTTACAGGTATATCTTCTTTGTTTATAAGGCTTCTTGGAGGAGACCCTAAAGCATCTGAACCATTCATAACACAAGAAGAATTAAAGACAATGGTTGGTGTAAGTGAGGAAGAAGGTCTACTTGAAGATGTAGAAAAAGAGATGATATTTAATGTTTTTGATTTTGGAGATATGCAAGTTAAAGATATAATGGTTCAAAGAGTTGATATAACAGCTATAGATGTTGAGTTTAAATATAAAGAAGTTTTAGAAATAATAAAAACAGAACAATTTTCTAGAATTCCTGTTTATAAGGAAACTATTGATAATATTATAGGAATACTTAATGTTAAAGATTTGATAATAGCAGATATAAATGAAGAAGATTTTAAGGTTACAGATTATACAAGAGAGCCTTTCTATACATTTGAATTTAAGAAAATAACAGAAGTATTTAAGGAAATGAAAAAGAGTAAAAACCACATATCTATAGTTTTAGATGAGTATGGTGGAACTGTTGGAATAATGACTATCGAAGATTTAATTGAAGAGATAGTTGGTGAGATAGAAGACGAGTATGACGATGAAGATGAAATGATTGAGGTAGTAAAAGAAGACGAATATATAGTAGACGGAAGTGCTAGACTTGATTATATAAGTGATCTTATAGGAGTAAGTATGGAGTCTGAGGAGTTAGATTCTGTAGGTGGATTAGTGATAGGGGAGCTTGGAAGAATACCTGAAGAAAAAGAAGAGGTTCTTATTAATAACATCAGATTCGTTGTTGAGGAAGTAGATAAAAATAGGATTAAGAAAGTTAGAATATTTACTTAATGTATAGAGGGAGTTATTTAACTTCCTCTATAGTTATATAGGAGTAATAGTTTATGGATTTTATGAAGTATGCTTTAATAGAAGCTGAAAAGGCTATGGAGGCAGAAGAGATACCGGTTGGTGCTATAGTTGTGAAAGATGGTATTATTATAGGAAAAGGTTATAACCAAAAGGAGAAAAATAACAATCCTACTGAACATGCTGAGATTATAGCAATAAGGGAGGCTTGCAGTAAGATTGGAGATTGGAGACTAAATGGATGTGAAATGTATGTTACATTAGAACCTTGTCCAATGTGTGCAGGAGCTATTTTACAGAGTAGAATATCAAGGCTACATATAGGTACATTTAATAAAGATATGGGAGCTTGTGGTTCTGTAGTTAATTTAGTAGACAATAGAAGTTTAAATTCTTTTGTTAATGTTATATGGACTTATGATGAAAGATGTAGTGATATATTAAAAAAGTTTTTTGATTTAAAGAGGAATGGAATTTTACAAAAGAGGAGATTATAGTTTATGAACAACCCAATTGCATTTGAGTTATTTGGATTAGAAGTAAGATGGTATGGATTATTAATAGGATTAGGAGTTATAGTTGCTTTAGCTTTAGCTTATTTTAACTGTAAAAAGAAAAATTTAAGTTTTGATTTATTAACAGATGGATTTTTGATTGCATTTCCTTGTGCAATTATTGGAGCGAGATTATATTATGTAGCTTTTGAATTTGATAGATATAGAGACAATTTTATGGATATATTTAATATAAGGCAAGGCGGATTAGCTATTCATGGTGGACTTATAGGAGCCTTTTTAGCTGCATATATTTTTGCAAAAGTGAAGAAGATAAATATATTAGAGTATATGGATGTTGTAGCTCCATCTTTAATTTTAGCTCAAGCTATAGGAAGATGGGGAAATTTTATGAATTCAGAAGCTCATGGTGGCCCTGTATCAGCTGAATTTATAAGTCATTTTCCTAAGTTTATACAAGATGGAATGTATATAAGGGGGACTTATTATCATCCAACTTTCTTATATGAATCAATGTGGAATTTACTAGTTTGCGGAATTTTAATATTTATTTTGTATAAGAAGAATGAGGGTACTCATGGAATTGTTATTTCTAGTTATATAGGATTGTATTCTTTAGGAAGGTTCTTTATTGAAGGATTAAGAACAGATAGCCTAATGTTCTTTGGATTAAGAATAGCTCAGATAATTAGTATATTAGGAATAGTTATAAGTATATTTTTATTAGTATATATTTATAGAAAGAAGAAGTAAAATTGAGGACTGTAGCAAATTGAATAATACATTTAATTTGTGAACAGTTCTTTTATAAAATCTTAAGGAAGAAATATTCTATTGAATTAGAATTATATCTATGATATTATAAGGAAGTATTAAAAACAATAGTATATCTTGGAGAGATGTCCGAGTGGTCGAAGGAGCACGCCTGGAACGCGTGTATAGGGGAAACTCTATCGTGGGTTCAAATCCCACTCTCTCCGCCAATGCCGTGCTAGATGGGGAGTTAGCGGTGCCTTGTAACCTGCAATCCGCTATAGCAGGATTGAATTCCCTAGGGAGGCTATAATGAGTATGGTCTGCCCTATGTAAGTGGTGTTGATAGTCGGGTCCCACGCAATGGAACCCATGAACCTCGTCAGGTCCGGAAGGAAGCAGCGATAAGTGGTCACTTTCGTGTGCCGTGGATTAATCTGGCTTGAGCTAACTGCATAGGTAACGCGTATGATTTATAATCGAACTAGGGTGCACGGTTTTATTATGTACACCTTTCTTAAAATAAAGGAAAGGCTTTTTTTATGATATACAAGAAATATTTAGGTTACTCTTCAATAGGATTAACAATATAGGACAATAGGATAAGAAAGAGAGGGAATTTAAGCTTTGCTTAAAAACCCTCTTTTTCTTATTGTCTATCTAAATTAATATATTCAAATTCTATTCCGTTTTTAGGATCTTTCTTTTCACCAGAAGAATAGGTGACTTTCCACTTACTAAAGTCTATATCAGGGAAGTAAGTATCTCCTGAAAAACCTCTCTTAACCTTTGTAAGATATAACTTGCTACAATAAGGGAAAGTTGTATTATATATTTCTCCGCCACCAATTATGAAGGCATTTTCATTATTATTTGCATATTCATTTATAACATCTTGAATATTATGTACTATTTCAACTTGATCAGAATCAACTTTATAGTTTTGATCTCTAGTTATGACTATATGTTTTCTACCAGGAAGAATTCCAGGTAATGATTCAAAGGTTTTTCTACCCATTATTATGGTATTATCCATAGTTATTTCTTTAAATCTTTTTAAGTCTTCAGATAAATGCCATAGTAGTTTATTGTCTCCACCTATTAAGTTATTTTCTGCTATAGCAACAATAATTGAAAGCATTAAACAGACACCTCCATTTTAATTGCAGGATGATATTCATAGTCTATTAATTTAATATCATCAATTGTAAAGTCATAAAAGTCTTTGATTTCAGGGTTTAACCATAACTTAGGAGCAGAATATGCATCATTTGCTCTAGTAAGTTGTACTTTCATACCCTCAATTTGATTTTCGTATATATGAGCATTATTAATTACATGAGTAAATAAGCCAGGCTTTAATCCTGTAACTTGTGCTAGCATATGAGTTAGAACTGAAAATTGAGCACTGTTAAAAGGAACTCCTAAAGGCATATCACCGGATCTTTGAATTAACATACAGTTTAGGTGACCATCAGTAACATCCCACATAGTTAAGAAACAGCAAGGAGCAAGGCTCATCTCAGGAAGGTCTTCCCAGTTCCAAAGATTCAACATCATTCTTCTATCTTGAGGATTGTTCTTTAATGCTTCTATTAGATTATCTATTTGGTGGAATTTTTTTACTTGGTATCCATAGGCTTTACCGATAGTACCATCTTCACCTTCCCACTCGTTCCAAATCTTAACGTTCATTTGTCTTAAATCTTCAACTACATTAGATTGCTTTTGATAAATCCAAAGCATTTCCTTAACGGCTGTTTTAAAAGCAACAAACTTAGTTGTTAGGATAGGAAACTCTTTTTGAAGATTAAATTGCATTATTTGATGTGGCAACTTATACGTAGGCATTCCAGTTCTATTATTATCATAATACCCATTATCTAGAATGTCTTTTACTATAGATAAATATTTTTCATCGTAAAGACTCATAATTAACCTCCCTAAAAATAGTATCTAAACTATTTTAACATATTAAATAATTATTTACTAATATGTTCTATAGTAGTGTATAATAAGGAATGTAGGATTTAACAAGAGTAGAGAGGTGAAGACCTTGGCATATACAGCCTTATATAGAGAATGGAGACCTAAAAATTTTGAAGATGTAGTAGGTCAAGAACACATAACAACTACGTTAAAAAATCAAATACAAAATGATAGAATTGCTCATGCTTATCTTTTTTGTGGAACTAGAGGAACAGGAAAAACTTCTACTGCAAAGGTTATGGCAAAAGCTTTAAATTGTCTTAATCCTGTAAATGGAGATCCTTGTAATGAATGTGAAATGTGCAAGAAGATAAATGAGGGATTAGCTATAGATGTCACAGAATTAGATGCTGCTTCTAATAATGGAGTAGATAAGATTAGAGATATAATTGATGATGCTAAGTATCCTCCACAGGAAGCTAGATTTAAAGTATATATAATGGACGAGGTTCATATGTTATCTATGGGAGCAGTAAATGCCTTCCTAAAAACATTAGAAGAACCACCAGCTAACGTAATATTTATTTTAGCAACTACTGACCCTCAAAAGTTACCTATTACTATACTTTCTAGATGTCAAAGGTTTGACTTTAAGAGAATTAGTAAGTCAGATATTTCAGATAGATTAAGAAAAATAGTATGTGCTCAAGGAGTTTTAGCAGATGAAAAAAGTTTAGAACTTATTTCTAGAGTTTCTGATGGTGCTATGAGAGATGCATTAAGTATATTAGATCAAGCAATTGCAATGGGTGATGGTTCAGTTAATTATGATAGTGTAGTTGGAATGCTTGGATTAGTAACTAATGAATATTTGTTTAATATAACTTCAGCAATAATAGAAAGAAACATACAAAATGCAATGAACATTATTGAAGAAGTAGTTTATGCAGGTAAGGATATAAATTTATTTATTAAGGATTTAACAGGACATTTTAGAAATTTATTAATGGCTAAAGTAACTAATAATCCTGAAGAAGTGTTAGATATGTCTATGGAAAATATAAATCTTATAAAAGAGCAAGGCTCTAGAATAAGAGTGGAAGAAATAATGAGAGATATTAGAATACTTCAAGAGGCAGAGGGTAATGCTAAGATTAGTAAACAAGCAAGACTATATTTAGAATTAGCTACAATTAAAATGTGTAAAATTGAATATGACACATCTAGTGAAGTAATTCTTGCTAGAATAAATAGATTAGAAGAAGCAATAAAGAGTGGAAAGATACAAGTAGCTACTCAAGTACAGCAAAGTAACAACCAGGGTACAGAAGTATCTAATGCTCAAAAAAGGGTTGCAGCGCAAAATGTAATTAACAAAGAGCAAGCAGTAACGGAGACTCCTGTTATTGAAGTGAATACTAATGCAACAACATCTATTGGAGATATACAAAGATCATGGCATGACATATTAGAAGCTTTAAAAGCTAGAAGAGCTATGGTTATATATGCTTCATTAATGACAGGAAGACCTGTAGCCTGCAATAATGGAGTTGTTGTAATAAAATATGAAGAAGAATATGCATTTAATAAAATAAGATTAGAAAAGCCTGATAATATAAAGGTTATTAATGAAGTGGTTTCAGAAGTAATGAGAGAAAGATTAAAGGTTAGATTTACTGTTGAAACTAAAGAAGAAGCAGAGAGAAACCCCGAAGAAGTTCTTTTACAGGCATTAGGAGAATCTGCATTAGAAATAATAGATGAATAAAAGATAGAATTGAATTGAAAAATACTATATAATATAAAATATATATTTTGTAAGGAGGAATTGATTATGGCAAGAGGTGGATTTCCAGGTGGCTTCGGCGGAGGAAATATTAATAATTTAATGAAGCAAGCTCAAGCGATGCAAAAGCAAATGGAAGAAATGCAAAAAGAAGTTGAAGCTGCTGAATTTGAAGCTTCAGTTGGTGGAGGAGCTATTTCAGTTCGTGTAAATGGAAAGAAAGAAGTTTTAGGAATTAACATAAAACCAGAAGTAGTAGATCCAGATGATGTTGAAATGTTAGAAGATTTAGTACTTAGTGCTGTAAATGAAGCTTTAAGAAAAGCTGATGAAGAAACAGCTAACAAGATGGGTAAATTAACAGGTGGTTTAAAGATGCCTGGTTTATTCTAGGAAATTATTTAAGGCATACAGGTATAAATTATTCCTGTATGCCTTTTTACTGAAAGGAATGAGGGAAGGTATGGATTTTTATCCAGTAGCTATAGAAAAACTAATAGAAGAATTTGCAAAGTTACCTAGTATAGGACAAAAGACAGCTCAAAGACTAGCTCTACATGTATTAAATTTACCTGAAGATGAGGTTAAAGAATTTGCAGGAGCTTTAGTTAAAGCAAGAGGAACTATAAAATACTGTTCAGTTTGTGGGAATTTTACTGATAGTGACCCATGTGCAATATGTTCAAACCCTAATAGGGATAAGGGGATAATTTGTGTGGTAGAACAACCTAAAGATATTATGACAATGGAGAAGGTAAAGGAATTTAATGGGCTTTATCATGTTCTTCATGGCAATATTTCTCCTATGCAAGGAAGAGGTCCACAAGATATTAGAATAAGAGAATTAGTATCTAGAATGAGAGAAGATATAAAAGAAGTAATAGTTGCAACTAACCCCAATATTGAGGGAGAAGCAACAGCTATGTATATATCTAAGATATTAAAACCTCTGGATGTTAAGGTGACAAGAATTGCAGCTGGGATTCCAGTAGGTGGAGATTTAGAATATGCAGATGAAGTAACTCTATCTAAAGCCTTAGAAGGTAGAACTGAAATATAATTTGGTAATAAAAAGGAGGGCCACAATTTACATTGGGCCCCTTAATAGATAGATGGGAGTTTTAGAAGTTTTGTTTGATAATGAGTGAAAAGCTTCTTATAGAATTAATATATGGGATAGAGTAAAATGTGTTCCAAATTTTTTTAAAATGCTTGTATACTACCCCTAAAAAGTGGAAATGATTTAGATAAATAAGTTTGGAGGGGTAGTTATGAATAAAAAGAATATAATTCAATATATTACAGGTATTAAGGAAAGTGAGAACGAAGGAGCAGATATTATAGATGCAATTGAAGATGCCAAGGCAGAACTTGAAGCTGCAAGAAGTACATTTGATAATGTACAGGACTCAAAATTAATTGAACTTGCTATCTATGCTGAAGAAGTTGCATTAAAAAGATATGAGTATTTACTTTCGTTAGCAAAAGAAAGAGATATTAGGGTAAGTAATGAATATATATTAGATAGATGCATAAGAATGGCAGAGTAAAGTAAACGGGGGGATTTCAATGGAACAATTAACACAGTTAGTAACTATGAATCCAATAATATTTGGTATAGTAGGGTTAGTCATATTATTTATTATTTTAAAGTTGTTTAAGTGGCCTTTAAAGATACTTCTTAATGGTGTATTTGGTGTGATATTATTATACTTAGTTAACTTTATAGGGGGGCAGATTGGATATCCAAACCTTGTTGGAGTCAATTGGATAACAGCTCTTGTGGCAGGATTTTTAGGAATACCAGGGGTAGCTGTTTTAGTAATATTTAAATTGTTTATGTAGTTTTGAGCTCACTTAACTAGTGAGCTTTTTTTATATAAATTAAGAATATGTTAAGAAAAAACTAAGGTTTTAGATTGCTTAATCTTAAGTATTAGTAGTTATTATTAGGGTATAGAATTTTAGGAGGAAAACATATGAAGGTTTTAGAAGTAAAAGGGGTAAAGAAAAAACTTGGCAAAAGAGAAATTATTAAAGGTTTAGATTTATCTGTAAATGAGGGAGAAATTTTTGGGTTTTTAGGACCAAACGGCGCGGGTAAAACAACAACTATAAGAATGCTTGTTGGGTTAATATCTCCAAATGAGGGGGAAATAGTGGTATGTGGTAAAAGTGTTTTATCAGAAAAAGAACAAGCTCTTAAAAATGTTGGTGCAGTTGTAGAAAATCCTGAACTTTATAAATATCTTTCTGGTAGAGAAAATCTTATGCAAATAGCAAGAATAAGAAAAGTATCTAAAGAAGAAGTAGAAGAATTAATAGATTTAGTTGGTCTTAAAGATAGAATAGACGATAAAGTAAGAAAATATTCTTTAGGAATGAAACAAAGACTTGGATTAGCTGCTGCATTAATAGGAGATCCTAAGTTATTGATTTTAGATGAGCCTACAAACGGCTTAGACCCATCAGGAATTATAGATTTTAGAGATGTTGTAAAGAAGGCATCACGAGAAAGGGGAATGGCTGTATTTATCTCTTCCCATATATTAAGTGAAGTTCAAAATCTTTGTGATAGAGTTGCATTTATAAATAATGGAGTTATTAAGTCTGTAGAAGATATTCATGATAATAGCATGGAAACGGAATTAGATAGTTTAACATTAGTTGTTTCAAGCGATAAGGAACAAGCTATAAAAGTATTAAAAGACATTGGGTTCGTAAATTCATCAACAGTTATAGATGAAGAAATTCATATAATAGTCGAAACAGGAAAAACAACGGAATTATTAAAAGTATTATTAGAGAATAAGGTGTTAGTTGAAGAAATTTATAAGAATAGAAAAGGACTTGAGCAAAGATATATGGAGCTTGTTGAAGGAGGGATAAGATAATGCTATTTACATTAATAAAAAATGAATTAATTAAGATATCTAAGAGAGCTAAAACATGGATTGTATTTGCATTATTTGCCATTTGTGTAGTGGGAATTGGAATTATAAGTAATATAGATGCAAAACAAATAGCTTATAACAATACTCCAGAAGGTAGAATAGAATCTTTAAATAGCTCTATCCAATATGCTGAAGATCACTTAAAGGAGTTAGAGACATATAAAGATAAATGGGCAGAGGAAGCAATAGAGGAGCAAAAGCAATATATAGTTAGCCTAAAGGAAGAGATTAAACTTCAAGAGGAAAGAAAGAAGAATCCTAATGATCCTAATTTGTGGAGAAAAACATTAGAACAAGAAAAGAAAAACATTCAAGAAGTTTTAGATGATGAAAGTTATCCTGATAGATATAAGACATATGAGAAACAAAGGATGGCAGAAATAAATTCATTTTTAGATGCTGGAATAAAGCCAGTAGAAGAGTGGGAGTTTTATCCTACAAATGTTGGAATGCAATTTATGCAAGTTGTAGGTTTAATAATATTAGCAGCAGGTATTGCTGTGTTTATGAGTGATATTGTTTCAGGTGAGTCAACACCAGCTACATTAAAGTTTTTATTAGTTCAACCAATCTCTAGAGCAAAGGTTATTTTATCTAAATTTATTGCAGTTGTTATTACAGTTGTAGGTATGATAGCTGGATTAGAAGTTGCTGCCTATGGAGTGATTGGAGCATTTACTGGATTTGATGCTGCAAAGATGCCTAAATTAGTAGGTATGAAATTCCAATGGGATTATAGTGAAATAGAAAAGTATGGAGCACCTCAATTAACACAAGTTGATGGTAGTGGAATATTATCAACAAGAGGAGATGCATTATTCCAAGGGTTTGCTTTACAAATATTATTTATAATTGCATGCTGTGCTCTTATATTTATGATATCTACGTTAGTTAAGAGCAGTATGATTAGTATGGCTATTTCAGTATTAGTTTGTGTAGCAAGTACTATGATTTGTATGATGTCTTCTTCTGTATCATCTAAGTTTGGGCATTTAATATTCTTAAACTATGGAAATACAGTTGGTGTTATAGATGGTAGTATAGCCCAGATGTTTAATAATCCTAACTTTAGCATAGGATTTGGCGTTGCTTTAATGGTTGGAACTATTGTTGTTTGTTATACAATATCAACTATTATATTTAATAAGAAAGATATTTTAGCATAGGTAAAAATCAATATTACCTCTAGTACTATTATTATAACTATTACTTCTTTTACTTCTAATATTATGTTAATCTATATTATATTGAAAGGTTTAAGGAGATGATTTTATGCCAGCCGGTACTGGAGTTAATTGCGGAGAATGTCCTGAAAAGAAGAATGGGAAGTGTAATGGCGATGATACAAGATGCCTTTGCTATAAATGTCCTAGAAAGTTATCTCAATGTATGTGTGTAAAGTATTGTAGAGAAACTGAATCAGTTTTATATTTTGATGAAGATGAAAACCACTGGTAGAAATACTAGTGGTTTTTTATATTTGTAGGTAATAAATCATAAATAAATCTTAAAAATAAAAATATTTTAAAAAATGTATATCCAATTTCATAATAATGGTATATAATATACATTACAAGAACACTTGTATTTCATACGAATACATATGGGGCTTTTTTATTAGAAATTCAAGTGAAGCAATAAGTATATAGATAATTAGGGGGATGTTAAACATGCATAAGAAATTATTTATTCCAGGTCCAGTAGAAGTACGTCCAGAAGTCTTAGCCAAAATGGCTGAACCAATGATAGGTCATAGAAGTAAGGATGCTTCAGCATTACAAAGAAGAATAAGTGATAATATGAGAAAGATATTTTTCACGGAAAGTGAGATTCTTCTTTCAACTACTTCAGGTAGTGGGCTTATGGAAGGTGCTATAAGATGCTGTACAGCAAAAAAAGCAGCAGTATTTTCAGTAGGTGCCTTTGGTAAGAGGTGGTATGAGATGGCTATTTCAAATAATGTACAAGCAGATCTTTATGAAGTAGAAATGGGTAAGGCCGTTGATCCAAAAGATGTTGATAAGGCACTTGCTACAGGAAAATATGATTTAGTGGCAGTTACTCATAATGAAACATCTACAGGTATAATGAATCCAATTGAAGAAATAGGAGAAGTAGTAAAGAAATATCCTGAAGTTGTATTTATAGTAGATATGGTTAGTTCAGCAGCAGGAAGTAAGGTAGAAGTGGACAAGTGTGGAATAGATGTTTGTATTACTTCAACTCAAAAATGTATTGGATTGCCTCCAGGAATGTCAATTTGTACATTCTCTGAGAAAGCAATAAAGAGAGCTGAACAAGTTCCTAACAGGGGATATTATTTAGATTTACTTCAATTATATAAATATATTCAAAAGAAGGATTATCAATATCCATCAACTCCTTCACTTTCTCATATGTTTGCTTTAGATTATCAACTAGATTATATCTTAAATGAGGAAGGTCTTGAAAATAGATTTGCAAGACATAAGGAAATGGCACAAATAGTTAGAGATTGGGCAGAAAAGAATTTTGAATTATATTCAGATAAGAATCATTTATCAAATACAGTTACTAATGTTAAGAATACAAAGAATATAGATGTATCAGCATTAAACAAAGCACTTGGGGAAAGAGGTTTCCAAATTTCTAATGGATATGGAAGTTTAAAAGATAAGACTTTTAGAATAGCTCATATGGCAGATTGCCAAGTTGAAGATGTAAAAGAATTATTAAAGAATATTGATGAAATTTTAGGGTTATAAAACTTTGAGAGTTTAGAGTATTATCTAAACTCTTCAAAATTATATGGTAATAAGCAAAGATTAAGGGGGAATATATTATGATTAAGGTGTTAACAAACGACGGGTTAGAATCTGCTGCTATAGAGAATTTAAAAGCAGCTGGGGCAGAAGTAGTTAATGAGCATATAGAAGCAGATAAATTAGGAGAAGCATTAAAGGATTTTGATGCACTTGTTGTAAGGTCAGCTACTAAGGTTACGGCTGATGTATTAGATAAAGCTGAAGGTGGCAAGTTAAAGTTAGTAGTTAGAGCAGGTGTTGGTATTGATAACATTGATATAAAACATGCCCATGACAAAGGTGTTACTGTAAAGAATACTCCTAATGCAAGTTCAGATTCTGTTGCAGAACTAGTATTAGCTCATATGTTTACAGTTGCAAGATTTTTAAGCAACTCAAATGTAACAATGAGAGATGGACAATGGAATAAGAAGAAATATAAAGGGGTAGAAATTGCAGGTAAAACCTTAGGGGTTATAGGAATGGGTAGAATAGGTAGATCTTTAGCAAAAAAAGCTACAGCCCTTGGAATGACTGTAATATATAATGATATATTTGGAAAACAAGATAACTTAGAATATAAATTCTGTGATATGAAAGATCTATTAAAGAAGTCTGACTTTATATCATTACATGTTCCATATGATAAGGAAAAGGGTTCAGTAATAGGTAAAAAAGAGTTTGAATTAATGAAAGATGGAGCGTACCTAATAAATTGTGCTAGAGGAAATGTTGTTGACGAAGATGCTTTATTAGATGCATTAAACAGTGGCAAGGTAGCTGGAGCAGGTATAGATGTATTTGCTAAAGAGCCTACAGCAAATGAAGCTTTAGTTAATCATCCTAATGTAAGTGTAACACCTCATATAGGAGCTTCAACTGAAGAAGCACAAACAAGAATTGGTGATGAGGTAGCATCAACTATAAAAGAATTCTTTAATTTATAAAATATTAGGGGGTAAAAGGAAGTGGCTATAGTTAAGGCGTTTAAAGGTATAAGACCAATTGAAGAATTGGCCTCAAAGATAGCAGCACTACCATATGATGTTATGAGTAGTGAAGAGGCTAGAGATATGGTTGTAGATAATCCATACTCATTTCTTCATGTTGATAGGGCAGAAATAGACTTAGACCCTTCTGTAGATATACACGATAAAAAGGTTTATGAGAAAGCTAGAGAAAATCTAGACAAAATGATTGAAGATGGTCAATTTATTCAAGATGAGAAACCTTGTCTTTATATTTACAGACAGATAATGAACGGAAGAGCTCAAACTGGATTAGTATTTTGTGCATCTATAGATGATTATCTTAATAATGTTATAAAGAAGCATGAATATACAAGAGCGGATAAAGAGTTAGATAGAATTAATCATGTAGATTATTGTGATTCCAATACAGGTCCAATATTCTTAACTTATAGAGAAGATGAAGTTACTTCTGAGGTTATTAAAGAATGGACTAAGGAAGGCACTAAAAGAAAGCCAGTATATGACTTTGTTTCAGAAGATGGAATAGGTCATCAAGTATGGGTTATAGATAATGAAATAATAGTAGAAGAAATAATTGCTTTATTTAATGAAATAGAGAATCTTTATATTGCAGATGGTCATCACAGGTCAGCTTCGGCAGTTAAGGTGGGATTAAAAAGAAGAAAAGAAAATCCGGACTATACTGGGGAAGAGGAGTTTAACTATTTTTTAGCAGTGGCATTTCCAGACAATGATTTAATGGTTATGGATTATAACAGAGTAGTTAAAGATTTAAATGGTCTATCTACTGAAGAATTCTTTGAGAAGTTAAAAGATAACTTCATAGTTACTGAATCCAAAGAAAATGTACAAATAAAACCAGTTAGTAAGCATACATTTGGTATGTTTATTGAAGATAAATGGTACTTACTTGAAGCTAAAAAGGGAAGTTTTGATGAAGATGATCCTATAAAAAGTTTAGATGTAGCAATATTACAAGATAATATTCTTACACCTATATTAGGAATAGAGGATGTTAGGACATCAGATAGGATAGACTTTATTGGGGGAATAAGAGGATTAAGTGAGCTAGAAAGAAGAGTCTATAAGGATATGAAGGTTGCTTTTTCTATGTACCCTACAGAAGTTAGAGATATAATGAAGGTGGCTGATACAAATCAAGTAATGCCTCCTAAGTCAACATGGTTTGAACCAAAATTAAGAAGTGGATTATTTGTTCATAAATTAAGATAAGTGTATCCATCAAAAAAAGATTAACTATGAATAAAAAAGTTTGACTAAGAGGAAAAAGTGAATAGAAAATAATAGAAATAAAGAGTGAGGAAAGTTAGGAATCACAAGGCTTTAGATAAGTTTTGAAACCTAAGTCCTTGCTCTTTTTTTATTTGAAAATTTACTTTGATTTGAAGATTTTATAGTCAATCTTTATTTTACTTGAAATTTTGGGTGAGTAGTGAGTAAGGGACTTGAAACAAGGCAGGGAGGGAGGTTGGAGGGTCGGTGGAAATATATAGATGTATTCAGACTTATTTTACGTGGACAATAAGAGAAAATTTTTATAAAAAGGTTTATAAAAATATTAATAATATGTTAAGAATTATAAATAATATTACGATAATTAAGCAAGGCAATATGGTCAATATTTAGCTCAATGGAGAGCAAGGTGTGTTTGCCTTGCTCTTTTTTTTCACATCACAGTACGACGAAGGGGGAATGCCAAATGAACGCTCAATACGATAAGACGTATAGAAAAAGTTTGAAAATTGTTATTACAAAGAAAGTTGCAGTGGTATTTGCAATAGTATATGGAATTAGTATTTTATCACTATATTTCATGGGAAAGATGCTTTTAAAGGATGAAGCTGTAAGTCTAGCAATAGGATCATCATTTAATAAAATGATATTAGCTTATTCTGCAATACTGTTAGTAGCTTTAGTAGTCGGTGTAATTGTTGTTTATAAGGCAGTAGAGAAATTTGCGACATTAATACACAGATTTAGAACCCACTTTCAACTATTAAAAGAAGGAGACTTCTTTTATAGAATTAGAGAAAAGCACTTTAAAAGAGAAGATGAATTAGCTGGTATAGCTATAGAGACAGATGCAATGCAAGATGCTGTTGTGAAAATGTTAGGAGATGTTAATAGTGCGGCTGTTGAAGTTAATGATAAGTCTAATGCAGTAACTCATACATCCCAAGCTTTAATGAATTCAGCGGAAGATATTTCAAAGTCTGTATCAGAAATTACATCAAATTTAACAGAAGAATCTGCTAGTATATTAAATATAGTAAGTATTTTAACAGATTTTAAGAGCATACTTGAAACTAATTTAGAAGCAACTAATAATATAACCAGTATGTCTAGAAACGTTAATGACAAAGCTAATATAAGTTTTTCTGATATGGAAAAACTTAGAACATCATTTGAAGATTTCAATGGAAAGTTTGATGAGTTCGTTTCTATTATTGAAAGCATGCAAGCTAATATAGAAGAAGTAGACAAGATATCAGTTCTTATTAATGGAATTGCAGAACAAACTAATCTTCTAGCATTAAATGCAGCTATTGAGGCAGCAAGAGCTGGAGAGTCAGGAAGAGGGTTTAGTGTTGTTGCAGAGGAGATAAGAGCATTATCTGAACAAACTAAGGAATCGTCTGTAAATATAAATAAATTAGTAGGGAATGTTTTGGGAAATTCTAAAAACTTAGTTAGTAAGACTAGTGATATGGTTAAAGACATTGAAGAACAAAATAATACTATTTACACATCAACGTCAGCGTTTAAGGATATATCTAAGTTAATTATTGATATGAATCCTGCAATGAATAGTTTAGAGAAAAGCTCAAAAGAAGTGTCAAAGAAGAGTGATTATATTATAGAAAAAATTAAAAATATATCTGAAACTTCAGAGGCAATCGTTGCATTATCTGAAGAGATTAACTCTGCTTCTGAAGAGATGGATTCATCATCTAAGTTTGTATATGAATTATCTAAGGAACTTGGAGTTCTTGCAGATAATACTCTAAAAGCAGCAGGTGTGTTTAGATTAGAAAAACCAGAAGATGAAGAATGGAAATAATTAAAGAGTAAGGCATAAGCCTTACTCTTTAATTATGTAGTTTAATCATTACTATTTCAGAGGAACTACCTATTCTTATAGGAGGTCCCCATGTTCCAAAGCCAGAAGTAACTACAACGGAAGTGTTCTGAAATTTTCCTAATCCATAATCAATATCAAATAATCTATCAGTTATTAAATTAATAGGAAAAATCTGACCCTTATGTGTATGACCAGATACCTGCAAATCAATGCTATTAATGATTGATTCGTCTAAATATTCAGGGTTGTGGTCTATAACGATAACAGGTTTATCAGAATTAAAGTTACTTATTGAACTTTTAATAACATTTAAGGAGTCTCTCTCTTCGTTATATCTTTTTACAGTAGTATCATCCCTACCAATTAAGTAGAAGGAATCATTAATTAAGGTTATTTCATCTCTTAGCACATTCACATTTACTTCGGTAAGCATATTTTCTAATTCATCTGCTCGACCAGTATAGAAATCATGATTTCCAAGGGATAGATATGTTCCATATTTACTTTTTATATCTTTCAATGCATCTAGCATATTTTTTTCTTCAACAGGAGTTAAATCACTATCTACTAAATCTCCTGCAATTAAAACTATATCACTATTTAATGAATTAATTTTTTCAACCAGAGTATTTAATCTGTTATTTTCAATCACTTCACCCAAGTGTATATCAGAAACAAGTACTATGTTAACATCATCTTTTAAAGTTTTATCTATTTTTATATCATAATTTTTAATAGATATTGAGTGACTAAAATATGTACCTATACACACCAATATTAATGATAGAAGTATGGAATAAAAATATAAGTCTATATTTATTTTTTTATTTTTAAATATTCTATAAATAATAAAGGATATTATAAATAATAAAATTATGTAAAAGAGAAAGGCTAGATAATATGATCCAATAAAATATAAGGATTTATTTATAAATGTTGGAACATAACTTTTAATAAGTTCATAAAGAATAAATGAAGAACTTAATAAGACAAATATAATAGTAAATAATTTGGAATTTATATTTATCTTATGACTAATTGACTTGTATATTCTTTTGCCAATAAGGTAATTAATGAATCCATATGCAAGTATAAAAGCAATAATACCTAAAATCAATTTTATCATCTCCTATAAAGATACCTACTAGCTAAAATAGCTAGTAGGTATAATTTTATTAATTCATAGAAAGTAACATTTCTTTTAATATTGAAGTAGAGTTTTTAACTGCTATTGGAGTGAACTTTTCAAAGTCCATATGAGCTCCATTGTTAGCATTATCAGATATTGATCTAATAACTACAACGGGAATGTTGTTTAAGTAGCAAA
Source organism: Clostridiaceae bacterium OF42-15pH9A (assembly GCA_027692445.1). Lineage (GTDB taxonomy): Bacteria > Bacillota > Clostridia > Clostridiales > Clostridiaceae > Clostridium. The sequence goes on along the minus strand of JAQEYV010000009.1, from coordinate 9,788 downwards.
CGTGAGCAATGCTTGCACCTTCCATCTCGCAAGATAAAGCATTGAATTCTTTTTCTAGCCACTTAATTTTTTCTACATCTGCTACAAATACATCTCCAGATACAATTCTACCTGTGAAGGTATTGAAGCCTCCAACTTTTTCACATGCCTTAGTTGCTAATTCTATTAAAGAAGAATCACATTTAAAGTCGAAAGTATCCATTCTAGGAACTTGACCATGTGGATCTCCAAATGCAGTAGTATCCATATCATGTTCAACTAAGTTAGTAGCTATAACTACATCACCAGGATATATATCCTTTCCTATACCACCAGCAACACCAACATTTATAACCTTATCTACGTTAAATTCAGATACTAATATTTGTGTACATACAGCTGCGTTTACTTTTCCAATTCCACAAACTACAGCAATTACATCATTATTCCAAAGCTTACCTTTGTTAAAAGTCATTCCAGCTTTTGTAGTTGAAGAGTCAAGTTGCATATCTTTTAATAATATTTCTAATTCTTCACTCATTGCAGCGATTATTCCTAAAGTCATTCTATTTATCCTCCTAAAAGTGTTTTATTCATAAAATAATATTTATAGTTTAACATATTACGTTTCGTCATTGGAATATAAATTTTCATCTATTGGTATTATACTGATAAAACGTCTTTCATAATTAAGATGCATATGTTTTTTCAAATAAATAAGTATAGGAATACTTATTAAACAGGAAATTACTATATTAAAAGCTACTCCCCCAACAGTTAAAGGAATTAAAAATAAAAATGGAGTAATGTTATTAAAGAAGTGACAATAAATAGCTAAGTATAAAGAATGTGTCTTATAATATATACAACCAATTATTAATGCTAGTAAAAATGCATTTACTCCTTGATGAAAATTACCATGTGCAAAAGCAAAGAATAAGGAAGATATAATAATAGCTGTAGAAGGATTATATCTTTTAAGCATACCATTTAATATTATTCCCCTAAAAATAACTTCTTCTATTATGGGGGCTATTATGCAGACAGATAAGACGGCGTAAATAAGAGAACTATTTAAAGCTTGTTCAGCTTGTATAAGAGTATCATTTTCAGGTATTCTAAGCATCATTGGCAAAATAAAAGCGTCAAATAATAGTCTAAAGACTATAAGTAATAATGTAATATGGAAGATTGTCTTTTTATTAACTTTTTTAAATGTATTTAGTTCATTTGTTCTTCTTCCAAAGACTTTATTAAGTATAAGTACCTCAATAGGTAAGGTAAATAACCTTACTATTGCAAGGATAGAAATAGTTGTAGCTTCTGATTTAGATTGAAAACATAAGGCGTATATTAAAATCATAACAATAGCATCAACAGTTAGCCATAATAAAATTACTCCTATACTTTTCCAAAATCCAATATCAAACTCTATATTTTCATTTTCTATATTTTTTAAAGGACTAAAAATATTTTGTATTAAATTTCTCATAGAATTCCCCCATATTAATTTATATTTTAATTATATACAATAAATGTAATTTATAACAATAAATAAAAGAATAATAGGGTTGCAATAATATAAGATATAAAATAAAATAAACAAATGAAATCTTTAATAGCAAGGAGAGATTAGGAATGTTGCAACATCCTTTATCTAGAACAGAATTATTAATTGGAAAAGATGGTTTAGATAAATTAAGAAATAGCAAAGTAATGATATTTGGGGTAGGAGGAGTAGGAAGTTATACTGTAGAAGCATTAACAAGAGCTGGAGTAGGAACATTAATATTAGTTGATGATGATACTGTATGTCTTACAAACTTAAATAGACAAATACACGCTACTTATAAAACTATAAGTAAAGTTAAAGTTGAAGTTATGAAAGAAAGAATTCTTTCTATAAACAGAAAGTGTGAAGTAATAACTCATCAAGTATTTGTAACTAAAGAAAATATTCCGGAATTAATTCCAGATGATGTTGATTATGTGGTTGACGCAATTGATACAGTATCAGCAAAGATTGCCTTAGCTGAATATTGTTCTGCTAAAGGAATAAGAATTATGAGTTCAATGGGTACAGGAAATAAGTTCGATCCAACTCAATTTAAGGTGGCTGATATATATAAGACTAAGGTATGTCCATTAGCTAAAGTTATGAGATATGAATTAAAGAGAAGAGGAGTAAAGAAACTTAAGGTTGTTTATTCTGAAGAAATACCAACAAAACCAAAGACAGAAGATGTAGTGACTTGTAAAACTGGATGTGTTTGTACTGGTGAATCAACTAAAAAGTGTGCAGCTAAAAGACAAATACCAGGAAGTATGTCATTTGTTCCACCTGTTGCTGGTATGATAATAGCTGGAGAAGTTATTAAGGATATATTGGCTATGTAAAAATAAAAGAGCTACTGTAATGTTAATAAACTTTACAGTGCTCTTTATTTATATGTTTTTATATTTATATAAATATAAAAACATATAAATAAATGAATAGATGAATATAGTTTTATTTATATATAAATGTTGTTTTAATATCTTCTCCAAGAATAGTTTTTAAAAACTTTTCTAAAGCTATGTTGCTAGAAGAGCAAGCTCTATCATATAAATCTTTAGAATTCATTTTGTTGGCAAATCGTTTTTTTACTTCTCTTTCTATTACACCATACTCTTCTGCATTTAATTCTATATCTCCAAATCTAAGTAATCCTGTCACAGCTTCCTCATAAATTGTTTTGTCATGATTTATATTTACTGAGTATACTGTGGGTGCCGAGATATCAAGTTCTACATCTCTAGTAGCAGAATTCATTTTTAAATCAGAAGAGGAAATTTGAGATAAGTCAATCATATAAGAACAATCGGCAAAATAAGTTATCTCCTTATATTTTTCAAATATACTAAAGTCTCCCCAACTATCATCAACAGTAATTGTCTCTGATAACTCGAGCTCTAAAGGAATTAAGAGATTAGTTTCAGTTATATTATTTATAATGCTTTCCTCTGTTAGATATTTAACACCTGTACCTGATGCATCGGGAAGTGTCCATTGTTTTTTCGATTTTGAAGGAAGTATAAAGATGGTATAGCCAATAAAGATACCTAAAAAAATAAGTATACAAGGAATTAATAAAGAGTTTTTCTGCTTATTCTTTTTTAATAATTTTATGGGAAGACCTCCTTATATAATTAATTTTAATTAAATATATGAGGAAGACTATAAATATATGTTAAATTGATTAATTTCACAACTTTGTACTTCTTGTATTGTAAAGATTTTAAACTATAATATATAATAGGTTATTATATATGATGTTTTAGGAGATGACTTTATGCCAAAGACATTGGGAGTAAGTATTTTGAAAAGTCCTAGTAATTCTGATGAGTATATTATAAAAGATAAGGATAAAATAAACATTGGTAGATTTATAATTACGGATTTAGATGAAGATAATAGAAAATGTGATATTAAGTTTAAGTTTTATAGAGTTAATGACCAAGATTTACTAACTGAAACTTTAAAGTTAGTATTAAAAGCTGTATTTAATGAAATACGAGTAAATAAAATTAATATCTTTATTTCTGAACTTATTCCTGTAAGTCCTTTCTTAGATTTAGGGTTCGTTCTAGAAGGTATATTTAATGAAAATATATATTCACAAGGAAATTATTTTAGTGAATTATCTATGGGGATAAATAGAAATGATTATAATTATGGAAACAGAATAAGTTTAGTGAATATAGAAGGTAGAGATTTTAATATTAAGTTATTAACTCCAGAGCATGCACAAAATCTGTTGGATTATTATATAAGGAATAAAAAACATCTAGAACCATTTGAACCTTTAAGGGATAATAGTTTTTACACTTATGAAGTACAAAAAAATATATTGAGTGATAGTTATAGACAATTTTTAAATGGAACAGCAGTAGACTTAGGCATATTTAAAGATGATTATTTAATAGGAAAGCTTAAATTGTCTAATATAGTATATGGAATTTTTAAAAGTGGAATACTCGGATATTCTATTGATAAAAATGAACAAGGCAAAGGATATATGAAAGAAGCTGTTAACTTAGTTATTAATTATGCATTTGAGGATTTAGATCTTCATAGAGTAGAGGCTTCAGCCTTAGTTGATAATGAACCTTCAAAGCACGTATTAATTGGTTGTGGCTTTAAAGAGTTAGGAATAAATAAAAAGTATTTGTATATAAATGGTGGATGGAAAGATCATATTACATATTTTAAAGTAAGGGGTGATTAAAGGTTGATTTTAAATAATGATGAAATAGTAACTAAGATATTTAACAATAATATTATATTGGTAAATTCAGAGGATCATGAAAAAATCTTATTTGCTAAGGGAATAGGGTTTGGTAAGAAACCTGGATATGTTATACCAAAAGGAATAAAAGTAGACAAAATATTTACTATTGCAGATAGTGATAATATTGAAAATCTTAATACTATGATAGAAAAAGTAGATAATGATTTCTTTGTTGTATGTGAAGAGGCTATATATGAAATATCGGAAAAAATAAATCAAGAGCTAAATGAAAGTATTCATATAGGATTAATTGATCACCTATATTTTGCAATAAAAAGATTGAAAAATAATGAAGAGATTGAAAATCCATTTTTGGTTGAGATAGAGACACTATATTCTAAGGAATATATGTTAGCAGATATGGTTGCTAAAAAGGTGGGAGCATATTGCAATGTAGATATACCTGATGGTGAAATCGCATTTATAGCACTTCACATACATTCAGCAATAAATAATGGAAAAATATCAAATACATTAAAAAGTAGTTACTTAGGAAGTACCATAGTAGAACATGTTGAAGACAGGTTAAATATAGAAATAGATAGAAAATCACTAGATTATGCTAGATTCTTAACTCATATTAAATTTGCTATTCAAAGAATTATGGAAAATGTACATATAAACAATGAGCTTACAAAAATTATTAAGTCAAGTTATAAAGAGTCATTTTCTATAGCGGAAGAAGTGGCTGAAATTATAGAGGATGAATTGGGGATAAAAGTCATGGAAGATGAAGTGACATTTTTAACAATTCATATAGAAAGATTTAGAATGTCAATTAGATAATAATTATAAAAAAAACTTCACATGAGTTTTTGGATATGATATTATTAATTTATAAATTAAATAAAGTAAGGTGTAACTGGTAATGCAGGCAAGACTTGATAGAAGTATTATGATTTACTTATTAGGAATAATTATAAGTAGATTTAGAAATGCTATAATTGAGTCTTTTTTTGTTGCCTAAATTGCCTTTAGCTGGCCAGCTTTAATAAATTTGCCTTACTACTAGAACTTATTATTAGTATTTTAGGAGGAATTAGAAATGCTTAAATATTTACAAAGAATAGGTAAAGCTATAATGCTTCCAATAGCAGCATTACCTATTGCAGGTATACTACTAGGAGTTGGTGGTGCATTATTAGGTATCTCAGGATTAAGTAATCCACCAGCAGTATATGAACCATTAATTTCATTTGTTAATATACCAGCAGTAACTGCAATATTAACAGTTATGAAGAATATAGGTGATATCGTATTTGGTAACTTACCAATTTTATTTGCAGTCGGTGTAGCAGTAGGTTTAGCTAAGAAAGATAAAGGAACTGCTGCGTTAGCTTCTGTATTTGGATTCATAGTAATGAATCAAGTTATATCAACATTACTTGCTTTAGGTACTACTCAATTAGGAGTTCTTACTCCAGATAATGTAGGAGAGTACGGAACTTATGTTACAACTAACCTAGGAATATTTACATTAAACATGTCAGTATTTGGAGGTATTATTACTGGTATTATTACAGCATTATTACATGATAAATTCCATGAAATTCAATTACCGCAAGTTATAGGTTTCTTCTCTGGTTCAAGATTTGTACCAATAATAACTTCTGTTGTTATGGCTTTAGTTGGTGCATTACTTGCTTTTGCATGGCCTGTTGTTCAAGATGGTATAGCAGTAATTGCAAATGTAGTTAGAGATGCAGGTTCAATAGGAACATTACTATATGGAATAATAGAAAGAGCGTTAATTCCATTTGGATTACATCACGTATTCTACACTCCATTCTGGTTTGGTTCATTTGTCGAAGGTCATGTTTTAGTAGACGGAGTATGGCAAACAGTTGCAGGAGCAAATACAGCATACTTTGCTCAATTATCAAGCATGACAGATTTAGTTGGTGCATCTGCAGATACTATGGCTAATGTTGTTAGTGGTACTACAAGATTCATGGCAGGTAAATTCCCATTCATGATGTTTGGTTTACCAGCAGCAGCATTTGCAATGTATAGATGTGCAGCACCAAATAAGAAGAAGACTGTTGGGTCATTATTATTAGCAGCAGCAGTTACTTCATTATTAACAGGTATTACTGAACCTTTAGAATTCACATTCTTATTCGTAGCACCAGTTTTATATGGAGTTCACTGTTTACTTGCAGGTTTATCATTCATGCTAATGGATATATTTAATGTATTTATAGGTATGACTTTCTCAGGTGGTTTAATAGACTTTAGTTTATTTGGATTACTTCCAGCAGGTGCAGGAGTTCCAACTAAGTGGTTTATGGTTATAGTTGTTGGATTAGTATATGCAGTAGTTTACTATTTCTTATTCTCATTTATGATAAAGAAGTTTAACTTAAAAACTCCTGGTAGAGATGAAAATGAAGAGGATACTAAGTTATTTACAAAAGCTGACTACCAAGCATCAAAAGGAGCTAAGGGTGAAATAGAAGAAAATGCACCATTAGTATTAGAAGCATTTGGTGGAGAAGAAAATATAGTAAGTGTTGATGCGTGTATTACAAGACTTAGAATAGAAGTTAAAGATAAGTCAAAAGTAGATAAGGACAGAATAAAAGCTTTAGGTGCAACAGGTGTTGTAGAAGTAGGTAACGGAATTCAAGCAATATTTGGAGTTAAAGCTGATAGATATAAGAACGAAATAAATAAAATATTAGGAATAAACTAATATGTAAATAATAAAAGCGAAGGAATTATCCTTCGCTTTTATTATTTAACTGTATATTCTACAATTGTTGTTTCCCCAGCAATAGTATCTATGTTTTCAACTGGTGTTATTGTTCCTAAGATATCAGGATTTGTTATTAATACTGGAGTAATTAATGATAATCCTTTGCTCTTTATTAATTCTCTATCAATCTTGATTATTGGAGTTCCAGCTTTAACTTTTGTTCCTTGTTCAACTAATTGTTCGAAACCTTCACCTTCTAGACCTACTGTTTCTATTCCTATATGTACTAAAAGCTCAACACCATTTTCTAATGTTAATGCAAAAGCATGTTTTGTTTTAAATACTAGAGTTAATTCTCCATCAGCAGGAGCAACTATAGTATCACCAGTAGTGTCAATTGCAATACCGTCTCCAGCCATTTTTTGTGCAAATACTGGGTCTGGAACCTCAGATAGTGGAATTGATTTACCAGCTACAGCTGATACTAATCTAAAATTGTTTTCTACAGACTGTTCATTTTTTTTCTTTTTTAAAAATCCAAACATAATTACCTCCTGAATATAACAGGAAGACTCACATCCTTTCTTAACTATATACTACTAGAACTCGTCTTAGTTTTAGAGTATATTGATTAATATATACATATAAAAAAAGGCATAAGTTTTACATGAAAACTTATGCCTGATCTAACAGTGACACGTTCAATTTCATTATATATTTGGTAAAAGTAAGTGTCAATAATTTTGTGTTAAATTATTTTAAATTGTATATTGACATGTAAAGGTTTTTATAATAAAATAAAGTCAAAGATAAATAACGGATTATAAATTGGCGTGTTACCAATATGGGCATTAGCCGGAAAGAATAGAAGTAAAGTTCTATTTCTTTTCGGCTTTTTTTGTTGTAAAAAACAGAAATTATACATTTATTATTTAGCCAGGTTAATCTGAAATATTTATTAAAAAAGGAGGATTTTATATGTCAAAAGGAAATAACAAAGTCCTAGGAATGTTTCAAAAGCTAGGAAAAGCAATGATGACACCAGTAGCAGTAATGCCAGCAGCGGCAATACTAAACAGACTTGGTGCGGCGGATGTTCTTGACCTTCCATGGATGGCAGGTGCAGGTGCAGCAATTTTTAATAATCTACCAATTATATTTGCAGTTGGTATAGCAATAGGTTTAGCAAAACAAAATAACGGTACTGCAGGGCTTGCAGCAGTTGTTGGTTACTTCACAATTACTAATGTAGCGACTTCCTTTGATAGTAGTATTGATATGGGAGTTCTAGCAGGTATTATAGTAGGTATATTAACTGGATACTTATATAATAAGTTTAATGATATTCAGCTTCCAGAATTCCTAGGATTCTTTGGTGGTAAGAGATTTGTTCCTATTATAACTTCAGTTTCTTGTTTAGTACTAGGTATTGGTGCTGGATTTGTATGGCCACATATTCAAGGTGCTTTAGATACATTTGGTAATGAAATGGCAGCGGCAGGAGCAATAGGTGCTTTCGTATTTGGTTTATTAAATAGATTATTACTTCCATTTGGGTTACACCATGTATTTAACTCAATATTCTGGTTCCAATTTGGTTCGTATCCAAAGGCAGATGGCACTATAGTACATGGAGATATAGCTAGATTCTTTGCTGGAGACCCAACTGCAGGTACTTACATGAGTGGTTTCTTCTTTATAATGATGTTTGCATTACCAGCAGCATGTTTCGCTATGATATTAGCAGCTAAGAAGTCTAAAAGAAAAGCTGTAACTGGTATGTTCTTGAGTATTGCTTTAACAGCATTCTTAACAGGTATAACAGAACCAATAGAGTTTACATTTATGTTCTTAGCTCCAGTATTATATGTATTCCATGCATTAATGACTGGTATAGCATTAGCAGTTGCAAGTATATTAGGTATTAAATTAGGATTTGGATTCTCGGCAGGTTTAACGGACTATTTACTTGGATTTGGTATATCAACAAAACCAATTTTAGCTATAGGGGTAGGTTTAATATTTGCAGCAATTTACTTTGTAGTTTTCTACTTAGTAATTAAGAAGTTTAATTTAAAGACTCCAGGTAGAGAAGATGATGAAGATGTTGTTGGTGATAATGGAGAAGTGGAAAAGTCATCAGGAATAGCTAAAAAGGCTGAAGGAATACTAGAAGCAATAGGTGGTTCAGCTAATATAGAAAGTATAGATGCATGTATAACTAGAATAAGATTAACTGTTGTAAATGGTGGGTTAATTGATGAGAAGAAGCTTAAGAGTTTAGGTGCTAGTGGAGTTATGAAGCTAGATGAAACTAACTATCAAATAGTTGTTGGTACTTTAGCTGATCCGTTAGTAACGAATATAAAACAATTAATGTAGTTTAGAAGTTCTTCCCTAACTTCATAATAAGAGACGTAGATTTGGCTAATTCTACGTCTCTTTTGTTTATAATCCTATAAAAATGAAATTCAAATTACTACACTAATCCTGGTGTATCTACATGTGAATAATAAAGATAATAATAGATATATCAAGTTATATAAAGTTTAATTTAAGAAAATAAGAAATTTTATGTCGTGCCATGTCGAATATCGTGGTAAGATAAATTTTGTCGCAAGGCAGGAATCAAGCAAATGTGGACAACAAGTAAATTTGAAAAAATAAAAAAGTTGTTGACAAGATTCGAGTTGAGTGATAAGATAAAGTAGTCGCTTGGGTGCGACGCACAAATTGGTCTTTGAAAATTGAACAGAATATAAAGTTAAAAACCAGCAATT
>JAQEYV010000008.1:0-120347 GCA_027692445.1 Clostridiaceae bacterium OF42-15pH9A | reverse complement strand
TTAAGACTGGAGCACCAGCTAGATCTGAAAGAGTTGCTAAGTACAATCAATTAATTAGAATTGAAGAAGAATTAGAAGATGTAGCTGAATTTAGAGGAAGAAAAGCTTTCTTTAATATTAAATAGTTTAAAAGATTAAAATCAGTAATAGAAGTGGTTAATTATTACTTCTATTACTTTTTTTGTGCTATTATTCAAGAAAACTTCTTTAAATATATTTGTAAAAAAATGCATAGTGTGATATGATATTTTTATTGTAATATGTATTTATTAGGCTTACTAAGCAGGAGGTGTTCCTATGAAAACTGCATTATTAGTTTTAGAAGTTATATTAGGATTAATAGTTATTGTATCTATATTAATGCAACCAAGTAAATCAGATGCTTTAAGTGGATTAGTACAAGGAAGCAAAAATGAAACTTTCTATGCTAAAAATAAAGTAAGAACAAAGGAAGTAATGTTAGAAAGATTAACAGTTATTTCAATGGTTCTTTTTGCAGCTACTACTTTAGTATTAAACATAATATAAATAAGATAAATTAACAGCTATTTATGTAGCTGTTTATTTTTTTGCCTTTAAATAAAATTTCCTGATTTCTTGTGACTCTTTTGTGTAGAAGATGAATAGCATATAGTGAGATAATAATGGACTGCTAATTTTTATTAAGGAGATGATAAAGTGAACTTATTAATAATATCTGCACTTTGTGGTATAGCAGCTCTACTAGGAAATATTTTCATTATAAAAGGAATTGTTAAAAAAGATCCAGGGGATAATGAAATGCAGGAAATAGCTGGACATATTGAAGAGGGAGCTATGGCTTTTTTAAAGAGAGAGTATAGATATCTAGCCGTTTTCATAGTAGTAGTTGGCCTTACTATAGCAATATTTCTTAAAGTGCAAACTGCAGTGGCGTTTTTAATAGGAGCGGTATTCTCTATTTTAGCAGGTTATGTTGGAATGAGAGTTGCAGTAAAAGCTAATGTTAGAACAGCACAAGCAGCAAAAACAGGAATTAAAGAGGCTTTGTCTGTAGCTTTTTCAGGTGGAACAGTTATGGGCTTATCTGTTGTTGGACTAGGACTTTTTGGATTAGGATTACTTACGATTATTTTTGATTTAAATACAGAATATATAACAGGCTTTGGACTTGGAGCTTCCTCAATAGCCTTATTTGCAAGAGTAGGGGGAGGTATTTATACTAAGGCTGCTGATGTTGGAGCTGACTTAGTTGGAAAAGTTGAAGCTGGTATACCGGAAGATGACCCAAGAAATCCTGCTGTTATAGCTGATAACGTAGGAGATAATGTAGGAGATGTTGCTGGTATGGGAGCAGATCTTTTTGAATCATATGTAGGTTCTATAATATCTGCAATTACATTAGGGTCATTATTAACTAATGTATCAGGAAGAGATGGAGCAATATATCCTATGATACTATCAGGACTTGGAATTATAGCTTCTATTATAGGAATATTATTTGTTAAAAATATAAAGAGGAACAACCCTCAGAAAATATTAAATACAGGTAGTACAATATCAGGGATACTAGTGGTGATATTTGGAGCAATAGCTTGTTATTCTATGTTTAATTCACTAAAACTATTTATTCCAGTAATAGCTGGATTGGCTGTTGGAATGATAATAGGTAAGATAACTGAAATTTATACATCCTCAGATTATAAATCAGTAAAACTTATTGCTGATGAATCAGAAACAGGAGCAGCAACTAACATTATTTCAGGATTATCAGTAGGAATGAAATCAACAGTTATTCCAATAATATTAATTGCAATTGGAATCTTAGTAGCTTACTTTGGTGTAGGAGGCGCTTCAGATGCTAAAGTAGGACTTTATGGTATCGCCCTTTCAGCAGTAGGGATGCTATCAACAACAGCTATTACAGTAGCAGTTGATGCATATGGACCAATTTCTGATAACGCTGGAGGAATTGCTGAAATGGCAAATCTAGATCCAGAGGTAAGAGGAATTACTGATAAATTAGACTCTGTAGGGAATACAACAGCAGCAATTGGTAAGGGATTTGCTATTGGTTCAGCAGCGCTTACAGCCTTAGCTCTATTTGCATCCTATGCTCAGGCTGTTAACTTAGAAAAAATTAATCTTTTAGAACCCACAACATTAGTAGGAGTATTTATTGGCGGAATGTTACCTTTCTTATTTGGAGCATTAACAATGTCTTCTGTAGGAAAAGCAGCAACTCAAATGGTTGAAGAGGTAAGAAGACAGTTTAAGGAAAAGAGAGGCATATTAGAAGGAACAGAAAAGCCAGATTATTCAAGATGTGTTGAGATATCAACTCAAGCTGCGTTAAGAGAAATGGTTTTACCTGGAATATTAGCAATAGTAATTCCAATAGGTGTTGGCCTTCTTCTTGGAGCAGAAGCATTAGCTGGACTTATTGCTGGGGGAGTAGTTACAGGTGTTCTAATGGCTATTATGATGTCAAATGCAGGTGGAGCTTGGGATAATGCAAAGAAATATATAGAAGGCGGAGCTCATGGAGGTAAGGGAAGTGAAGCTCATAAAGCAGGTGTAGTAGGAGATACAGTTGGAGATCCATTTAAGGATACATCAGGTCCATCTATGAATATATTAATTAAGCTTATGACAATAGTTTCATTAGTATTTGCACCACTTATAGTTGAATATGGTGGAATACTTCTTAATTTAATCAAATAATTATATTGGTAAAAAACAAAAAAAGATAATAAGGATGTGGTAATTAAACTTACATCCTTATTACCTTTTTTACTTTAAACTAGTGTTTTGGTCTATATTTCTTTCTTAATGTTACTACTCCACCTAATGAAGTCATAGATGCTATTAAAAGCCCTGCAATGTTTGAAGGGTCTCCAGTTTTAACTGGTTCAGATGGTTTAACTTCAGGTGTAGTAGGAGTTTCTGGAACTTCTGGAACTTCTGGTGTTGGTGGAGGAGTTAATCCTTTAATAGTTAATGTTTGAGTTAATACTATTGGAGCTTCATCCCCATATGTTACTTTAACATTATAAGTTATAACCCTATCTTCATAGCTAGGTTTTATAGCTAAATTCCATCCATCTCCAGCACCATGACCTGGAGCTACTGGAATAAAGTGATTTGGAGAATCTTCTTCAGCTTCACCTTCTTTACCCATAACTGGAAGTGGTAATAAAGTTAAGTCATCCTTAAATTCTTCTGGAATTTCTAAGTCAACATGAACGTTTGGTTCATTATTAAAATCAGGATATTCTTCAGCATTGTTATTTATTGTTACATCAACTTTATATGGGTTATATTCATTATCTTCATTTGGATTAATAGATACATTTTCTCCACCAGCTAAAGAAGCTGTAATATTACGTTCAGCATTAGCCTTTATAGTAACATTTTGCCTTACAGTCTTAGTCTCTGTAGAATCAGATTTAACAATTACATTAAAATACGCATTTATATCATCATAATAGTTGCCTTCAGCCACTTTTAATTGGATGTCTGAATTAGCACTTTGATCAGGTGCTAAAGTTCCTATATTATGTGCAGCATCCCCTACAATAGATAATAAATCTCTATATTCTTCTGGAATTTCAACGGTTGAAACAACATTATTTAATGGAATATCACCACTATTTTTTACAGTTGCAGTTGTTTCATAAGTTGGATAAGTTCCATCTTCATTTGCTTCTATAGTATTATTATTTAAAACAGATACAGATATATCGCTATTAACTTGAGTATTTAGAGAAGAGGCTCCATAGTTACTTGTAATAGTTTTTGTTTCACCAGGTTGGATAGTTATATCTTCCCAATACATAACTACACAACTATCTCCATTTTCATTACCCTCGGTTATTTCATTGTTCCATGTTCTACTTGCAGAAGTAGATAGCCAATGAGTGAATTGAACTTTATTTGGTTTTGAATCCCTTGAGAAAGTATATTTAGAAACAGCAGAAGGATTTTCTAAACTATCATAAGCAAACCAATAATTTGGTATTTGAGTACCAGTAAGTTCTTTTGCTGTATTAAAGATTCCTACACCAGGAACATTAAAAGGTGCAGCATCATTTCTACCTACATAAGTATCAAGCATTGTTTTAAATGAGAAAGTTTTAGCTTCGTTACTAGTATTAGTGAATGTATAAGTCATAGCAGCAGAGTCTTCATAAGAAGATCCAGGGCTCTTAGCTAAGCTTAAATTACGATCAACCTTAATGCCTTTATCAGATTGATATGAAGATTTTACAGCATTCCCATCTTTAGTATTAGTAGCCCAACGTCCAGTATTAGTAGATGTAGTACCTGTAGTTAATACATCTAAATCATCACCTACTTTTAGAACTTCCGCATTAGAATATCCAAACAATAATCTGGCATTATTATCATTATCATTTGTTGGATCTCCTCCAGTTGTCTTAATAGTAAATTGACCACCACTAATTGCATTAACTAATAAAGAATCATTAGAAATTTGGTAATCTTCAGTATCGCTGTATAAAGTCAAAATTGAATTAGATTTTTCTTCAGTAGCACTTGTTGAAATAGCAGGCATTACTACTAATGAAGTTGTAAGAGCTGCTGCAAGAATTAATGATAAAAATTTTCTTTTCATAAATTTACCTCCCACAAAATGTAAATACAAATATAATTATATCCATATAATGGGAATGCTATCAATAAGAAAAGTTACAAATCGTTCACAAAAAGTTGACAAAAACTTTTAAAATTTGCTTTCTAAATATTATTCATGAATAGTATTTAGAAAGCAAATGTCATAAAATAAAGAAAGAAGTAGAATATATGAAAGTATCCTAAAGTAGTGCAATATGGTAATATAATAAATAGATTAGTTATTTTTAGAATGGGAAATATAATTAATGAAATATTATTCAAATATATAGGAGGTAATAATGGGAATAAAAGATACATTATTAGAATTCATGCGTGAAGAAGCATATAGACCGATGGATATTCAAGAACTAGTTTCAGTTTTTGATATTAATCCAGATGAATATAGAGCGTTTAAAAAGACATTAAAAACAATGGAGAAAGAGGGGCTTATTTTTAGAACTAAAAAAGATAAGTTTGCACTTCCTGAAAGACTAGGACTTATTACAGGTAAACTACAAGCTCATGCTAAAGGATTTGGCTTTTTAATTCCAGAAGTAGAAGGTGAAAAGGATGTTTTTATTCCAAGTTCTTTTATAAATGGAGCTATGAATGGAGATAGAGTACTTGTACAAATTACTAGGGAAGATAAAAATGGAAAGAAACGAGAAGGAGAAGTAATTCAAATTCTAGAAAGAGCTAATACAAAGATTATTGGTGTATATGAAGACAGCAAAAACTTTGGTTTCGTAATTGCAGAAGATACAAGGATTAGCCAAGATATATTTATATCTAAAAAGGACAGAAATGGCGCTAAGGACGGAGATGTTGTAGTTGTAGAAATTACTAAGTGGCCAGAGAAGAGAAGAAGTCCTGAAGGTGTAGTTAAGGAAGTACTTGGACAAAAGGGTGATAAGGGGTTAGATATTCTAACTATAATTAAAAAATATGGTCTTCCAGAAGAGTTCCCAACCAAGGTTCAAGCTTTTGCAGCAGGTATTGACGAGGAAATACCTTTAAAAGAATACAAGAGAAGAAAAGACCTTAGAGATGTTAGAATGGTAACTATTGATGGTGAAGATGCCAAGGATTTAGATGATGCAGTTTCTATAGAAAGACTTGATAATGGAAGATACAGATTAGGGGTTCATATAGCAGACGTATCTCATTATGTTAGAGAAAAGAATCCTTTAGATAAGGAAGCTTTAAAGAGAGGTACATCAGTATACTTAATAGATAGAGTTATCCCTATGCTTCCTAAGAAGTTGTCTAATGGTATTTGTTCCTTAAATCCTAAGGCAGACAGGTTAACACTTTCTTGTATCATGGTTATAGATGGTAGTGGTAAGGTTTTAGACCATGAAATTGTTGAATCTGTAATAAGAACAAATGAAAGAATGACTTACACAGATGTAACTAAGATACTTAAAGATAATGATCCAGAACTAAGTAAGAGATATGACTATCTTTTAGATGATTTTAAAGCCATGGAAGAACTTTGTAAAATTTTATATAAGAAGAGAACAAAAAGAGGGGCTATAGATTTTGATTTTGAGGAATCTAAAATTATATTAAATGAATTTGGTAAGCCTATTGATATTAAGCCTTATGAAAGAGAAATAGCAAACAGAATAATAGAAGAATTTATGCTTGTTTGTAATGAAACAGTAGCTGAGCATATGTTCTGGAGTCACTTACCATTTGTTTATAGAGTTCATGAAGATCCAGATGAAGAAAAGCTTGAAAAGTTCAGAGAATTTATATATAACCTAGGATATATTATTAAATGGAATGGAGAAGTTAAACCTAGAAATCTTCAAGAAATTTTAGAAAAGGTAAAGGGTAAAAAAGAAGAAACAGTTGTAAGTACTTTACTTTTAAGAAGCATGATGAGAGCAAAATATTCTCCTGAATGTGTAGGACACTTTGGCCTTGCAGCTAAGTATTATTGCCACTTTACTTCGCCAATTAGAAGATATCCAGATTTACAAATTCATAGAATAATTAAAGAATTTATAAATGGTAAGATAGATGATGATAGAAGTAAGAAGTTAACAGCTCTTGTTGATTATGCAGCAAGACAATCTAGTGAAACGGAAAATATTGCAACAGAGGCAGAAAGAGAAGTTGACGACCTTAAGAAGGCTGAATATATGTTAGATAGAATTGGAGAAGAGTTTGAAGGAATTGTATCTTCAGTTACTTCTTTTGGTATGTTTGTAGAATTACCTAACACAATTGAAGGATTAATTCATATAACAGCTTTAGATGATGATTACTATATTTATGATGAAAATCATTTATGTTTAATGGGTGAAAGAACTAAGAAGATTTATAGATTAGGTGATTTTGTTAAGGTTAGATGTAGCAAGGTAGATATTCCAAACCGTGAAATATATTTTGATATGGTAGAAGACGAGTATATTAGGGAAGAAATTAAGGCTAGCAAAGAATTGGCTGAAAAAATATCTGAAGTTAAGCAAGAACTTAAAGAGGAAGACGTTGAAGAAACAGATGATAATATATTATAATTTATAAAAGAAATAAAAGCTAAGTAGGTGAGAAATTTGGTAAGAAAAAAGAATAGTAATTCCTTAGCTGAAAATAGAAAAGCACGTCATGACTACTTTATTGAAGAAACTATGGAGGCAGGATTAGCTCTAGTTGGTACAGAAGTTAAATCAATTAGAGGAGGTAAGTGTAATTTAAAGGATAGCTATGCAGATATAGAGAATGGTGAAATTCTTATAAAGCAAATGCATGTAAGCCCATATGAACAAGGAAACATTTTTAATGTTGATCCTATGAGAAATAGAAAGTTATTACTTCATAAAGAAGAAATTTTTAGACTTCAAGGATTAGTTCAAAGAGATGGATATACTTTAATTCCATTATCACTTTATCTAAAGAATGGTAGAGTTAAGGTTGCTCTTGGGGTTTGTAAGGGTAAGAAGAATTATGATAAGAGAGATTCTATGCTAGAAAAAGCTGCTAAGAGAGATATGGATAGAGCTATTAAAAATAGTGGAAGATATTAGTTAGGATAAAAAAGATAATAAATATGTGGAAGAGAAATTGCTTGGCAATTTCTCTTTTTTATTAAAAAAATTATAAAGTCAAAAATGATACTTTTATAATTTCATTACCTTCAGCATGAGTAGATTAGATATTTGTTTGCTGTTCCTTGGAGCTTTACTTTGCTAGACTTTCATTTTAGTTATATAAAAAATAAAAATAATATTATTAATATAAATAATAAATCTTAGAAAAATTCTTTTATAATAAAAATCCAATAAATATAACAATATATAAATATATAGCAAAAATGCAGACTGAGTAAGAAATTGGTGGAGCTATTAATTATTTTATAAAATAAAAAAATAGCTTCAAAAAATTTTGGAAGCTATAGAAAGAGTTTTTAAATAAATTTTTATATATTTTCTATATTGAAGTTATAAAATGGTTGGTATTCTACTGAAGTTGATTCCCCTGTGATTAAAAATAAAGCAGATGCTAAGATGTACATGAGAATTAAAACTAGAAGAACAGTTCGTAAGGTTAATCTTTTTTCTTTTATTACCGATAACACATCGCTGATCCAAATCTCCATAAAATTTTCTCCTTTGTTTAATAAGTTCAGTAGTAGTATTCTCTTTTATTTATAGAATTATTTTCAAAAATCATATTTATACGTGGCAATTATTTCAGAGGGGCGTCACCTTGACAGTGAATTTTTTATATTATATAATGAATTCACTGAAGAAATTAAAAACTAAATATTGAAATTTGTTTTGAAAGTTCTTCTTATCAACATGGGGGCGTTTTGGCTTCGACGGGGGTAAGATGGGTTTGATAAGCGAGCCGAGGTAAGCATGTTCCCTCGTTAATCAAGTATGCATTAAAGATAAACGCAGAAGATAATTTTGCATTAGCAGCTTAATATAGCCGCTCATCAGTCCAGGATGCCTACGTCTTGGGTAGCTGGTGTCATAAAGTAGGAAACGAAGTCTAGCAAAGCTTTGAGCTAGAGGGGTATTTATGAAGCTAGGGAGTGAGGAGTTTGTTTGTGAGCTAACTCATGACCGAAATTTTAATCACAAACTACGCTCGTAGAAAGTCAGGCTGGTCTGCTTTCGGACACGGGTTCGACACCCGTCGCCTCCACCAATAAATCCACGATAGAGATATCGTGGATTTTTATTCTTTAGGAAATTATAATTAAAATGGAATTATGTATAACTTCAACATCTTAATAATACTAAAGTTTATTCTATCTTAAAGAATACAATAATTATATACCCTTGCAAGATTTTCCTCAGACAAGCTTGAAAAATGCAGATGGGCGAAAAAATCGACAGTTCCAAAGTCGCCTTAGCGATTTTTTTATTTTACATAAATTTAAATATTATATTAATTTAGAAAAAAAGGGGTTCACTTACGAGTTCCTTTTTTATTGTTTAACAATGAATTTGAAAGATGGAATAGTTAAATGTTTAAAGGAAAATAAGACAATTATACCAAAAATTCAAAAATTAATATATAATGAGATTAAAAAATATGGGGAGAGAGGTTAAATGGCTAGAGAGCTGATTTTGAAATACATTGAAGAACAAACGGAAAAATTTAATTTTATAGATTATAAGGATTTAAGTGCTTTAACTTTAGGAAAAAGATTTAATTTATCAAGAAATACTGTTAGTCAATATTTAAATGAATTTTGTAGGGATGGTATTCTATTTAAAGTAAATACTAGACCAGTTATTTTTATTCATAAAGAAATATTTGAAAATAAATATAATATAAGAATTACAAAAAAAATGTATACCAGTATAGATGAATTAAGTGAAGATGTAGGACTTTTAGAACAAGATTCTAGTAATGAAGATTTAAATAACATTTTTAATGAAGTTATTGGTGCAAATGAAAGCTTAAGTAGCTCAATAGAACAAATAAAGATGGCCGCTAACTATCCCAATGGAGGATTACCAATATTACTAACTGGACCAACTGGAAGTGGGAAAAGTTTTTTGGCAGAAAAGATGTATGAGTATTGTAAACAGGAAAATCTTTTAGAAAAAGATGCACCATTTATAGTATTAAACTGTGCTGATTTTTCAGATAATCCAGAATTGTTAAGTGCAAACTTATTTGGTTATGAAAAGGGCGCCTTTACAGGAGCTGATTTTGCAAAAAGAGGATTATTAGAAGAAGCTGATAGAGGTATATTATTTTTGGATGAAGTACACTGTTTAAAACCAGAAAGTCAAGAAAAGTTATTTATATTCATGGATAAGGGGAAGTATAGAAGGATAGGTGAAAATGATAAATGGAGGAGTTCAAAAGTACGACTAGTTTTTGCCACTACGGAAGATATTGAAAAAGTACTTTTAAAAACCTTTATGAGAAGAATTCCTATAACAATATCAATACCAGCCTTAGATATGAGAACAGAAAAAGAAAAAGAACATATGATAATAAGTTTTTTTCAAGAAGAGGCTAAAAATATACAGAAGCATATAAGAGTAGGAAAGAAAACCTTAGATGTATTTAAAAACAATAAATTTAGTGGCAATGTTGGTGAACTTAAAAATTGTATTAAGTATGCTTGTGCAAATGCCTATAGTTTAGGAAAAAATAAGGATAGCATAACTATTAGGTTATTAAATTTACCTAATAATGCATTTAATTCTTTGGAGTATAGTCAGATTGTTTATGATGATGATGAGACAATAGATATTGATAAAAATAGAGTTAATATTGAAAATTATAAAAACAATAATGCTGAGAAGTTAGAGGAATTATATAGAGTAATAATAGGGAATTGTTTAGAACTTTTAAATCAAGATAAAGAAATAGAAGATGTGTTAAAGATAAATAATAAGAAAATATATGATTATTATGAATTTATATTATATAGAAAGGATTATAAGATAAACAATAAAAAATACGAAGTACTTTACAATATTCTAGATGATATACTAACAGGTATATTTGATAGAGGACGTATACAATTAACAAGCAATGTTAAAAAGACATTGATAAAGTACTTTATAGAAGCAAATAGATATAATGATTTAATTGTAGTAGAAAAAATATCATCCGATAAAAATTTCAAAAATATTCTTAATTTTTTCAAGGTAAATTATTACAAAGAGTACATAGCAGTAAATGAAATTATAGGATCATTAAATAGTAGTGTGGATTTTAAATTATCAGTATTAGACCAAATTGTATTAATTCATAATGTTATTAATGCAAATAGTAGAGAAGATAATGAAGAAATTCTTGGAATTATAATTAGTCATGGGTATGCTACAGCAACAAGTATTGCAGATGCTACAAATAAGATGATTGGGAAATATGTTTTTGAATCTATAGATATGCCTATAGGCTCAACAACTCTGCATGTTATAGAAAAATTAAAATCATACTTAGAAAAAATGGTTACTTATAAACGAGTAATTTTGCTAGTGGATATGGGAAGCTTAGAAGAAATATATAGGGGATTAGATATTATTGAAGATAAAAAAGTTGGAATAGTAAACAATATAACTACTAGACTAGCATTAGATATAGGACTTAAAATAACACAAAAAAAGAATATGGAAGAGATATTAAAAGAAACTAGCAATATAGTAACTAAATATAAAATAATCCAACCTAAGAGAAAGAAAAAAGCTATTATAACAACTTGTCAAACTGGTATTGGAACGGCTATTAGTTTTAGTAAGTTAATAAAAGAAAGTTTACCAGAGAATACGGAAATAGAGGTTAAGGCAGTAGATTTTGGTACATTATGTATAGAAAAAGAAACAAATAGATATATTAAAGATTATGATGTGAAGTTTATAGTTGGAACAAAGGATCCACAGATAGATAATATTACATTCTTGCCAATAGAAAAGATAGTAACAGCTGAATGTATTAAGGAATTTAAAGACTTTTTACTAGAAACAATTGATGAAGATGAAGAAGAAAATTTCAATAATAAACTAATAAAACTATTTTCTTTAGAAAATATAATCCAACAGTTAACAATTTTAAATGGAAATAAGTTAATTGATTATATTGAAGATGCAGTTAAAGAATTAGAAGCTGAATTAGAATTGAAGTTTTTTAATAGCACAAAAATAGGATTGTATATACATTTAAGTTGTATGATAGAAAGGTTAGTTATAGGTGGAGGGATTCAAAGCTACAGAGATACAAGTGATTTTACCAAGGTAGATAAAATTACAATGGTAAAGATAAAACAATCACTTAGTGTCGTTGAAAATGCTTTTAGTGTCGATATTCCAAAAGAAGAATTGGGATATATATTTGATTATATAAAAAATGATAAAAATTATAGAGATAAAGTGGCTGATTTAGATAATAATTAATAAAATTTTCAGGCGTGTTTAAAATCGACAGTGATTTTGGCACGCTTTTTGCTAGTTATATATAGCGAGAGGAGGAGAAAAAGTTGATAAATATATTTATAGTATCACATGGGGAATTATCTAAAGGAATAAGAAATTCAGCAGAAATGATAACAGGAGAAAATAAAAGAGTAGAAACCTTTTCTTTAAAACCAGGGGAGAGTCCGGATAAAATTGCTGAAGCAATTCAAGAAAGAATAAATGGAAGAGAAGAGGAAGAATTCTTAATTCTAGCCGATATACTTGGAGGTAGTGTATATAATTCATGTTTAAGATTAGCACTAAATAAAAATGTGAGGATTATATCAGGAATGAATTTAAGTTTGGTAATAGAGATATTTTTATTATTACCAGATGAAAATATTGATGAGCAAATTGAATTAATTATAGGTAGAGCAAAAGATGGAATTAAGTTAATGAATTCAGTCAAGCTTTTAGAAAACGAGGAGGAAGAAGAATGGTAAAATTACTTAGAATTGATGATAGGCTATTACATGGACAGGTGGCATTCTCTTGGACAAATAGTTTAGGGGTAGATGCAATAATAGTAGCTAATGATGAAGTAGTAAATGATCCAATAATTAAGATGTCTTTAAAAATGGCTACTCCACCAGATGTGAAATTAGCAATAAGGTCAATAGAGGATGCAATAACCTTAATAGAGAACCCAAAAACAAAGAATATGTCCATTTTTGTAGTTGTTAAAAATAGCACAGATGCTGTTAGATTAGCAGAGAGAACAGAAATGATTAAGAACATAAATATTGGGGGGTTGAGAAAAGAAGAAGGAAAGCAAATGCTTACTAGAGCAATATTTATTAATGATACGGATATAAGTAATTTTAATAGATTAAATGAATTAGGAAGAGAAGTAGAAGTGAGACAAGTGCCAACGGATGCTAAGAAGTATATCCATGAATTATTAAAATAATAATTACAAAATAATAATTTAAATAGGAGGTAAGATTATGAAAGATGCAATATTAATAGGGCTTATTAATGTAGTAGGTTATTTAGATTATTTCTTTGGTGGAATTATGTTAAATAGACCTATAGTGTTAGCGCCTCTTGTAGGGTTAGTATTAGGTGATTTGCAAGCAGGTATTATAATGGGAGCTACACTAGAACTAGTTTTTATGGGAGTAATAACAATAGGAGCAGCAACACCACCAGATACAGTTACAGGTAGTGTACTAGGAACAGCTTTTGCAATTATTACAGGAAGTGGAGCAGAAATAGCTTTAGCTTTAGCTCTTCCAATAGCTATGTTATCACAGGCAGCAAAGATTGGCGTAAACATATTCAGATCAAGCTTCATGGATAAGGCATTAGAGTATGCAAGAGCAGGAAACTTTAAGGGAATGGCAAGAATACATTGGTTTTGTTATTCGTTAATGTTAATTGTTATGTTCACTATAGCATTTGTCTCTGTTTTAATAGGTGCAGATGCAATGAAAACGTTTGTTGAAAGTATACCATCAGCAATTTTAGATGGTATGAAAATAGCTTCTGGATTATTGCCAGCAGTAGGATTTGCATTGTTACTTAAGGTTATGTATTCAAAAAAAGTAGCAGTATTTTATTTCTTAGGCTTCTTATTAGCTGCTTATGCTAACCTACCAATTATGGCAGTAGCAATATCAGGTGTTATTTTAGCTGTTATTATTGAATTTGTTGTAGGAAATAAGGATGTGGTAGCCAATAACAATAATGTAGATGATGGGGAGGCGTTATTTGATGATTAATACAAATGTGTCAAAAGAAGATAAAAGTTTAATGAATAAAGTGCTACTTAGGTCATTCACATTAGAATGTAGCTTTAATTATGAAAAAATGCAAGCTTTAGGATTTGCATATTCGATGATGCCAGTAATAAAGAAGTATTATAAAACTGATGAAGAAAGAGCTAAAGCCTTAGAAAGACATATGGGATTCTTTAATACAACTCCTGCCATGTCACCATTTATTATGGGAATAGCATCTGCAATGGAAAAGAAAAATTCAGAGGAAGGTAATGTTGAAGATAGTTCAATAAATGGAATAAAGGTTGGATTAATGGGACCATTAGCAGGTGTGGGAGATTCATTTTTTTGGGGAACTTTTAGAGTAATTGCTGCAGGAATTGGTATTCAATTTGCTCAACAAGGAAGTATATTAGAAGCTCTGTTATTCTTATTACTATTTAATATACCACATTTAGCTATAAGATATTTTGGAATACACTTAGGTTTCGGTTTTGGTACTAAGATACTTGAATCAGTAAATGAAAACGGAATAATGGATAAGGTTTCAAGGTGCGCAACAATTGTTGGACTTATGGTTGTAGGGGCAATGACATTCTCTATGGTTAGTTTTTCAACACCATTTGTATTAACAATGGGACAAACAACTGTAGAAATTCAATCTATCTTAGATCAAATATTACCAGGTTTATTACCACTATTATTGACTTTATTCTGCTATAAGAAAGTAAAAAAAGGTATAAATGTTAACTGGATGCTATTGTTAATGGTTGTTATTGGAATAGTTGGAAAATACTTAGGAATATTATAAGAAATATTTAGGAGGACAAACATTATGAATATGTACGATTATATATTAGAAACACCAAAAGTAGCTAAAGACTTATTAGATAATAGAAAAAAATCATATAAAGAGGCTATAGGTTTATTAGTAAATAAAGATTATGATGAAATAGTTTTTATAGGATCAGGTTCATCTTATAATGGATCATTTACTGCAAGATACTTTGTAGAAAAGGTGTTAAATAAAAGAGTTACATGCTTGTATCCATATTTAGTAGAAAACTTTGAGAAAAAGTTAAATGACAAAGCAATATATATATTTGTTTCTCAAAGCGGTGAAAGCAGATTAACATATGAAGTAGTTAATAAAATAAAAGATATGGGTTGTGATGTAATAACATTAACATCTAATCAAGAAAGTAGCATAGCTAAGGCAGGAAATGTACCAATTGATATGAATTGTGGAGAAGAAACAGTTCCATATAAAACAAAAGGATATACTTGTACTTATTTATCCATTATAGTTATGGCATTAGAGGCAGCTTTAGAAAAGAAAAGTATTTCTAAGAAAGAATATGAAGACTATATAGATGAGTTGTATAATATTGTTTCTAATTTATCAGAAATAATTTCTGGTACTGAAAAATGGTACAACGAAAATGCTAATAGATTGAAGGAAGGTAAAAGTGTATTAGTTGTAGGAACAGGGGCAAACTATGGAACTGCTATAGAGTCCCATTTAAAGATAATAGAAACAGTAAGATGTTTCACTTTTGTATATGAGTTAGAAGAATATATGCATGGACCACAAAATTCTTTATCAAAAGATAGCGTTATATTTACAATAAATTCAGGTGGAGTTGAAGATGAGAAGGTTAAAGGATTAGATAAATTCCTAAAATCAAAATTAAACAACGCGTATTTAGTTGGTAAGGATGGAGATATACCAGTTACATTAGTAGGAAGGGAAGAATTAACTCCTATTGAACTTACTGTTATATTTCAAATAATTGCTTATAGATATTCAGTCGATTGTGGAATAGATTTAAATAAAAGAGCTTTTGAAGATTTTGATGAAATAGTAGGGAAAAAAGTTCAAAAATAGATAGTTTTTATTAATGTAAAAGACTATTTTTTACAATTAATAATAAATAGTGCCTGCATTAGGGTAAGGGTTAAAGCCTTGCTCTAATACAGTTTCTTATATTTAGAATAACACAATGTTCTACTTGTGGTAGTGATAAGTAGAAAAAAATAAAATCTCCAATTTAGAATTATATTAGGTTTGCTGACTACTACATATAAAGGCGGTTAATATAGAAAATCTTAGTAATCTGTAAAAGAGAATAGTATTATGATTAAAAAATGAGAGTATTAATTATTAGCTTTAAAGAGTATTTTACTAAAATTAGATTGAATCATGCTATATATGAAATGAGAAATTCTAATAAATTATTAATAGATATTTCTATGGAGTGCGGTTTTGCGAATAATAAATTTTTTATTAATGCGTTTAAAGGCAAATATGGTATGACACCACTTAAGTATAAAAAAGAAATCATAGAAAAGAACACTTAAATTATTTATAAAATATATGCTTTATATACATAAAGATTAGTTGATTTTAAAGGTCATGATTCGCATCCACCATAGAAAAAACTGTACTTTTAGTAGTACAGTTTTTTATTTTCACAAATTTAGTTTTCATTCTTATTAGAACTTCTTAAGTACTTAAATTAAATATCTTCTACCATTATTTCTATCTTAACACAGTATTGATTTTCATCTTTTGTTGAAAGTTCATTTAGGGGATATTCCTCATAGGCATCACTACATATGCGTAAATTATTTTCCTTTATAAACTCATATAATTTTTCATAAAGATCATCAGATTCTCCATAAGCACATCTTCCATAGAAAACTGCATACTTACCTTCAGGTTTATATGAATTTTGTTCATTTATAGCTTTAAAGTAATATTGAGTTACATATAAAGGGGTTCCGGATTCAATGTCTTCCTTACTAATAATAGCACCAAGGGGATAACCTATATCAATTCCATTTTCATAAGCGAAATTATAAAATGAAATAGCAGACCCATTAGAGGAGTCTTTAGAAGCTATAGGGCCTAGGAAAATAGGTTCTTTCTTTTTGTATTCAATATTTATACTATTTTCTTTATACTTAATAGCTTCCTCTGCCATATCAACATAAAGTTGCATAACTTCTAATATACGCTTAAGTTTTTTTATTTCAGTTAATATATGTTTTTTCTGTGAGCTAAATAAGGAGAACATTTCTTCAGGAGTACGTATATCAATATATCTTCTTATTTCTTCAATTCCGATTCCAATTTCCCTAAGAGAGGTAATTAAATATGCTGTGGTTAATTGATTTCTAGTATAATAGCGGTAGCCATTTTTACCACGGAATTCTGGTGATAACAGTCCAATTTGATCATAATATCTTAAATTTTCACGTTTAATACCTGTAAGAGCAGAGAACTCCTTAATTTGCATATTAGACTCATCTTTCATAATAACCTCCAAATTTCAAATTACTATTGACATTAAAGTCACTTTAAGCTTTATAATACCACTGAAAATAAATTTTATCAAAATTACTCACATAATGGAGGTAAACTATGAAGTATTTAAAACTATTCCTAAAAGAAAGAAAAGGCAAAGTGGGAATAACATTAATCATGCTTTTAGGACAAGCAGTAGGGACATTATTAATTCCATTTCTAATAGCAGGGATTGTAGATAATGGAATTTTAAAAGGTGATATGAATGAGATTCTTAATATAGGTGGCCAAATGCTATTAGTTCTTTTAATAACAACAGTGGCAGCTGTACTAGGAAGTTATTATTCTGCTGATCTTGCTGCAGTGTTTGGATATTACATGAGAGATAAGATTTTCCGTAAGAGTCAGGAGTTATCTATTCATGACTTTGACACTATTGGAGTTTCTTCTATGATTACACGTACAACTTCAGATATTTCTAATCTACAACAGACTTTTGGGTTGGTCTTACAGCTTATAGTTCCAGCCCCACTTATTATTGTTGCATCTATAGCTATGACAACATATACTAGTTTAACTTTAGCATTGGTACTTATTTTATCTGTAGTAATATTTATAGTTTTTGCTAGGTTAGTACTTAAGAAATCAATATTTATTTCTAAAAGGGTTCAGGATAAATTAGATTATATTAATCAAGTAATAAGAGAATCTATTACTGGAATTCGTGTTATTCGTGCCTTTGGAAATGAAGAATACGAGGAAGATAGAGCTGGTAAAGCCTTTAAGAATTATGCTACAGATATGATAAAGCTAAATAAGATATTTGCTGTATTAAATCCTACAATATGGCTTATGATTGGCGTGTCCGTAGCTATTATAGTTTGGGTAGGTGGAGTATTTTCTATGAAGGGGTCAATGGAAATTGGCCAGATAACTGCTGTAACTGAATATTCTATTATTACATTAAGCTATTTAATATTGGCTACAACAACAAGTGTTACTCTTCCTAAAATGAAATCATGTCTTGATCGTATAGAGGAAGTTTTGGAAATAAATCCAGAGATTCAGGATTTTAATATAGAAAAGAAATGTGCAAAGGACGATTATGCAGTGGTTGAATTTGAAAATGTATCTTTCTTTTATAGGGGGGCAGAGGAACCTGTTATAAGAGATATATCATTTTCATGTAATAAAGGTAAGACAACAGCTATTATTGGAAGTACAGGTTCTGGTAAAAGCACTATTGCTAACCTTATTTTAAGGTTACATGACATAGATCAAGGAGAAATTCGAATAAATGGTGTAGATATAAGATGTCTTTCTCAAAAGGAATTAAGAGATACAATTGGTTACGTTCCTCAAAAAGCATTTTTATTTAGTGGGACGATTGAGGATAATTTAAGGATGGGATATAAAGAGGCAACTAAAGAAGATATGGAGAGAGCATTAAGTATTTCTCAATCAAAATCTTTTGTAGATAAATTACCTATTGGGTTAAAGTCTGAGGTCTCCCAAGGTGGATCAAATTTCTCAGGTGGGCAGAAGCAACGTTTGTCTATTGCAAGAGCTCTAATTAGGAAGGTCCCAATTTATATTTTTGATGATAGCTTTTCGGCTTTGGATTTAAAGACAGATTCAGCACTTCGTAAATCACTTAAAGAAAATATGACAGATGCAGCTAAGATAATAATTGCACAGAGAGTAAGTACAATTATGGATGCAGATCAAATCCTTGTGTTAGATGAAGGAAAACTAGTTGGCATTGGAAAACATATTGATTTAATGAAAAACTGCTCTGTATACCAAGCAATTGCTAAAAGTCAGATGAGTATAGAGGAGGCTTGATGTTATGAAGAAGGATAAAAATAAAAAGAAAGAAACAGTAGTTTTTAGTGAGGATATTCCTAAAAATACAAAGAAAACTATTGGAAGGTTAATGGAAACATTAAAAACTCAAAATAAGAAGCTAATAATTGTAGGTATATTAGCGCTACTTAGTAGTATATTTTATGCAGTTATTCCACTTATGGTTGGGGTAGCTATAAATAATCTAGTAAATGCAATTAATGGCTTTGATAAATCTGTAAGTGTTTTATCAATGGTGGCACAGGCACTAACTATGCCTGTTTTAATGCTAGTACTAATATCTATTGTTAATAGTTTTCTTACTTATATCCAGCAATATATAATATCTAGTGTTGGAGAGAATTTAACTTTATCATTACGTAAAGATATTAGTAAAAAAATAAATAAGCTTCCATTGAAATATTTTGACTCACATAAAAAAGGGGATGTTATGAGTAGAGTAACAACTGACCTTGAAAAAGTATCCCTAGTAATGCAGGTCGGTTTTATGCAGTTTATATCTTCTTGTTTTACAATTATCTTTACAATTATCTCAATGCTTATATTAAATTTAAAGTTATCATTATTAATTTTTATATTCATTGGAATTAGTGCTATTGCAACAAATTATGTATCAAGTTTAAGTCAACGTTATTATGCATATAATTTTGATGCTATGGGTGAATTAAGTGGAAAAATTGAGGAAGTGTATTCTGGAAATCGTATTGTAAAGATATTTAATCAACAAGAGAATGTAATTCAAGAAGTTACTGAGCTTAATAAAAAGCAGTTTGAAGCTAATAGAAAGGCTCAGTTTATAGATTTTGCTATATATCCAACTATTCGTCTTTTAAATCAATTAGGATTTATAGCAACAGCTATTGTAGGTGGAATAATGACACTTAATGGACAGATTTCATTAGGTGGAATTCAAGCGTTTTTACAATACGTAAATCAAGTATCTGAGCCTGTAACTCAAGCTTCTTATGTTATTATGTCTCTACAATCTGCCATTGCTGGGGCTGAGAGAGTTTTTGAGTTATTAGATGAAGAAGAAGAGGTTGCAGATAATAAGTTAAATGAATTCTCATTTGATAAGAATCCTATATCCAAGGGAAAGGTAGATTTCAAGAATGTAAAGTTTGGATATACAGATGAGAAAACTTTAATTAAGAATTTAAACCTTGAAGTAAAACCAAATGAAATGGTAGCTATTGTTGGGCCAACAGGTGGAGGAAAAACTACATTAATTAACTTGATAATGCGTTTTTATGAATTAAATGGAGGAGCTATATCAATTGATGGAGTTAATATTAATGAGATTCCTAGAAATATATTGCGTAGACAAATTGGGATGGTTCTTCAAGATACATGGCTATTTGAAGGGACAATAGCTGAAAATATTGCTTATGGTAAGATGGATGCTACCCGTGAAGAAATAATGGCTGCTGCAAAAGCTGCTTGCTGTGACCATTTTATTCGTACACTAGAGCATGGATATGATACAGTAATCTCTAGTGAAACATCTAATGTTTCTCAAGGACAAATGCAACTGTTAACTATTGCTCGTGCTATGTTAACAAATCCTACAGTTATGATATTAGATGAAGCTACATCAAGTGTAGATACAAGAACAGAAGTAGAAATTCAAAAGGCTTTATCAAGACTTATGAAGGATAAAACGAGTTTTGTCATAGCACATAGATTGTCAACTATCCAAAATGCAGATATGATTTTAGTTGTTAAGGATGGAGATATTATAGAAAGAGGAACTCATCAAAGTCTTCTAGATCAAGATGGTTTCTATGCATCTCTTTATTACAGTCAATTTGAAGCGGCAAATTAAGATGATTTAATAAAGTCTATTAGGGAAAAATATATGATAAAAGAACTAGATTACATATATATAATCTAGTTCTTTTTTATAGTAAATAAAGATAAATATTAATTGTGTGATTTACAACTACCATCTAACTCTGGATAATATTTAATAGACCAAGCCTCTAATTCTTTAATAAGTTTAGTAATTTCATGTCCCTTATCAGTTAAATGATATTCAACTTTAGGTGGAATTTCAGCATAGATTACCTTATCTATTAGTCCATCTCTCTCTAGTTCTTTTAAATTTTCATTTAATATTTTTTGACTTATGCCTTCTACAAGCCTTTGAAGTTCTAAAAATCTTTTAGGACCACCATATAAATTACATAGTAAAAGAGCCTTCCATTTACCACGTATAAAATCCATTGCAAAATCTAATAAACAAACATATTTTTTATTATTAAAGTAAATCATTAATTTTACCTTCCTTAATAACGTATTTTATATATGACATTATACAATACTATTAATGAAAATAAAGAATGTGGTATGAATTTATAAAAAATATTTTCTTATATAAACAAGGTATTATAATAAATCTTACCTTTAGGTAAGGTATCTGACTAAAAAGTACGTACTTGTTAAATGATTAGGGCATTCATATAATGTGAACATAAGTTGAGGAAAAAAATGAACATAAGGAGATGTAATATGAAGGTAGTTGCTTTTAATGGAAGTCCTAAAAAGACAGGAAATACATATAAATCGATAGAGGCAGTAGCAAAAGAACTAGAGAAAGAAAATATTGAGGTGGAGATTATCCACGTTGGAAATAAGGTGATACGTGGATGTTTAGCTTGTGGTGGATGCAGTAGAAATAAGAATGAAAAATGTGTAATTGATAATGATGAAGTTAATGAATGGATTGCAAAAATGAAAGAGGCTGATGGAATAATCTTAGGATCCCCAGTTTACTATTCAGCTATTGCAGGAACAATGAAATCATTCTTAGACCGTGCTTTTCTTGTAACATCCGTAAATGATGGTATGCTTAGACATAAAGTTGGAGCAAGTGTTGTTGCAGTTAGAAGGTCAGGGGGAGTGCCTGTATTTGATCAATTAAATAATTATATTAATTATTCAGAAATGTTAATGCCTACATCAAATTATTGGAATGTAGCTTATGGTAGAACACCTGAAGAAGTTCTTAAGGATGAGGAAGGCATGCAGATTATGAGGGTGTTAGGTAAGAATATGGCCTGGTTAATGAAACTTGTTGAGTTTGGAAGAGATAAGGTTGAAGCGCCAGAAAGAGAAGATAAGAATTTTATGAGTTTTATAAGATAAAAATAATAAAGATTTTTAAGGAGAAAAAGTAATATGAGTAATACAATTACATTAAACAATGGCATTAAAATGCCAAGATTAGGACTTGGGGTTTTTAGAGTAGAGAATAGTTCAGAATTAGTAAATGCAGTTAAAGTAGCAATAAAAAATGGATATAGAAGCATTGATGGTGCTGCTATATATGGAAATGAAGAAGCTATGGGAGAAGGAATAAGACAAGGTATAAAGGAAGCGGGAATTTCAAGGGAAGATTTGTTTATAACTTCTAAGGTTTGGAATGCTGATTTAGGATATGAATCAACTATAGCAGCATATGAAGCAAGTTTAAAAAGACTAGGTGTAGATTACTTGGATTTATACCTTATTCACTGGCCAGTAGAAGGAAAATATAAAGAAGCTTGGAGAGCGTTAGAACACCTGTATAAAGAAGGCCGTGTTAAAGCTATAGGAGTAAGTAATTTTCAAATTCATCATCTTGAAGATTTATTAAAGGATGCCGAAATAAAGCCTGTAATAAATCAAATAGAATTACATCCATATTTAAGTCAAAAAGATGTTAGAGAATTTTGTAAAGAAAATGATATTCAAGTTGAAGCATGGTCACCTTTAATGGCAGGTAATGGATTATTAGAAAATGATGTATTAAAAGAAATAGCTAAAAAATATAATAAAACAGCAGCTCAGGTTGTATTGCGTTGGGATTTAGAAAGTGATGTAGTAACTATTCCTAAATCTACAAATGAGAGAAGATTAATTGAAAATATAGATATATTTGATTTTAGTTTAAGTAAAGACGATATTGAGAAGATAGATAGCTTAAATAAAAATTTAAGAGTAGGACCAGATCCAGATAATTTTGATTTCTAATATAAAGTTCTTACATGTATTAATATGCATGTAAGAACTTTTTTATAGATTTTAGTATAAAGTTATCAATAAAATAATCCTATAAGTTAGTATTTAAGAGGATTAGTATAATATAATCTAAATTAGGTTAATGTAATTTTAATAAAAGTTTTATTAGGAGGTAGAAAAAATGTGTACAGCATTAACTTTAAAAACAAAAGATGGATACAGTTTATTTGGAAGAAATATGGATTTGTCATACTCATTTAATCAAGCAGTTACCTTAGTACCTAGAAATTATGAATATAGAGATAGAGTTACTGGAAACATGAAGAAAACTAAATATGCAATATTAGGTATGGCAAGTGTTATAGGGGATTATCCAGCGTTTGCAGATGCATTTAATGAGAAGGGATTAGGGTGTGCAGGTCTTAATTTTCCTGGATATTCCTACATAGAAGAAAAGATAGTTCCAGGAAAAAATAATTTAGCTCCATACGATTTGATTATATGGGTACTATCAAATTTTGAAACTGTAGATGAGGTTTTTAGAGAATTGGGAAATGTAGAATTAGTTGCAGTTCCAATTGATGAAAAAACACCACTTCCAACTCTTCATTGGATTGTTGCAGATAAAAGTGGAAAATCTATAGTTATAGAAAAGACAAAAGAAGGTTTAAAAGTTTATGAAAATCCAATTGGAGTTATGACTAATTCCCCAACATTTGATTGGCATTTAACTAATTTGAATGAGTATATGAAAACTACTCCAATTCAACCAGAGCCTATAAAGTGGGGAGATAAAGAATTAAAACCATTAGGAGTAGGTCTTGGAAGCAATGGACTACCAGGAGGATTTTCAGGAGTAGATAGATTTATAAGAATATCATATTTAAAATCAACTTTTTCAGAAGCAGAAGATTTAATGACAGGGATAAGTCAATTTTTTCATATGTTAAATAATGTAGCAATGCCAAGGGGTGCTGTTATAAGTGATAATTTAGATGATATAACCTTATATACTTCATGTATGTGCCAACAAAAAGGTATCTATTATTATACAACATATAACAATAATGGAATAAGTGCTATAGATATGAATAAAGAAGATTTAGATGCTAGGAAAATTAAAAGATTTGAGTATTTAGATAAATTACATATTACATACCAAAATTAAAGTTTATTATTAGATTTTTGTTAATCTATTCTATATAATCATCTTAGAGTTATTTATAAATATAAATTTAGTGGAGAAAAATATGTATTTAGTATCGTTATATTTTGATGATAAAGCAGCAATAAGAATACAAAGCTTTATAAATAGAGTATCAGAGAAAAGTGGTAATACTTTTATGACTGATAATAATGTTCCGCCACATATAACTATTGCATCATTCCAAACTAATGAGGAAGATAAGGTTATAAATATATTAGATGAAAGAATTAGAGAGGTTAACAGAGGAATAATAACTTGGGCATCAATAGGGATATTTAAATCATCAGTTATATTTTTGACACCAATTTTAAATAAATATTTGCATAATCTATCGGTTAATATATATGAAGGTATATCTCTTATAGAAAATATAGCTATTAATAAATATTATTTGCCATTTCAGTGGATGCCACATACAACTATTGCAAAAAAGTTGACTAAGGAAGAATTGATGTTAGCATTTGAGGAGTTAGAAAAGAATTTTAATATTTTTAGTGGAGAAATAACTAAAATCGCGTTATCTAAGACAAATCCGTATGAAGATATTATTGTATGGAATTTAGATAATAAGTAATACGTATAAAAAAACTGTACTTGTTGTAGTACAGTTTTTTTGTTATGAAAAAGCAAATAACCTAAGCTTCTTTTCGTTTATAACTTCTACCTTTTTATACCCAAGAGATACCAGTCCTTCTTCTTGAAATGTATTTAAAAACTTAGTTACAGTTACTCTACAGCTACCAATAAGTTGAGCAATTTCCTCGTGTGAATAATCAATAATATATGTAGAGTCATTCTGATTTTTCTTAAAATATACTCCTAAGCGTAATAGTAGTTGAGCAAGCTTTTTATCAGAACTTAAAAATGCCATACTATTAACCTGAATTGATAAATTTTGTATGGATAAAGACATAAGGTGAAACATTTGAATCATTAATTCTGGATATTTAGTAAGATAGGGATACAACTCATTTAAATTTACTGAAATTAATTCAACATCTGTAGCAGCACTAACAGAGGTTAACCTAGAGCCATAACAAAAATAAGAAGACTCGCCTAACAGTTTTCCCTGTCTTAATATTTCAATTGTAAGTTCAGTTCCTTGATCTGATATTAAAAAGATTCTAACACGACCGGATTTTATCAAGTAAAAATTATCAGCCCTGTCATCTTGAAAATATATAATCTCATCTTTTTTGTATCTTTGTATTGTACCAGCACTTTCAAATATTTCATAAAACTCAGGTGTAATATCTATTGAAGAGCCGGGAAGAAATTTATAATTAGTACCCATTGTTATCACCATCAATATAAAAAAATTATTTATTAAATTGTAGTATAGACTACAATCTATTTTCAAGTATGTTATTAAAATAAATAATGTTAAAAATAAAGAATGGAGATATAGTGGTGGAAATGAAGGAAAGACTATGGACAAGAAATTTTATTTTAGCTTTAGTTATTACAATAGGGGTAAATCTTGCATGTAATTTGTTATTGTCTACAATTTCAATTTATGCAAAGCAAATTACTAGCACTGATGCATATGCAGGGGTTATGACTGGGGCATTTACTTTAGCGGCATTATTTATAAGAATAGTAGCAGGAAAAATGTTAGATAAGATTGGTAGAAGAAAAGTATTGATGTTTGGTGTTGGAATTACAGTCTTATCAACTATTGCATATTTATTTACAAATAATATTTATACAATTATTTTTTTAAGAGTGATGCAAGGAATTGGTTTTGGAATATCATCAACAGCAATTGCTACAATTGTAACAGACGTTACTCCAGAGTCTAGAATGCTTGAAGGTATTGGCTACTCAGGAGTAGGAATAACTATTACAACAGCAGTTGGACCATCTATCGCCTTAGCCTTAGTTGGTAATGAATATGATAAATTTAATGTATTATTTATAGCAACAGCAGCTGTAGCCTTATTTACTATTTTGCTTTCGTTTAAATTATCTTATAAAGAAGTTGTTTCTAAGAAAGAAGAAGGAACTTGTGATGGTGAAGGGATTGCTATTAGTAAAATAATTATTCCATCAATAGTACTATTTATAGCGGCAGTTGCAGAAAGTACAATTTTAGCCTTTGCTGCATTATATGGAATTGAGCTTGGCTTTAGCAACATTGGATTATTTTTTACTATTAATGCTATGGGCATACTTGCATCAAGATTGTTTATAAATCAAATAGTTAATAAATTAGGAACTAATGTTGTAGTATCTAGTGGGGTACTTATATTTGCAGCTTCTATATTTGGAATTGCTATATCTAAAACTTATATAATGTTAATAATCATGGGATTTTTATGTGGAGTTATGGTTGGTTCATTGTTACCTATAGTTAACCTTTTAATTTTAGACTCTGTAAGTAAAAGTAGTAGAGGAATGGCAAATGCTATATATTATGCATTAATAGATGGAGGATATGGTATAGGTTCTATAATGTGGGGAAAAGTTGTTGTAGCTTGTGGGTATAGATGGATTTATGCATATTCATCACTTGCTCTAGTTGTGGCATTTTTAATATTTGTAACAAGTATAGTTAAGAGGAAAAGAAAAAGTAGCGAAGCTTTAGGTTGTTGATAAAATTTTGACAAAGTTGCAAGCTTAATATAGAATATTTAATGGAATTCAAATTATTACAAAAAAGATGTTAAAATGGTAAGGCAGCAGCACGAAATTCAGCAAAAAATAAAGCAAAGGGTGGAAAAATTGAATAAAGCAATTAATTTAACCAAAAGATTAATATTATTTTTTATAGGAATGAGTATTATACAGTTAGGAGTAGCATTATTTCTTAAAACAAATATTGGTTCAGACCCATTTACAGTTTTTACTCAAGGTTTAGCAACTGTTTTAAATAGGACAGGTTTAAAGAACTTTTCACTAGTACAGTTAATAGCTGGAAAGGCTGAAGTTACTCCTGGAGTTGCAAATATGATAATATTAATAGTTTTATTTACTATTATAATCTTAGTAGATAGAAAGAAAATAAAAATAGGTACTTTAATATGTGTTGTTGGAGTTGGTCCAGTGATAGATTTTGGGGTAAGGATAGTTTCTTACTTTCCAGTAGAATCCTATAATTATTTAATAAGGGCTATATTAGTAGTGTTAGGATGTCTTATCATTGCAGTAGGATTTTCAATAATGTCTGAAAGCAATCTAGGGGTAGCACCAAACGATATTGTTCCCTTTATTATTCAAGATAAAACTAAAATAGAATATAGGTGGATAAGAATTATTTTTGATGGAGTATTCCTTCTATTAGGATTTATTTTAGGTGGAAAGGTTGGAATAGGAACTATAATTTCAATGTTAAGTACAGGACCGTTTATACAATTCTGTTTACCTTATGGAAGTAAGTTAGTTAATTTTATATTAAGTACAAATAATCATTTAGATAATGAAATAGTTATTACTGATTAAAAGAAAATAGAATATTTATATGTATCTTTATAGTATTTAGTCTAATAATATTAATAAATAAAATATTAATATTTAAGGAAATTTATTATGAGTAAAATAACAAGACGAGGCTATGTACCTACAGATAAAAAAGAGTTTGGAAATCAAAGCTTAAGTAAGCTATATAAAGCATCGGAGGATTTATTGTATTTATTGAATAGAGGATACAAGATTAAGGGGGCTTCAACTTTCATAGGTAATCATTATCTTTTATCTGAAAGACAAAGACTTGCATTAGTAAGAGGAATATCTAAATATGATGATGTTATAAAAAGAAAAGCTAAGGAAATTACTAACCTTTCCAATATAGAGGTGGTACATATAGATGGATTTAATACAATAA
The DNA here is from genome assembly GCA_027692445.1 of Clostridiaceae bacterium OF42-15pH9A. Classification (GTDB taxonomy): domain Bacteria; phylum Bacillota; class Clostridia; order Clostridiales; family Clostridiaceae; genus Clostridium. The sequence continues at coordinate 92,365 of JAQEYV010000008.1, read as the reverse complement.
TAACTTTAGAAGTTGCCTTATCTAATTCTTTAATTATTAAGTCTATGGATGAAAGTATAAGAGATTTAGCGGGACTTAGAGGGACTTATTCTGTTATAAACAAAACTGAGGTTGCAATTAAGTTAATAAATGATTTTTTATTAGAGCATAAAATTAAAAAAGCTATATTTTATTTAGATAAGCCAGTTTCCAATTCTGGTAGATTAAAAATGAAGATTCTAGAGATGCTTGAAGGTTCAGAGCTTAAAATAGAAGTAAAGAATATTGATAATGTAGATAGTGTTTTGAAATCAAAAGAAAATGTAGTGTCTAGTGATGCAATAATTCTAGATAATTGCATTAGTTGGATTAATTTAAATAGAAATATTATAGAAGAAAAGATACCTAATGAGAATTATATAGATTTTAGTAAAAAATAGTAGCCTTTACATACTAGATTGGGCTACTATTTTTTTATTCATCTAAAGGGATAAGAAATTGATTGGTTTTACCCATATTGTAAGCTAATTTTATCATGCTTATTTCTTCAGAAGTTAGTTTTCTATTATACATTTTTTCAATTTGAAGAATTAGACCATCATAATCAATTATTTTTTTAGGCTCCGATTTTATTCTAATGGTATTATGAGAATAAGTTTTTGTTTCTATTGAAGCATTATATAATTTTTTAAAAACCTCAGCTGTATAATAAGCATCATTAAAAGCATTATGAAGTTCTTCACTTATAGGGATGTTTAAAAAATCTATAGCATTTTTCAGTCCAATCCTTTTTCCACTTGGAAATTTAAAGTGTTTACTAGTATAGTCTTGAATATCTATATAAAGCTTAGGAATATTTTCAGTGGGAAGTTCAAAATAAAGAATGTTTTTATATAGTTCTTTTATGTCTACAGTTCCCCAAATAATAAAAGTAATATCTTCTTTGCCTATAAAATTTATAAAGTCATAATAAACGTCTATAAAGTTATGAGCAGTAGAAACCATTTCATCAGTAATCTTTGTTAATTCTTGAATGTATGGCAGAACATTTTTATAAACAGTAGGCTTAACCAATTCATTAAAGGTTGAAATAGTTTGAAAGTTTTCATCAAGCTTTAAAGCTCCAATTTGTATTATTTCAAATGGTAATTGAAGAACTCTATCTTCTTTATTACAACTTTGATTAAACTCTAAATCAAATATAATATATTTCAAATCAATCACCTCGTTTAAGAATATTATACACAAATTTTAAGGAGATAAGTAATTTTTTAGTATTTTATAAAGCTATAGGTATTATAATTATAGGTAGGTATATGCATTAAGTAAAGGAGTAATGTCATTATGAAAAGGAAAGCTAATAATAAGGAAGAAAGAAAACAAGAACTTCAAAAACTAAATGAACCACCAATTTTGACTGTTCTAGAGGAAGTAGGAAATGCTATTACACATGGAGTTGGAGCAGTATTAGCATTAGCAGGGTTCATATTGCTATTATTAAAATCAGATACTGGGATGAAGGTAATGGCATCCTGTTTTTATGGAATTAGTTTATTTATTTTAATGTTGATGAGTTGTTTATATCATTCATTTAAAAGTGGATCTAAGGTAAAACGCATATGGAGAAGGTTTGATTATTCATCTATTTATCTTCTTATTGGTGGTACTTTTGCACCCTTATATCTAGTTTATTGGGGGAATACTTTAGGAATTGTACTTTTTTGCATTCAATGGGCATTAATTGTTTTTGGAATTATCATGCTTGCTATTTTTGGGCCAGGAAAGTGGAAATGGATACATTTTACTTTATATTTCACTATAGGATGGAGTGGTCTTATAATGTTACCTGACTTCTTCCATAATAATATACCATTATTATTTATGATTTTGATTGGTGGAATTGTTTATACAGTTGGAATGGTTCCATTTGCAAGAGATAAAAAGTATGATCATTTTATTTGGCACTTTTTTGTGTTAATAGGGGCATTATTGCATTGGTTTGGAATTTATTTATTTGTATATTAGTATAAAATGGCATATCTATCTAGTTATGATAGTATGCTTTTTTTTAATATATTTTGATGATATAATATTATGCGCTAATAGTTAGAATATAGGAGGTGAATATATGGAAGAATTACTAAAAGAACAAAAAGAAATAATAAAAGATATAGAATCTAGATATGTAGAAGGAAGTTATGCAGAATCTAATCCACTTATAGTATTGAATCCATTTGGCACTTGTCCATTATCAGCTTTAATGAAATTTCAAACTGAAGAAGAATGCTCAGTAACAATACTTGTTGAAGAAGATATTGAGAAGGAGTTTAAAGAATTAAAAAAGGAACATGAAATACCAATACTAGGTTTGATTGAGAATAAGGATAATTGTATAAGAGTTGTATGTAATTATAAAGGTAATAAGAAAAAGGAGTATATTCATTACATAAGAACTTCAAAGTTGCCTGAAGGATATCCTAGAATAGAATTAATCACATTAGATGAGAATAATATGTATAATGGTATGATTGCTATGTCTTTAGGAAGATCAGAAGGGGTAAGAACTGTAGAGCATCTGTATTCTATTATAGATAATAAAGCACGAGTAAGGTGGCTCTATACTGGAGTATCTTGTCATGTGTTTATGAAACTAAAGAATGGGAATTTAATAGTAGATGCACCAATATCAAGTGGTATTTGTGGAGCATATACTGCAGCTGGTTTTATTGAGATTGATATGCTTGGAAGAATTATAAATTTCTTTCCTATAAAATATGGATTACATCATGATGTAATTGAGCTACCAAGTGGAAACTTCTTAGCTATTACTCAAAGAGAAAATACTAAACAAGATTTATTAGTAGAGATAGATAGAAATACTAAAGAAGTAATAAATGAATGGGATTTTAGAAAGATATTAGATTTTAATAGGGAAACTGTTATTGATAAAATATCTGTAAATCACCCATTAGATTGGTTACATCTAAATTCATTAGTATATAATGAAGAAAGTAATTCTATAATTGCATCATCAAGAAATCAAAGTACTGTAGTTAAATTTAATAAAGATACATCTGAAATAAAGTGGATATTAGCTCCTCATTATGGATGGAATGATGAACTTAAAAAATATTTACTTAAACCAATAGGGAATGATTTTGAGTGGAGCTATGCTCAACATACACCTTCATTAACTAAAGATGGGAATCTTGTTATATTTGATAACGGGAATTTTAGGAGTTATGAATTAGAAAATGCAGTTTTAGCACATAATAACTATAGTCGTGCAGTTGAATATGAAATTGATGAAGAGAATATGACGGTTAAGCAAGTATGGCAATATGGTAAGGAAAGAGGAAATGAGCTATATTGTGCATATTTAGGAGCTGTAAGAATTCTTGAAAATAATAATAGATTAATATGCTTTGGGGGAATAACTAAAGATATATTCGGTAACCCAATAGATGATATGAAAAGTAATAGAATGAAAAATCAAATTACTATAGTAGAAATATCAAATGATAAAGTGGTTTTTGAAGTTAAATTAAGAAATACTGATATAACTAAGCCAATAGGTTATAAATGTTATAGAGCAGAAAAAATAAATTTATATTAAAGGAGAAACGTTATGAAGAAGATTAGAAAAAGCTTGTTATTAGTAGCAATGTCATTAGTTATGATCATTTCATTAATAGGGTGTACTTCTAATAAAGGAACACAGGATGAAAACACTACAATTAGATTAGGAGTAATGTCCGCAGCTGATTCAGCACCAATTTTATTAGCACAGGAAAAAGGATACTTTGAAGAAGAAGGGGTAAATCTAGAACTAGAAATATTCACAAATGGAGCTACAAAGCAAAGTTCAATTCAAGCTGGTGAACTTGATGCTGCAATGCTTAGTATGATCCAATTCTTAAATAATGTTAAGGGTGGATTGCAAGCTAAGATAACTACAACTACTGATGGAATGTTCCCAATTGTATTATCAAAGAACTTCCAAGAAAAGAAGGATGTTAAGGTTGGATTAATGGAAATTAGCGTAATAAACTTCCTAGCTGATAAATATTTAACTGATTACAATGTAGAAAAAGTATTTATTAATGAAATGCCTTTAAGAATGCAAGCATTAATGGAAAACAAGATAGATATGGCAGTTTTACCAGAGCCACTAGCTTCAAATGCTCAGCTTAAAGGATTAGAGAAGAGAGTATATGGTAAACCAGATGACTATACTCCAAATGCAATAATCTTTACAGATGAGTTTATAAAGAATAATCCTAACACTGTTAAGGGATTCCATAAAGCTTATAACAGAGCTGTTGAAGATATAATAAATAATCCAGAGGAAGCTAAGGATATATTAGTTTCAAAGTTAGAGTTAAATCCAAAGGTAAAAGATTTAATGGTATTACCAACATACCATAAAACAAGAGTTCCTGATGAAAGCTACTTAAAAGAAATTGAAGATTGGACTGAAAAACTACAAGGAAACGAATTAAACTTAGACTATAAAGATGTAGTAACAAAGGATTTTGTATCTAAATAATGTTAGAAGTAAAAAATCTATATGTTAGTTATGGAGAAAGAGAGATATTGAAAAACATCTCTTTTTCCTTATATAAAGGGGAAACACTTTCAATAATAGGTCCATCAGGATGTGGGAAAAGTACCTTGTTATTATCAATTGCAAATCAAAAGGAAATAAAATCAGGAAATATTTCAAATGAATTTAAGGATACTAATCTCATATTGCAAAGTAATGGTCTTTTTCCTTGGAAGACTGTAAAAGAGAACATAAAGCTAGGTCTTATAGTAAAGGGGTCATCAAAAGAAGATATGGAAAAATCCATAGATAAAATAGCTTTAGATTTAAATATAAAACATGTTTTAGATAAATATCCCACTGAAATAAGTGGAGGAGAAAAGCAGAGAACAGCTTTAGCTAGAGCTTTAGTTTTAAATTCAGATCTATTATTAATGGATGAGCCTTCATCAGCTTTAGATTCAATAAACAAAGAAAATTTTCAAAATATATTATGTAAAATACAAGAACAATATAATATGTCATACATCATAGTTACTCATAATATAGAAGAGGCTGTAGTATTAGGTAAAAAGATAGCTGTTGTCATAGATGGTGAAATAAAAAAGATTATAGATAATGAATATTATGGACAAGGGAATATAAGAAAAAGTTATGAGTTTTTTGATAAGTGTAATGAAATAAGAGATGTTTTAGAGGGATTCAGCAATGAAAAAGTTTAATAATATATATAAATATATTTATGCAATAACAGTAGTATTTATATTTTGGTACTTACTTCACATTATATTAAATTCTTTTGTAATTCCTAATCCAATAGAAGTTATATCAAGGCTTTTTAAAGTGGGATATAGCATTATTTCAACTCACCTTATAGCAAGTCTTTTAAGATTACTTATAGCTTTATTAATAACAACTATACTAGGATATTCTATAGGAATATTAATTGGGGTTAATGATAAACTGGATAATTTAATAAGCCCTATAGTATACTTATTCTTTCCTGTTCCAAGAATAGCATTTTTACCAGTATTTATGATCTTATTTGGTCTTGGAAATACTTCTAAAATAGTATTAATTGTAGCAATAGCAATATTTCAAATAATAATATCAGTTAGAGATGGAGCAAAGGAAATATCCAAAGAATTAATATTATCAGCTAAATCTCTTAAGCTTTCAAAGTCTCAAATGATGAGACACATTTATATTCCAGCAACTTTACCAAGGTTATTTACAGCTATGAGAATAGCATTAGGTTCCAGCATGGCAGCCCTGTTTTTTGCAGAAAATTATGCCACAAAGTATGGTATAGGATATTATATTATGAATTCTTGGGTTAAGGTTGATTATGAAGGAATGTATTGTGGAATAATCATAATAAGCCTTTTAGGTATAGTTATGTTTAAGATAATAGATATTTTACAAAGTAGAATTTGCAAGTGGCAAATTAAATAGTTATAAATAGCACAACTATTTTTATGAAAGTAGTTGTGCTTTAATATTTATTATATAATATTTATATAAGTTTATAGGGGATAGTGGAAGTTATGAAGATAGATAGATTAATTTCTATAATAATGATTTTGAATAATAAGGAACGAGTTACAGCCAAGGAACTAAGTGAGAGATTTGATGTTTCTATAAAAACAATTCAAAGGGATATTGAAACTATAGAGATGGCAGGTATACCAATAGTTTCTTATAAAGGTCATGAAGGTGGCTATGAAATAATAGAAGGTTATAGGGTAAACAAAGCGTCTATGACAAAAAATGAAGTAGCTTTATTAAAGAATTTATTAGATGGAATAAATGAAACTTATAGGAATAAAGATGTTTTATCATTGATTAATAAGCTTGAAATTATAGATAGTAATTCAGCTGAAAGTAATAGATTTATTATAGATTTTTCTAGGTGGGGAAATAGTAGTGAATTAACAGATAAAATCAATATTATAGATAATGCTATAAGCCAAAATAGGTATATTGAATTTGAATATAACAATAGTAATGGTGAAAGTAGCAATAGAAAAATAGAGCCATACAAAATAATTTTTAAGGCTCTTAATTGGTATGTCTATGGGTATTGTACCTTGAAGAATGATATGAGAGTATTTAAATTGACAAGAGTTAAGAATTTGGAAATATTAGAAGAGAAATTTGAATTTAAAGATATAGATATAGGTAATTTATTTAAAGAGCCAGAGCTAGAAACAATAGATGTTATTTTAAGAGTGGCTAAAGAAATAAAAATAATATTAGAAGACAGCTTACCAAGTTATGAAACAATTGAGGAAGGAAACAGTTTTGTTACTATAAAAACAAGTTTGCCATATAACAATTGGGTTGATAGCATGATTTTAGGATTTGGGGACAAAGTAGAGGTTTTAGAACCAAAGTTCCTAAGGGAAAAGCTTATAGGAAAAATAAAAGGTATGTATGAAATGTATAAGTAATAAGACACAGAGATGTCTTATTACTTTTTCTATACTGAAGATGAAATAATAATTATAAGGAGTGAATTAATTATGGCTGCAAAAGTAGATTTGAAAAAGGTTAAAAAAGAGTTATTTAATGTGAAAGTGGGACAATTTAAGAAGGTGTATTGTGATAAATCATATTATATTGCATTAGATGGAGAAGGAGATCCAAATAATAATGAAGACTATCGTAATAAGGTAGGGGCTTTATATAAGGTAGCTTATGGAGTTAAGATGTCTTATAAAAAAGAAGAAAAAGATTTTGTTGTTATGCCTTTAAATGGTTTATGGTGGTCTGATAATTATGATGATTTTATAGATAATAATAAAGAAGGCTGGAAATGGACTATGATGATTGAACTGCCAGACTTTGTAAAGCAAGAGGATATAGAAAAGAAAAAGGAAGAGTTATTAAAAGATGAGTTAGGCAAGTATATAAAAGAAATAAGATATATTGAGTATACTGAAGGAGATGCTTATGAGACATTATATGTTGGTCCATATAGTGAAGAGGGAGAGACAGTAAAAATGCTTCATAATACTATAAAGGAGAATGGATATAAGTTATCAGGAAAGCACAATGAAATATATTTAAGTGATCCAAGAAAAACAGAACCTTCAAAATTAAAAACTATAATAAGACAACCTGTTTGTAAGTAAATTTACAACTAAATGAATAATCTACCATCAATAAAAGGGCAGGAATAATTGCAATTGCAGAAAAAATAAATGATAATAGTATAGAAAAAAGCAAGTAAGGAGCAATGTTATGGCAAAGGTTATTGTTGTTGGAGGAGGTCCAGCAGGTATTATGGCTGCACTGACTGCATCAAAAACAAATGAAGTAATATTAGTAGAAAGAAATAATGAAATTGGTAAGAAGTTAAGGCTTACAGGCGGTGGTAGATGTAATATCACTAACAATAGAAGTATAGATGAATTTTTTGATAAGGTAGTAACAAATAAAAAGTTTTTATATAGTGCTTTTTATACTTTTAGTAATGATTCCTTACTAGAGTATCTTAAAGAAAATAATTTCGAATATAAAATAGAATATGATAACGATAATAAGGTTTATACAAAGAGTGATAAAGCTGATGACATTATTAGATTATTTATAGATAATTTAGAAGAAAGTAACGTAAAGGTTATGTATGATACTAAAGTTGAAGATTTAATTGTTGAAGATAATGAAATAAGAGGTATAGTTACAGCTAATGGGAATAAGGTTTATGGTGATAAAGTAGTTATATCAACAGGTGGGAAGAGTGTGCCTGCAACAGGATCTGATGGAAGTATGTATGATATTTTAAGTAAATATGGCCATAAAATAGATCCACTTTATCCAGCGTTAGTGCCTTTAGTAATAAAAGAAGGATTTGTGAAAAATCTTCAAGGTGTGTCTATGAAGAATGTTGTATTAGGTGCAAAGGTTAAAAAGAAGAAGTATGAGATTGTAGGAGACATGATATTTACTCACTTTGGAATATCTGGTCCTGGAATTTTAAAATTATCTTCCTATATAAATAGAGCCTTAGAAAATGGAGAAGTGGAAGTTACTTTAGATTTCTTACAAGATAAAAGTAAAGATGAAATTTCAAAATTAATAAAGGGAAATACAAATAAAACAGTTTTAAATAATTTAAAGGGGTTACTGCCAGGCAATTTCTTAAAAGAAATAGTTGGATTACTTAACCTAACAGAAACTAAGCCAAGTGAACTTAAAAAAGAAGATGAAATAAAACTTGTAAATTATATAAAAGAAATGAAACTAACAGCAATAGAAACATTAAGTATTAAGGCAGCTATGGTTACTAGCGGTGGAGTAGCAGTAAAAGAAATAAATGCCTCAACAATGGAATCTAAACTTATAAAAAATCTTTATTTTGCTGGAGAGGTAATTAATGTTGATGCTGAGACTGGTGGGTATAATCTTCAAATAGCATTTTCAACTGGATATTTAGCAGGTAGTGATTTTTAAAGTGTATGGGTACAATTGACTGGTTTTCCTTAAATTTATAAAATGAATTGTAAGTTTTATAATTTAAAGGGGGCAATTACTATGAACAGTCAAATAAAATTTAAAAAGCTAATACAAACAGCATTATTAGCAGCACTATGTTTTGTATCATTTACCTATCTGCAAATTAAAATTCCAATGCCAGGTGGAGATGCTACTTCACTTCATATTGGAAATGCATTTTGTGTTTTAGCAGCATTATTACTTGGGGGATGGTATGGAGGGCTTGCCGGTGCAATAGGAATGACAATTGCAGATTTACTAGATCCTGTATATATATTAGTAGCACCTAAAACATTTATTCTAAAATTATGCATTGGATTAATTACAGGGGTAATAGCACATAGGATTGCGAAAATTGGGGATAGCAATGATAAAAAATATATTTTTAAGTGGAGTCTTATTGCATCAATTGGAGGGTTAGCCTTTAATGTAGTTGCAGATCCTGTTGTAGGATTCTTTTATAAGCAGTATATATTAGGACAGCCTCAAGATGCAGCTGTAATTTTAGCTAAATTAAGTGCAGCAACTACATTTATTAATGCAGTTGTATCTGTAATATTAGTAGCTATAATTTATAATGCAATACGACCAATATTAAAAAGAGCAGGTTTATTATTACCTGTAGAATAATGTATTAATTTTGGGTATATCAAAATACAAAGTATTTTGATATATCCATTTTTTATATTAAAAAACAAATCTAAAACATTATTTGAATAAAATGGATTGTTTAGAAAAAATAGTAATGATAAAATTTATATATGGGTAAAGGAGGGAGAAAATGAGTGAGTTATTTAACAATGCTTTAACAGGGGTAAATATTATACCTACTATACTACTAGGGTTTGTACTATTTTATTGGATAACTGTAATAATAGGTGTAATAGATTTCGATTTATTTGATATTGATATTGATGGAGATTTCGATGTAGATGCTGGAGGCGATATAGGACCATTTCATGCATTTTTAGCTTTTCTAAATCTTGCAGATTTACCTTTCATGTTAGTTTTCAGTGTAATAATTTTAGTTTTCTGGATTATCGCAATGTTTATATTTTTATTGCCAATAACACCAGGAGGATTAATAAATGGATTATTACTAATTCCAGCATTTATAGTTAGTGTATTAATTGCAAAAATAATAACAAATCCTCTTAAGAAAGTATTTAAAAGAGTTTATGAAGAAGAGGTATACCAAGAGGAACCTATTGTTGGACAAATTGTTATATTAACTTGTGAACTTAAGGGAGGCAGATTGGGCCAAGGAGAGATAAAAAGAGAAGGAGCTTCAATATTAATAAATGTTAAGCAATATGATGATGAAGAAACTTTCGAAAAAGGCGAAGAAGCCTATGTAACTAAAAAAGATGATGAAAAAAATATTTATTATATTATAAAAATTAAGGAGTGAAAAACATGGGGTATTCAACACAAGTTTTATTAATTAGTGTAGGGGCAGTTTTTATAATACTTATAGGCCTGCTTGCGTTATTTTCAAGATTCTATCATAAGGTAGATCAAGGTAAGGTAATAGTTAGAAATGGTGTGGGTGGACCAGTTGTATGTTTTGGAGGTATTTTTGTAGTTCCAATCGTTCATAAACATGAGGTAATGGATATTTCAGTAAAGAGAGTTGAAATAGCTAGAGAGGGAAAAGACGGATTAATATGTAAAGATAATTTAAGAGCTGATATAAGAGTAGCATTCTTTGTTAGAGTAAATCAGACAAAGGAGGATGTACTTAAAGTTGCACAATTATTAGGATGTCAAAAAGCATCTGACCCAACCACATTAATGGAATTTTTTGATGCAAAATTCTCCGAAGCTTTAAAAACAGTTGGTAAAAAGTTTGATTTTGTACAGCTGTATACTGAAAGAGAAACTTTTAAGGATGAAATTCTTCAAATAATAGGAACAGATTTAAATGGCTATGTTCTTGATGATGCAGCTATTGATTACCTTGAACAAACCGATATTAATCTATTGAATAGTAAAAATATCTTGGATGCTGAGGGTATTAAGAAGATTACTGAACTTACTTCTCAACAACTTATCCTAGCAAATCAAATTGAACAAGATAAAGAAAAGACAATAAAGAAGCAAAATGTATCTGCTAGAGAAGCTATATTAGAGCTTGAAAAGCAAAATGCTGAAGCAGAAGCAAAGCAAAAAAGAGAGATTGCGATTATTAATGCTAGAGAAGAAGCGGAAGCGGAAAAAGTTAGACAAGAAGAAAGATATAAGGCTGAAATGGCAAGAGTAAAGTCTGATGAAGAAATTGAAGTTGCTGAACAAAATAAGCAAAGACAAGTTATTATTGCATTAAAGTCTAAGGAAAGTACAGAGGCAATTGAGTCAGAGAGAGTAGATAAGAAGAGATTACTTGAAAAGACAGATAAGGAAAAACTTGTAGAGCTTGCTACTATTGCAAAGGAAAAAGAAGTTGAAGTAGAAAAGAAAAATATTCAATTAATAATTAGAGAAAGAGTAGCTGTAGAGAAAGATACCGTTATTGAAGAAGAAAAGATTAAGGATACTAGAGCTCTTGCAGAAGCAGAAAGATTGAAATCTGTAACTATTAAGAAAGCAGAAGAAGAGTCTGAAAAGAATCTTATTATTGAAGTTAAAACAGCAGAAGCATCCAAACAAGCAGCAGAAAAAATTGCAGAGAAAACTATTATTGATGCAGATGCTAAATATAAAGCTTCACAAAAGGAAGCAGAAGCAATTAAGATTCTTGTTGATGCAAATGTTTTAGAGGAATCAACTGCTGGTATTGCAGAAGCTAAGGTTATTGAGGCTAAGGCAAATGCAGAAGCTAAAGCAATTGAAGCTAAGGCTTTAGCTCAAGTAAAGGGCGATACTGCTATGGTAGATGTTAAGGAGAAAGAAGGTACAGTTGAAGCTGATATCTTAAGGAAGAAGTATATGGCAGAAGCTGAGGGAATTAAGGAAAAGGCTAATAGTATGAAGGCTCTTGATGAAGTTGGTAGAGGACACGAAGAATTTAAACTTAAGCTTGAAAAGGATAAGGAAATTCAACTTGCTAATATCAATATTCAAAAGGAAGTTGCAGAATCCCAAGCTTCAGTTATTAGAGAAGCTCTTAAATCAGCTAAAATTGATATTGTTGGTGGAGAAACTATGTTCTTCGATCAAATCATTGGCTCTATTGCAAAGGGTAAATCTTATGATAGGTTAGTTGAAAATAGTGATGTTCTTACAGATATTAAAGAAACATTTATAACAGGTGACCCTGAATACTTTAAGAAACAAGTACAAGAGTTTGTTGATAAATTCAACCTAACTTCTGAAGATGTTAAGAATCTCTCAATAGCAGGGGCTATTAATAAAATGATGGGAAATGCTAAGGGTGAAGATAAGGTAGCACTAAGTAAGCTGTTAGATACAGTAAATAAGGCGGGGGTAGCTAAGTTACCAGCCAAAACTATAGAAATTATAAACGAATAAGGAGAATAATTTTGAGTAGTATTGATGAAAAAGGCGTAAATGAAAATAGCCATGATAATAGTAAAGATGATATGGAAAATGGCACATATGAAGTTATTAAAAATCGTCTTTTAAAGCAAGGTACTGAGTTAAAAGAGAGAGTTGAAAAGCTTAATAAAGAAAGAAAAAATGTTTTTGGTTCTATTGAAACAAAAATTCTTGGAAGTGAAAGAGTAATTACAGAGCACAACTGTATTCCAAGGGATATGGCTCCAGTAGAAGAGTATTTTATATTTGGTTATAACGTTCATATTGGACTTAAATCTAAAGTGGAATTAAGCGATGTTTTTTCGATTTATAAATATGAAAACAGAAGCTTTAAAAAACAATCTCTTCAATTGATTAATGACAAGGATTTTATTAATGACTTTGATGAGCTATATAAATATTATAAGAATACCTTTTTTGCTAAGTTTACTATAACAGAGCCTTATTTCTATATGATTTTCCAAACAGGAAGAGACCCAGAGGATATAAAAGTATTTAAGTGGGCAATTGAGGGGAATAAGTTAATATATGTTGATAGTAGAAGTGAACATGAAGTTAGATTTAAGAATAGAAGTGAGTTTAGATTTATCAAAGCAACAAGAGAGGATCAAAGAAATGGGATTTATCCTCATGTGTCAATAATGGACAAGGTATTTGTTGAAACCATAGGGGGAGATTTAACTATTAAAGTTGAAGATAATACTGAGACAGGCAAGGGAGTATATTCCGAGCCTGTTGATGATGCTGATCAAAATCTTGATGATGCAGAAATCTATTATGCAGACTTAGAACAACTTATAATTTTAAAAATCAAACCATATAAGGAAGAAGAATATAGATATTTTATATTTAATAATAAGTTAAAGAATGTAGTAAGAATTGATTCAATAAAGGATACTTGTATTCTTTTACCAGGAAACCATGGAATTATTTTTCCAGAGGGGTATTATCTACAAAATGGAGAATATAAGATATTTGATGTAGAAGCGGATAAGTCAGTTTTTGATGAAAGAATTTCCTCCACAAATGGGGAGGATTATCAATATATTTTTTATAATGCTTATAGTGGATCATATTTTATATATTCTTATAACATTATTGAACAAAAAATTGATACTCCAATTGTTTGTAGTGGATATTCTCATTTTAATAGTGGAGAAATGATTGTTTTTAAGAGTGAAAATGATCCTAGAAGAAATCACATTATACAAATATGGCAAACTCCTTATATAGGTAAAAACTATGTTACAGAAGGAGATAAGGATTCACTTTTATTTAAGATTGGAAATAAAGATATCGTTAATGCAATGGCTGATTGTAGGGGTGTGTACAAGCTTATTCAAAAAGGTGAAGGTTATCAGAGCATTTATGTTGATATTGTAAGGGAAAGTGAAAGAATAATTGATTCCTATTTTTGGTTAGATAAAGAAGAGGTATTTAATTTAAAGGAAGTACTTTTAAATATAAAGGAATCCTCAACTTTTGCTATAGGTGAATTTGAAAAGGTAATGAGAATAAAAACTTCTACTAAAAAGCAAGTTGAAGGAGTTAGTAGAAGAGCAGAGGAGTTATTAAATAATTTAAAGTACGGTTCTTTTGATTCAATTAATGAATATGTGAATGCTTTAGCAGATATAAGAAATTTAAGAGGAGAAATTTCTTCACTGAAAGATTTAAGATATGCAGATCTTAAAATCGTTAATTCTTTAGATTTAAATGTTAAGGAGAAGTATGAAGAATTCTCAAAAAAGTGTGTTGAATTTTTAATACATCCAGATGGATTAAAACCTTATGAGGAAAAGGTTAAGGAATTAGGGCTAAAAATAGATAAAGTTAATAAATCAATGGATGGTAAAGACCTTGAAAAGGGTATGGATGAAACATCAAGTGAACTTGAACTTCTTGTTGATATAATTTCTAACTTTAAAATTGAAGATCCAACTATGACAACTAAAATAATAGAGAAGATTTCTTCTTTATTTTCATTAATTAATAATGGAAAAGCAAGGCTGATAAATAGGATTGTAGATCTTACTAAAAATGAAATGACAATTCAGTTTAATGCACAGTTAAAGTTGCTTAGCCAATCTGTTGTAAATTATTTAGATATATCAGATACAGTGGATAAGTGTGATGAATATTTAAATAAAGTTATGATTATGATTCAGGAGCTTGAAGGAAAGTTTGTTGAATTTGATGATTATATTCTTCAACTAAGTGAAAAAAGAGAAGAGATATATGATGCTTTCGAAAGTAAAAAGCAGACCATTTTAGATAAGCTAAATAAAAGAATATTTGGTTTGTTTAGTTCTGCAGAACGTATACTTAAGGGTGTTGATAATAGGTTAAAAAGTTTTAATTCTGTGGATGAAATTAATGGATATCTAGCTACAGATATAATGATAGAAAAGGTTAGAGATATAATATCAGATTTAAATGAACTTGGTGATAGTGTAAAAGGTGATGAGGTTACTTCTAAATTAAAAAAGGTAAAAGAAGAAGCTATTCGCCAACTTAAGGATAGACAAGAGCTTTATATAAATGGAAAAGATGTTATTAAACTAGGTAAACATCATTTTTCCGTAAATACCAAAGCCATTGATTTATCAATAGTACAAAAGAATCAAAGTTTATATTATCATATTACAGGTACCGATTTTTGGGAGAAGGTTCAGGAGGACGGAATTGAAAACTTCAATCATGTATTCTCACAAAGTGTGTTATCTGAAAATAATGAAGTTTATAGGGGAGAGTACCTAGCTTATTTAATTTTTGAATTAGCAAAAAAGAATAAATATGAATCTTTAGATATATTATATTCAAAGTCTGTGGAACAATTAGTTGAGATAGTGCAAAAGTTTATGGAGCCAAGATATCAAGAGGGATACACTAAAGGTGTACATGATATAGATGGGGCTAAAATATTAAAAGCACTGCTAGAGCTACATCATAAAATAGATTTATTGATATATAGTAGTGAAAGCAGAGCTTTAGCTAGATTGTTCTGGAAATGCTTGGCTAAGAAAGATACAAAGGACTTATTAAGAAAGAGATTAAAAGAGTTATCTAAGGTTAGTATATTTTTTAGTTCTTCACCTAATTTAGAAAGTTATATTCCATATGTTTCTGATAAGATTGAGCAAGAAAATAACAAGCTAAATTTATTTAATAAGAGCTATATAAAGGAAGCTTCAGAATATCTTTGTCTTGAAATAATGAAAGGGGAAGATTTTGTAGTTAGCAAAGAAGGTAAAAAAATATATGACGGGTTTATTAGCTATATAAAAGGAAAAGGATTATTAAATGAATTCTTATTTTCTATAGAAAATAGTAAAAAGGATATAGAAGGTCTTTATTATTTCGTAAAGGAATGTGTTTATGCATATAAAGCAAATGTTATAGCAAATAAAAATGCTGGAGAAGATATTAATTCTGCTATATTTGAAGCTTTAGATGAGAATGAGATAGAAGGATTACTTAATGAAGTAATTATTCTATTAGTTGAAGGTGAAGCAAAGCTTGGAAGAGTTATTTGTGTTGATTCAAATGTAAAGGTGAAAGGACTTATAGGAAGCCATCCTGTAATAAACAGTGGAGAATATATTCTAGCATATACAAAGTTCATGAATAAGTTAAAGAAATTTGATGAGATTTATGTTAAGGAATTTATTGAATTCCAAAATATCAAAAAGGATCTTATTAGTAACTTTAAGAAAAAAATTCACCTTGATGATTTTAAGCCTCAAGTGCTTACTTCCTTTGTAAGAAATCAATTAATTGATAAAGTATATTTACCTTTAATAGGTGATAATCTAGCAAAACAAATTGGAGTTGTAGGAGAAAATAAAAGAACAGATTCAATGGGATTACTATTGCTTCTTTCACCTCCTGGATATGGTAAAACAACACTAATGGAATATATAGCAAGTAGACTTGGAATTATATTAGTTAAGGTAAATGGACCATCTTTAGGATATGAAGTAACATCATTAGACCCAGATAAAGCTAATAATACTGGGGCTAGAGAAGAACTTAAAAAGCTTAATGTAGCTTTAAAGATGGGGAATAATGTAATGATATATTTGGATGATATACAACATTGTAATCCTGAATTCTTACAGAAATTTATTTCTTTATGTGATGGACAAAGAAAAATTGAAGGAGTATACAATGGAGTAGGGGAAACTTATGATTTAAGGGGTAAGAAGGTTGCTATTGTTATGGCGGGAAATCCTTATACTGAAAATGGAGAAAAATTCAAAATTCCAGATATGCTTGCAAATAGGGCAGATGTATATAACCTTGGAGATATGCTTATGGAAAATGAAGAGGCATTTAAGCTAAGCTATATTGAAAACTCTTTAACTTCTAATCCTATATTAACTAAGTTATCCGCTACTAGCCAAAAAGATTTATATGGATTAATTGAGATGGCTAATGGAGCAGAAAGAGAAAGTGTAACCCTTGAAAACAATTATTCAATGGATGAACTTAATGAATATATTAGCGTTCTGCAGAAGTTATTTATGGTAAGAGATATAGTGTTAAAGGTTAATATGGAGTATATTCATTCTGCAGCACAGAGTGATGAATATAGGAATGAACCACCATTTAAACTTCAAGGTTCATATAGAAATATGAATAAGATATCAGAGAAGGTGGTGGCTATAATGAATGATGAGGAGTTATCTCAAAGAATTCTTATTAGTTATGAAAATGATGCTCAAACCTTAACTTCTGGAGCAGAGGCTAATATGCTTAAGTGGAAGGAATTAGTTGGGTGCATAACAAATGAAGAAAAGCTACGTTTTGAAGAAATTAAAAGAACTTTTGTTAAGAATAAACTAGTTAAAGGTAACGACAAACTAGGAGAGGCAGTTTTAGTGTTAAGTAATCTTACTGAAAATATGGAAATGATTAAGGACATATTGGCAAAAAGATAATTTTTAAATATGCTAATAAAAACAAGCCTAAAATTTTAATAATAGAAGCCGCGATTGAGTATCGTGGCTTATTTTTTTATGTCTAGAAAAGTATAAAATTTCAATTAGATATAAATAAAAGATATTATTACATTTTCATATTAAAAAATATAAAATCAAGGATAGTAATTTTATAATTTCCTTACCTTTAGTACGCGTGGGGGGGATATTTGTTTTGATGTGACTTGGAGCGTAGCGACGGAACAAACAAAATAAATATCAACTCCACCTTTTTTATAAAAGTAATTAATACTATTTAAGTAGCGAATAAAGGGAACGGCTGATATAATGAGGGATAGAATATTAATGGAGGAGTTATTATATGAAATATTACTTAGCCCCAATGGAAGGGATTACTGGATATATATATAGAAATGCTTATGAAAAATTTTTTCATAATATTGATAAATATTTTACACCATTTATTGTTCCCAATAAAAGCAGAAGTCTTAAAACAAAAGAGTTAAGAGATATTTTACCTGAAAATAATGAAGGTATGAATATAGTCCCCCAAATACTTACAAATGATTCAGAGGGGTTCATTGTTACTGCTAAAAAATTAAAACAACTAGGATACAATGAAGTTAATTTAAATCTAGGATGTCCAGCAGGGACAGTTGTTTCAAAAAATAGGGGGTCAGGTTTTCTAGCATTAAGAGATGAGCTAGATAGATTCTTAGAAGAAATATATAAGATTGAAGATATGAAAATTTCAATAAAGACTAGAATTGGAAAAGACACTCCAGAGGAATTTTATAAACTTATAGAGATATATAACCAATATCCCTTAGAAGAGTTAATAATTCATCCTAGAACTAGAGAAGATTTTTATGGAAATAAACCTAACTTAGAAGTCTTTAAAGATGCATTATTATTAAGTAAAAGTCCTGTGTGCTACAATGGGGATATCTTTACTGTTGAAGATTATAATAAATTAGTTGATAATTTTAAAGATGTAGATAAAGTTATGCTTGGTAGAGGTATTTTAGCTAATCCAGGACTTATAGGAGAGATAAAGGATAATAAATTCATTACTAAAGATATATTAAAAGCCTTTCATGATGAAGTTTTTCAAAGCTATATAGAACTATTTAATGATGATAAAAATGCAATGTTTAGAATGAAAGAACTTTGGGGTTATATGATATATATGTTTACTGATAATAAAAAGTATGCAAAAAAAATAAAAAAAGCTCAAAAGGTTATCGATTATAAACAAGCTGTTTCAAGTTTATTTATAGAACAAGAAATAATAGAGGGAACTGGATTGTTTAATAATATACTTTAAAAGAATAATTTTTAATAAAAAATAAAACCTTTAGTTACTTATTAAAACAAAATAAACTAAAGGTTTTTTATTATGTCTAAAAGTTTGTTGTAGATGTTTATTTAAGGGGATAGTTGTCTGAAATTGCTTGTTATATATCATTGAATTTGTTAAATTATGGAAGTATAATTTAATTAAGGAATACAAAGAAGCTTTAATAAGTAATGTCTAATACATATTTTCTTTAAAGAAAATAAAATAATTGGAGGGAGTTAAAATGAAAAAAAGACTAAGTCTATTATTGTCACTATTTTTAGTTGTTGGAAGTGTAGGCTTAACATCAGGAACAGTAACGACTTCTGCAAAAGAGAATACTAACCAAGCAGTTGTCGCTAGTACAACTTCAGCAGCTACAAACAAAAGAGTTATCACATATTTCCCAAGCTGGGGAATGTATGAGGCTGGACAACAAAATATAACTGTAGATGACATTCCTTGGGATAAAGTATCTCAGGTAAATCATGCCTTCTTTGAAATAACAAATGATTTTAAAATTCAAACTACAGATTCCTATGCAGATTTTGAATGTGCAGATTTTAAACATTCTCCAGAGTGGGGAGAGGGTTTAGCAGGACATTTTGGAGAATATCAGTACTACAAATCAAAATACCCAGACGTAAAAATAGTAATTGCAGTTGGTGGCTGGACTAGGAGTGATAAATTCCATGCAGCAGCTTCTACAGAACAAAATAGAAAGACCTTAGCACAAAGCATGGTTGATACCATGAAAAAGTATCCGTTCATTGACGGTATAGACATAGACTGGGAGTATCCAACAGAAACTAGAGCTCCAGAAGATCAATATGATAGGGGTAGTGTTGGAGGACCAGAGGACAAGCATAATTTTACGTTGCTATTAAAAACAATTAGAGAAACATTTGACCAGAATGGTATGAAGGATAAGCTTTTAACAGTTGCAGTATCAGCTGGAGAGTCAAAAATTCACAATACAGAACCAGATCAATATGCTCAATATGTAGATGCTATTGGAGTTATGACATATGATTTTGCTGGAGATTGGGATGATGTAACTGGTCATTTAGCTGGTTTATATCATAACCCTGAAGATACAACAAGACCTAAATTTGACACAGATGATGCAATGAAGATTTATTCAGAAGAATATAATGTTCCTAAGAGTAAATTGTACGCAGGTTCTCCACTATATAGTAGAGGATGGGGAAATGTAGCTCCAGGTCCAAATGGAGATGGGTTATTCCAACCAGGAAATAAGAATTTCACAGGTAACTTAGGTACTGGAGGTCAATACTCTTGGTATGATATTAAAAATATTGAAAAAACAGCTGGATGGGTTAAATATAGAGATCCAATAGCTAAAGTACCTTATTTATATAACTCTTCAACCAAGCAATTCTTGACTTATGAGGATGAAACTTCTCTACAAGATAGAATAAATTATATAAATGATAATGACTATGGTGGTCTTATTGTTTGGGATTGTAGTGGTGATGACGTTAAAAGTGGATGGCCAATGCACACAATAATGTTTAATGGATTAATAAAAGATGGTTCGGAAACTCCTCCTACACAAAATACACTTCAAGCTGCTAGTTTAACAGCTGGACCAGTTTCTAATGGAAAGTATACTTTAACAGCTGTTGTACCAGCACATAATACAGCAACAAGTTATCAAATATTAGAAGGAACTACTGTGATATCAAGTGGTACATTGAATCCAGGAAGTCAAACACCAATGAATATAACCTATGATATAACAGGTAAAGGAAGTGGCACCTATAGCTATACTGTAGTTTTAAGTGATGGTAGTAGTAAAGTTACATCTACAGAAGTAAAAGTTACAGTGTCGGCTCCAGTAGAAAATACGTTAAAAGCAGCTTCTTTAACTGCAGGACCAGTTAGTAATGGATTATTTACATTAAATGTTCAAATACCAGCAAATAACACAGCAACAAGTTATCAGATATTAGAAGGAAATGCTGTAGTATCTACTGGTAGTTTAACTGCAGGTAGTGATCTAAGAAATATAAGTTACAATGTAACAGGAAAAGGAGAAGGAAATTATAATTATTCTATAGTTTTAAGTGATGGTAGTAAAACAGTAACTTCTAATATAGTTTCAGTTTCTGTACAAAAACCATCAACTTATCCAGTATGGGAAGCATGGGTAAGCTATAAAGCAGGTGATATAGTAAGTTATAATGGAAAAAATTACACATGTAGACAAGGACATACATCATTAGCAGGATGGGAACCATCTAATGTACCAGCATTATGGAGTTTAATATAGTAATTTAAATGGAAGGAGTGTTTATTTTATATAAACACTCCTATTTATTTTAAGCTTATTTTTATAGAGGGTACACATGTAAGAAAAAAATATATTGACTTAGAGTTTACTCCAAGAAGTATACTGATTAATATAGTAGTGGAAAGCATAGGAGGAATTTAATATGGTCTTAAATAAAATTAATGAACCTAAAGATTTAAGATATCTTAGTAAGGATGAATTATCATCTTTAGCTAATGAGATAAGGGAGATTTTAATAAAAAAGGTTAGTACAACTGGCGGTCATTTTGGCCCTAACCTAGGAATGGTGGAAGCGACAATAGCAATGCACTATGTATTTAATTCACCAATAGATAAAATAGTATATGATGTATCTCATCAATCCTATACTCATAAAATTTTGACAGGAAGAAAAAATGCATTCATTAATCCAGATGAATATAAAACTGTTACAGGATATACTGAGCCTAGTGAAAGTGAACATGATTTCTTTATAGTAGGTCATACATCTACTTCTGTTAGTTTAGCATGTGGCTTAGCAAAAGCAAGAGATATAAAGGGTGGAAAAGAAAATATTATTGCTGTTATAGGGGATGGTTCTATAAGTGGTGGTGAAGCATATGAAGGGTTAAATAATGCAGCTGCATCAGGGAAAAATATTATAATTTTAGTTAATGATAATGATATGTCTATAGCAGAAAACTATGGAGGGCTTTACAAGAATTTAGAATTGCTACGTGAATCTAATGGAAAGGCTGAAAATAATTTCTTTAAGGCATTAGGATTTGAGTATCATTATATTGATAATGGAAATGACATAGAATCATTAATTAATATATTCTCTAAGGTAAAGGATATAGACCATCCAGTGGTTATTCATATGCATACAATTAAGGGAAAAGGATATAAGGATGCTGAAGAAAACAAAGAGGCATTTCATTGGGTTAGTCCCTTTAATTTAGAAACAAAAGAGCCAGTAAATAAACCAACTTCAGGAGAATCTTATAGGAGCATTACTGAAGAGTTTTTAATGAAAAAAGCAAGTGAAGACCCTAAAGTTTTAGCTATAACAGCAGGAACGCCATCATCAGTTAGCTTGGGGAACTTTAGAAATGAATTTAAAAATCAATTTATAGATGTTGGAATAGCAGAGGAGCACGCAGTTGCTCTTGCATCAGGAATAGCATCACAAGGAGGTAAACCTGTAGTTGGATTTTTAAGCTCATTTATCCAAAGAACTTATGATCAGTTATCTCAAGATCTTGCTATAAATAATAATCCAGCATTAATAATGGTTTATGGTGGCGGAATAACAGGGGGAGATGTTACTCACCTTGGAATATTTGATATACCTTTAATAAGTAATATTCCTAATATAGTCTATCTTGCACCAACTAATAAAGAAGAATATATAGCTATGATGGAATGGGGAATTGAGCAAGAGAAATATCCAGTTGCAATACGTGTTCCAAATATAAATGTAGTATCTACTGGGATTTCTGTAGAACCTGATTTTCATAATATAAATACTTATAAAAAAGTTGAAAGTGGGAAAGATATAGCAATAATTGGGCTAGGAGATTTTTATCATCTTGGAAAGAAAGTAAAAGAAAAATTAAAGTCTGAAATAGGGGTTAATGCTACCTTAATAAATCCTAGATTTATAAGTGGCATAGATGAGAAGTTATTATATGAACTTTTGGAAGAACATAAATTAGTAATTACTTTAGAAGATGGAGTTATTAATGGTGGATTTGGTGAAAAGATTTCAAGATTCTATGGTGATAAAAATATTAAGGTATTGAATTTTGGAGCTGATAAGGAATTTACTAATGGGGTTTCTAAAGATGAACTATATGAGCGTTATCATTTAACAGAGGAGCTAATAGTAGAGGATATAAAAAAAGCATTAGAATAGATAAAACTGTATATAATAGTATTAATTAAATTATAAACAAAGGAGAAAAAATATGAATTGGAAGTATGAAAAAGAGCGTATATATAGTGAAAATGATAAAGGTGAGTTAATGGCTGAAGTAACTTTTAAACGTGAAAAGGGTGAAGAGGTAAATATAGATCATGTTTATGTTAATCCAGTTTTAAGAGGGCAAGGAGTTGCTTCAAAAGCAATGCTTATCATGGTAGAGTATTTAAGAAAAGAAAAGCTTAAAGCAACAGCTACATGTTCATATGCTAATGATTGGTTTAAGAAAAATGAAAAAGAATATTTAGATGTAATTTCTGATAATAATATAGATGCTGTTGTTGCCTGTAAAATAGGTGGAAAACATTAATAGCAAAGTAGGGTTATGTACAAATGAGTGCATAACTCTTTTTTGTTATGGTAGATTTTTATATGTCTTTTAATCTATATTTTGCTGTAAAGTATAGATTAAAAGACATATAGTGGTAAAATATAAATATGGTTAGGGGGAGTAAAATGAGAAAAAAGATCTTTATGTTTTCAATGATGGTTACTATGCTAATATCCTTTATTGGATGTAGTAATACTAAAGAGAATAATACTAGCGATAGTAACAGAAGTTATGGAAATACAATAAATAATTATTATAAAGCTATGAGTGCTTGTAAATATAATGATGAAATTTATTTTTCAGGATGGAATGATAGAGCATTTTATAAAATAAAGAATGATGGAACAGGACTTGAAAAACTAAATAATGATTATCCTAAGGACATAAATATATACAGAAATCATATTTATTATATAGATGAATCGGATATTGGCAAAGTAGAATTGATTAAAGTTGATTTAGATGGAAAAAGTAACAAAGAAGTACTATCTGATAAGGCTTATAGTGTAATGATTAAAGATAATAAATTAATGTATATGGATAGGAATAATTATAACAGTAGTAATTTTATAGTAGTGGATTTAAATACTAATAAAGAGATTAAGAATGTTGAAGTGGAAGGAACACCTATAATTTTTGATGAAAATACATTTATAAAAGATAGCCCAACTTCAGAATATAAAATATTTAAGACTGATAGAACTGTAGTTTATGAAGCTAATGAGAAAACTTCTAATGCTCCTGATATAGTAAATGTAAGTGAAAAATATATTGCATATATGAGTAGTTCACCTGAAATGGGGTATTTTGCTACCTCTATGGATGGAAGAACTATAAAAATTAGCGATAATATGTTTCATACTAGGTCAACCATTATAGGAGATGATTTTTATTATTTTAGAAATGGTAAGTTTATAAAGTTAAATTTGATAAATGGAAATGTAGAAGAATTATTTGATTTTGAGTTTATGAGTAGTGAGAGCGATGTTAATAATGCTTTAAATAGATCGATGTTTGAATTTGATGGAGTCATTTATACTCCTTATGAAGATAAAATTTTGCCTATGTATAATACTAAAACAAAAGAGATTGAGAAAGTTTTTAATGATCTTGTTTTGAGCAGAATAAAACAATAAATAATTAACAGAAGTTAATCTGCTATAACAGGTTATTGACATGTTATGGTGGCTTTTCACATATAAAGATAGGATTTCTGTGGATAAATATTACAATTTAGTTTCGTTGTGTTAAAATATATATTTTTTAAGAAAATGTAGATATATTATTGATAGTTAAAAAGTGTTGCAAAACATAGCAGCACTTTTTTTATTTATATAAAATTATGAAAATAATTTCATAAAAACATAAAAAAAAGAAAGATAATACTAAAAACAGTAAAAATGTTTACATAAACCTTTACAGGTGTAATAATATGAACTGTAAAGAGGAGGTAGAGAGCAATGAATAAAAAAATAGTAGCAGTTACAGCTTGTGCTGCAGGTATAGCACATACTTATATGGCGGCTGAAAGTTTAGAAAAAGCAGCAAAAAAGACTGGATATAAAATTAAAGTTGAAACTCAAGGTTCTATTGGAGCTGAAAATGTTTTAACAGAAAAAGATATTGAAACAGCAGACGTAGTAATAATAGCAGCAGATATAAATATAGATTTAATGAGATTTTCAGGTAAGAGAGTATTATCAGTAAAATCAATAGATGCAATAAAAGCACCCGAGGCATTAATTAAAAGAGCTTATGACGAAGCTAAAGTTTTTGGAGCAAAAGGAACTAAGGTTGGTAAAGTGACTTTAGGGAAGACAGAAAATAATTTTGTTAAACATATAATGAGTGGGATATCATATATGACTCCAATGGTTATAGCATCAGGTATACTACTAGCTATTGCGAACATATTCGCATTCCAAGCAAATGAACTTGGTCAAATAGTAAATTGGGGATTTGATACATCAACTCAAATGGGATTTTTCATGTCTAAGCTTTTTGAAGTTGGACAAGTTGGATTTAAATTAATGATTCCTTTATTTGCAGCTTTTGTTGCTAACTCAATAGCAGACAAGCCTGCAATAGCACCAGCAATGATAGGTGCATACTTAGTAAATGATGCAACATATTTAGGAACTCAAACAGGTGGTGGTTTCTTAGGAGCAATTTTAGTTGCATTCATAGTTGGATATTTAGTAAAAGGATTAAAGAAGATAAAATGGCCTAAGATATTACAACCATTACTTGCTATTATGATTATTCCTTTAATAGCTACTTTTGCAATAATGGTTATAGTAACATACTTAATTGGTAATCCGATAGCAGGATTAATGGATAGTTTATATAGTGGATTAACAACATTAAATGAAACATTCGCTGGAGCACCATTTATAATTGGAGCAATTATTGGTGGTATGATTGGATTTGACTTTGGAGGTCCAGTTAATAAAACAGCACTTATATTTGGTACAGCTGTTTACACAGATACAGTGGCTAAGTTTGGTATAGCAAATGCTAACTTTGTACCTCAAACAGCAACACAAGCTGCAATTTCAGTTGCACCATTAGGAATATGGCTTGCATCAGTATTATTTAAGAATAAATTTACAAAGAATGAAAAGATATCAGCTAGTTCAGCATTTGGTATGGGTATGGTTGGAGTTACAGAAGGAGCAATTCCATTTGCAGCATCTAATCCAGTTCAAATGATTACTGCATCTGTTGCTGGGTCAGCACTAGCAGGGGGACTTGCTTCTATAACTGGATGTAAGTTCTACGGTGGTATTGGATCTCCACTTGGAGCAGTTATAGGATACATTGAACAACCAGTTCCATTTATAACATGGATATTATGTATATTTGCAGGTATTTTAGTAACAGCATTAATCATTGGATTCTGGAGAAAGCCAGTATGTGAAGAAGAGGAAGAATATATAGAAGTAGAGTCTAATGAAATTGTTGAGGAATCTATAGTAGAAGCTAAGGAATTATTTAGTGAAGATCACATATACATTGATGAAAATTCAACTACTCAAGATGAAGCATTCAAGTTTATAGCTTCAATAGCTAAGAAGCATGGATATGTTAAGAGTGAAGAAGATTTTTATCACGGGTTACAAGAGAGAGAAAAAGAAGCTACAACTGGATTTAATGATGGTATAGCAATACCACATAGTAAAAATTCAACAGTTATTTCACCAGGTGTATTCTTAATTAAATTTAAAAATCCAATAGAATGGGACTCATTAGATGGAAAGAAGATAACTACAGCTTTTGCGCTAACTATTCCTGAGGATGGAGCAGAAAATCACTTAAAGATATTAAGCACAATAGCAAAAGAATTAATAGATGATGATTTCAGAAATACAGTTATCAAAGAAACAGACTCCCAAAAACTATATAATTTAGTTAAGGGTATACAACTATAATTTAAAAATCCACTGGTGATTGTAATAAGAACCAGTGGATTTTTACTATATAAAAGATTTAATTCATAAAAGGAGATATATAATGAAAAAAATACATGTTTATCCCCACACGCACTGGGATTATGAATGGTATTTTACTTCAAATGAATCAATTATACAGTTAGTATATCACATGGATGAAGTAATAAATGCACTAGAAGATGGAGATTTAGAAACATACCTATTAGATGGACAATTAAGTATTTTAGATGAATATATAAAGTTTATGCCAAGTAACTTTGAGAGAGTAAAAAAACTTGTTGAAGAAGGAAAATTAATAATAGGACCTTGGTATACACAAACTGATGAACTAATTATAGATGGAGAATCAATAGCTAGAAATCTTTTTTATGGTATAAAAAGTGCATCAAAGTATGGAGATTATTTAAAGGTTGGTTATTTACCAGATTCTTTTGGACAAAGTAAGGATATGCCTAAAATATTAAATGGTTTTGATATTAGAAGAAGTATTTTCTGGAGAGGGGTATCTAAGGATGTTTGTCCAAATAGAGAGTTTATTTGGAAGGGTGAAGATGATAGTTCACTTTTAGTTTATAACATAAAAAATGGATACTTCTATGGTGGAAATTTAATTTATACTGATGATGTAGAAAAAGTAGAAAAGACAATTTTAGATGGATCTCAAACTGATAATATTCTTCTACCAGTAGGGGGGGACCAGAGGTTTGTAGATTTTAACTTAAAAGAGAGAATAAAATACTATAATGATAGAACTAAAAACGATTTTGAATATGTTGAAAGCAGTTGCGATAAGTTCTTTGATGAATTAGAAAAATCAGAAGGATTGAAAGAAGTAAAAGGTGAATTTGTAAATCCATCTAACTCTAAAATTCATAGATCCATATATTCTTCTAGATACGACCATAAGTATTTAAATGATAAGATTGAAAGAAGATTAATTTATCAATTAGAACCATTAATGGTTATAGCTCAAAATCTTGGATTAGATCCAAAGGTTGAAATGATAGAAGAAATTTGGAAGAAGTTACTTATGAATCACGCTCATGATAGTGCTTGTGGATGTAATAGTGATAAGACAAATAGAAGTATAATTTCAAGGTTAACAGAAGCAGATCAACTATCTTACTCAGCTTGTGATTATATTATAAGAAAGATAAGTGAATCTCTTGAAGGTAAAGAGGAAAATGACATAATTTTATTTAATACTCTTCCTCATAGAAGAGAAGAAGTAGCAAAAGTGATTGTTACAACTAAACTTAAGAACTTTAAAATTACAGATAAAAACGGAAATGTAATTGAGCATGAAGTATTAGATGTTGTTAAAGAGTATGCAGGTAGCATTAAGAAGGATGAGTCTCAATACGATGAGGAACTATACTATTATGTTTCAAAGGTGGCATTAAAATGCAACTTAGAGCCATTAAGTATAGAAGTATTAAAGTTAGTTGAAATTGATGAAGAAGTAGACGCATTAGAAAATAAAAAAGGTAATTATATAGAAGATAATTTCTATAAGGTTGAATTCATTGATGGGAAAATTAATATCTTAGATAAGGTTAATAATAGAAAGTTAGAAGATTGCTTATACATTGAAGAAAGTGGAGATGATGGAGATACATATGACTACTCTCCTCCAGAAGAAAAGTATGATTTTAGATATAATTTAGACTTCAAGAATGGAAATGTAGAAGTAAATAATAGAAAGATTCATAAAGATATTAAAATATGTGGAGAATTTATTGTACCAGAAAATCTTAAAGATAGGGAATTAAATAAGAGAAGTACAAGTATACCATATAAATTAAGCTTATCATTATCCAATAAGGGTGTTATAGAATGTCATTTAGAGTTGGATAATAATGCAGACGATCATAGAATGAGAATAGTTTTAAAAACAGATGTTTTTTCAACAGAAAGCATTTCAGATACTGCTTTTGGGGTAATAAAAAGAGACAATGTTCCTGAACATATTAATGATTGGAGAGAATTAGGATGGAAAGAAGAGCCATCACCAATATATCCAATGCTTCACTTTGCAGGAATTGAAGATGAAAACTCATCAGCTACATTGTTAGCAAAGGGAATAAAGGAATATGAAATATTAGATAATTCTAAGATTGCATTAACTTTATTTAGAGGGGTTGGATTCTTAGGAAAGCCTGATTTAATTAGAAGACCTGGTATAGCATCTGGAAATGAATTTAGATATATAGAAACGCCTGATAGTCAACTAAGGGAAAAAATGAAATTTAAATTTGCTATATATCTTAGCAATAAAATGGATGCTACAGTAGTGAATAAACTTTGGAAGAACTATAGTATAACTATTCCAGGTTATCAAATACAAGAAATAAACAGGTTTACAAATACCCTTAAATATTTTGTTATGCATCCTTTAAAAGATAGTGTGGAAGCAATAAAGAATGTAGTAGATTGTAGCGAATTAAAAGATATTGTAGTTACTTCTATAACACCTGTAGATAAGAATTCATTTACTATTAGATTTGTAAATTATAATGATAAATTAGTTGATGGAGGCAAGCTTAAGACTAATAAAGGGACTAGTTATGAGTGGGTTAATATGAATAATAGGGCTATAGTTAGTGAAGAAAAAATTAATGGCCATATAAATCTAGGAAAATTTAAGAATGGTGAAATTAAGACATTAAAAATCAATATATAGTTGAAAAAGGCGGGGGAAGTATATAGTATTAAATCATAGTAAGATTTGGGAGAGATAGGAATATGAATAAAGAGATTATATTGAGAATAACTCATGCAAAGTTCAAGTTTACCTATGTTGAAGAACAGATTGCTGAGTATTTTCTAGGAAATAATAAACCAATGTCAATAAATGATTTGGCTGAGTTACTATGTGTTTCACCTGCATCAATCACAAGATTTTGCAAAAAGATAGGACTTAATAACTATAAAGAACTTATATATTTATATAAAGAGCATCTTAAAGAAAATGATAAAATTAATATGAATAATATTTCAGTAGATTTACAGAAATCATACTTTAAAATCTTTAATCAAATTGATGGAAGCTTTAATAGGGAGAAGATTGAGGCGATTTGCGATTTAATACATAGCTATAGATTTATGCATATTTTTGCATTAGGTTTAAGTGCAACAGCAGCTCAAGATTTTAAGTTTAGATTTTCTAGAATGGGGAAATTTATAGAAGTAATTTATGATAAAGATGCTATAGATATGGCTACGGCAGTAATAGAAGAAGGGGACTTGGTATTTATATTTACTTTAAGAGGGAATAAATACCTACAAAAATGTGCAAAAGCCTTAAAGGAAAAGGGAGCTAAACTTGTAGTTATTACAGGAAATGAACATACTAAATTAAATGAAT
This sequence comes from Clostridiaceae bacterium OF42-15pH9A, assembly GCA_027692445.1. Classification (GTDB taxonomy): domain Bacteria; phylum Bacillota; class Clostridia; order Clostridiales; family Clostridiaceae; genus Clostridium. The sequence continues at coordinate 62,130 of JAQEYV010000008.1, read as the reverse complement.
ATGCAGATATAATTATAGTTACTGCTAATCTTTCTGGGGAAGAATCAACAGGAATGATATCTGCTCAAATTCCTATTTTAATACAAATAGATTTAATTCACTATTTTTATGTAAGGAAATATAAAGAAGTTTTAGAAGCATGGGTTTCAACGGAAAAGGTATTTAATAAAGAGTAAGATATGGGGAGGATTTTAGAGATGTATGCATGTTTAGATATAGGAGGTACCTCTATAAAAGTAGGTATTTCTGATAAGAATGGTAATTTAACAGATAAAGGTAATTTAAAGGTTTCTGATGAGTTTAGTGTTATTATAGATGGAATTGTAAATTGGATTGAAGAAATAAGAAAAAGCTATGATATAGAAGGTATAGCAATTAGTGCTCCAGGAGCTGTAAATAGTAAAACTGGGGTAATTGGGGGGGCAAGTGCACTTCCATGTATTCATGGACCAAATTGGAAAGAAATTTTATGTGATAAAACAGGATTACCTATAAGTATTGAAAATGATGCAAACTGTGCAGCTTTAGCAGAGGCTTTTTCAGGCAAGGGAAAAGATTTAAATGATATATTATTTGTTGTATGTGGTACTGGAATTGGTGGCGCAATAATAAAAGATGGGAAAATTCATCATGGCAAACATCTTCATGGGGGAGAAGTTGGATATATGCTTATGGAAGAATCTAATGGTGAATATTTAAACTTTAGTGAAGTTGCATCTACAATGTCTTTTGTTAGAAAAGTAAGAAAGCACTATAATGATGATTCATGGAACGGAGAAAGTGTTTTTGAAGCAGCAGAAAAAGGCAATGAAGTATGTAGGGATGCTATAGATACTTTTTATAAGAATCTAGCAAAAGGAATATTTAATTTACAACATATTTATGATCCGGAGATAATTTTGTTAGGTGGGGCAATTAGTAATAGAGAAGATTTTATTGATAGAATAAATGAAAAGTTATTGATGATAAGAGAAAAAATAAATATAGATACACTTATGCCAAAGATAGATACATGTACTCATAAAAAGGATGCTAATTTAGTTGGAGCTTTAGCTAACTTTTTAATGGAACATGGAGAATAATGATAAAGCTTCTATGATTTTATATCATAGAAGCTTTATTATTATCCTAAAATTTCAAGTATCTCTACAGTATAATTTGAACCTGGAGCATTTACTTCTACTATGTCTCCAGCTTTACTACCAGCTAAAGCCTTTCCTAAATCTGATTCTATACTTATCATCATATTTTCAGGATCTAGGTCCATTGTAGTAACTAATGTAATTACATCTTCATCATCATCTTCAACAAACTTTATTCTAGCTTTACTGTTAATTCCTAATACAGTTTTATCTACATTTTCATCATCAATAACAGTAGCAGTTGAAATCATAGTTAATAAGTATTGTATTCTATTGTCATTTTCTCTATAGTTAGCACAAGCTTCTTTATACTCTGCATTTTCAGATCTATCACCATGAGCTGCTGCAATTAACTTTTCTTTTGCTATTTCAGCCCTTTTAACAGTCATTCTATAATCTAATTCTTCTTGTAGCTTTCTCATATTTTCTTGAGTCAGTATATTATTCATAGATATAAACCTCCCCTAAATCTATTACCTTAATATTATATAAATATATACAAAAAAATGAAAGGTATTTCTAAATAAGTATGGTTGAATTAATAGTATATAATTTTATAAAAAGGTGATAAAAACCCTTGTATTAACTTAATCTTTTAGTAATTTATATATTTTTATGTATAGAGGGGAATTTATAGTTTATAATTATAAAAGAATTATTATATATTTAAGGAGAAATAAATGGTTAATTTAGATGAACTAAAGCTGATAACTTCCCAAGAATTATTAGAAAAGTTATATGGTAAAAACTTAGAAACAAAGAAGGATGTTTTAGAATATATTGAGAAAACAAAAATACTTAAGGGGGAAGGGGTACCTCAAGGGCTTATTGATGATACTTATAAATTAATTGATGAAAGTATAGATAATATGAAGTCCAAGGTTAAGCCTAACACAATAATGTTCTTAAAGAATACTTTAAAGTCTTCTCTAGGAAAGCTAGTCAAAGAAAAGAAAGAAAATAAAACTGAAAGTGGTTTCATTAAATTCTTTAAAAAAGCATATCCAGAGGGGAAGAGAAATAGGAATTTTACTTATGTATTAATGGATAATAGTAAAATTTCTGCTGAACAAATTTGGACTACTTTAACTTATATAAATAGACAGTATTTAAAAGATAATTTAACTATTTCTAATGAAGAGAAAAAAGAAATTATAGATATGATTCAAAGAATGTTAGATAAGAAGGATATTAAATATGTAAATCAAATAAAGAGTATGGATAAACTTCTAAAAATACTTAATATTAAAATAAAAGAAGAAAAAGGAAGTTTTAAAGTAAAGTAGCAAAGGCCGTCAATAGTTATTGACGGCTTTTATAATGTTACTAATCAGGAAAAGTATGGTATATTTATAATGAATATCTTAGATGTTAGTAGCAGGGGGATTATTATGTTAGACATGACAAAAGGGAATAGTAATAAGCTTATAATTAGGTTTGCATTACCTATGATTTTAGGTAATGTATTCCAGCAGTTATATAATCTTGTAGATACTATTGTAGTTGGAAGGTTTGTTGGCCCAGATGCATTAGCTGCTGTTGGTTCTTCTTTTGCAATAGTAACTTTTATAACATCAATAATAATTGGCCTAGCTATGGGGGTAGGAGTTATACTGGCTCAAAGTTATGGTTCTAAAGAAAATGATAAATTTAAAGAAATATCTATTACCTCTTTTATATTTATAGGAGGTATTACTTTAGTATTGATGGTAATTTCTCTAATATCCATAAACTTATTGTTAGATTTATTTAATATGCCATCAGAATTATTAGGGTCAGCTAAAGAATATTTAATAATAATTTTATTAGGAATTGGATTTACTTTTATATATAATTTAGCAACTGCTATTTTAAGAGCAATAGGGGATTCTAAGAGCCCTTTATATTTTTTGATTATTGCTTCATTAATTAACGTAGCGTTAGATTTAGTTTTTGTAATAAATTTTAATTTAGGTGTAAAAGGAGTTGCACTTGCAACAATAATTGCTCAAGGGGTTTCAGCAATTTTGAGTATTATATATGTATTTAAGAATGTATCCTTTATAAAAATTGAGAGAAAAGATATTAGAATTAAAAAGGATACTTTGAAGCTAGTAGCTAATTATTCTATTCTAACTTCAGTTCAACAATCAATAATGAATTTTGGAATACTTATAGTTCAAGGGCTAGTTAATACATTTGGAGTAACTGTAATGGCAGCTTTTGCAGCAGGGGTGAAAATAGACTCTATAGCTTATATGCCAGTTCAGGATTTTGGAAATGCCTTTTCAACTTATGTGGCACAGAATAAAGGAGCTGGAAAACCTGAAAGAATAAAAGAAGGAGTTAAAGGAGCAATTAAAATAATAATAACTTTTTGTTTGTTTGTATCAACTTTAATTTTAATCTTTTCTAAGAATATAATGCTTTTATTTGTAGATAAAGGTGAGGAAGAGGTTATAAGGCTTGGAGTTGAATATATATCAGTAGTTGCAATTTTTTATGTTCTTATAGGATTTTTATTTATGTTCTATGGTCTTTATAGAGGACTTGGTATGTTAAAAATGTCTATTATTTTGACTATAATTTCTTTAGGAAGTAGGGTTATACTTTCATATATTCTATCTTCAACTGTTTTAGGTGCAAATGGGATATGGTGGTCAATACCTATTGGATGGGCATTAGCAGATGGAGTTGGATTTTATATTTATAGAAAATCACGAACAATATTAAATAAAAATTAAAAAATATTTGTATATTTAAAGGCGTATATGGTAAAATTGGGATGAGATTTAAAATAATGTGTTGAAATATAAAGAACACTATAATAAATAATTAGGGAGTGGTTATATGTTTAATAAATTTAATGTGAAACCATTATGGGAGGTAAGTAAGAAAATTGTTGCTGTGTCTCAAGGATATCAACCAGCAGATATAGTAATTACAAATGCAAAGCTTATAAATGTATGCACTAGAGAAGTGATTGATAATACTGATGTTGCAATTAGTGAAGGAAGAATTGCTTTAGTTGGAGATGCAAAGCATTGTATAGGGGAAGGAACAGAAGTAATTGATGCAAAGGGACAGTATATAGCTCCTGGATTCTTAGATGGGCATATCCATGTTGAGTCATCAATGCTTAGTGTTAGTGAATATGCACGTTCAGTAGTACCTCATGGTACTGTAGGAATATATATGGATCCACATGAAATTTGTAATGTACTTGGACTAAATGGTGTACGTTATATGATAGAAGATGGTAAGGGAACACCACTTAAGAATATGGTAACTACTCCATCATGCGTGCCAGCAGTTCCAGGGTTTGAGGATACAGGGGCAGCAGTAGGGCCTGAAGATGTTGCAGAAACTATGAAGTGGGATGAAGTTGTTGGTCTTGGGGAAATGATGAATTTCCCAGGAATATTATACTCTACAGATCATGCGCATGGAGTCGTAGGAGAAACTTTAAAGGCTAATAAGATAGTAACAGGACATTATTCTCTGCCCGAAACAGGAAAAGGGTTAAATGGATATATAGCATCAGGAGTAAGATGTTGTCATGAATCTACAAGAGCAGAAGATGCACTAGCAAAAATGAGACTTGGAATGTATGCAATGTTTAGAGAAGGTTCTGCATGGCATGATTTAAAGGAAGTTAGTAAATCAATTACTGCAAATGAGGTAGATAGCAGATTTGCAATATTAATATCTGATGATACACATCCACATACTTTACTTAAGGATGGACACTTAGATCATATTATAAGAAGAGCTATTGAAGAAGGAATAGATCCACTAGTAGCAATACAAATGGTTACTATAAATTGTGCTCAATGTTTCCAAATGGATCATGAATTAGGGTCAATAACTCCAGGAAAATGTGCAGATATAGTGTTTATAGATGATTTAAATAAGATTAATATAACAAAGGTTATTATAGATGGTAACGTGGTTGCTGAAAATGGAGTTTTAACAACTGAAATAGCAGAGTACCATTATCCAGAAGATGCTATGAATTCAATGCATATAAAGGAAGAAATAACTCCAAAATCATTTGATATATTAGCTGAAGGTAAAGATAGGGTTAATGCAAGAGTTATAGAAATTATTCCAGCAAGAGTTGGAACATATGAAAGACATATTGAATTAGAAGTTAAAGATGGAAAAGTTCAATGTGATGTAAGTAAAGATGTTCTAAAGGCAGCTGTATTTGAAAGACACCATGAAACAGGTAAAGTTGGATACGGATTTGTAAAAGGCTTTGGAATTAAAGGGGGGGCAATGGCTGCTACAGTTGCTCACGATGCTCATAATTTATTGGTTGTAGGAACAAATGATGAAGATATGGCTTTAGCTGCTAACACATTAGTTGAATGTGGTGGTGGTATGGTAGCTGTTAAAGATGGTAAGGTGTTAGGATTGGTTCCGCTTCCAATAGCAGGACTTATGAGTGATAGACCTTTAGCTGAGATGGCTGAAAAAGTTGAAGGCTTAGATAAGGCATGGAAAGAAATTGGATGTGATATTGTATCTCCATTTATGACAATGGCATTAATTCCACTTGCTTGCTTACCAGAATTAAGACTAACTAACAGAGGATTAGTTGATTGTACAAAGTTTGAACTTGTTCCATTATTCGTAGAAGAATAATAAAAAGTAAGACCAAATAAGAGTAAATAATATTCTTGTTTGGTCTTAAAATTTATATGACTATAATTTTGAATATTATAATTTTTTAAAGAATAAAAAAAGAAAGATGATGGGTACTCATCTTTCAACTATGGTATAAAAGGGTATTGAGAATTTATGAGAGGTTATATGGTCAATAACCAATTACTATAATACGATATTTTGTCGAAAAAGCCAAGACTTTTTTATTAAAAAATATATAGAAATTTTATCCTTACTTGAGAAATAAAGCATCCTTGTATCTTCTATTATGAATGTAGTACTCTTTTAGGTAAGAAATAAATACCTTCCTTAATTCGACAAGTTGAGTAATATCATCAACAATATATATTAATAATCCTTCCCAAATAGGACTCTTCATATAATTTTCATTTTCAATATAAAAATTAAATAGCTTATATAGTATATTAGCTAAATCTTTACTTATATGCTCTAAAGATTGAGGAGTATCAAGCTTAGTTATTGAATGTTTTAAATTCTCTCTATCTTCCAAAGTAAAATATATTAAACATTCTATAACTGAATCAGGAATAATCATTCTGTGATCTATTAATCCAGAGTTTTTCTTTAAGTATGTAAAAGAAGTCTTATAGTCTTGGATTTTAAAATATGACCAAGCAAGCATTGAATTAATATATTCAATATAATAGGAGTTTTTAATTTTTTCAGCCATTCTAAGAGACATTTTTAAGTAATTTATAGCATCTGCATGATTATCTAGCATGAAATATACTTCAGCGGTTTTTTCATAGCTTTCCATTATACTAATAAAGTTTCCTTCCTCTACATATAAAGCCAATGCTCTTTTAATTGAATCATATGCTTTAATAGGATTGTTTTCTACTCTATAAACATAAGAAAGCCAATAATAACCATGACCATTTTCTTTGTAGTTTAGTGCTTTTTCAATATATCTTTTTCCTTCGGATATATCTCCTGCAATATTTAGAATATCAACACCAATATAGAAGTTATATAATGACTCTTGTTTTGGAGATAATAAATCAAAAGCTGAAAGTATAGATTCCTTAGCACCTTCAAATTTATCTCTCTCTGGAGTACTACAATATCTAGCTAGTTTGACCAAATAATAGTCAAGTATAAGGGGGGATGTAATAAAGTCATCTTCATGCTTTTCTATATCATGGAATATTTTATTTGTATAATCAAACTCATTAAAATTAAGATCATTAAGAAATCTTTCAAATGATTTTAAGCCTTTTTCTATAAATTCGGCACTATCATTGAATTTTAGGCCAAGTCTTTCAAAAAGAATAGATATAACATCATCACTTGGAAGCAATTCACCATTCTCGATACGGCTCAAGTAGGATGGTACACAGATTCCTTTTGCAAGAGCTTTTTGACTCATATTCTTCTTAATTCTATTTAATCTAACTATTGATCCAATAACTTTCTGATTATTTTTGTATAAAACATCATTCATTTATTAAACCTCTCATTTGTAAAATTTTGTTCATTTCCTTAAGGTTAACATAGCAAAAATATTTAAGTCAATGTTTACATGTTATTTTTAACATAATAAACCTATAAATTGTATGAGAAATTTATAGTGAAATTATATGCTTAAAAAATGATTTTTATATCATATTTCACAAGGGATTATATTTCATAAATCGTTGAAATGAGTGAAGTTACTTTGTTACTATAAAACTAAAATATAGGTAGTTAATAGTTATAATTGATTGTAATTTAAGGAGGAGTTTATGAAGAGTTATATTGTAAATAAAAACGTAGTTAGATATGAGTTTGGAAAGCCTATTGAAACATATTCTGTAATAGAAAAGGGAGTAAGCGAAAGTGACATAGAATTTAAATATTTTCAGTTAAATTTAGGTGAGGAAATTAAACTGAAATATAATATGGGAAAACAAGATATAGTATATGGATTAGGTGAAAATATAAGGGGAATAAACAAAAGAGGATGGATATATGAAAGTTTTTGTACTGATGATCCAAATCATGCCCCAGATAAAAAGTCGTTATATGGGGCGCATAATTTCTTTATTGTTGATGGAGAAAATAGATTTGGAGTTTATATAGATTTCCCAAGTAAAATAATTTACGATGTAGGGTATGAAAAAAAGGACAAGCTAGAGATAACAATTGAGGGGAAGAATGCTGATATTTATATAATTAATGGGGAAACAGTAAAAGAGATAGCGCAAAATTTCTTAAAGATAATAGGAAAAGGATATGTACCTCCAAAGTGGGCTTTTGGCTATTTACAAAGTAGATGGAGTTATCCAACAGAAGAGGCAGTAGAAAGTTTAGCTAATGAGTTTATAAAAAGGGATATTCCTTGTGATGGTATATGCCTAGACTTAGATTACATGGATAATTATAAGGATTTTTCTTTAAGTAATGAAAGATTCCCTAATTTTGAAGAAGTAACTAGAAGATTAAAGAGTAAGGGGGTTAAGATAATTCCAATAATAGATGCCGGTGTAAAGATAGAAGATGGATACGATATTTATGAAGAAGGTATAGAAAAAGATTATTTTGTCACAGATAAGGATGGCGAACCTTTTGTAGCAGCAGTTTGGCCAGGAAAAGTACATTTTCCAGACTTTTTAAATAAAGATGCAAGAAAGTGGTTTGGCAAAAAGTATAAGTGCTTGATTGATAAGGGCATTGAAGGTTTTTGGAATGATATGAATGAACCAGCAATCTTTTATAGTGAAAATGGAATAAATGATGCTTATAAAAATATAGACGAATTAAGAACTAAAGAACTTAATATAGATTCATTTTTTAAATTTAAAGATGTTGTATTAGGTTTAAGTAATAGTATGAATGATTATAAAGGATTTTATCATAAGACAGAGGATGGAATAGTTAACCATTATGATATTCATAATTTATATGGTTTTAATATGACTAAAGCTGCTGCAGAAGGTTTTGAAGAAATAGATAGTAATAAGAGATTCTTGTTGTTTTCAAGGGCATCATTTATTGGAGCACATAGATATGGTGGCATTTGGACTGGAGATAATTGTTCGTGGTGGGAGCATCTAATTTTAAATATGAAGATGTTACCTTCTATAAATATGTGTGGATTTATATATAGTGGGGCAGATACTTGTGGTTTTGGAAGTAATGTAGATCCAGAATTAGCTATAAGGTGGAACCAGTTAAGTATATTTACGCCTTTATATAGAAATCATTCTTCTATGGGGACAAGAAATCAAGAGCCATTTGCCTTTGATGAATATACAGAAAAGACTATAAAAAATATTATTAAATTTAGATATGCAATGATTCCTTATCTTTATTCAGAATATATGAAGGCTATAAATTCAAGTAATATGTTAATAAAGCCTTTAAGTTTTGAATATGATGATGAATTTGTATCACAAATAGAAGATCAATTACTAGTGGGAGACTCTATTATGATAGCTCCAGTTTATGAGCAAAATAAGAGTGGAAGATATGTGTATCTACCAGAGGATATGCTTTTATGGAAGGTTAAGAAATATACTAGTAAAGATTTTGATGTAATTAATAAAGGTCATAATTATATTAATCTAGATATAAATGAATTTGCACTATTTATAAGAAAAAATAGAATGTTTGTTTATGGTGAACCTGCACAAAATACAGAACTATTAAACAATGAAACATTAAATGTATTAGCATTTGTAGCAGATAGGGCAGAGTATGACTTATATGATGATGATGGAATAAGTAAGGAATATCTATTAGGAGAGCATTCAAACATAAATATAACAATTACATTAGAAGAAGATAAGCATACAATAGTAGTAAAGAATAGTGGCAATAATAAGGTGAAAGAACTTTTAGTAACTATTATAACAGCAGAAGGAAAAATAATCACTGAAAAAGTAAATGTATAATTTCTTAAGAGAGGTGTTTATGAAAAAACTAGATATAAAGAAAATAGACAGTATTTACTATTATGAAAATAATGATTTAGGATATGAACTTAAAGGCAAACAACATGTTTTCAAGGTTTGGTCACCTATAGCTGATGAAATGTACCTATGTATATATGATGGGTATGATGATATAGAAGGAAAAGAATATCCTATGGAAAAAGGCCATAAAGGTGTATGGCAAATCACTTTAGATGGAAACTTAGAGAATAAGTTTTATACTTTCAGTGCTTTAATAGATGGAGTTAAAAGTGAGGGGGTAGACCCTTATGCAAAAGCCATATCTGTAAATGGAGAAAAAGGTGCAATTATAGATATGAATAAAAGTGATCCAGAAGGATGGAGTACTCATGTTATACCTAATAGATTATATGGTACAGATTCAATTATATATGAGGTAAGTGTAAGAGATTTATCATCTGATAATGAGTCAGGAATAAGGAATAAGGGTAAATTTCTAGGTTTAACAGAAAAAAGTACAATCGGACCTGAAGGAGTTAAAACAGGGATATCACATATAAAAGATTTAGGAGTAACTCATGTACAACTTTTACCTATATTTGATTTTTCAACTATAGATGAAAGAGAGAATTATAGTGAAAAAAAGTATAATTGGGGGTATGATCCTGCTAATTATAATGTACCAGAAGGTAGTTATTCTACAGACCCATATAATCCAGTCACAAGAATAAAAGAATTAAAAGAGGCCATTAAGTCTATCCACGAAAGTGGTATGTCTGTAATAATGGATGTAGTGTATAATCATATGTATGATGTAGAAAAATCAGGTTTTAATAAATTAATGCCCGGATATTATTTCAGATATAATAGTGATGGAAAGCTATCTAATGAAAGTATGTGTGGAAATGGAATAGCATCTGAAAATGCTATGGTTAGAAAATTTATAGTAGATTCTATAGTTTACTGGGCCAATGAATATAAAATTGATGGATTTAGATTTGATCTTATGGGATTGCTTGATGTAGAAACTATGAATAAAGTTAGGGAAGAGTTGGATAAGATAGATCCTAATATAATTATTTTAGGTGAAGGGTGGAATATGCCAAGTCTTTTAAGATATGAAGAAAAAGCTGTACAAGGAAATGCTTATAAGTTAAATAATATTGCTTTCTTTAATGATGGAATTAGAGATGGATTAAGAGGAAATCCTTTTTCTCATGAAGTTAGAGGTTTTTTAAGTGGAGAATATAATAAGGAATATGATGTGAAGAGAGGAATAGTAGGAGGAATTAAATATTCGGATTATATTCAATCCTGGGGAGATGTATCTCCTAATCAAGTAATAAATTATATTGAATGTCATGATAATCATACTTTATATGATAAATTAAATCTTACAGTAAAAGATACTAATGATTTGAAATATATGAGCAGGTTGGGAACTAGTATAATTTTATTATCTCAAGGAATTCCTTTTTTACATGCAGGACAAGAATTTTTAAGAACTAAGAATGGGGTTGAGAATTCATATAATGCCCCAGATTCTATTAATAAGATCAATTGGAGAAGAAAGCTAGAAAATATAGATACATTTAATTATGTTAAAGGATTAATAAGTCTAAGAAAAGCTTATTCAGTTTTTAGAATGAGAACTGTAGAAGAAATAAGAAATAAACTCACATTTATAAATACTCCAATGAATTCAGTAGGGTATAGGCTGTTAGATGATATTAATGGTGATATAATAGTTATTCATAATGCAAATAAGAATAGGATACAAGTAGATTTAAATCATTATGATAGATTTAATATTATTGTTAATAAAGAAAAGTCTGGAGTAGAAGTAATAGAAGTAGTAGAAGATAATAAATTATTTGTTGATGGATTATCAACATTAGTTGTAAAAGTATAAAAGAAATCGCAAAAGCGATTTCTTTTTTTTAATATAGGAAAACAATAATCTAACAATATATAAATATAAGAATATATAAATATATAAATATATAAATATATAAATATATAAATATATAAATATATAAATATATAAATATACTGTGATATTTTGAAAATAAAAAAATTTAAGTTGTTAAATGATAAAAGACTCTTAGGATTTCTGATACGCTCCAAGCTTGTGCAAAGCATCCTCTAGATTCATTAGGATTTAATCCATCATATATTTCAGCAATTTGCCCAACGCATCCTTCTCTTAAGCAAGACTCAAAACATTCTAGTTGCTCACGTACTTTTTTCTTAGCCTTAACAGAATAATCATTTACTTTAAGATAAGATATGAAATATCCTCCAAGAGGAAATGGCCAAACTGTACCTTGGTGATATGACATGTCACGTTTAAAGTGACTACCACCATATTCTTTTACAAATTCTTTGTCGTATTTGCTTAATGTTCTAAGGCCATAAGGAGCATATAGCTCTTGATATACTTTATCTACAACTAATTTTGCTTTCTCGTTGCATAATGGAGAGAAGGGAACCATTACAGCCCAAATTTGATTGGATCTAACTTGATAGTCATAGTTATTTCCTGATACAACATCCTTAAGACATTTTTTTTCTTCATTCCAGAAATTTTCTTCAAATGATTTTTTAACTTTATGGCTTAAGGAATCAAATTCCTTTACATTAAAATTGAGTTTAGTGCCAAAAAATGAAGCTACTTTTAATGCGTTATACCAAAATGCATTAACTTCAACGGGTTTACCGTGTCTTGCAGTAGGTAATATATCATTGAATCTTACATCCATCCAAGTTACTTGGTGGAAGCCTTCTCCAGCATTAATTAGATAATCATCATCCATATATATATTAAAATCAGTGCCGCGCTTGTACCAATTTATAATATCTAATATAGGTTCATAGCCTTCTTCCTTGATAAATTTTAAATCATTACTAGCTAAATAATATTCATAAAGTGCATAAATGTATAAAAGGGAGGCATCTACTGTATTATACATTGGTTCAATTCCGCCTTCTGGAAAAAGGTTAGGCATTAGTCCTTTATTAAGATGTTTTATAAATGTTCTAAATATATCTTTAGCATCATTAAATCTTTTTGTACTTATGCAACTACCAAGTACAGCAAACATAGTGTCACGGCCCCAATCCTCAAACCATGGATATCCAGCCAATATAGTCTTTGCGTTAGTAGATTCTCTATGGCTAATGAATTGGTCACTAGCTCTTACTAAGGTTTTAGCTAAATCATCCTCAAAGCCAGCATTATTTATTAAATTTTTTTGTCTATCTATTTCATTATTTATTAAAGAGTCAATATCTTTAATATCTTCATTTTCTAGGGTGAAAATAAGTTGGTATTCAGATTGGCTTTTTCCATTACATTCATAATAATAAGAAACTAGAGTTGTTCCTGAACCAACGGCATTTCTACCATCTACTGCATCATATGCAAAGTAATAATCATTAATAAATGTTGGTGTAGACAATTCTTTGCTAGAATAGTTTGAATGGATATTAAGTTCTATATCATTAGCAATAAATGTATCATTTTTAATTGTATAATTATGAGGTGATGATAATATTTCCCCTCTTTTGGCAAATACAAAAACAGGAATAACTTCAAGTTTCACATCTTTATCATTTCTATTATCTATAGAGTATTTTATACCTAATGTATTTTTACCGTGTTCATATACGATGGTTTTTATAATTTCTACTCCATCATAGAAATATGTCCACTTAGGAAGATATTCCTGGGAAAAAGAATGTATATTGTTAAAACCATCTATGTTTTTGGTATAGCATACATACTCCTGAGAACTTAAATGAATTTTCTTATTATCAATTCTAAGTACCTCTTCAACTTTACTTATTATATTTTTTCGATTATTTGGAGCTTTAGTGCAAGCCATAAATAATGAATGATCGTTTCTAGCTAGAGAGTTAATAAGGGTTGTACTAGAAAAGCCCCCTAGTCCATTAGTTAGTAAATAGCAATGTTCATTACCAGATTTAAATGATTTAAAGTCATTTTTACCATAGTTAAATTTCATTTGAATCCTCTCCCTTAAATAGATATTTGTAAAATTTTGTAGAAAATGTTTTGCAATATATTTTATGTGTATAAATTTGAGTTGAGTTTAACAAAGAGGTATTCCAAAGTCAATATGATTATTACTAGAGATTAAAAAGTGTGAAACTTTTAGAAATTAAATCAAGTTTAAGGAAATAAGCAATAGCAATACTTGCAGCATATATAACCATGAAAAAAACGACAAAACATATAAAAAATGAAAAATTTTAAGCTGTAAATAGGTGCTTAAAGGAGCTTTTGTAGGGGGACTTTTACACATGCAAAATGGCTCTATTTCATTGACTATAGGGGTTTTAGATTGCTATACTTTAGGTACAAGAAAGAAATCTTTTCGAAAAGAAATAGAATTGTATTTTACATTTCTAAAAACTAATGAGGTTGTAGTATGAGAAAGAGTGGAATAATATTACCTATATTTTCATTACCTTCAAACTATGGAATAGGAACCTTTGGAAAGGAAGCGTATAATTTTGTAGATTTTCTTGAGAAAGCTCAAGTGAATTATTGGCAGATACTACCTGTGGGACCTACTAGTTATGGAGATTCACCATATCAATCGTTTTCAACCTTTGCTGGAAACCCTTACTTTATTGATTTGGATATGTTAGTAGAAGATAAACTATTAAAACAAGAAGAAATTAATGAGTATGATTTTGAGAATGATGAAAATGATATAGATTATGGAATAATGTACAAGAACAGATATAAGGTTTTAAAGTTAGCACATGAAAGAGCTAAGGTAGACCTTAAAAAAGAATTAGAAGATTTTAATGAAATTAATAAAGGCTGGATATATGATTATGCCTTATTTATGGCGATTAAAGATTATAAAGATGGAGCACCATGGAAAGAGTGGGACAAGGATATAAGATTTAGAAAGCCACAAGCTATAGTAAAATATTCAAGCTTATTAAAAGATGAAATTGATTTTTATATGTTTTTACAATATATGTTTAGTTCTCAATGGAAAGAGCTAAAGAAATATGCAAATGATAAAGGCATTAAGATAATAGGGGATATTCCAATATATGTAGCAGAAGATAGTGCAGATATATGGTCTAATCCAGAAATATTTATGCTAGATGAAGAGTTGATTCCTAAGGAGGTTTCAGGATGTCCGCCAGATGCTTTTTCTGATACAGGGCAACTTTGGGGAAATCCAATTTACAATTGGAAGGAACTAAAGAACCAAAATTATAATTGGTGGGTTGAAAGAATAAAGTCTTCATTAGAAATATTTGATGTAATAAGAATAGATCATTTTAGGGGATTTGAAAGTTATTGGTCAATTCCTTATGAAGATGAAACTGCTATAAATGGTAAGTGGGAAAAGGGTCCTGGAAAAGATCTTTTTGATGTTATAAAAAATGAGCTTGGAGAGATAGATGTTATAGCAGAGGATTTAGGATATATAACTCCGGAGGTAAGAGAACTATTAGATTACTGTGGTTATCCGGGAATGAAGGTACTTCAATTTGCATTTGATCCAAAAGGAGATAGTGAATACCTCCCACATAATTATGAAAAGAATGTTGTAGTTTATACTGGTACTCATGATAACGATACAATAAAAGGGTGGTTTAATTCGCTTAGTAAAGAGGAAAGAGAGTTTTGTAAAAGCTATACAGGAATGAAAGATGAGAATGATAATTGGAAATTTATAAAGCTTGCAATATCAAGCGTAGCCAATATAGCTATACTACAAATTCAAGATCTTTTAAATCTAGGTAAAGAAGCAAGAATAAATATTCCATCAACCTTAGGTACTAACTGGAGATGGAGAATGAGCAAAAACGACCTTACTGATGAACTGGCAGAGAAGTTAAAAGAACTAAACAAGCTATATAGAAGAATTTAATAAAGGAGTAAGTTTAGATGCAAGTAAATACATTAGTAGATAAAATAAAGAATAATCTTATGAGAGATTATGGGAAAGAAGCTAAAGATGCTTCTATTCATGAAATGCACAACGTTGTAGCACAAGTGGCAATTTCTAATATAGCAGATAGATGGAATGAAGCGAATAAAAATTTCTATAAAAATAGACATGCTTACTATTTATCGGCAGAATTTCTAATGGGGAGAGCAGTCCAAAATAACTTAATATGCATTGGAATTTTTGATGAAGTTAAAGATGCATTAAATGAAATTGGGTTTGATATAAATCAGTTTGAAGAGATTGAAGATATGGCATTAGGAAATGGTGGACTTGGAAGATTAGCAGCATGTTTCTTAGATAGTGCAGCAACTTGTGATATACCTTTAAATGGATATGGAATTAGGTATAAATTTGGTCTATTTAAACAAGCTATAGAGGATGGTTTCCAAAAAGAATATGCAGACAATTGGACTGCTTTTGGTGACGAATGGAGTTTAAGAAGATTTGAGGACAGTGTTAAAGTTAAATTTGATGATATGGAAGTTGTAGCTGTGCCATATGATATGCCTATTATAGGATATGGAACAGAAAATATAGGTACATTAAGGCTTTGGCAAAGTGAAGCAGTAAACGAATTCGATTTTGAATTATTTAATAATTGTGAATATGATAAGGCTATAAAAGAAAAGACAGAAGCCGAAAATATATCAGCAGGGTTATATCCAAATGATAATACAGAAGCAGGAAAGGTATTACGTTATAGACAACAATATTTCTTTACTAGTGCATCAATTCAAGATTTATTAAAGAAGTATAAAGCAGAGTATGGCAATGATTTTTCAAAGTTAGTTGAATTAAATTCTATTCAATTGAATGATACACATCCAGTAGTTGCTATACCTGAGTTTATAAGAATTATGACTACCGAGAATAATGTTAGTTTTGATGAAGCTTTTAAAATGGCTAAGGAAATATTTAATTATACAAACCATACAGTAATGGCTGAAGCTTTAGAGAAATGGAATATTGAATTAGTAGAAAAATATACACCAGAAGTTTTTTCAGTAATTGAAGAAATCAATAAGAGCTTAATAAAAGAGCTTAAGAAGCTAAAGGTCAAGAAAAAAGATATAGCAAAATATGAGATTATATCAGACGGACAAGTTCATATGGCTAGGATGGCTACTTATATAGGAAAGTATGTTAATGGAGTAGCAGAAATACACAGTGAAATACTAAAAAAGGATACTTTAAAAGAATGGTATGAATTATATCCAGATAAGTTCCAAAATAAAACTAATGGAATTACTCAAAGAAGATGGTTAGCAAGCTGTAATCCAGAGTTGACTGAACTATTAACAAGACTTGTAGGAGACGATAGTTTCTTAAAAGACTTGGATAAGTTAAAAAATATAGAAAGATATGCTGATGATGATGGTGTAATTAAAGAATACATCGAAATAAAGAAGAAGAAAAAACGTCAACTTATTGAGTATATAGAGAAGCATGAAGGTATTAGATTAGAAGAGCATTTCATATTTGATATTCAAATAAAGAGATTACATGAATATAAGAGACAGTTTATGAATGCACTATCAATTTTAGATATTTATTATAGGCTAAAGGCTGGAGAAATAAAAGATTTCACACCAACAGCATTTATATTTGGTGCAAAGGCAGCTCCGGGGTATGCAAGAGCAAAAGCTATTATTAAGCTAATAAATGAAATATCTAACCTTGTAAATAATGATCCAGAGACAAATGATAGATTAAAAGTTGTTTTTGTTCAAAACTATAATGTGTCTTATGCAGAAAAACTAATACCAGGTGCAAATGTTTCTGAACAAATATCAACAGCAGGTACAGAAGCATCAGGTACTGGTAACATGAAATTCATGTTAAATGGAGCTGTTACTTTAGGTACTTATGATGGAGCTAATATTGAAATTGTTAGAGAAGCAGGAGAGGAAAATAACTATATATTTGGAGCAAGAGAAGAAGAAATCTTAGCTATTAAAGATGGTTATGATCCAAAAGAAATCTATGAAAATGATGAACACATTAAGAAGGTTATTGATTCTTTAGTAGATGGAACTTTTGATGATGGAATGGAAGATGAAGAAGGAACTATAGAGGGAAGCTTCTTTGAACTGTACAATTCATTATTGGAAGGAACAAGCTGGCATAAGCCAGATCACTACTTCATACTTCAAGATTTTAATAGATATTTTGAAGCTAGAATGAAGTTGAATAAAGATTTTAAAGATGAAATGAGCTTTGCTAGAAAGTGTTTCATAAACACTGCTAATGCTGGATTCTTTAGTTCGGACAGAACTATAAGAGAATATGCAAAAGATATTTGGAGAATTTAAATTAAAGAGGTAAGTTATTAAAATTTATATAACTTAAAAAAGGGATGGAGGAGATTAATTATGAAGAAAAAGAAACTTATATCAGCTTTGTTACTAGGTTGTATGGCATTTAGCCTTACTGCATGTGGTGGTTCTGGAGATGATTCTAAGAAAGATGAAGCTGCTACTATTTCAGTTCAAGTAGAAGAAGCATGGCTTCCTTATTATGAACAAGTTAAAGAAAGAGTAATGAAAGAACATCCAAA
The DNA here is from genome assembly GCA_027692445.1 of Clostridiaceae bacterium OF42-15pH9A. Taxonomy (GTDB): domain Bacteria; phylum Bacillota; class Clostridia; order Clostridiales; family Clostridiaceae; genus Clostridium. The sequence goes on along the minus strand of JAQEYV010000008.1, from coordinate 43,877 downwards.
TGCAACTATTAATTTTATTACAGTAGGTGCATTCGATCATTTAGATGTTATAGATAAGACAGATGTAACTAATAAAGATGTAGCTGATGTTTTTGCATTATCAGCTGATAGACTTTATGACTTAGCTAATAAAAATGTTTTAGCTCCAATGGATGCTAAAGCTATGGCTGAAGAAGTTGGCGGATTTAAAGATTATGACGCAGGTTTAGGCGGCAATCTTAAAATTGGTGATGAATATTTAGCTTTCCCATATAATATAGAAACATTAGTGGCTTATATAAACAAGGAAAATGCAGAAAAAGCAGGAATAGATTTAACTAAGAATATAGAATTTAATGATTTAGCATTTGGTAAGATGGTAGTTCCAGTTCATGATGCTTGGTATGGAGTAGGATTTACAAATTCAGCATCATTTGAATTATTAGCAAAGGATGGAGATAAATTAACTACAGATGCTACTAAAGAGTGGAAAGACTTAACTACAGATCAACAAAAGTTATTTGAATCTCTATACAATTACTGGAAACCTAATTATGATAACAAAACAGACCTTTGGGATAAGGAAGCAGCTTCTGGTTATTTAGATGCTCAATTCTCAGCTGATGGTGGAGCAGCTATTAGAATAGATGGTCCTTGGGCAACTACAGGATTATCTGATAAGGTTGGTGCAGATAATTTGGAAGTATTACCACTTTCTCAAATTACTGTAAATGGTAAAGCACTTAGCCACTGGAAAGGTGGATGGGGTCTTGGAATAAATGCTAGATGTGAAGAAAATGAAGCTCAAATGGCTCTAGCTGAAGACTTTATTAAAGAAATTGTTAACCCAGAATATGCTAAAGATTTATTTAGCGCTACTGGTAAGATATTAGAAAATGTTGAACCATCAGCTTATGATGGAATCGGTGGAATGAATGAAAAGGTTATAAAAGCAACTTATACTTCATATGAAGCATCTATCAATAGACCATTATTCTTAGAATATGGAAAGGTTTGGGACTCATGGCAAAATGCATTATTATCTTGGTCTGCTCAAAAGCCAGCTAATGCAGAAGAAGCTTACAAACAAGTTAAGGCTTCATTCGATGCTATGATGGGAACTATGAAATAAATAGTAACTAGTAAATAGAAAAGGAGACTAGTTCTCCTTTTCTAACCATTAAGGAGGGAACAGATGAAAGCGACAGTTGAGATGAGTAAAAAGACATTTTATTTGATAGTAGGATTGTGTGCAGTGATTATTATGATGAATTCTATTGAGAGTTTCATTAAAGCAAAAGATACGGGTTTATTTGAAGCTTGGCTACAAAATCCAAATTTAAATATAGATAGAAATCAGACGACAAATGAAATGTATTCAATATATTTGACATCATGTTTATCTGTTTTCTTAATAAGAATAATAACCCCGATAGCACTAAGTTTGAATAGTTATTTCTCTCTTGTAAAAACAGGAGTTAACAAGCTGTTTGTGGCTATATGGATGGTATTAACTATAGGATTATTTTTCTTTACAACTCTTGGAGAAACATACTTTTCAATATTTTTTATAATAAGTGCAATTTGCCATGTAGGATTACTATGCGTACTAATTTATTTATGGAAAGATATAAACAAACAAAAGATTATACATACTACACAAAAAACGCAGCAAGCATAAAGGGGGAAGAGAGATTTGAAAAGGTTCAATAAATTTGTATATGACAATTTAGACCGTGAATATAAAAGAAAGAATCTTTATTTGTATGAAGTAGCTGATCTTCAAGAAAAGATTAAAAATGCAAATGAATCAGAAAAGCTAGAATTAAAAAACAAATTAAAAGAATTACAAAAAAATAAAAAAGAGCACCAATATAATAAAGCTCTTGCTGAATTTAAAAATAGTGAAAAGTTATTTTTAAATGAGCTTGATGAAAAAGCAAAATCTTATAAAGTAACTAATGGTACAAACAATAAAAAAGTAAATGAGCTTGAAATAAGACTTTTTAAAGCAAAAGAAAAATTAGGGTTTTATGAAAAGTACACTGATTTAACATACGATGCTGAGCTGATTTATGAACAAAGCAAGGTTGAAATAATACAAATACCACCAGTAATTGAATTTGCTAAAGATAGCAAAAAAGAATTAGATAAGGCACAAAAGGCTTTATCAGAACTATCAGAGGATGATAATAAGAAATTTCAAGAGGAATTTAATAAATTCAAGGAAGAAGAAAATAGAATTTTAAAAGAAGATATTAAAATTGTTAAATCTAGACATAGTGACGGCCTAATTTCAGAAAAAGCTGAAGGTGAGGCTATTAAAAGATTAAAGAGAAGTAAGAAAGATAGAATTTTAGTTAAATCTTTTGAATCTAAAAAAACTTACTATAATGAAATTGTTAAAAATAAGAAGCATGAGTTAAGTAAGACTCTTAAGCAGAAAATTAATACTGTAAATATAAATGTTGCAGATATTAGAAGAACTGTTCCTGTAGAAGTTGATAAAACTATACCAATAGTTTCTTATCTTACAGTTTTAATACCAGGACTTGGACAATTAATTAATAAACAATATATAAAATCGATAATAATGTTCTTAGCAACAATATATATATATTTAATTGCAATTCCTTACTCACTTGGGTTTGGTAATTATAAGGGTGATGGGGTAGCAGGACTTATAACACTAGCTAAAGGTGCGGGAAAACTTGATAGATCCATTATATTTATGGTTGAGGGGATAGTTGCAATTGCATTCTTAGTCATTGCTTTGGTTCTTTTAGTTCTTTCCTTCAAAGATGTAAACAAGGTTGAAAAGGAAGAAATTAAGGGTACTAGAGTAAGATCATGGTGTGAGACTAGACAAAGTGTTTCAGAAGATGGACTACCTTATTTAGTATCAATGCCTGCTTTAGTTATAATTATTTTCATAGTATTTATACCAATAGTAACAACAATTTTGCTTTCAATAACTGGTATGGATCCAGAACATCAAGCAAAATTTAGTTGGGATATAATTAGTAATTACAAGATGATTGCTCTAGGTGAAGGAATGGCGGGATCAATATTCTGGAAGATTCTTGGGTGGACAATTATATGGACATTAGGCGCAACTACTCTTGCTATATTTATTGGCTTTGCATTAGCATTACTTTTAAATAATGAAAGAATAAAAGGTAAGACGTTCTTTAGGTCAGTATACTTATTACCATGGGCTGTTCCAGCATTTATTACTATATTATTCTTTAGTATATTATCTTCTCCAAATGGAGCTTTAACTGAAATGTTAAGAGGGGTTTTTGGAGAAGGATTACAAATTAAGAATGATCCATTTATATCAAAGGTAGTTCTTATTTGTATACAAGGTTGGCTTGGAAGTTCATATATTTTCTTACTTGCAACTGGGGTGCTTCAATCTATAAATAAAGATTTATATGAAGCAGCTGATATAGACGGAGCTTCTGAATTTAAGAAATTAATAAAAATAACAATTCCGTTAGTTTTATTCCAAACAGCTCCACTTTTAGTTGGACAGTATACATTTAACTTTAATAACTTCTCTAACATATATTTATTTAATAGTGGTGGACCGTTTAATCCAGTAGTTTACGGAAACTTAGCTGGTGAAACAGATATCTTAATATCATATATATATAAACTAACTATAGAAAACCAATATCAAGCATTAGGTGCAGCAATTACTGTAATAATTTCAATTGCATTGATGGTTATAGCTTATATAGGATATAGAAACACCGATGCATTTAGAAAGGAGAAGTAATTATGAAGATATTTAAAAAGAAAAAGAATGATTTATATTTGTCAGATAGACCACCTCTTACTCCTTTAGGTAAATTAGGATTAGGGGCAACCTATGCGATATTAATTACTTGGACATGTATAGTTCTATGGCCAATAGCACAAATAATTATTTCATCCTTTAATGGTAAACAAGGAAAATATTTAATATTAAATGATGGATTTGAATTTAGCTTAAAGCACTTTGATTATTTATTTAATAATACATTATATTTAAAATGGATGAGCAATACACTTTTTATAGGAATAGCCACTGCAATATTAACAGTTGTAGTAATTTCTTTTACAGGATATGCATATTCAAGGTATAGATTTAAAGGTAAAAAGGTTTCTCTTATGACAATAATGCTTATTCAAACAATACCAACATTTGCAGGTATAACAGCATATTTTACAATGTATTCTATAATTTCTGATATTACTCCTGTATTTACGCGTCAAATGATGTTAGTTTTAATTTACACAGGTGGTGGAATTGCAAGTAATACCTTTATTTTAAAAGGATATTTGGATTCAATTTCAACAGAGCTTGATGATGCGGCAAAGATTGATGGATGTTCAGGAATGCAAATATATAGACTTATAATTATGCCAATAGCAAAGCCTATGCTTGCAATAACAGCTTTATGGTCATTTATTGGACCATTCATGGACTTCTTATTACCTAAGGTATTATTAACAACACCAGCAGATTATACATTAGCAGCAGGGTTATTTACTCTAGTTAATGATATTAGAAATATGAATGAACCAGCATTTGCAGCTGGAGGATTACTTACAGCAATTCCAATTGTAATATTATTCTTAGTACTTCAAAAACAATTGGTAGCAGGTCTTTCAAATGGTGCAACAAAAGGATAGGAGAGGTGAACAATGAAGGTAACATTAAATAATATAGGGAAAAAGTATGAAAGTAGAGAAGATTTTACACTAAGAAATATAAATTTAGAAATTGAAGATAAAGATTTTTGTGTAATACTTGGGCCTTCGGGGTGTGGTAAAACTACATTACTGCGTATGATAGCTGGATTAAACTCTGTTACAGAGGGAGATTTAATTTTTGATGATAAAAGAGTAAATAAGGTGGCTTCGAAGGACAGGGATATTGCAATGGTATTTCAAAGTTATGCTCTTTACCCACATATGACTGTTTATGATAATATGGCATTCTCTTTAAGTATGAGAAAAGAAAGAAAGAATATTATAAATGATCGTGTAACAGAAGCAGCAAGATTACTACAAATTGAAGAGTATTTACACTGCAAACCATCTGATATATCTGGAGGACAAAGACAGCGTGTTGCCTTAGGTAGAGCTATTGTTAGAAAGCCAAAGGTATTCTTAATGGATGAACCGCTTTCTAATCTAGATGCAAAGCTAAGAGAACATATGAGAGTAGAGCTTGTTAGAATTCATAAGCAAATGGAAACAACAACTATCTACGTTACTCATGATCAAGTAGAAGCTATGACAATGGCAACAAAAATCGTTCTTATGAATGATGGTAAAATACAACAAGTAGGTAAGCCAACTGAATTCTATGAAAAGCCTCAAAATATGTTTGTTGCAAAATTTATAGGGTCACCTACTATTAATATGGTAAAAGGAAAGATGGTAAAAGGACAATTTGTTTCTGAAGACAATATAATAAAAATCACACCAAATGAATCAGATGGAAAAGCTTTAAAAGCTTATGAAGGAAAAGAAGTATTCCTTGGGATTCGTTCTGAAAGATTTCTAAGCGGAGAATGTGAGGAACAATTTGAAGGTATAATAGATGTTATTGAAGTTCTTGGTAAAGAAAAAACTTTATTTGTAAAGCTTAAGAGTGGAAAAGATTTAGTGATAACAGTACCAGGACATTATAAATATGAAGTTGGAGAAAAGCATGTATTTGGATTAGATTCAGAAGCCCTTCATTTCTTCGACGCTGAAACTCAAAATAGAATTAATTAAAATAGAAGGTTATGGCAATTGCCATAACCTTCTATTTCTTTTTTATAATAATCATATTAGGATATATCTTTTTTAAACGTTCATCAGGGTAATGCTTGTCCAAAAAGATATCAATATGATTTGTAGGTTTTTTACCGTGTGCACGACTACTTTGTCTTCTAATGGCAAGAGCAGATATTATTAAATCAATAACTATAAATATTCCAAAAGTAAATGCTATTAATATAGCAAGTTCAGTTGGGATTTCATTTATTTTTATTTCTATATATGGAAGAGTATGTCTTAAGAAAATTAATCCAAGTATTCCCCAATATAAAGCATATAACCCACTTGTTCTACCCCCTAAGTTTAAAGGAGTTTTGTTATACTGCCAAGAAATTGTTCCTACAGTTTTTTCTTGTACAAATGAGCAGATATATTCAAATATGGCTCCTACAACAGCACTTACTATAAAAATAATAAAAGCGTTAAAGGCTTCAAGTTTATATAAAAGTATTGTAAAAACAATTGCACCAAATCCATAAACAGGGCTAAAGGGACCATATATAACTCCTTTTCTGCTTTCAAAATGACCATGCTTAAGGTAACAATATAACATCTCAACAATATATCCTATGAAGGAGCCAATCATAAATATCAAAACTAATTTATACAAATCTGTCCAATAAAAAAATGACAATATTTTTTCAAGAATATTCATAATGTAACATCACCACCTAACTTTTTAACAAACTATAACACTAATTTTAAAAAATATCAATAATTGGAGTGTACAATATATTGTTCTAGTAGTTGACAAAAATGGCAGTGAGGAATACAATATTTTTAACTTAATATTTGCATAACGAAGATTTACATTTTATATGTATTTCGGAGTATAAGATATGAAAAGCTAAGATAAGAAGAAGTAGTAATTAGGAACTCTAACAGAAAGTAACCGGATGATGAGAGGTGCAAGAAAAACTAATTATGAATACATCTTTGAGCTTCACACCGAATGATATTTAATCTAGTAGGCTGTTGACGGATCCCTGCACACGTTATAGTGCTAGAGTATTACCAATTATATGGAGTACTTGAAGAGGTAGGCAATGTAAGTTGTCTATAAACTTAAGGTGGTAACACGAAGATTTAATCTCTCGTCCTTTTGATATAAAGGATGGGAGTTTTTTTATTTTCTTTTAATTTATTATCTTAATTTCAGAGTTATATTTAAAAAGCATTTCAAAGTCTTATAGATTTTGCTTATATTAAAATTTTAATATAAGGAGAGTTTAAAATGGTTAAAACAGTTGAGGAGCAAATGAAGATTATAAAGAAGGGGGTAGACAAGATAGTTAATGAGGAAGAGCTGATGAATAAATTAGAGAGAGCTAGCAGGAATAATGAATCATTAACTATAAAATTAGGATTAGATCCTAGTGCACCAGATATACACTTAGGTCATGCTGTTGTTCTTAGAAAGATAAAACAAATGCAAGATTTAGGGCATAAGGCTGTAATTGTAATTGGTGACTTTACTGGAAAGATTGGAGATCCAACAGGAAAAGCTAAGGGAAGAAAGGCTTTATCAGAAGAAGAAGTTCAAAGAAATGCACAAACTTATAAGGAACAGATTTTTAAGATTTTAGATGTAGATAAAACAGAAGTAAGATTTAATAGTGAATGGTTAAGTAAAATAACTTTTGATAAGGTTATTGAACTTGCATCTACAATAACAGTTGCACGTATGTTAGAGAGGGACGATTTTCAAAATAGGTACAAAAACAATATTCCAATAGGAGTTCATGAATTCTTTTACCCTTTAATGCAAGCATATGATTCAGTAGAATTAAAGGCTGATATAGAGCTAGGAGGAACTGACCAAACATTTAATATTTTAATGGGAAGAACATTACAAAAATATATGGGGCAAGAGTCACAAATTGCTATGTTTATGCCTATATTAGAGGGATTAGATGGAATTGAGAAAATGAGTAAAAGTCTTGGAAATTACATTGGAGTTAATGAACCTGCTAATATAATGTTTAAGAAAGTTATGGAAATTCCAGATGCTTTAATTATAAAGTACTTTGAACTAGCAACTGATGTTCACCCAGATGAAATAGATAGAATAAAGAAAGATTTAGATAAAGGTAAAAATCCAAGAGATATAAAATTTGAATTAGCTAAGATAATAACAGGCTTATATCATTCAGAGTTAGAGGTTAAAGAGGCAATTGAGTTTTATGACTTAGCATTTAGAAAAAAGGATATACCAGATAATATACCTGAGATAGAATCAGAAAGTAATATATTAGAGAATTTGATTCCTATATTAGTGCAGAATAATATTATATCTAGCAAGAGTGAATTTAAACGACTTATTGCACAAGGTGGTGTAAGAGTAAATCAAGAAAAAATAAATGATATAGATTTTAAGTTAATTAATAATGATGTAATTAAAATAGGGAAGAAAAAATTCATTAGAGTGAAGATAAAATAAAGGATATGCCTTAATGGCATATCCTTTATTTATATGATTTAATTACTCCACATGCTAACTTTTTGCCAGAATTACCTGCAGGTTGACTTTTTAGGTCATCTGGATTTTCATGTAATATAAAAGATTTTCCAAGGACATCATTAACTGAAAAATAAGTGGTGTAAACAGATAAGATACCTACTCCATTAGATGATAATATAGGGGGAAGGTCTCCTGCATGGAAAGGGTGAGGAGAGTTAGTTGGGTTATCATGGCCACCTGTACAAGGGAAAGGATTATCAGCTGTACCAAGGCAACAATCCCCATTTTCATGAATGTGAAATCCATGAAATCTTACTTCCTTTCCTTCAGAATTTTTCATAGGTATACCTGTAATATAAGCTTGAATATAGACTCCACTTTCTAATTGAAATAAGAAAATCTTACCCTGTATATTTTGGGCTAAAACTCCTCCTTCTAAATTAGCAAAAGCATTAGGTTTAGTTGGATTATAAGAGTTAAAAATTGAATTTATAGACAAATTTAAATTGTCCAATATTAGTACTCCTTAAAAATCGATATATAAATAGCTTATGATAATAAAGAAATTTAGGTGATATAATATCATTATTAAAAACTAAGGAGGAAATTATGAAGATATATAAATTTAATGCTGAAATAAAAAAACATTAAGGAAAAGATGCAACATATATAGAGGTTCCAATAGATGTAGAAAAAGAATTTGGTGCTAGAAGAGTAAAGGTTAAAGTAAAATTTAATGGTGAGGAATATAGTGGCTCAATAGTGAAGATGGGATTGCCATGTTACATTATTGGTATAACCAAAGAAATAAGAAATAAAATAGAAAAAACTTATGGTGATATCATAGAGGTAGAAATTAAGAAGGATGAAGAAGAGAGAGTGGTAGAAATTCCTAAGGAGTTTGATAATTTGTTAGATAATAATATAGATGCAAAAGAATTTTATGAGAGTTTATCTTACTCTAATAAGAGAAAATACATTCAGTGGATAACATCTGCAAAGAAAGAAGAAACAAAAATAAAAAGAATGGATGAGGCAATAATAAAGCTTAAAGATAAAATTAAAATTAAAATTAAATAGGGGGTGTTTGAGTTGAATATATTTAATTCAGCAGATGAGATTAAGAAATCAATTAATTCTAATAGAATGATGGCTGTCTATTTTTCTGGAGATTCATGTGGAGCTTGCAAAGTAATAAAAATTAAAATAGAACATATATTAGAAAAGTATCCTAATATAAAAGCTTGTGAAATAAATGGAGAAGAGCATTTAGATATAGCTGCATCCTATGGGATATTTTCTGTACCTGTATTCTTGTTGTTTATAGATGGTAAAGAATATATAAGAGTTGGTAGAAATTTAGATTTATTAAAATTAGAGAGAGATATGAATCGATATTACAATATGATTTTTTAATTTTAGGGAATAAAAAAATAGGTAGGAATAATGGGGAGCCTACCTATTTTTGGGGGTACTTATAACTGCATATAAACCTATATTAAGTTATAAAATATTTCGGCACAAATATTAAGTATGTAGAGTTGATAATATAAATAGGGTGTTTATATTAAACAATCAACTCTTAACTATATTTAAATTATATAATCAATACATGATTTGTTAAAGTACTCAAAATTATACAAAAAGGTATTCATTTTTAATGAAGTATATATGATATTACTCAAAAGTAAGGTATAATAAGAATTAAAATCAATATTTAGTAATTGATGGTTTGTACTTAAGATAGAGGGGATAAAAATGTATAAAGTACTAATAGTAGATGAACGCTTTAAAAGACAAGAGGATAATTATATACATTTAGAGTGGGAAAATTATGATCTAAGTGTATGTGATAAAGTAGTAATTAAAGATGCATATGAAGCTATAAAATTTCATAATCCTGACATTATTATATTAAATAATAATGCTTATGAAGAAATTTTAGAGGTATTAAATAAAACAGGTAACGGTTCCATAAATGCAGAATTTATCATTGTAAGCTCATATGAAAATATTCAGGTTATAAATGAAAGATATAGTGGTAAGAAATTATATTTTTTATTTAAGCCATGTAATAGTCTTAATATTATTAAAGAAGTATTAATAGTAAAAAAAGACTTAGAAGATAAAAATAATGAAGATAATATAAGTGTATTTAGAAAGAATATCCCTATAGTTAAAGAAAGTATTTTAAGAGAAATGCTTCACGGAAACATTGATGATTTTAATGGAATAATGGAAATTATAAAATTGTATACCATTAATATTATAAAATCCCCAATAGTAACTACAATTATAGATATTGATAATGAGTTTGAAAGAACTAAATTTAATGAGACATTAGATACCCTAAAGGATTATATATATAGACAGTTTTCGAGCTATAAGCATTATGAAGTAGTAAAAGATAAGAATGTTCTTTTGTTAGTTATATGTGTTGAAGATGGGTTAACCTATGATGAAATACTAAATGATTGTAAATTAGTAAAAGATAAGATTAAGATATACTTTGATACTTCAGTAACTATGGCGGTAGGAACAATATTTAATTCATTAAGCGAATTAGCCAAATCATATAAATCAGCAAAATCAGTTTTAGAATTTAAAATGATTTATGGAGATGGACAAGTAATAAGTACAAAAAACGTAAGAACTTATTTAGCTGAATTAGATTTTTACCCTGTAGATGAAACTAAGGATATAATAGATTCATTTAAAGCCAATGATGAGGAAGGAATTTATAAGAATGTAGATAGATTTTATTCTTCTCTTATAAATAATGGGGCTTTAAGTAAAATTCATATACAAGAGGCTACAAATAGATTATTAGGAATTATATGCAAGAAGTGCCTTGGCAATAGTAGTATAAAGTCAAAATATTATAATAAGATAATAGTATATGAGAGAATATTGAAGTGTAATACTATAGATAAAATAAAGTGTGAAGTTAATGGGTTTTTAAAAGAAATCAAAAGGCAGACCAGCTTCCATACTGATAATGAACTAATTAAGTCAGTAATTTTATATATAGATAAAAACTATAGTGACACTGAATTATCTTTAGCTAAGGTAGCAGATGAAATCTTTATAACACCTGTTTATTTAAGTAAGTTATTTAAACAAGAAACTGGGGTTAATTTTTTAGATTTTGTACATAAAGTTAGAATTGATAAGGCTAAGAACTATTTATTAGACAGCAATATAAAAGTTTATGAAGTAAGTTTATTAGTTGGATATTCTAATGAAAAACATTTTTCAAAGAAATTTAAAAAGTATGTTGGGAAAAGCCCTTCTGAATATAGACAAGATAATGTATAAGTAAGGAATAGAGTGGAATGGTGTAAGATGGATAGTGTTCAATTATTTAAAGCATTAGGTGATAAGTCTAGATTAAGAATAGTAAATACATTAAGAATAGAGGGGCCTATGTATGTGGAGTTATTATCTCAAAGGTTAGAGTTGGCGCAGTCTACAGTGTCTTTTCATCTTAAGAAGCTTGAAGAGTGTGGTATAGTTAAATCAAATAAAGAACAATATTATGTAGTGTTTTCTTTAAATACAGAGCTATTACAAAGTAAAGTAATAGATTTAATTAGTATTACTAATAGTGATTTAGACGAACAAAAAGAAAGAGAAATAAAATATAGGAATGAAGTTTTAAAATCTTATTTCAAAAATGGAAGGTTAACTTCTATTCCAGTTCAGAAGGAAAAGAAAAAGATTATATTAGAATATATAGTAAAAGACTTGAATGCAGAAGAGTCATATACTATAGGAGCCCTAAATAGCAATCTATACAAATATACCATGGATATAGAAAAGCTAAGAGAGGAACTGGTTCAAAATGCTTATCTATATAGTAGGGAAGGAATATTTTTTCTAACAAACACTGCTAGAGAAAAGGTAAAAGAATTTTCTATACCTAGATTATTATCTAAGTATATTTTTAAAAGTGAAGAAGTAGTATTTCATATAAAGGAACAAGTAAGTATCGACATAAAGAATATTAATGATGCTAATAATGTATTAAGCTCAGAGCTTGTTTTCACAGATAAGGGTAGAGTACTGATTCATATAGTATTAAAAAATAAGGTGCTTGGGAAATTAGATTATATTTATGCATATACTTATTTTGATAAAAATGATAATGTTATAGACTTCAAATCATATGAAAAAATATTTGGAGTAGATATATATGAGAAAATAAATGGATATGATATTGTTGATAATAAAAGGATAAAATGTTTGAAGAAAGATAACAAGATAATTTGTACTGGTGAAAAGTTCAAGGTTGTTGGGGAAAATGGAATTGGTGGTATACCAACCTATGCAGATATAAAATTTGAGTTATTAAATAGTGAGTTTGAAGAGTTAGTAAATAAAATAAAGGTAAAACTTTTTGAAATGGATGATTAGTAAAAAAACTAATCATCTTTTTTTGTTTATTAGCATAATATACAGTGAAAATTATTTCGATAAATATAAATATAGATTGTATTACCTATAAAGGGGCAGTACAATAATAATATGGAATATGGTGAGGTGGTTAATATGTCAAATGAAATTAAAAGTGTATTAGAGAAAGAAGAAAAGGTGATTTATAAAGTGATAAGTTCAATAATTGTAAATTCACTTATGAATCATTTACCTAACGAGGATGACAAAAGCGAATATAATGATATATGCATCCTGTTAACGAATAAAGGAGGCATAATATTTACTAATGAAGAAGATGAATTACTATTTTATTTTAAGCAGGGTAAAGATATAAAAAGATTTACCTATTATAAAGAAAATGAGAAAGTGCTTATTAATATTGATAGGCTACCGTGTAAATTGAAAAAAACAGGTGTTTTTACTCCAATGTCATTTATAACTTTAAAGTTGTCATTAAGTATTGAAGAATTTAAGTTTATAGAAAATAAGATTGATATAAAAATATTTGATGAGGATGCAACAATAGAAGATGGTGAAGAATTAGGAGAAGGTTTATTAGTTGGTAAGAACCTATACAAAATATACGGAGAAGGAAAAGAAGAATGTATTGCTCTGAATGGTATCGATATCAGTGTGAAAGAAGGTGATTTCACATGTATTATGGGACCATCTGGATCAGGAAAATCTACACTTATAAATGTTATTTCTACTATAGATGAAGTATCAAAAGGAAAAATATTTTTTAAGGGAAAAAATTTGCAATCCATGAAGGAAAGGGAATTAAGTAAATTTAGATATGAAAATCTAGGATTTATTTTTCAGGATTTTAACCTTTTGGATAATTTAACTGTAAAAGAGAATATTGCTATTCCGTTAATCTTAGCTTCAAGACCCCAAAAAGAAATAATAGAAAAAGTTAATACAATTTCAAGTAAATTAGGAATAACCCAGTTGCTAAATAAATATCCAGCACAGTGCTCAGGTGGACAAAGCCAAAGAATTGCATGTGCAAGAGCTTTAGTTAGTAATCCTAGAATAATAATAGCTGATGAGCCAACAGGTAGTTTAGATACTAAAAATTCTCATGAGTTATTGAAAATGTTAAAAGAATTAAATGATGAAGGAATAACAATTATTATGGTTACCCATGATAATATTATTGCAAGCTACTCGAAAAAATTGATTTTTATTAGAGATGGTAAAGTGGAAGCAGTTTTAAATAGAGGGGAAGAAAGTCAAAAAGAATATTTCTATAAAATTGTTGATATTACTTCAAAAGATTCTCAAAATTTAATAGATATGTTATAGGGGGGAGCTTATGGGCGTATTTAAGTATATCTTTTTAACAATAAAAAATGATTTAAAAGAAAACTATTTTTATATGATAACAATGACTATGTCTATAGCCATAATATTTGTAAGTTTCAATATAATATATAATGAAGAGATTGTTCCTCAAAGATCATATGAATATACGATTTTATCAATATTAGGAGTTGTAGTTTTAAGTGTATTAATACTATTTATGATATTTGCAAACTCATATTATTTAGAAGATAAGTATAAAGAGTATGGAGTTATAACACTATCTGGAAAATCTACCTTTGAAATATTTATAATAATTTCAGTAAGAAATCTTATAATGAGTTTAGTTGCTATTTTATTTGGGTGTATTTTAGGATATATTATTAATCCAATCATTATGAGAAAAGTTTTTCAAATGATTAATATAGAAAATCCAACATCCTATGTATGTACACAATCTTTAGCAATAACTATAATAATGACAATTGTAGAATGTTTAGTTGTATTTCTAATAAATTCAGGACAAATATACAAAAAGAAAATTAAGGAATTAGTAATAAAAAAGAAAAGTAGCTTTATTCCTAACGTTAAAAGGTCAAAAATGAAGACGTATATATATATTATCTTTTATTTTATTCCTTTAATTTCGCTTTTATTACCTGTATCAAGGAGAGATATAGCATTTGTAATGTTAGCAGCCATAGTAGCATCTATTTTTGGTATTCAAGGAGTAGTAAGATATGTAATTCCAAACGCTTTAGCTGATTATAAAAATAAAACCTTTATAATTAATAAGATAAAGTTAATTATTATAAGTAACTTATATACATCAATAAAAAGATCTACATCATTAGTATTAATGTATATAATAACTGCAGTAGTTACAATTGTAGTTATAGGTCAGTATCAAGAGTATAGCGTAATAAATACCTTTGCTTTAGCAAGCTTTATATTTGTTGTTGTAATATTAAATTTTACAATAATGTATAAGTTCTTTATTGAAGCTTATAGAAGAAAAGAGAATTTTGAGCAATTAAGACTTATGGGATATTCTTATAAAGAAATAAGTAAAATAATATTACTTGAAGTAATAGCTTATTATTTTATAGTAAATATCCTTGTATTGATTCAGATAATACTAATTTTCCTTGCAAGTAACTTAGCTGGTTTTATCAGTGAAATGTTTGTGCTAAAGATTCTAGCACAGTATATGGCTATAACAGTATTCTTTTGGGTTATATCCTTAGTTGGATATAAGAAGATAGCATGCAAGAAGAGCAGTATAAGAAGAGCAGGTTAAAAAATGAGCTGTATCAAAAATTGATACAGCTCATTTTAAAAATGTACTCTAATTAACCAAAATTTCATTTTTTTATCACTCCAGCCTAAGTCCCAAGGAACGTCACATCTATCTGTATTGTGACATGTTACTAAAGCATAACCTTTAGAATCTGCACCGCTTACAACAGAAATATGTGTAATATCTCCTTTCTTTTCATAGGCTACAAAATCACCAGGAAGAAGTTTATAAGAGTCTTTATAGACTTTTTCGTAGCTTCCTTTAGAAATTAAAGAAGCTCTTCCGCTATAAAGCCAATAAGAGGTGAACTTATCTGCATTAACCCAAGAAGCACTAGGACTTCCTTTATCATAATTCCAAGAGCCATTTTTCTTGAATTTTCCACCCTCATGAAGTATTTGGGAAGCGAAGTTAGCACAGTCTCCACCTTCTGGATTAAAGTCTCTATAATTTTTATTATATTTAAATTTTGTATCTTCTGTAGAAGCAGCACCACAGTACTTTTTTGCATATTCTATGGCTGAAATTCTTCTATCATCTAAATTAGAAAAGTCTCTAGCTGGCTGAGATTTTATATATTCCTTAATTGAATCAACTTTTATATTTTCTAATTGTAGCGAATCCGCAAAGGGATCTGTATACCATTCCTTTGTAATTATCCATTCACCATCCTTTTTAGTAAGTTGGAAGGAATGATATGTTCCAATTTTACAGCTATTTACCTTAAGAGGTTCATCAGGATATATATAATTATATTCAGTATTACATAGTATATAGAAGGAACATACCTTTTCTCCAACATTTGCTTTTCTAAATACTATTTTAGGTGTAATACTTGTTAATTTTATGCCTTGTTTTTGGGCCCAATTATTAATATATTTTACTTTTCTTTCTTCGTATTCATATGCCCACTGTCCATTTCTAGTATTGGTGTCATAAAGTGAATGGATAGAATCTAAATCTTCAGTTAATACGGATTTACTTTTTATTAAAAATATATTTTCTACATATTTTTTCATTTCATCTTTTGTTGACTCTGTATCTGCATTAATAGTTTTTGGAAAGTATGTGATTATTGTTGAACATAGTAATATAAGAATAATAAGTTTTGTTACAAAGTGCCTCATGAATATTCCCCCTCTTTAAGTGTACTATCTATTAGTTCAATACATTTTTTTATATGTTCATCATCAGAAGGAACACCATGAAACCATGGCTTCTCTAAATCACTATTACTAAAATATTTAGATTTTATTATTATTTCAGGTCTATATTCAAAATGTAAGATGTCAAAGTGGCCCCATTTACCTCCCCAAACAAAATTGTTATTTTCAAATGCCTCAATAAGCTCCCTTGGATACTCTAATAGTCTGGATCTACCTTTTTCAGGTGTGGACCATTTCCAATAATCCCTAGGATCACTTTTTAAATCTATTGCTATTCCGTAAGAGTGAGCACTTAATCTACCGGTTCCAGATATTATTCTATAATTATAGGTTCCACTAGCAGGATATAATATTGCTCCAATATCATTTCTACTTTGTGCTAATGGCATGACTTCTTTTAAAGCCTGTTCTAAAGAAAAATTTGCATTATTTTTGGAATTAAATTGATAGTTGGTATACCCATATTTTAAGGGCTTTAAGTTTTTTTCTATAGAACTTTTTGAAGAGCCATATACTTCGTTCAATAATTCATAATTTCTTATTCTTCCAGGTTCAAAGTTTTTCTCCATAATATTGTCTATTATGTTTAATGGATAGATTTGTTCTAAGGTATCTTGCAAATCAGCATTTGCTAACTTTTCATCATGTGTTTTTTCTCTTTTGTCATCATATAAGATTTTTTTCCCAGAGGCCATAACGCAATATACCTTATCATTCTCTTTAACAATTCCTTGTACAGACTCTGGATATGCAATCATAAGAGTTAATATATCTTGTTTCATAGTTCTTTCATAATTATTAGTTTCATTAGCTTTAGGAATTACATATATATTAGAAAATATTAATAAAAAGCTTAGAATACCTACTAATATCTTTTTCATACGCATAACCACCTTATTAATTTATATAGGTATAGGTTATCCAAAGAATTATACCAATATGTACTTAGTTTAATATGAAAAAATAAGCAAAAATGTTTTAAAAGCTACTAATAAAACATAGTATAAAGTAGCATAAAATAAATGTTTTTATATGATATTTATATAACAATTTAAGGAGTCTTGTACATGGAGGGGCATGATAAGAAAAAGAGGAAGAATAAAAGGAAGTTGGTGATTTTTACAGTACTAGGTACTGCTGTAATATTATATTTAGCTTTTGCAATCTATTTTAATGATAGATTTTATTTTGGAGCTTCTATTAATAGTATTAGTATATCTGGAAAAACTGTAAATGAAGTAAAAGGGGATCTTTCATTAGATGGTGAAAATTATTCATTAACAATTAAAGAAAAAGGGGGAATTGAAGAAACAATAAGTGGGAAAGACATTGGTCTATATTTCGATATAAATGAAGAAAAAATTGAAGATATAAAAAATAAGCAAAATCCATTAGGGTGGATAAGTTCTTTATTTTCTAAAGAAGAATATAAAGTAGAAAAATTATTGAAATATGATGAAGAGTTACTAGAAAAAAAGGTAAATGAATTAAAATGCTTAAACAAAGAAAATATGATAAAACCTAAGAATCCTAATTTAGTATATAGTAATTATAAGTATGATATTATTCCAGAAGATAACGGAAAGTATATAAATAAGGAAGTCCTTTTAAAAAGTATAAGTGACACTATAAATGATCAAAAAAAAGAAATAGATTTAGAGAAAGCAGGTTGCTATACAAAACCTAATTACAATTCCAAGTCTAAAGAGGTAGCAAATGCTAAAATTACAATGGATAAGTATGTATCTTCAAAAATAACATTAAAGATTTTAGATAAAAGCAAATATATAGATGGAGAAACAATAAGCCAGTGGATAACATTAGACGAAAATTACAATGTTGGCTTAGACAAGACTAAAATAACATCCTATATAAATAATTTAATTTCTAGTTATAATACAGTGGGTAAAATTAGAGGGTTTAAGGCTTCTTCAGGAAATATAGTTAATGTTTCTGGGGGAGATTATGGCAGAAAAATTAATAATACAGGATATGTAGAGGAAATAGTTGATGCAATAAAGGATGGACAAACTATTACAAAGGAATATAATATTGTTCAAAGTACAATAAATGGAACAAGTTCTGATATTGGAGGTACCTATGTAGAGATAAATTTAACAAAACAGCATATATGGTGTTATAAAGATGGAGTTTTAGTTACTGAAGGAGATATTGTAACAGGTAATGTGGGCAGTGGATGTGCAACTCCCCAAGGGGTATACAAGTTAAAGTCTAAAGAAAGAGATAGAGTTCTAAGAGGGCCTGGTTATGCATCACCAGTAACATACTGGATGCCATTCAATGGTGGTATAGGTCTTCATGATGCAACATGGAGAAATAGTTTTGGGGGAAGTATATATAAAAATAATGGATCTCATGGCTGTATAAACTTACCTTATAATGTGGCAAGTAAAATATATAATAGTATAAATGTTGGGGATCCAATAGTATGTTATTTCGAATAATTTTTCAAGAAAGCTCTTACTTTGTTAAGAGTTTTCTTTTTTTGATGCGACTTGGAGCGTAGCGACGGAACAAGAAAAATAAATATCCACTCCACTTTTTTGTTTAATAATGATATATTTTTATTGTTAGGGGGGGACGGAGATGAATTGTATAAATCATTTTAAAACAATAACAGCGCATAAGTTATTAGTAATGAAATATTGCTTTAAACTAGGTTTGTATAAACAAGGGCTATTACATGATTTATCAAAATATTCTTGGGTAGAGTTTTCAGCAGGTATAAAATATTATAAGGGATATGTAAGTCCTAATGGTATTCAAAAGATAAAAGAAGGATGTTCGCCGGCATGGCTTCATCATAAAGGAAGAAATAAACATCACTTTGAATATTGGATAGACTATGGAATAAGAGAAGAAGATGGATTAATGGGAATGAGGATGCCTACAAAGTATGTAGTGGAAATGTTTGTAGATAGAATGTGTGCATCTAAAAATTACTTAAAGGAAAACTATAAGGATAGTAGTTCGTTAGAGTATTATGAAGAAAGAAAAGATAATTATCTAATTCACCCTGAAAGCAGAAGGTTATTAGAGGAGTTATTAAAAATGTTAGCTGAAAATGGAGAAGATAAAACCCTTCAGTATATAAAGCAAAAAATACTAGTATAATTATTATTTTATATTGATAAAAAATAATAATTTTGATAAGGTCATATATAGCAATATTAGATGTAAGGTGGTAAACATGATTATGAAATATAAAAAACCTGAACTACTTGCACCAGCAGGAAATTTAGAAAAGTTAAAAATAGCATTTCAATATGGAGCAGATGCAGTTTACTTTGGATGTAAGGCATTTTCTTTAAGAGCAGCAGCACAAAATTTTTCTTTTGATGATATGAGAGAAGGAGTTAAAATAGCTCATGAATTAGGAAAAAAGATGTATTGTACAATTAATGTAATGCCTAGAAATGAAGAGATAGAAGAGATGATTCCTTATTTAAAAACTCTTGAGGAAATAGGGATTGATGCAGTTTTAGTATCTGATTTAGGTGTTTTATCAGTAGTAAAAAAGCATACGAATCTTCCTATACATATAAGTACACAAGCTAATACAATAAATTATGAAGCTTGTAACATGTGGGAAACACTTGGAGCAGAACGTGTTGTACTAGCAAGAGAATGTTCCTTGAAGGAAATAGAGGATATAAGAGAAAATATATCTGAGGAGTTAGAATTAGAAGTGTTTGTTCACGGAGCTATGTGTATATCTTATTCTGGAAGATGTCTACTTTCAAGTTATATGACTGGAAGAGATTCTAATAGAGGATCTTGTGCACAATCTTGTAGATGGAAATATTCATTAGTAGAAGAAAAGAGACCTAATGAGTACTTCCCTATAGAAGAAGATTCTAAAGGAACATATATAATGAACTCAAAGGATTTGTGTATGATAGATCATATTCCTGAATTAATGAATGCTGGAATTTCATCTCTTAAAATAGAAGGAAGAAATAAAAGTGAGTATTATGTAGCTTTGGTTGTAAATGCATATAGAAAGGCTATAGATCTATATTATGAAAATCCAGAAGAATATAAGCTCCCAAAAGAAATTAAAGAAGAATTATATAAAGTAAGCCATAGAGAATATTATACAGGATTCTTCTTTAATGAACCAAAGAGCGAAGGATTAATATATAATACAAATTTCCATGTTAGAGATTATGATGTGGTAGCAATTGTTTTAGATTATGATGAAGAAACAGGAATAGCTACATGTAGACAAAGAAATAAGTTCGTACTAGGTGATAAGGTTGAAGTTTTATCTCCTACAGAAATGGGAAAAGAATTTATTGTAAGTAAATTATATAATGAAGACGGAGAAAAAGTAGAAGGATGTCCACATCCGGGAATGATATGCAAGGTAAAAGTTCCATTTAAGGTAGGAAAAAATACATTTATTAGAAAAGAATTATAGACTTAGTTTTTCTAAAAAGACAATTATATGTAATATAGTTGTCTTTTTTTAACGTCTAGGAAATTATAAATAGTAGATATTGCAAGGTATTAAGAATTTTATAGATACAATTGTAGAAAAAAAAACCATAAGGTGATAAAATGTAAGGGATAAAATAGAAAATTAAGTTAAATGTACATTAGAAAGTAGGAGAAGCATGTTAGAAACTATATTGCTAGCTTTTTTATTTGCAAAAATTAAAAAGCTTAGTATAAAGCCTATTTTTAAAACATGGCATATATATCCCATAGTTGTTTTAGAAATTATAAGTATAATTGGACAAGTTATGATTTTTAATGAGAACTATCAAATGTTAAGAATAGTATCCTTTTTAAAAACTATATATCTTACATCATATTTGTTTTTAGTATTTAAATATGAGATATACAATATAGCACTGATAGGAGCTGCTTGCGTATTTAGTGGGGGAATTTTAAATGATGTAGCAATTAAAGCAAATGGTGGGTTCATGCCGGTATTTCCTTCTATTTCATATATAACTGGATATGTAAATCCAGAAAGTTTTAATGTTGTAAAGGATATCCATGTTTTAGGTAACAGTGCTTCTAAATTTAAAATTTTAACTGACTATATAGACTTAGGATATAGCATCTTAAGTGTAGGAGATGTACTTATAAGAGTATTCGTTTTCTTGGTGATTTTTTATTCCATAAAAAAGGCTAATGATAAATATTTGGAGGTAGATATATAATGTTAAGAATAACTTTATTTGAATTCGTTTTTAGAGGGATTCCAGAGTTAGTACTATTTATTCTAGCAGCATATATTTTTTCAAGAACAAAAATACAAAAAAAAGATTTTATAATAGCAATTTTAGTATCCAATGTAGGTGTGTTTTTAATAAGAAACCTTCCTATTGGTTACGGGGTACATACTATTTTAAATATAATTTTTCAAAGTGTAGTAGTAATAAGGGTCTGCAAAATTGACCCTATAAAAACTATTAAAGCGTCAATTTTATCAACTATAATATTATTTGGATCAGAGTTTTTGAATGTAGGTTTACTTAATATTGTCTTTAAAAATGATATTACAGTTATGTTTGAAAATATTAAAATAAAGACTATATGTGGATTACCATCGTTATTAATTTTTGCTATGTGTATATCTTTGTATAATTTACATATGAAAAAGAGGGAAAGTAAATGCTTAGCGTAGAGAAATTATGTAAGAGGTTATCGAGTTTTATTTCGAAAGAATTAGACTTGGATAAAGATAAAGAAGCTGTGGTTAATTACGGGATTTTTTCATTAATCCAGATATTTATGTCAATAGGTTTAGTGGTAGTATTTGGATTGATATTTGGAGTGCTAATAGAAGCACTTATAGCTTCCTTTACAGGAAGTATATTAAGAAAAAGTTCTGGAGGGGTACATGCAGATTCACCTGGAAAATGTACAGCAATAGGAACAGTAATGTGTATAGGAATAGGTTTAATAAGTAAAAAAATAGATATTTCTATAAGTCTTATGATACTGATATGCATATGTATATTTATTTGGTCGTACATAATTATATTTAAATATGCACCTATAGACAGTTTGGCCAAGCCTATAGTAAAAGAAGAAAAGAGAATGAGGTTAAAAAAAGCTTCAATAGTGATATTAACTATCTATTTAATAATTATCACTTTAAATATTATACTTTTCCACTTAAGTGGAGGGCAGAAATACATAGTATACAGTTTGTGTATGTGTTTTTCTATAGTTTGGCAGGTATTCTCGCTAACTAAAAGTGCTCATTATTTATTTGGTAAGAATTAGCTATTGTAAATATAATGAAAGGCAGGTGATAACATGAAAAAGAAAATTTTAATGTCTCTAGCAGCAATATCAACTTTCATTGCTTCAATAGTTGCTACTTCTGCTTGTACATGGTATTTTTATCAACCAGAAGAACCAGAATGTTTAAGAGACAAATAAACAATACTAAGCGTAATGAGACCTTAATTGGTCTCATTACAAGTTTAGAGGTATGAATGTATGAATAAAGTTAAAAATACAAAGGAAACTCAATTAAAAAATATAATAGATATGATAAAGATAATATCATTATTATCTTTAGGTATTATATTATGTAAATATTTATATGATAGAAATACAATTTCGCAAGAAAATCCATATGAAGTGTTTAGGTTAAATATAGTTGTTTTGCCATTACTTTTTTTGGTTATTATTTATGTCATATGGATTAGTTCAATCTCTACAAGTTCTAATAAGTGGTACATCAATATATTGAAGAAGTATGAAATGGAAATATATATAATTTTATTTTCAGTTATAATCATATTTTTTGGGGGATATGAGAGTGAATATAAGTTCTTGTATTTATTCCTGATTATATCAGCAACCATACAAGATGGTATGAAAAAAGGTATAAGTGTAGCTGGAATTTCATCTGGTATAATCTTGATTATGGATTTAATTATTGGATTTAGCTATAAAGTTAATAATTACTTTGAAAAGGATTTAATTTTATCTGCTATTTTTATTGTAACTGCTTGGATATTGGGGATATATGTAAGGATGGAACAGGAATATATAGACCATCTAGAAGAAGTAGTAAACAAAGATGGTTTAACAGAAGTATATAATCATAGATTTTTTTATGAGAGTTTAAAGAAAATGATAAGTGAATGTAAAGAAGAAAAGATATCTTTAATATTCTTAGATATTGATTATTTTAAACATTACAATGATTTGTATGGACATCAAAGAGGGGATGAAATATTAAGAGGTATAGCTAAACTTATATCTAAAAATGTAAGAGAAGATGATATAGTAGCAAGGTATGGGGGAGAAGAGTTTGCAGTTATATTACCGAATACTACAGAAGAAGAAGGATTAAAAGTTGCAGAGAAATTGCGTAAAGAAGTTGAACTTACGTATTTTTATGGAGAAGAGAATCAACCAAGTGGGAGAATAACTGTGTCTATAGGTGTATCAGTATATCCTGATAAAGCTAAAGATGATTTAGAATTAATAAAAAGTGCGGATGATGCATTGTACAGAGCAAAGTTCTTTTCTAAGAATAGGGTTGAATCTTATTCATCGGTTTTAGATGAAATAACTAAAAATATTGAGGGGAAAGATATAGAACTTGTAACATCAATAAAGACTTTTATTAGTATTATAAATGCTAAAGATAGATATACATATGGACATGTTGAAAGAGTAGTTATATACTGTAGGGCTATTGCGGAAGAATTAAATTTATCTAAAAGTGATAAAGATACTTTAATATATGGTGCTTATATGCATGATATAGGAAAGATTAATATAGATGAAGATATACTTAATAAGAAAATGAAGCTTTCAGATGATGAATGGATGCAACTTAAAAAGCATCCTGAAAATGGTGTAGAGATAATAAAGTCAGTTAAAGCGCTTAAAAATGTTATACCATTAATTTTATATCATCATGAAAGGTATGATGGAAAAGGGTATCCTAATAATCTAAAAGGAGAAGAGATTCCATATCTAGCAAGAATACTTACTATAGCTGATAGTTTTGATGCTATGACAACCAATAGACCATATAATGTACGTAAGAGTTTTAAAGAAGCAGTAGAAGAGTTAAGAAAATGTAGTGGTACTCAATTTGATAAAGAAATAGTAGAGGTATTTATAAAAGCATTAAGTAAAACTAATACTTTAATAAAGCAAAAAGAACTTTGAGTTTTCAAAGTTCTTTTTTTATGCCTAAGAAAGTTTCTACAGTGGACATGAGGATTTTTTTATTTTATGTATAAAGTTGATTGTAGTGTATTACATATTCGTATAAAATGGTAATATAAGGAAAAAAGAAGGAGTTGTATTAACTTGGGGCAAATAATAAAAAAGGTTTTAGTGGCTAATAGGGGAGAAATAGCAATAAGAATTTTTAGGGCGTGTCATGAATTAGGAATAAGAACTGTAGCTATATATTCAGAGGAGGATAAATGTTCGTTATTTAGGACTAAGGCAAATGAGTCATACTTAATCGGAAAAAATAAAGGACCTGTTGAAGCTTACCTAGATATTGATGGAATTATTTCCTTAGCATTAAAAAAACATGTAGATGCTATACATCCAGGTTATGGTTTTTTATCTGAAAACCCTGAATTTGCTAGAAAGTGTGAAGAAGCTGGTATTAGATTTATAGGACCTAAGCCAGAAATGATGGAGAAATTAGGAGATAAGATAAAATCTAAGGTGGTAGCAAAATGTGTAGGAGTTCCAGTAATTCCAGGGGTAGAAAAAGCTATATCATCTGAAGAAGAGGCTTTGAGTTTTGCTAGAAAGTGTGAATATCCAGTAATACTAAAAGCTGCTGCAGGTGGTGGCGGCAGAGGTATGAGGATAGTTAAGAAGGAAGAAGATTTAATATCATCATATATTAGTGCTAGGAGTGAGGCTAAAAAGGCATTTGGTATAGATGATATATTTATTGAAAAGTATATAGAGGGGCCTAAGCATATAGAAATACAAATATTGGGAGATGATTATGGTAATATAGTACATTTGTATGAAAGGGATTGTTCAATACAAAGAAGGCATCAAAAGGTTGTAGAATTTAGTCCGGCTTTATCTTTATCAACAAAAAAAAGAGAAGAAATATGTAATGATGCAATTAAAATAGCTAAATCTGTAAATTATAGAAGTGCAGGAACTATTGAATTCTTGGTAGATAAACATGGGAATCACTATTTTATAGAGATGAATCCAAGAATTCAAGTAGAACATACAGTAACGGAGATAACAACTGGTATTGATATAGTACAAAGTCAAATACTTATAGCAGAGGGCTTTGAATTATCATCGGATGAAATTGGAATTAGGAGTCAGGATGATATTAAACCAAGAGGATATGCAATTCAATGTAGGATAACTACAGAAGATCCGGCAAATAACTTTTCTCCTGATAATGGTAAGATGGATACTTATAGGACAGGCTCTGGATTTGGTATAAGGCTTGATGGTGGTAACGGATTTGAGGGAGCAGTGGTAAGTCCGTATTATGATAGCTTGTTAGTGAAAATAACGTCCTTTTCTAGAACTTTTGAAGATGCAGTAAGAAAATCTATTAGATCTATAAAAGAATTAAACATAACAGGAATAAAGACCAATGTAGATTTCCTTATTAATGTTCTTAATAATGATATATTTCAACATGGAGAGTGTGATACAAACTTTATTTCATCTAATCCTCAATTATTTAATATAGAACCTACAACTAATGAAGAACAAAGGGTTCTTAGGATGATTGGTGAGAAAGTGGTAAATGAAACAAAAGGAGAAAAGAAGGACTATGATTTTCCTATAATCCCTAAACCTGAAATAGATATAAAAACTCTTAGGGGGACAAAGCAAATACTTGATGAACAGGGAGCTGAAGGTGTTGTAAAATGGATAAAGGAACAAAAGAAGCTTTTATTAACTGATACTACAATGAGAGATGCCCAGCAGTCATTAGTTGCAACTAGAGTTAGAAGTAGAGATATGATAAGTATAGCAAAAGCTACAGCTGATTATGGAAAAAACTTGTTTTCTCTTGAAATGTGGGGAGGAGCAACATTTGATACAGCATATAGGTTTTTAAAGGAAGATCCATGGGAAAGGTTAGAGGAATTAAGAAAAAGAATTCCTAACGTTATGTTTCAAATGCTTATAAGAGGGGCTAATTGTGTAGGATATAAGAATTATCCTGATAATGTAATAATGGAATTTATTAGGGAATCATCTAAAAGCGGCATAGATATATTTAGAATATTTGATTCTTTAAATTGGTTAAAAGGCATAGAGGTTTCTTTAGATGAAGTATTAAAATGTGGCAAGATAGCAGAAGTAGCTTTGTGCTATACAGGAGATATTTTAGATACTAATAGAGACAAGTATTCATTACAATACTATGTAAATAAGGCAAAAGAAATAGAGAATATGGGAGCACATATACTTGCTATTAAAGATATGTCAGCTCTACTTAAACCATATTCAGCTAGAAAGTTAATAAAGGCATTAAAAAATGAAATATCAATACCAATACATCTTCATACACATGATACAACAGGAACAGGAGTAGCTACAGTTTTAATGGCTGCAGAGGCAGGAGTTGATATTGTTGATACTACCTTTAATGGTATGTCTGGATTAACAAGTCAGCCAGCATTAAATTCAATAGTTGCAGCTTTAGAAAATACAGATAGAGATACAGGGATAGATTTGAATGATATTCAAAAGCTTTCCGATTATTGGGATGGTATAAGACCTATATATAGTAAGTTTGAATCAGGTTTAAAATCGGGAAGTGCTGAAATATATAAATATGAAATACCTGGAGGGCAGTATTCTAACTTAAGGCCTCAAGTAGAGAGTTTTGGATTAGGTCATAGATTTAAAGAAGTTAAGCTTATGTATAAGAAAGTCAATGAAATGGTAGGCGATATAATCAAGGTTACCCCATCTTCTAAGATGGTTGGAGATATGGCTATATTTATGGTTCAAAATGATTTAACTCCTGAAAATATATATGATAAGGCTAAAAATATGGCTTTTCCAGATTCAGTTGTATCTTATTTCAAAGGTATGATGGGGCAACCAGAAGGTGGCTTTCCAAAGGAGCTTCAAAAGCTAGTTTTAAAAGGAGAGAAACCTATTGATATAAGACCAGGAGAGCTATTAAAGAATGAAAATTTCCAAGGAATAAAAGAGAAGATAAATAATAAATTTGGTATTAAAGCTACTAATAAGGATGTAATAAGTTATGCTTTATATCCAGAAGTATATGAGGAGTATTTAAAGTTCTTACAAGAGTTTGGTAATGTAAGTAGAATTAGAAGTGATGTATTTTTACATGGACTAGCAGAGGGAGAAGTAAGTGAAATAGATTTAGGAGAAGGTAAGACTATAATAGTTAAGCTTGTACAAATAGGCAATATAGATTTAGAAGGATATAGGAATGTTGATTTTGAAATAAATGGATATAGAAGATCTATAAGAATTAAAGATAGAACTCAAACTGTTAGAAACGTTCTTGGAGAAGATAGTAAATTTAGAATGGCTGATCAGAATAGTAAAGCTGATGTTGGTGCAAGTATACCAGGTAATATTATTAAAATTTTAGTAAACAAAGGCGAAATAGTTAAGGAAGGACAAAGTTTGGCTGTAATTGAAGCTATGAAGATGGAAACTAATATAGTAGCAGCAATAGAAGGTATAGTAGAAGAGATTTATGTTTTAGAAGGACAATCAGTTAAAACAGGGGAGTTATTAATGAAAATTTCAAAGTAAAGTTCCATGAGATTTATATGATCAGAAAATCTTACTTATTCACTAAATTGGTTAAGTTATCATACTTTGGAAATATAGAAATGCTTAAAGAGGATGTTGATGGAAAAAAGTGATAATGACCCAAACAACAAAAGTAATGAGTCCTCAGTTTCTCGGGAAGAACTTTTTAAGCAATTAAATATCTTAAACATTTCATACGATTCTCTATTGCTTATTTTAGTTGCAGTTATTTTAAATATAGAGTTTGTTAGTGGAGAGCGTACTAAATTACTAGATCAATTAAATAATACTAACATAAGTGATTCTTTACCAGACTTAAGTAGGATACCTATAATATCAAATGAAATATTTCTTTTAGTTACATCGATTTTTTTGTTTATAAATTATGATGCTTATGAAACAGCAATAGAGGATGATGTTTCTCAAAAAGATCAGAGCAAAGCGTTTAGAGCATTTATATCAAGTTTTCTTATATTAGTTGCAACATCAATTAGTAGAGGAAATCTAGAAGTATAAGAAGGTATTAAAAAACTTATTTGTTTTATAATACCTTCTTTTTAGTTATAAAGTTTTAAGATTTATTAGTTCTACATTTTTAGATATATAACAATCTTTTACCGGTTCAATGTTACATAAGTCTGTTGATAAATATTTCTTATTATCATCAGCAAAAACTGTCACTATAACAGGATTCTTTTTTTCTGATAGTTCATAGGCTTTTATTGCTCCTAGAAAGTTAGCACCAGAGGATATGCCTACTCCTAATCCTAAAGTTTTAGATAATTTTTGTGCCATAAGTATTGCATCTCCATCATCCACTGCAATAACATCATTGACTTTAGAAAAGTCTAAAATAGGGGGAATAAATTCATCCACTATTCCTTGAATTCTATGTTCATTTACATGGGTGCCTGTAGATAATGTGGGTGAATTAGATGGTTCTAGAGGATATATTTTTATATTATAATTATGTTTTTTTAAATAAGTCCCGATTCCCATAACAGTTCCTCCTGTACCTACACCAGCAATAAATGCAGAAGGAGTTAGATTATGTTTTTTTAATGTGTTCAATATTTCTGGCCCAGTAGAGCAGTAGTGTGCTTCTGTGTTATATTTATTAGAAAATTGCTTTGGTAAAAATACATTCTTATTATTTTTAGCAATTTCTTCAGTGATGGATATACATTTTAAGAAACCACCATCCTCCTTGGATACTAAGTTTATTTCTGCACCAAAGCCTCTTAATAATTTCTTTCGTTCATCACTCATCCAGTCAGGCATGTATATTACTACCTTATGACCTAAATAAGTACCAATTGAACTAAAAGAAATCCCAGTATTTCCACTTGTAGCTTCAATTATAGTATCATTAGGGGTTAATTCTTTGTTTTCATATGATTTCTTTATGATATGAAGAGCCATTCTATCTTTTATACTTCCAGTATAATTATAGTATTCTAGTTTTGAATAAATTTTTATTTCCTTATCATTATAAATACAGGTTATTTCTACTAGAGGTGTGTTACCAATTAGCTTTTCTAATGATTTTAGCTTTGAATATATATCTAACATTGTACAACTCCTATATATTGTTTATTTTATTGAAAATGAAGTCTCACATTAATTTTAATGCAAAGACTTTATTTTTTAGAACCAATTAATATTTACATTATGCTCTTATAACTAAGTATTTATTTAGATTACATTATTATTGATAAATCCAGCAATACCACACTTTTTAAGCCCTACAAATAATAAATATGTTTTTCCACTTTTATTAGTTACAAATAAAAAACTTAATATTTTATTATAAATAGCTAATTCTATTGCTGTAGGATAATAAAAAAATTATAATAAAAGTGTCATAAATGTTAAAAAAATAATAATTAAGAGAGGTAAATATGAAAGTAAATTGGAATACTAAATATAATACAATATGCGTATATACATTTATTTTAGTGTGTTCTATTATATTATTTTATTTATCAATATCACAATTAGGTGTATTGTGGGGAAAGATAGGGAAAGTACTAAGTTTATTACAACCATTTATATTTGGATTTGCTATTGCGTATCTATTAGATTTTTTATTAAGATTTTATGAAAGTAAAATGGAAAATATTAAGTGCCTTGAAAAGATGAACTTTAGAAGAAAAAGAACTGTAGGGCTAATATTAACTTATATAACTACGTTTTTAGTTATAGTTTTATTTATGCAATTTGTTTTACCACAAGTAATAGATAGTTTGGTTGGGTTAATAAATGATATTCCTACATATATAAACAACACAACAAAGTTATTTCAAGAGATCGTTTATAAATTTGATTTAAATGAAGAGGTATTTAATTTTATAAATACGAATTTTAATGATGTAACTAATTATATAATAAAGCAAGCAACAAATATGTTACCTGTATTGGGGGGGGTGGTAACTTCTACAGCTGCAGGGCTATGGAATGTAGTACTTGGAATAATAATTTCAATATACATTTTAATTGATAAGGAAAAATTCTGTGCATTAGCTAAGAAAATTAGCTATGCTATTTTACCACAAAGAGCTGCAGATAAGACTATAGAGATAACTCATAGAAGTAGCGATACATTTGGAAAGTTTTTAAGTGGAAAGATACTTGATTCATTAATAATTGGTATATTAACATTTGTTGTCTTAACAATATTTAAAATGCCATATACTTTATTAGTATCTGTAATAGTTGGTATAACTAATATAATTCCATTCTTTGGACCTTTTATTGGTGCCATACCTTCAGTAATAATAATATTATTTGTATCTCCAGTTAAAGCATTATGGTTTTTACTTATAATCCTTGTGATACAACAAATTGATGGAAATATAATAGGACCTAAGATTTTAGGAGACTCTATAGGTATATCCGCATTTTGGATATTGTTTTCTATATTAGTGGCGGGTAAATTCTTGGGACTAGTAGGAATGGTAATAGGAGTACCTTTATTTGCAGTAATATACTCTATAATAAAAGAGGTAGTAGAAAGTCAATTGGATAAGAAAGGTATGAAGACAAAAACAGAAGATTATATGTAATTATTAAAGGAGGAGTATTGATGATTAGAGAAGAATTATTAGAAAGATTTTTAAGATATGTGAAGGTTAATACAAAATCTGATGAAAGAAGCGAAACTACTCCAAGTACAGCTTGTCAATTAGATTTAGCTAGAATCTTAAAAGATGAATGTGAAAAGATGGGGCTAACAGAAGTAACTCTTGATGATAAAGGATATGTAATGGCAACTTTACCTAGCAATATTAAGGAAGATGTTCCGGTTATAGGTTTTATAGCACATATGGATACATCTCCAGATTTTAAAGGTGAAGGAGTAAATCCTCAAATAGTAGAATATAATGGTGGAAATATATATTTAAATAAAGATATAAATATTTATTTAAGTGAGTCCAACTATCCTGTTTTAAAGGATTTAATTGGAGAAACTATAATTACAACTGATGGAACAACTCTTCTTGGAGCAGATGATAAAAATGGTATAGCAGAAATAATGACTGCAATGAGCTATTTGATAAAACATCCAGAGATTTCTCATGGAAAGATAAGAATAGCATTTACTCCTGATGAAGAGGTTGGTAGAGGTGCAGATTTCTTCGATGTAGAAAAGTTTGGAGCAGATTTTGCTTATACAATAGATGGTGGAGCGTTAGGAGAATTAGAGTGTGAAAACTTTAATGCCTCTTCCGCTATAGTTAAAGTAAATGGTAGCAACATTCATCCAGGATATGCTAAGGACAAAATGAAAAATAGTATTCTTATAGCATATGAATTCCACAATGAGTTACCACAAAATGAATCACCACAATATACAAGTGGATATGAAGGATTCTATCATTTAAATGATATTGAAGGTTCAGTAGAAAGTACAACTTTAACTTATATATTAAGAGATTTTGAAACTGATGGAATAAATAATAGAAAGAATAAATTAAAGTATGTTGAAGAAAAGTTAAATTCAAAATATGGAGATGGAACAGTAGAAGTTATTCTAAAAGATCAATATAAAAATATGAAAGAAATAATTGATAAATATCCAGAGGTAATGGAAAGAGCTAAAAAAGCTATGGAAGCTTTAGATATAGTTCCAGAGTTAGTTCCAATTAGAGGAGGAACAGACGGGTCAAGATTATCTTTTATGGGGTTACCTTGTCCTAATATATTTACTGGTGGATATAATTTTCATGGTAAATATGAATTTACTGTAGTTTCATATATGGAATTAGCTTGTAAAACAATAATTGAAATATGTAAGTGTTAAAAGAAGTCCGTTATTGGACTTCTTTTTATGTGTAAAAATTTTTAATAGTAAAAATCATAATTATATTTATTTAGTTAGGAAGTTATCAATCTTATGGAAAAAAGAGGTTAAATATAAATGAATGATATAAAGTGTAAATGCACAAAATAAATATAGTTATAACAAGAACATTGTTAAAAAAAATACATACCTATCCGTGTTAATGTTTTCATAAAGTCTAAAAAAATATAAATTTGACAAAATATTTACAAAAAATCAATTATTTGATGGATAAGTTGAATAAAAATTAAAAAAGTTAACAAAAAACATTGACAAAAAATAAACAATAAAATAAAATAAAGGTGTAGAAACAATGATAAAAAAATCGCAAATGATTATTAGATAAATTTTAGGAGGAACTAAAGATGGCAGTTACTAATGCACAAGAATTAACTAAAAGAATTCAAGAATTAAAAGAGGCACAAAAGATATTCGCAACTTATACTCAAGAGCAAGTAGATGAAATTTTCAGACAAGCAGCTTTAGCGGCAAATAATGCAAGAATTAAGCTTGCAAAGATGGCTGTTGAAGAAACAGGAATGGGTATTGTTGAAGATAAAGTTATAAAGAATCATTTTGCAGCTGAATATATATATAATCAATATAAAGATATGAAAACTTGTGGAGTTTTAGAAGAAGATAAAACTTTTGGAGTTACAAAAATTGCAGAACCAATAGGAGTTATAGCTGCTATAGTTCCAACTACAAATCCAACATCAACAGCTATATTTAAAACATTAATAGCTTTAAAAACTAGAAATGCAATAATCATAAGTCCACATCCAAGAGCTAAGAAAGCTACAATAGCAGCAGCTAAGGTTGTTTTAGATGCAGCGGTTAAAGCTGGTGCTCCAGAAGGAATTATCGGATGGATAGATGAACCTTCAGTTGAATTATCAGGAAATGTTATGAGAGAATCAGATATAATACTAGCTACAGGTGGACCAGCAATGGTTAAGGCTGCTTACTCATCAGGAAGACCAGCTTTAGGAGTTGGTGCAGGAAATACTCCAGCTATTATAGATGAAACAGCTCACATAAAAATGGCTGTAAACTCAATTTTATTATCTAAGACATTTGATAATGGAGTTATATGTGCATCAGAACAATCAATAGTTGTTTTAGAAGAAGTTTATGATGAAGTTAAGAAAGAATTAGCAGATAGAGGAGCTTATATCCTTAAGGGAGAAGAAATAGATAAGGTTAGAAAAGTAATCTTAAATGATAGAGGTGGCCTAAATGCAGATATGGTTGGTCAATCAGCATATAAGATTGCACAAATGGCAGGAGTGAATGTTCCAGAATCAGCTAAGGTTTTAGTTGGAGAAGTAACTTCAGTTGAATTAGAAGAACCATTCTCGCATGAAAAGTTATCACCAGTATTAGCTATGTATAAAGCTAAATCATTCGAAGAAGCTTTAGATAAGGCTGATAGATTAATTGAATTAGGTGGTATGGGACACACTTCAATACTGTATACAGATCAAATAAAGTCAAAAGATAGAATATTAACATTTGGTGAAAGAATGAAGACTGCTAGAACTCTAATTAATATGCCAGCAGCACAAGGAGCTATCGGAGATTTATTTAACTTTAAGTTAGCGCCATCATTAACACTAGGATGTGGATCCTGGGGCGGAAACTCAGTTTCAGAAAACGTTGGTCCTAAGCACTTAATTAACATTAAGAGCATTGCTGAGAGGAGAGAAAATATGCTTTGGTTTAGAGTTCCAGAAAAGACTTATTTCAAATATGGTTGTTTACCAGTAGCTCTTGAAGAATTACACGATATGGGCAAAAAGAAAGCCTTCATCGTAACAGATAAAGTATTATTCCAAATGGGATACACAAATAAAGTAACAGAAGTACTAGAAAAGAACGGAATACAATATAAGATATTCTCAGATGTTGAACCAGACCCAACATTAAGATGTGCAAGAGCTGGTGCTAAGGAAATGCTAGATTTCAATCCAGATGTAATTATATCTCTTGGTGGTGGATCAGCTATGGATGCTGCTAAGATTATGTGGGTTATGTATGAACATCCAGAAGTGAACTTCCATGATTTAGCTATGACATTCATGGATATTAGAAAAAGAATTTACAAGTTCCCAACAATGGGTCAAAAAGCTATGATGGTTTCAATAGCTACATCAGCAGGAACAGGATCAGAAGTTACTCCATTCGCAGTTATAACTGATGAAACTACAGGGGTTAAATATCCATTAGCTGACTATGAATTAACTCCAGATATGGCTATAGTTGACGCTGAGTTAATGATGACTTCACCTAAGGGATTAACAGCTTGTGCGGGTATAGACGTATTAGTTCACTCTATAGAAGCATATGTTTCAATTATGGCATCTGAATACACTAATGGATTAGCTTTAGAAGCTATTAGATTAGTATTCAAATACTTACCAGATGCTTATAATGAAGGAACAACAAACGTTAAAGCTAGAGAAAAGATGGCTCATGCTTCATGTATGGCTGGTATGGCATTCTCAAATGCTTTCTTAGGAATAAACCACTCATTAGCTCATAAGCTAGGTGCATTCCACCATCTACCACACGGTATGGCAAACTCTCTAGTAATGAACGAAGTTATAAGATTCAATGCCACAGATGCACCAACTAAGCAAGCAGCATTTGCTCAATACAAATATCCAAATGCATCATGGAGATATGCTAGAATTGCTGATCATCTAGGATTAGGTGGATCTACTAATGAAGAAAAGGTAGAATTATTAATCAAGGCTATAGAAGAATTACAAGCTAAGGTTAATATGCCAAAGACAATTAAAGAAGCTGGTATAAGCGAAGATGCGTTCTATGCAACACTTGATGAAATGGTAGAGCAAGCATTTGATGACCAATGTACAGGTGCTAATCCAAGATACCCATTAATGAGTGAATTAAAGCAAATTTATATAAATTCTTATGAAGTTAAGAAAGAAGCTTCAAAGGAAGTAAAAAAGCCTAAGAAAAAATAACATTTATATATAAAACTACAAAAGTTGATTTCACAAAAAAAAGGATCGTATCAAATAAGATACGGTCCTTTTTGTAATGATTAAAATTTATTCTTGTTAATTATTTAAGCTTTAGTTATTAATTAAACATTTTTTTATTATATTCAACCCATTAATAATATCATTTGTACTGACGCTAGATATACTAAGCCTTATTCCTTTTTTGTAAAATGAATTATCTATAAAACAGCGTTTACCAGGCCCTACAATAACTTTGTTATTTCTTAATTCTTTAATTAATATGTCTTCGTTTATATGGTCAGGAAGAAATATATAACTATAAAAACCTGATATGTCACTAAAACAGTTTATGCCTACATTCTTCAAATCTAAAAGTTTATTTGAAAGTATTTCATGTTTCTTTTTTAAATCATTCGTTATAACATCACTATGTTTTTTTAAAATATTACTTCTTATATATATTTCAAGAGTAGCTTGAGATAATAGTGATGGTGATATGTAATATCTTATATCTAATTTTTTTGTATGATTTTTAAATGAGTCAATTAAATTGTTAGGAATAACTGAAACTCCAACTCTCATCCAAGGCATAATTTTTGAAAAACTTTTAAGATATATGACGTGAGTAAAGTCAGAATATGAATAAATAGGGTCGTATTTTTCGTTTAAATAAATATCTGAAAAATAATCATCTTCTACAACATAAACGTCATATTTGGCTGCTAATTTAGCAATTGCTTTTCTTTGTGATTTTTTCAAAGTAGTTCCTAAAGGGTTGTGGTGACGTGGGATTGTATAGAAGAATTTAATAGGTTCTTCTTTAAAAATTTTTTCTAGTTTATCTAAATCGATACCATTTTCGTTTCTCTCTATTCCAATTATATCTATGTTTAGCATTTTTAGGTTATCTAAAAAATGTCCATAACTTGGCTGCTCTAATAATATTTTTGTTTTATTATTCGGAAAGTTCATATCTATTAATAGGTTAAGAGTTTGAACTGTTCCCATTGTAATAAATAAGTTTTCTTTTTTAGTGAAAACTTGAAAATTTGATAAATACCTAAGTGAGGCATCTTTTAAAGAATCTACCCCGGTATGATTTGAGTCTAGAGAATTATTTTTGTAAAGATCTCCTGCCCAATTTAGACAGTGCTTTAAATCAGGTATATTCATATCCCCAATTAAAGTGTTACCGCTATAAAAGTTAATTGTATCTGATGTATAAAGATTGATTTTATTTATGTTTTCTACAATATAGTATCCACTTTTAGGATTAGCGTATATGACATGATTGTTTTTTAAAGTATCATAAGCTTTTATTACTGTGTTTATTGAACAGTTATATTTTTTACTAAGCTCACGAACAGAAGGTATTTTTTTACCTACTGTATACACTCCCTTTTCTATTCCTTTTTCTATATCCTTAATTATTTCCTCGTATAGTTTACTAATGATAAACACCTTCTTAACTGTTATGGTACAGTTTTAGAATATCATAATTGAATACTATTTTCTAGAAGTGAGATAAGTGTTAATTAGTATTATATATTTTTTATTATAACAATAGAAAAAATACGAAAATTAAATGATAATATTAAAAAAAGGTTCGATAAAAGTAGAAAAAAGTCTTGACTTGACGAATTATATTATATATATTATAAATATAATTCGTAACTAATTCGAAGGATGGATAAGATATGAGGGTTAATATACATAGAGTGATGAAGGAAATTGAAAAACTTAGCGAATTTAACTCTACGCCTAAAAAAGGTTGTACAAGATATTCTTATAGTAAAGAGGACTTACTTGCTAGGAAGTATTTAATTAACCAAATGAAAGAGGTAGGGTTTGAGGTAAGTGTTGATAATATAGGTAATATAAAAGGATTATTAAAAGGGACAGAGGAAAAGTTACCAATCGTTATAAGCGGATCACATATTGATACTGTTAAACATGGTGGTAATTATGATGGGATACTTGGTGTTGTTGCTGCGATAGAAGTTGGAAGAGTTATAAAAGAGAATAACTTAAAGCATAGAAGAGGATATCAAGTAGTGGTTTTTACTGAAGAAGAAGGGTCTAATTTTTCTGTTAATCTTCTTGGAAGCAAAGCTATTGCTGGTAAGATTGAATTTGAAGATATAAAGGATCTTAAAGATAATATGGGTATTTCTATGGTAGATATGATAGAGAAATTAGGGGGGGATCCTAGAAAAGTATCTGAATGTAGAGTGCCAAAGGAAGAAATACATTCTATGATAGAGCTTCATATAGAACAAGGAAGAGTTTTAGATGAAGAAAATATTTCGGTAGGGATAGTTAAAGGAATAAATGCTTTAAATTGGTATGAGGTAAAGATAGAAGGTCAAGCCAATCATGCAGGCGCAACTCCTATGAAATATAGAAAGGATGCTTTAGTTGAAGCATCAAGATTGATTTATAATATACCATATATAGTTGAAAAGCTTGGAGATGAATCCAATGTAGCAACTGTAGGTGTTATAGAGTGTAAACCTAATTTGCCAAATGTAATTCCAAAAGAAGTAAAGTTCACAATAGATTTAAGAGGCATCGAACCTGATACAAATAAAAGAATTTTAGAAGAAATAAAAAATGAACTTAAAAAGATAGAAAGTAGTGGGGTTAAGACTTCTATAAAAGAACTGACTAAGGCTAAGGAAACTAAGTCGAAGGAAGAAATATTAAAAATTATAGAAGAGAAGGCTTTAAATAGAGAAATAAGTTATAAGTTAATGTATAGTGGCTCAAACCATGATACAAGCATTATTAGTGAAATATGTGATGTGGCTATGATATTTGTACCTAGTGTAAATGGAAGTAGCCATTGTCCAGAAGAGTATACAAAAGAAATAGATATTCAAAATGGATGTCAGTTGTTATTAGATACAATAGAAGAATTAATTAAGTAAACATTAGGGGGATAAAATGTTAGAAAAACTATTTAAATTAAAGGAACACAACACAAATCCAAAAACTGAAATAACAGCAGGTATAGTTACATTTATGACTATGGCTTATATTTTAGTTGTACAACCATCCTTTATGGGAGCAGCAGGAATGGATGTTGGAGCAGTAATAGTTGTTACAGCAATTCTTTCGGCGATATTCTCATTATTTATGGGATTATACACTAACTTACCATTTGCTTTAGCGCCGGCTATGGGAAGTAATGCTTTCTTTGCTTTCACACTTGTTGCTGGGGGAGTTGTTTCTTGGCAAACAGGATTAGGAATGGTATTTATTTCAGGAGTAATTTTCTTACTACTTTCTGTTTTAGGATTAAGAGAAGTTATAGTTAAGTTAATTCCTAAGAATGTAAAGCTTGCTATAGGGGCAGCAGTTGGATTCTATATAGTTTCACTTGGATTCAAGAATGGTGGAATTATGCAAATAGATGGTTCTATTTCTATGGGAGATATTAAAACACCAGCAGTATTACTTACAATTATAGGTTTATGTTTGCTAGTTTTCTTAATGTCAAGAAATGTTAAGGGAGCTGTATTTATAGGGATTATAGCTACTACGATTATAGGGATTCCAATGGGAATTACACAAGTGCCAGAAACTTTAATATCAATGCCTCCATCAATTGAACCGATTTTTATGAAGCTTGATATTATGGGTGCATTAAAGTGGAGTTTCTTCCCATTAATATTCACATTCTTTGTTGGAGACTTCTTCTCAACTTTAGGTACTTTAATAGGTGTTTCTGCAAAGGCAGATCTTTTAGATGAAGAAGGTAATTTACCTAATATAGAAAAGCCATTCTTGGTAGATTCAATCGCTACAATAGTAGGTGCGTTATTTGGTTCAACAGTAGTTACAACTTACATAGAATCAGCTTCAGGGGTTGAAGAAGGTGGAAGAACTGGTTTAACAGCAGTATCAACAGCAGTATGTTTTGCTCTTGCAATATTCATAACACCAATAGTTGGTATGATACCAAATCAAGCTACAGCACCAGCGTTAATAATTATAGGATTAATGATGTTATCAGGACTTAAGGATATAGATTTTAGTGATTTCACAGAATCATTCCCAGCATTCGCTACAATTGCATTTACAATATTCACAAATAGTATTTCAAATGGTATAAGCATGGGGATTATAGCTTATATGTTTACAAAAGTAATGGCTGGTAAATATAAAGAATTAAATTGGGGAATTTATATTTTATCAATACCGCTGATTTTATACTTCTTAATATAGAAATAATTGAGCTGTGGCAATAGAGAAGAAAATTTATTCTCTATTGCCACGGCAACTTTTTATTAAAGCAAAAAGGATGTATCATAATTTTTAATTTTATATGCAGTTCTTAACTTTTTAAAAATATAAGAAGTTAAGAACTTAAGAACTTAAGAAGTTATAGTAAAAATGCGGCGTTGAATGGATTTTTGTGAGATAAATACTAATTAGATATAATTTACTTTAAGAATAAAAAATAAAAATTATATTGACACCATAGAACAACCAAATTATATAGTGAAAGGATGAGTTTTATGTGGATTTTACCTAATGATAAAAAAGGATTAATAGAAGCAGCAAATGGAAAAAGAGAATATGATTTAGTTATTAAGAACGGAAAAATAGTTAATGTATTCACTGGAGAAATATATGAAGGCGAAATTGGTATATATGAAAAGCATATTGGAGACGTTACATGCAGCATAGATGAGGAAAGAGATCCTCTTAAAGGGAAAAAATATTATGATGCAGAAGGAAAGTATGTAATTCCAGGATTAATAGATGCACATATTCATATTGAAAGTACCTTACTTACTCCAAGAAACTTTGCGAAGGCAGTAACTGCACATGGTACAACTACAGTTGTTACAGATCCTCATGAAATAGGAAATGTTCATGGAATTAGAGGCGTTAAATATATGCATGATTCTAGCGAAGGACTTCCAATGAGACAATATATACTAGCACCATCATGTGTTCCAGCAGTACAAGGTTTAGAAAATGCAGGGGCTGAGTTTGATGAGAAAGATATAGAAGAAATGTTAGATTTAGAAAGAGTTATTGGTATTGGGGAAGTAATGGACTTCATCGGAGTAATTGACAATGATGAAAGGATGGTAAAGATTGTTGAAGCTGCTGAAAAGAGAAATATGTTTATTCAAGGGCATGCTCCATCTTTAACAGGAAAACAATTATCTTCTTATCTTTGTGCAGGAATATTAAGTTGCCATGAAAGTAGAAATGAAATTGAAGCTAGAGATAAGATGAGAAAAGGCATGTATGTTGACGCTAGAGAAAGTTCTATTTCTAAGGATGTTACAAAAATAGTAAAGGGGATTAAGGATTTTAGATATTTAACAAATCTTACTTTATGTACTGATGATAGAGAAGTGGATGAAATATTAACTAGTGGTCATATGAATGATGTTGTAAAAACAGCTGTAAAAGCAGGTTTAAATCCAGTTGATGCTATAAGATGTGCAACATTAAATAATGCAAGAGAATTAGGAATAAGAAACTTAGGTGCATTAGCTCCAGGATATTTAGCAGATATAGTTGTTTTAGAAGATTTGGAAAACTTTAAGGTTAATGCTGTAGTATTTGAGGGGGAAATAGTTGCTGAAGATGGGAAGCTATTAAAAGAGGTAGAGAATATAAAATATGATATTGAGGAAGAAAACTCTGTTCACGTTAAAGATTTAAAAATTGAAGACTTTATGTTGAAAGCACCTATAAAAGAAGGAAAGATAAAAACAAAGATAATTCAATATAGAAGTCAAATATCCTCAGTTACAGATTTTGTAGAAAAAGAATTGAATGTTAAAGATGGATATATAGATTTATCGAGGGAAGAGGATTTAAAGTTTGTAATTGTTATTAATAGACATGGTAAAGATGAGAACAAATCAATAGCTGTGGTAAAGAATTTTGGGTTAACTAAGGGGGCGCTAGGAAGTACTATATCACATGATAGTCATAATTTAACAATAGTATATGACGACCCTAAAGAAGCTTTACTAGTAGCAAATGACTTGATTCAAATGGGTGGTGGATTAAGTTGTGTGGAAAATGGTGAATTAAAAGAACATTTACAACTAAAAGTTGCAGGGCTAATGTCAAATAAAGAAGCAGAAGAATTATCTAAGGATGCTAACAAAATGAAGAAAGCAATAATAGAATTAGGTATTACTGAGATGCCCAACCCATTGTTAAGAATTGTAACGCTTGCGCTTCCTGTAATTCCTTGTGCTAAGATGTCTGACTGTGGTGTTGTAGATGTATTGAACAAAAAGTTAGTAAATATATTTGAATAACGAAAACTTGATAAAAATATCAATAAATGGTATATTAGTGTAAAAGAATATAGTGAATTAGCTAGGGGTGCCGTAAGGCTGAGAAGGATTTTCCTAACTCTTGTACCTGATATGGATAATACCATCGTAGGGAAGCTTATAATTTGAAAATTTAAGCTTGCATATGCAAGCTTTTGTTTTTTAAAGTGGTTATAACCTAGCAAATTAATTTGCTAGGTTTTTTTATTTATTTTAGGAGGAGGATTATTATGAGTTATACAACACAAATGGATGCAGCTAAAAAAGGTATTATAACAAGTGAAATGGAAATAGTAGCTGCGAAGGAAAATATTTCAGTGGAGGAGTTAAGAAGATTAGTGGCGGAGGGGAAAATTGCCATACCAGCTAATAGGAATCATAAGACGCTAAGTCCAGAGGGGGTAGGGGAAGGTCTTAAAACTAAGATAAATGTAAATTTAGGAATATCTAAGGATTGCCCTGAATGTGAGAGGGAGTTTGAAAAGGTAAAAGTAGCATTAGATATGAAGGCGGAAGCAATAATGGACCTTTCTAACTATGGTAAAACTGAAGGCATGAGAAGAAAAATAGTAGACATGTCTACTGCTATGATTGGAACTGTACCTATATATGATGCTGTTGGTTTTTACGATAAGGAATTAAAAGATATAACAGCAGAGGAATTTCTTAAAGTTGTAGAAAAACATGGAGAAGATGGCGTTGACTTTATAACAATACATGCAGGATTAAATAGAGAGGCTGTGGAAACAGTTAAGAGAAATAAGAGACTTACACATATAGTATCAAGAGGTGGTTCATTATTATTTGCATGGATGGAATTAAATAATAGAGAAAATCCTTTTTTTGAATATTATGATGAGCTGTTAGATATTTGTGCTAAGTATGATATGACAATTTCTCTTGGAGATGCATTAAGACCTGGAAGTATTAATGATTCTACAGATGCTAATCAAATAAAGGAACTTATTACACTAGGGGAATTAACTAAAAGGGCTTGGGAAAAGAATGTACAAGTTATAATTGAAGGACCTGGACATATGGCGCTTAATGAGATAGAAGCTAATATGCTTTTGCAAAAGAAATTATGTCATGGGGCACCCTTTTATGTTTTAGGACCTTTGGTAACAGATGTTGCTCCGGGATATGATCATATAACATCTGCTATTGGCGGAGCTATTGCGGCAACATATGGAGCGGATTTCTTATGTTATGTTACTCCGGCTGAACATTTAAGACTACCTAACTTAGAAGATATGAAAGAGGGAATTGTAGCAGCTAAAATTGCAGCACATGCAGCGGATATAGCTAAAGGAATAAAGGGAGCGAGAGAATGGGAT
Organism: Clostridiaceae bacterium OF42-15pH9A; assembly: GCA_027692445.1. Lineage (GTDB taxonomy): Bacteria > Bacillota > Clostridia > Clostridiales > Clostridiaceae > Clostridium. The sequence continues at coordinate 642 of JAQEYV010000008.1, read as the reverse complement.
AACAAAATGAGTAAAGCTAGAGCGGATATTGATTGGGATACTATGTTTGATTTAGCTTTAGAACCAGAAAAAGCAAGAAGATATAGAGCTGAGTCAAAACCTCATGATGAAGAGAGTTGTACAATGTGTGGAAAGATGTGTTCTATGAGAACTATGAAAAAAATATTAAATGGTGAGGACTTAAATATATTAAGGGATTAATTCTAAATAAAAGAGAGAATAAAAATAATATTTATGTAAGAAGAAAGAAGCGCTATTACAATTGGTGCTTCTTTTGTTGTATTTGTGACAAATTGAGTTGTTAAAGTGAAGATTTCTAGCACTAATTTGATGGAAAGAAGGATTAAAGGAGAATAAATAATGTAAACTTATCCTGGAGTATCTATATGAGAAAAACGTAGAAAATAAAAGAAAAAAAGTGGAATAATAGGGGTTATTTTAAATAAAAAGATTATAGTGATTAATAGGAGTAGAGAATTATGTTAAGATAAATCTCGTCGCTGACGGAAACGAGTCGCAACGAAATAGAAAAAGAAAAAAGTTGTTGACAAGATTTCAACAAGGTGATAAGATAAGAAAGTCGCTTGGATGCGATAAACAAATTGGTCTTTGAAAATTGAACAGAATATAAAGTTAAAAACC
>JAQEYV010000007.1:0-142836 GCA_027692445.1 Clostridiaceae bacterium OF42-15pH9A | reverse complement strand
AGTAGAAGGAATTACAGGGCAAGTAGTACAAGAAAAACCTGTAGAAAATAAACCTATAATTAAGGAGGAAGGAAAATTGTTAAAGAATTGTAAGAAGAACGTATTAAAATATGGAGCAAAGGGGACATATGTATTTTTAGCTCAATCAAGTATGAAAGCATTAGGATTATATAATGGTCCTATAGATGGTAAATATGGGCCAGCTAAGGGAAACGGAAGTTTTTATCAAGCAGTTGTAGCTCTAAATAAAAAACTAGGATTTAAGAATGACAGTAATTTAGGTCCTGCATGTTGGGAGTATATTTTAACTAAATAATTGGTTATAATAGTTCTGTGCTATACTTACAAAATAAGAAAACAAAGAGACAGTAATCAGGGATAATTTCCTTGGTTACTGTCTCTTTGTTGTTTTGTAAAGCGGTAAAGAGCGACTATAGAATAAAATAGTAAGTAGGAAACCGCTCTTTCTTGTAAATTATACTGAGGATTTTATAATTATAAAATACAATAATTTCTATTGTTAATCAATAAATGTAAAAAAACATATTAAAAATAGACACTTAGAAGATAAAATAAGTAGAAATATTAAATAGATTTATATTGTATTAAAATAGTAATAATAATGTAGATGTGTACTACAATAAAAGAAAATAAAAAGAGCGATTAATCTTAGTGGCTGGGATTAATCGCTCTTTTATGTATGGATGGGACTTGTAGGAGTATTAATTTACTTAATACTAATACTGGTTTACTATAGTTATAAAATAGCATAAAATAAGGAATAAATTCAATAAATGTAAAGAATACATTAAAAATAGACACTTAAAATATAAAAATATATATATTATATAGGTTTATAGAAGAAATTATTAGTTTTGTATGTATAAAACAAAAATGATAGATAAAACTATAAATATGTTATGTTTTTTATATCTAGATAAAAAAGACTAGATTAATTTTATTATTAATCCAGTCTTTTTCTTGTGTTTTAAATAATGAAATGTATATCTAGGAGCTCTCACTAATAGTATTGTTATTATTTAAGAAGAAAAAGAGCGACCAATCAATAAGGGGGACTAATCACTCTTTTTCTATTTTTGTAGTTATTAATACTATTGTGGGATTTAAGAGTAATATATACTATCAAAGAAATAAAATCAATTAAGCTGTTTAAATTATAATAAAAATTTAATAATTGGTTATACTTGTTAATAGCATTGTACTATATTTATAATGAAACAAAGAGGCAGTAATCAGGGATAATTTCCCTGGTTTACTGTCTCTTTGTCGTTTAGTAAAGTGGTAAAGAGCAATTATAGAATAAAATAACAAATTGCTCTTTTTTATGAATTATGTTGAGAATCTTACAATTACAAAATACAATAATTTCTATTATTAATCAATAAATGTAAAAAAACATATTAAAAATAGACACTTAAAATATAAAAATAAATCGGTAATGTTATACATACGTTGTGCTATAATACATAAATAAAAATGGATAAATATATAGTGAGGGAATCTTTTTCATAGTATACCATGAAGAAATATTTTATAGAACATAACAAAATATAATATTTATGAATAACATATATAAGTAGGATACCTCTTAAAATTATAAAATCCCAGAAAGCTATTAGGGAGATTAATTTCTGCTTAATAGCTTTTTTTATGAAATATTTATTAAAAATAGATAAAAATTATTGACCTGGGTTTACATTTATATAATAATCTTTATAAAAAATTTAAAAAAGCTTTTGCTACTTTATTTCAACATTAATTAATCTTTTTATTACAACAGGAGGGTTAAAATGAGAAAAACAAGTGAAGCACAAAGGAATGCAGATAAAAGATGGAGAGAAAAAAATAGAGATCATGCAAATTACTTAAAGAATAGGACTAGTGCAAGATGCTTTATCAGAAATAGAGCTACATTAGAAGATATAGAAGAATTAAAAGCTTTAATGGAAGAGAGAGCAGAAGCGTTAAAGAGAGGAAATAATAAATTGTGTTAAAGACTAGGATATAGTTATTATCCTAGTCCTAAATTTTGCCACCTTTTTTGCCCCTAAAAGGATGAAAATACATTGCTTGTTAAAGGATAAGAATATCACTAATAATGATATAAATGAGGTGTTTACTATGTTTATAGGTAATAAATAATAATAGATAAAAAAGGATAATATAGCATTTTTTCACCGAAATGCTTACGTTTTTTTTTATTTTGGTATTATTGTAAGTGTTAAAGAAGAAAGTAATTATTAAATTATGTTGAAGACTAGGATAAAATAAGTATCCTAGTTTTCTATTTTCTTCATAAAAGGATAAAAAACTATTATTGTATGATAATTAATATTGTATTGGTAAAAGTTATATATATGTAATTATTGTTACAATTTAATTACAAAAATAAAATTATAAGAATGAAAAAATATCAAATTTTAAAATATTTATATGAAATGCTTGATGATTATTAAATGAGTGTTATTGTAACTATTAATAAAGTAAACAATAACGCTTACATGGTAAAAATGTATAAATTATAATTATAAGCAAAAGTTGACTAAATATTCCATATAAATATAATTAATACTGATAAACAAAAGGAGGATGAAGATTTAGATGGAAGAGATCCGAGAAGAATTAGGTATAATTGTTGGGGACCTATACATCAAATATGGAGGGACAGAAGAAATTTTAAAATTAAATAGTATTTTAGATACTCTTGTATTATTAGAGATGAAAGAAATTAATAAGGACATTTGTGAGCTACAGACATCCGTTTAAGATATTTGTTTAGAGTTAGTTAGTGGATTCAATCTATTGACTAGCTCATTTTTTTAATAAGAATTAAGTTGACAATATTACAAGCTAAGTATTTAATAATCCTTATAATAAAAATGTAGAGTTTTTTAGATAAGATGAAGAGGAGAATTTATATGGAAATTAGAGAGGCAATTAACGAAGATTTAAATCAAATAATAGCTATTGAAGAGGAGTGCTTTCCAGAGTCAGAAGCAGCAAAGGGAGAGGATATTAGAAAAAGATTCTTTGCATTCAAAGAAAATTTTTTTGTGGCTGTTGAAGATGGTGAAGTAGTAGGCTTTATTAATGGATGTACTACAAATTCACCAGAGTTACCTGATGAATTGTACCATGATACTTCCCTTTATAATCTAAATGGCGAATATCAAACTGTATTTGGATTAGATGTATTACCTAAATATCGCAGAAATGGTATTGCAGAAAATTTACTAAATTACTTTATACAAATTTCAAAGGCACGTGGTAAGAAAGGTATTGTACTTACTTGTAAAGATTACTTAGTGCATTATTATAAAAAGTTTGGATTTGAGCATAAAGGTGTTTCAGCTTCCTCACATGGAGGAGCTAAGTGGAATGATATGGTATTAATTTTTTGATATAGTTTCCTTACATTTAGTACGAGTGGAGTGGATATTTCTTTTGATGTGATTTGGAGAGCAGAGGTGGAACAAGCAAAATAAATATCCACTTCACCTTTTTTATTTACTAAATGAAAAATGAATTAAATATATGAAATGGTACAAGATAAATTGTAATGGGTTTTAATCTATAAGTAATAAGGAGGAAAAAAAGTGAAATATAGAGTAAGGCGATCTTTATTATTTTTTTTAGGTATGTTTATTTTAATGTCTATGCTTGGTGCAAGTGTTCCTAGTGTTAAAGTTTTTAATATAGAGGAGCAAACTTATAATGAAGACTATGCTAATAAAAAAATTATATATCTAACCTTTGATGATGGACCAAGTTCTAAGGTAACGGATGGGGTGTTAGATGTATTAAAAGAAAAGGATGTAAAAGCAACATTTTTTCTTATTGGAAATCAAATAAAAGATAAAGAAGATGTAGTAAAAAGAATTCATAATGAAGGTCATGGTATAGGCTTACATACATATAATCATAAATTTAAGTATGTTTATCGTGATGAGGATACATTTATAAAAGAGATGGTAGAATGTAGAAATGAGATAAATCGAGTAGTTGGAGTTTCTCCTAATATAATTAGATTTCCAGGAGGAAGCTACAAACACTTAAGTAGAAAGTTTTTATCTAAGTTGCATGATAACAACTTTAGAGTTTATGATTGGAACTTAGATAATACAGATGGAATGAATCAAAAGCTTGATCCTAATGTTTTGTATAAGAAGGCTATTAAGGGAAGCGAAAATTTACATCCTATAATACTACTTATGCATTGCACAGATATGAATAAAAATACTTATAAGGCTCTTCCAGACATAATAGATTATTATAAAAATGAAGGGTATCAATTTAGAATTATAGATGAAAACACACCAGAGATGTATTTTAGGATTAAATAAGATAAAAAAGTACCGCATTATTAAGGATATGCAGTACTTTTTTTATATAAAAATGGAGCTTTAAAAACTTATATTAACAAGCAAGGTTACATTTTTAATTTTAAATAAAGTATTACTCCCAATATTGAAACTAAGCTCTCAGTAATAGGGAAGGCTAGCCATACACCAGTTATGCCTGCTAACACAGATAGTAGAAAAGCCATAGGAATTATAACAATTAATCCCCTTAATAAAGAAATAGTTTGAGCTAGGAAGGCTTTTTCCATACAACTAAAAAACATAGGAAGAATAATATTAAATCCTACAAATATTACAGCTATAAAATAAAGCCTTAAGCCATTTGTTGCAATACTTTGTAATACAAGATTATTTTCACTATTAAATATTTTAGCAATTGGGTCTGCTAAGAAAAATATAATTAGATAGAGTATGCATGAAATAATAGACATAGTTATCATTGCATATTTAAATATTAATTTAATACTTTTTAAATCATTACGGCCATAAGATTTGCTTATAAGTGGTTGAATTCCTTGAGCAATACCAGTATATATTGCAATAACCACAAGAGATAAATTGGCAACTATTCCATATGCAGCAACACCTACGTTACCTATGAGATTAAGTATAATCATATTAAAAACAATAATTACAATGCCAGAAGAGACCTCTGCAACTAATGATGGAAAACCTAATGATAAAGTATTGAGTGCTATCTTAATGCTAGGTTTTATTTTTATAAAGTGAAATTGATTTTTTCTTTTTATGCTGTGTAGGGATAGTATAAGCATACTAATTATTGGTGCTAGTCCTGTTGCAAATACAGCTCCGAATATTCCAAGTTGTAATGGAAATATAAATATATAGTCTAAAATTATATTAGATAAGCTTCCTATTAGCATTGCATACATTGATAAATTTGGGTTGTTATCATTTCTTACAAAGCAAATTAGAACATCATTTATAATGAAAGCAGGAGCAAATATAAGTATGAATTTTAAATATGTATTTGTCATTTTAAAAACATCAGAATCTGCTCCTAAAACAGTAGTTAAAGATTTAGAAAGAAAAATACCAATTAGTATAAATACAATAGATAGAACAATAGCTAAACATAAGGTGTTTGTAAAGATGGTGTTTGCATTTTTACTTTCTTTATTACTTTTAAAAATTGAATACTTTGTAGCACCACCTATTCCTAGCATTAAACCGCTTCCATGAATAAAGCTATATACAGGTATAGCCAAGTTAAGCGCTGTTAAACCATTTCTACCTAATCCCCTTGAAACAAAAAATGTATCTGCTAGTATATAGCATGATAAGCCAATCATACCTAAAACATTTAATGTAGAGTAGCGAGCGAATTCCTTAAATTGAGATTTGTTTTTCATATAGTCCTCCTAAAAAATAAAGCGCCAGAATGTCCTATCTCCAAAAGGCCTACGGATAGGATAACTGACGCTTAACATATTTACCCGGCGGCAAATATGTATCTTGTATTAACTTACCAGAAATTGTAGCATAACCTTTGAAAAATGGCAATATCATCTAGGTAATTTGTCTTTGTACAAAAATAAAAGTTCTTATATTTATGTATTTATCTATTTATTTGTTAGAAGTGGTAAAAAGTTTTGAGTTAAGTTATATTGTGTAATAAATATAATTAGAAGGAGCTAATATGAGTTCAAAAAGGGGCTTGAAAGCTTACAAAAAGAAAGTTTCTCAAGTGGTGGAGATTATAGTGAAACAATAGAAATCAAAAAATATAAAAAAATAGATGGATGGTAAATAATATTGTTAACCATCCACTATCTTGAGAGTTTTTATAAACTTTTTAAAAAGTTAGCTATATATTCTTTTGTTTTAAAGTTATCTGGTGTATTTAAGTATGTATTCTCTAGTAAGAGTGAAACCGAATTAACTAAAGGAGTATTTGTAGTAAATTTAGAATCTAAAAAATTATTATTATTATTAACAAGTAAAAATTCATTTTTTTTGCACCAACAATAAAATAAATCATTATTAAATTTGGATATACCGGGAATAAGACAAATATTATAATGATCAGTATTTAATAAATAATCTATTAAACAAGATATATGACTTTTAAATTGTTCCTTAGTAAGAATTAGTTTTGGTGCCATCTCTGATATACTTTCATATATAATAGTTTCTTTCTTTGAAAATTCTATAAGATCATTAATAGAGTAAAAATCTACGCTAAAAAAGTTAGGATTCTTATATAATGAATCCTTAATAGATTTAAAACAATTGAAATAAAATTCTCTATCTGTATCATTATCAACTGAATTACAAAGTATTTCGTAATATAATTTATTGGACATTATAGATGTTAGAGGAAAAGAACTATAGTTATAATAATAATTTTTAATAGAATATTTATTAGGTAGTTGAATGTTATTAACCTCAAATTTATCTAATACTTCAGAAATACTTACATTGTAGAAAGTTGTATATGATTTAGAAAGGATATTTTTACCCCATCCTGTATAAAATTTTATGCTAATTGGATCCTTAAATAAAGTACTATAAAATTGTGTTTCATTGTCAACTATTTGGTTTGAAGACATAAAGACTCCATTATGTTCCGTTATGTGAAAAGAATAATTGTAATAGTTATCAAGAGAATCAACAAAATATGAAAAACTACAATTTTTATGATTTATTAATGGAGATAAATATAATCCTAGCTTTAAGCTATTGCTATTTGAATATACAAAATTCAAATGACAACCCATATCTAAGAGCATTAAAGTTTTTTTTAACCATTCATTTCTGAAATCTTTATTATCCATCATTAAATCTAATGACTTACAAAATACAAATAATAAATTTTGAGTTTTTCCGTATGAAATAGCGCAGTTCAGAAAATTAAGAATTCCTAAAAGTGCGTTCTTTTCATCATCATAAATTGAGATGTTAGCTGAATATATAGAACCATTATTAATAAAGTTATCAATAATTTGTTCGTAGTTATTAATATCATCAAATATGAATTTTTTTATTGAAGTTATTAATGAAAAAGTATTACCTAATGAATTATTAGGCATATGATAAATTGATGAAAATAATTTTTCAAGGAATTCAATTTCTAACTCTTTATTTCTTTCAATTAAAAAATCAATAGCATTATCAAAGTAAGCAGCATTAGTATCTATTTTTCTTGACCCATTTTTCCATTTGCTTACTAAGCTTCTGTCTACATTTAGAGCTTGTGCCATTTTCGATGGAGAAATTTTCAAGCTTTTTAATAAGTAACTAAATCCATTAGAATACATTTTATCTCCTCCATTTTCAAAATAATTAATAGTATATTATAAGATAGCTTACAAATATTATCAATATGTATAGATAGGAATTGGTAAAACACTTTTTGGGTTAACACAAATAAGAATATCGGGATAGTAATAATAATGCATTTATATTCACAAAGTGTCACAGTGAATAAAAATGACAAAGGTTTAATGGAAAGTTTATTTCTAATATAATTTTAATAATTATAACAATTAATTAATAAGTTTGTTGTATTTTGGGAATTTGGTTTGTTTCGTTAAGGAGAATATTATGAAAGAGTTTAATTTATTTTATATAGATGATTGTAAAATTAATCATGATGTTATTGCCTCGTTTTTAAGTAATATGGAGATTAATATTGAATACTTTTATGATGCAATAACAGCTCTAAAGTGTATCAATTTGAAAAAAACTGATATTATTATTGTTGATTATATAATGCCTAAAATGAATGGACTAGAATTTATTAAGAAGTTTAGAAGTTTAGATAGAAAGGTACCTATTATTTTAATTACTGCTGCTAGTGATGAGTCTATAAAGTTGAAAGCACTAGAAAGTGGAGCTACAGAGTTTTTGTACTTACCATTTAATAAATATGAATTTATTATGAGAGTAAAAAATTTATTAGAGCTAAGAAAATATCAAAGAAGAGTTGAAAATAGGGCGAATGTATTGGCTAATGAGGTTAAAGAAGCAACTAAAAGTATTATAGAGCGTGAAAAGGAAACTTTAGAAGTATTAGTTGAAACAGCTAAAAAGAAAGATTCAGATACAGGAAATCATGTAGTAAGAGTAGCTAAATATTCAAAAGTATTAGCAAAAGCACTAGGTATGAGTGAAGAAGAGCAAGAAGAAATATATTATGCGGCACAGCTGCATGATTTGGGTAAAATTGGGATAAGTGAAGAGCTAATAAATAAAAGTGGACAATTTACATTAGAAGAGTTTGAAGTAATAAAAACTCATACAACAATAGGATATGATATATTAAAAAATCGTAGCAGTAAATATCTAAAAAAGGGGGGAATAGTAGCCTTATCTCACCATGAAAGATATGATGGGCTAGGATACCCAAATGGATTAAAAGGAAATGAGATACCTATAGAAGGAAGAATAGTAGCTATAGCAGATGTATTTGATGCATTATTAATGAAAAGAAGTTATAAAGATAGTTGGTCTATTGAAGATGCAATAGATTATATAAAAGAAAAAAGAGGCACTCAGTTTGATCCTTATTTAGTTGATATATATATGGATAATATTGAAGAAATAAGGAGAATTAGCTATGAATTTAAAGATTAAATCAAATAATTATTGGAAACAAGGAATTTTTTTTATTGGAGTTTTTATTAGTCTAATAGCAATTTCTATATCGTACATATTAATAATAAAATTCAATTTGAATTATAATAAAAAAAAATATATAAGCTTTATATCTGAAGCACAACTTAGGTTAATAGAAAATAAACTTAAGACAAGTTCTCACTCGTTATATATTTTGTCAGATTTTAAGGATATATTTAGTCAAGAGATTAATAAAGATAAAAAAATCAATCTATTAAATGATGTGCTAGCGGATACTGAGTTTTATGATATTGGATTTATAAATTTAAATGGGGATATGGTAACTGCTAAAAATAATAATTATGATGTTAATAATAAAAAGTTTTTCCGTGAGATTATAAGTGGAGAAGAATATTATTTTGAATATGAATTTGATGAGCAAATTAATGAATATATATTTTATATAGCTATACCTACATACCAAGATAAAAAGCTTACGGGAGTTCTTTTTGCTAAAGAGATAGTTAGTGAATCAGAAATATATGGTAATTATCAAGAGGATATGTTTACAATAGATAAATATATTGTAAATTCTGATGGAACGATTATTTGTAAAAATAATTCTAGTGGTCTTAGTGTTGGGGATAATTTATTTAATGAATTAAATGACTATAATAAGAATAATAAAATTTTAGATATACAAAATGAAATAAAAAATAAACGAAGTACAATTAACTTATTAAATTATAAAGACAAGTCCCAAATTGTAAGCTTTTATCCTATTAAATATATAGAAGATTTTTATTCTATTATTTCTATTAATTCAAAATTTATTAAACAGAGTGATATTCTTATTGAAAAAGGAAGTTTTATTTTAATAGTACTATTTCTATTTTTAATAGGATTTAGTTTGTTTTTATTGTTAATATATAGGGAAAGGAATAAGGAATTAAAAGAAGAAAACTATAGAAAGAAAAGATTCTTATCTAACATTAGTCATGAGTTAAGAACACCAATGAATGGAGTTATTGGGTCTGCAGAGCTAGCTTTAAAAAATAAAGATAATCAACAAAAATTACAGTATTATTTGAATAATACATTAATTGCATCTAATAATTTATTAAAGTTATTTGATGATTTATTAACTATGACTAAAGGAAAGTTAGGTGAACTTAAACTTTCTGAGGAAAGTGTAAGTATTAAAGAAATAATTCAAAAGGTAAATTCTATAGTTTTACCAATTTTAGATCAAAAGGGAAAAAAATATACAATAGATATAAATTCTTTAGAAGATATGAATTTATTATGTGACGAAAGTAAAATAGTACAAATATTGATTAATTTAATTATTAATTCATCAAAGTTTACTGAAGAGAATGGAGAGATACATTTATCTATTAAACTTATAAAAATTAAAGCCAATAACATTGGAAACTTTGTATTTTCAGTAAAAGATAATGGAATAGGAATGACAAAAGAATTTATGCAAAGAATGTTTCTTCCTTTCTCTCAAGCAGATGAGTTCAATTCTAAACATAATGGTGGAGCAGGTTTAGGGTTGTCAATAACCAAATCAATTGTAGATTTAATGGGAGGAGAAATTGAAGTGGAAAGTGAATTAGCCCATGGAACTAGAATTGATATTACGTTGCCATTAAAAATTATAGATTCTAATTTTGCAAATGAAAGTTGTCACAATAATTTTTCTGATATAGGACAAGGTAAAAGGGTGCTTCTTGCTGAAGATGATGAGATAAGTAGAATTATAGAAAGTGAACTTTTATGCAGTTTAGGATTTGAGGTTGATGCTACTATTAATGGAAAAGAAGCATATAAAAAATTTATTGATTCAGATAAGGATTATTATGACCTTATACTAATTGATCATATAATGCCAGAAATGAATGGTTATGATTGCTGTAATAAAATACGTAACAGTAATCATTGCAATGCAGAAAGTATTATAATATTCGGTATGACTGCAGGTTTACTAAATAAAAGTGAGAAGTTAATTAGTAAAGCCAGGATAAATGATTGTTTATCTAAGCCAATTAATAAAAATTTATTTATAGAAAAGTTAGAAAAATATTTTTAATAGATATTTAGGTGTAATTGGGGAGGAATGAATAATGGAATTTACGTTTATATGTTATAAAGATGCAATGATAAGATTACAAGGAGATAGTGTTTTGTTTCTTAATTTGTTGAAAAAGTTTAGTGAGAGCTATGGGGAGTATATTAAGAAGATAGAATCTTTAATTAATAGTTCGGATTATACGGAGGCATATGAAATTACACATTTAATTAAAGGAACTGCTGCTAATTTAAGCATGAAAAATTTAGAGTTGGCAAGTGACAAACTTTGTTATGCATTAAGTGATGCAGATGAAACTGCTATTGAAAGTTATTTAGTTAAGGTTAAAAGAGAGTTCAAGTTTGTTTTAGATGAAATAAATGAGTATTTAAGTGTTGGAGGTGACCTATGAAGAATGTTTTATTTTTGCTAAATAACTTACAAGGGTATGTACATATAATTCGTGAATTAATGGATTCAAATATTAATGTTAATATAATTAGCGCTTATAATAATCAGATTATTTCCGCTTTACCTAAGGATTTTTATGAAATAATAATTGTTGAAGATATTAATGAAAATAACTTTTCGCTTAATTGTGCTAAGTTATTGAAAAGAACATGTAAAGAAAGTGATATAATACTAATTTCTGATAATAAGGATGCCTACTTAGATACAGAAATATTAAAAATAATATCAAAAAAGTTTTTTTTAGAGAGGTATAGAAAAGTACTAGAGTCATGCAATCTTAAATGGATAGAGAACATTAATAATTCTAATGTAGAAATTAATAATTTTATTGAAGAACATAAGAATATTATTATAGTTGATGATGATTCAATATCATTAGCTATATTAGATAATATTCTAACTATAGAGGGATATAATGTAGAGGCTTTTGATTCAGCAAATGATGCTATAAGACATCTAAGTTTTATTGAGAATAGTGAAAAGAAAGTAGATTTATTTATATTAGACTTAATTATGCCTAATATAGATGGATTTAGACTATTAAAGAAAATACGAGAATATAATAAATTTAGAAATGTTCCAATATTAATTGTGTCGACAATAAGTGATAAAAGGGTGGTAGCACAAGCGGCTAAATATGGGGTAAGCGGATATATATTAAAACCATTTAATAGAATTGATGTTAAGAATAAAATAAAGTCTGTAATAAATCAATAGATTTAATAAAAGGAGTAGTTTAACACTGCTCCTTTTATAGTAAGTTTATAAATGATATAATCTCTATGTAAATATTTACTTTGTGTTTATAGCAAAAGATAATAGGGGGGTAATAATATGAGAGAAAAAACTAGCGAAGATAGTATCTATAATTTTATTACTAACGTCTGTAGGGAACAGGAAAGAAGAAATGGAATTATAACTGGTTGTGATACCAATTATATTGCAGAGAGTATGAAGTTAAGAAGATCCAATGTAAGTGCGGTTTTAAATAAGTTATGTAGAGAAGAAAAATTAATAAAAATAAAAGGGAAACCTGTTATCTATAAAATAACTGAAGAATCATTAATTGAAAATAAGTTAGATGAAATTCAGGTGGATGAAGTTTCTGTGTTTGATGAATTAATTGGAAGTGAAGACAGTTTAAAGGGATGCATTTTACAAGCTAAAGCAGCTATAATGTATCCTCCAAGGGGATTACATACTTTGCTGCTTGGAGAAACAGGGGTAGGGAAGACACTATTTGCAGAAACAATATATAAGTATGCTAAATCAACTAAGGTATTAGATGAAGAAGCGCCTTTCATTTCCTTTAACTGTGCTGATTATGCAAATAATCCTCAATTATTACTTTCTTATTTATTTGGTGTAAAGAAAGGAACATATACAGGAGCGAATGAAGATAGAGAGGGTATTGTAGAAAAGGCAAATGGGGGAATACTATTTTTAGATGAAATTCATAGATTACCCCCAGAAGGACAGGAAATTCTTTTCTACCTAATTGATAAGGGAGAATATCGTCCTTTAGGAGAAGTAGAAAAATATAATAAGGTTGATTTATTAATTATATGTGCAACAACTGAAAAGAAAGAGAAAGTTTTATTAAGTACATTTAGTAGAAGAATACCTATGACTATTTCTATACCATCTCTTATAGAAAGAACATATAAAGAAAGATTTAAGCTAATAAGTGAATCATTTTATATGGAAGCAAAGAGAGTTAATAGAGAAGTGGTAGTAACGCCTGAAGCTATAAAAAGCCTTTTATTATACAATTGCACAGGAAATGTTGGACAACTTATGAATGATATTCAGCTTGGTTGTGCCAATGCCTTTTTAAGCAGTATGGTAAATAGAAATAAAGAGATAGTGGTAGATATTAATCAATTCCCTGATTATGTTAAAAGGGGAATATTGAATTATAAGTCAAATAAAAAAGAAATAGATAAAATAGTAATTGAAAAGAGCTTATTTAAGTTTACAAGAGATAGAGAAAAGCCAATTGAATCTATAAGAGAATCAGAAAACAATCTTGTTACATTATATAATAGTCTTGAAAATCGTATGGAGCAGCTTAAGAATAGAGGATTAAATAAAGATGATATTTATATGATTATGAGCATGGATATAGACAAATATTTCAAAAATTATATATATAAAATTTCTACAGATATTAATAAAGAAGAAATATCTAAGATTGTAGATGGTGTTCTTATAAAAATGGTAGAAGATTTTATGGAATGTGTAGGAATAAGATTAAAGAGGGTATTTACAAAGCAAATATTCTATAGTCTTTGTCTTCATATTAGTACATCTATTGAAAGAATTAAGCAAGGTAGATTTATTGTTAATCATAAGTTACAAGAAATACAAACAAATCATAGTAAAGAATTTGAAATATGCTTAGAGTTGGCCAATAACATAGAAAAGGTATATGAGATTAATATTCCTAAGGATGAAGTTGGTTTTATAACAATGTTTATAACTGAAGAATATACAAATAGTAATGAATATGTAGATAATAAGCCAAGAGTGCTTATTGCTATGCATGGTGAGAGTACAGCAACATCTATGAAGAATGTTGTAAATAGGTTACTTGGAAGTAATAATACTTATTCATATGATATGGATCTAGATAAATCTACAAAGGAAGCTTATGAAGAGATAAAAGAAATAGTTAAAAATATTGATGAAGGTTCAGGAGTAATTCTTTTAGTAGATATGGGATCTTTAGATAGGTTCGGAGATTTAATTTATAGTGAAACTGGAATAAAGGTTAAAGTAATAAATATGGTAAGTACTCTTATTGCCATAGAAGTTTCAAGAAAAGCACTGATTAATAACGATATTGAAGAAATATATAGGGAAACTATTGATAATATTAAATATACATTTAGTTATGATGATACAAATTACAATAGACATGAATATAAGAAAGAGAATATAATAGTTACTTTGTGTATTACTGGCGAAGGTGCTGCAGTTAAGCTTAAGAGCATGATAGAAAATAATAAGGTAGTTAATGATAAAAACATTGATATTTATGCTATGTCTATACTAGATAGAGAAGATATGTTAATTAAGATAAAAAGACTTTCCAATGAAAAAAATATTATAGCCATTGTAGGGAGTATAAATCCAGATATATATGGAATACCATTTGTTCCATCAAGTGAATTATTTAGTAATGAAGGATTTAATAAAATAGAAAAACTTATTGAGATGGAGCCTTCTAAGTTTACACCTATAAATAAAGGTGAAGATGATACAGAAGATATGTGCAGTAAAATAATTGAGGCATTTAAAGGGGAAATAAAAACTTATGATTTAGCTTCTACTAAAAATGAGCTAATTCAATTTATTTATAATGTTGAAGAAAAGTTTGGATTAACTCTAAATTTAGATACAATAGTTGGTGTAATAATGCATATGATATCTAGCATTGATAGAATTAAACTTGGACAACATGTGGAAAAACATATAGATAGATATGAGCTTACAATAGATAAAGAAGAGATAAGTAAAATAAAAGAAGTTTTAAAGCCAATAGAAAAGAAATGTGATATGAAATTTGTTGATGATGAAATTTATTATGTATACACATTAATTAAAAATCTATAGTATATGTGTATAAAACAATGTGTATATTTAAAATTGTGATGTGTATATTTTAGAGTTAATCAGTATAATTAGAAAATATACATGAAATTAATAAAAAAATTAATATTTAGAGATGCTGTAAATACAAGGGTTACAGCATCTTTTTTGTTTTTTTATATAAGAAAAATAAAGTGGTATAAGTGTATGGCATGGATATTGCTATATAAAAATGGTGTAAATGATATCATTAACGTTTTGTTTGGAGGAATTATAAATGAAAATTTTATTAGTTTGCGCAGCTGGAATGTCTACTAGTTTAGTAAAGAAAAAAATTGTTGCTGCTTTTGGCCCAGAAGAAGAAGGCTGGACAATAAATGCAGAAGCATATGAAAAACTAGAATCAGTAATAAAAGATTACGATGTTATATTACTAGGACCACAAATTGCTTATAAAAAAGATCAACTTTCAGAAATAGCTAATAGGTACAATAAACCACTTAGTACAATAAGTCCAGTTGATTATGGTATGGGCAATGGAGTCAACATATTAAAACAAATAAAGAAAATGATTAATAAATAGTCTTATATGATAGGAGGCAATAAAAATGAATAGTTTTATGGAAAAGTTAGAAAATGGGTTAAATAAGTATTTAATGCCATTAGCAGACAAAATAAATAGAAATAAAGTAATGACAGCAATTAAAGAAGGTATGATGTCTTCATTACCTGTAACATTAATAGCATCAGTAGCACTTATCTTAAGTAATTTCCCATTCTTAAGTGATTTTGCACCAAGCGTAGATGCTATATTAAAGAAGATATTTGCACCAATAAGTCCTGTTACATTGGGGTTATTAGCAATATATGTAATTGTAGGTACGGCAAGAAGCTACTCTAAGCAAAAAGATATAGATCCACTTTATGGTATTATGTGTGCTTTAGCTTCATTTTTATTAGTAACTCCATTTACAGCAGTTACAGATGTAATTGCAAATGGTGAAACTATTAAAGGGGCAATTGTAAATGGACTTATTCCAACTAATGTATTAGGGGCATCAGGGGTATTCCCAGCATTATTAATTACTTTTATATCAATAAGCGTTTTAGCATATTTACATCACAAAGATTTTACAATAAAAATGCCAGACTCTGTTCCTGAAAATGTAGCAAAACCATTCTTATCAATTATTCCATTCGGTGGTGCTGTATTAGTTGCACTTGCTATTAGATTAATATTTGAAATGACTCCATTTGGAACATTACAAAACTGTGTTGATACAATTATTACAAAACCATTCTTAAGCTTTGGTAATAACATATGGGTATTCTTATTTATACTTATCGTAGCTCAAGTACTTTGGTTCTTTGGAATTCATGGAACAAACTTAGTTTTAAATACTGTATGGCAACCGATAGCAATGGTAGCAATGGCAGCAAACTTAGAAGCATTTAATGCAGGAGAACCATTACCATATGTTTTAACAGCAGCATTTACTTGTTTTACAGGACAAGCTAAATTATCAGAGATAGTTGCTTTATGTGTTGTAGGTAAGTCAAAACAATCAAAGGCTATAAGTAAATTATCATTAGTACCAGCACTATTTAATATACACGAACCATTTGTATTTGGTTTACCAGTAATCATGAATACTACATTAATGCTTCCATGGATATTTGTTGAAGCACTACAAGCTGGGTTAGCTTACTTATTAGTAATTTTAACAGGAGCAATTCCAATATTCCAAGCACCATGGACTTGTCCTCCAATTATACAACAATTAATTGCGACTAACTTTAATCCTTGGTCTGTAGTTATAACAATAGCAACTTTTGTATTAGGATTTGTTATATGGGTACCATTCATGAAATTATTAGATAAACAATACTTAGCAGCTGAAAAAGAACAAGAAGCTTCAGGAGACTCTGTATAAGCATAAAAACTGTTTAGAACAAGGAGAAAATACAATGGATCAAGAATTGATAGCACTAAATTTAATATCGAACTCTGGAACAGCAAGAACAAAGGCGTTTGAAGCGCTTCACAAGGCAAGAGAAGGAAAATATGAAGAAGCTAGAATTTTATTAAAAGAATCTGAAGAAAGTTCTTTACTTGCACATAATGCACAAACTGAGTTGTTACAAGCAGAGGCGAATGGAGATAATTCTAATTACAGTATTATTATGGTTCATGCTCAAGATCATTTAATGACATCTATTTTAGCTAAAGAGTTAATAGAAGAGATGGTAACAATGTACAAAGAATTAAAAAAATAAAATTAACATTAAGGGATAGAACTACATTTTTAAAGGGTTTAATGTAACTTCTATTCCTTAAAGGGCTATATAAATAAATATTTAAGGCGGTGTAGCAATGAATAAAGCAGAATTACAAAAAATATTTGATGACTTAACATTAAAAGAAAAAATATACCAACTAGTTCAATTATCAGGAGAATTTTTTAAGTCAGATACTTTGGCAGTAGGGCCAAAACAAAAATTAGGGATAGACCAAGAAGTAGTAGATAATGTGGGATCAATATTTAATGTGTTTGGAGCAGAGCAATTAATAAAGATACAAAAAGAGTATTTAGAAAAGAGTAGACATAAGATTCCGCTATTATTTATGGCTGATATTATAAATGGATATAAAACAACATATCCAGTACCACTTGCTTTAGGATGTACATGGAATCCTGAATTGGTAAAAGAAGGTATGGGTAACACTGCAGAAGAAGCAGCAGTTACAGGAATTCACATAACATTTTCACCTATGGTTGACTTGGTTAGAGATGCTAGATGGGGAAGAGTAATGGAATCTACGGGTGAAGATACTTATTTAAACTGTGAATTTGCAAAAGCATTTGTTGAAGGATATCAAGGTGACTTAAATCCAGATAAAAATATAGCATCTTGTGTAAAACACTTTGCAGCTTATGGTGCACCAGAAGGAGGCAGAGAGTACAACACGGTTGACATGTCTGAAAGAAGATTAAGACAAGATTACCTGCCTGCCTATAAAGCAGCTGTTGATAGTGGATGTGAGCTTGTTATGACATCATTCAACACAGTTGATGGTATCCCAGCATCAGGTAATAAGTGGCTTATGAGAGATGTATTAAGAGAAGAATGGGGATTTAATGGAGTAATAATTTCAGATTATGCTGCAATTCAAGAACTTATAGCTCACGGAGTTGCAGAAGATGATAGAGAAGCAGCAAAGCTTGGAATTGAAGCTGGTGTTGATATAGATATGAAGACTCCTGTTTACTCAAATCAGCTTGAAGGCTTAGTTAAAGATGGTGTTCTTAGTGAAGAACTTATTGATGAAGCAGTATGGCGTATTTTAAATCTTAAAAATAAGCTTGGATTATTTGAAAATCCATATAGAGGAGCAAATATTGATAAAGAAAGAGAAGTAATCTTATCACCAGAAAAGCGTAAGCTTGCTAGAAAGATTTCAGGTGAGTCAATAGTATTACTTGAGAATAATGGTGTATTACCACTTTCAAAGGATAAAAAGGTTGCTCTTATAGGACCATATGGTGAATGTAGAGTGTTATCTGGTTCATGGGCCATTAATAGTAATCCGAAGGATGTTACACCGTTAATGGATGCAATAAAGGAAAAGATATCAGAAGGAAATTTTACTTATGCAAAAGGATGTGAAATGATTGAAGATAAATCTATATTAGGTGGGTTTGGTAGAGCTGTAGAAGAAGAAAAAATAGAAGTTGATCCACAAAAAGATATAGATGAAGCAATTGAAACTGCAAAAAAATCGGATGTTGTTATTATGGCTTTAGGTGAACATCCTCTTCAAAGTGGAGAAGGTGGTAGTAGAACAGAACTATCCATAGAAAAGATACAGTTAGAATTGTTAGAAAAAGTAAGAGCATTAGGAAAGCCAGTAGTATTAGTTATATTTAATGGAAGACCACTTGTGTTAACTGATGTGGTAGGGAAAGTTGATGCCATTATAGAAGCGTGGTTCCCAGGAACAGAAGGTGGAAATGCAGTTGCAGATATTATATTTGGAGATGTGAATCCATCAGGAAAATTAACTATGAGCTTCCCAAGGAGAGTAGGGCAAGCACCTCTTTACTATAATGAATTTAATACAGGAAGACCTGTAAAAACTTCTATTCACAACTCAAGATTTACTTCTAGATATATAGATGTAGAAAACAGTCCATTATATCCATTTGGATACGGATTATCTTACACTAAATATGAGTATGGGGATATTAACTTAAATTCAGATAAACTAACTAATGATGGTGAAATAATAGCTACTATAAAGGTAAAAAATGTAGGTAGTGTGGCAGGATTAGAAACAGTTCAATTATATATTCAAGACATAAAGGGTAGTGTAGTAAGACCAGTTAAGGAACTTAAAGGATTTAAGAAGGTTGAACTACAACCTGGTGAAGAGAAAGAGATTAAATTCATAATAAATGAAGAAATGCTAAGATTCTATACTGCTAGTATGGAATTTAAATCAGAACCAGGAAAGTTCAAACTATATATAGGATGTAATTCATCAGAAGTTAAAGAAACTAACTTTGAACTACTTTAATTAAGGAGGAGTTAATATGAGTTTTCCAGAAGGATTTTTATGGGGAGGAGCAACAGCTGCAAACCAATGTGAAGGAGCATATAACGAAGGTGGAAGAGGACTAGCAAATGTAGATATAACACCACATGGAAAGAATCGTTTTCCTGTTATGCTGGGTTTAGATAATTCTTTAGACTTTCATGAAGGAGAATATTATCCAGCTAAGGTTGGTATAGATATGTACCATCATTTTAAAGAAGATATAGCTTTATTTGGAGAAATGGGTTTTAAGGTTTATAGAATGTCTATAGCTTGGTCTAGAATTTTTCCAAATGGAGATGAAGAAATTCCTAACGAAGAAGGGCTAAAATTCTATGAAGACTTATTTAAAGAATGTCATAAATACGGAATTGAGCCTTTAGTTACAATAACACATTTTGACTGCCCTATTCATCTAATTAAGAAATATGGTGGTTGGAAAAATAGAAAGCTTGTAGGCTTCTATGAAAATTTATGTAGAGTTTTATTTACAAGATATAAAGGGTTAGTAAAGTATTGGTTAACTTTCAATGAGATAAATATGATACTTCATGCACCATTTATGGGAGCTGGATTACTAATTGAAAATAAAGAAACAGAAATGAAGGATAAATATCAAGCTATTCATCATGAATTAGTGGCAAGTGCTTTAGCAACAAAGATAGCTCATGAAATTGATCCAAATAATATGGTTGGATGTATGCTTGCTGCAGGAAACACCTATCCTTATACTTGTAAACCAGAGGATGTATGGAAGGCAATGGAAAAAGATAGAGAAGGGTATTTCTTTATAGATGTGCAAGCGAGGGGACAGTATCCTAATTATGCTCTAAAGAAGATGAAAAGAGAAGATACTATGCCTGTAATGGAAGAAGGAGATTTAGAGTTATTAAATAATAATACTGTAGATTTTGTATCCTTCTCATACTATTCAAGTAAAGTTGCAAGTACTGAAGAAATGGCTCCAACTACAGAGGGAAATGTATTTGCATCTGTTAAAAATCCATATTTAAGTGCTAGCGAGTGGGGATGGCAAATAGATCCACTTGGATTAAGAATTACACTAAATTCTATTTATGATAGGTATCAAAAGCCATTATTCATTGTAGAAAATGGATTAGGAGCTAAAGATGTAATTGAAGAAGATGGTTCAATCAATGACGATTATCGTATTGAATATATAAGAGAACATATTAAAGCTATGCATGATGCTATTGAAATAGATGGAGTGGAATTACTTGGATATACAACTTGGGGCTGCATTGACTTAGTTTCAGCTTCTACTGGAGAAATGTCAAAGCGTTATGGTTTTATATATGTGGATAGAGATGATGAAGGAAATGGAACGTTAGAAAGAATAAAGAAAAAATCTTTTGATTGGTATAAAAAAGTTATTTCATCAAATGGTGAAAGCTTAGAATAATATAGAAAGTAGCTCATAAGCTCATAAGCTTATGAGCTACTTTTTTTATTCTTTAGGAAAATATAAAATTAATGATAATAATTTTATATTTTCCTTACCTTTAGTAGGAGTGGGATATTTGTTTTGGTGTGACTTGGAGCTTGGGACGGAACGAGCAAAATAAATATCCCCCACTTTTTTTTATTAGTGATTTCCTTATATTTATATATTTATTTGTTAGTAGTGGTAAAACGTTTTGGAGTTAAGTTACATTTAAGCTTCAAGTTATATTGTGGAATAAATGTAATGAGGAGGATTTAATATGAGTCCAATAAGTATAGGTAATATAAACAACATCAATACTACATATGTTGTGAAAAAGAGTAGTCAGTCAGAAATTGGCAGCCTAATAAAAGAGAGAAAATCTTTACAAAAAGAACTTGAAAACTTACAAAAGGAGATTACCTTAAGTGGTGGAGATGATAGTAAAGCAGTAGAAGTTCAAATAGAGACTTTACAATCACAAATTTCTAATATTAATAGTCAAATTGTTAGATTACAAGCAAAGGAAAGTAATGAGAATACTAAATTATTAGAGCATGAAAGTGCTTTAGGTAAGACTAAAGGATTTGCTACAGAAGGAAAAGAAGAGATGGAGTTAGTGGGAAGTTTTATGGATATAGAAGTATAGGATGTTTTTGAAAGAATAGGAAAAGGTAAATAAATTATAGTGCCACAGCAGAATACCAAAAGTAAGTTTTGGAACCTGTGGTATAGGTAAAAAAGTGACCTCTTCACTAAAGTGTGACGAGGGCACTTTTTTAACGTCTAGGAAATTATAAAATAAAAATCCACTCCACCTTTTTTATTTGAAAAGATATTAAATAAAGTTATATAAAATAGTGTAAGATTTAATTAATATATTCGTTATTAATAGTAGAGGCCTCTGGAAAGGAGTTTTTGTATGAAAATAAATGAAGAAAATTATTTAATAGAGCTCTGTAAGAAAAATGAAAAGGCATTAGAGTACATCATAGACAAATACTCTGCTATTGTAAACGGAGTTGTAAGAAAGGTATTACTTCCTTTAGAAAACAATGGGTTAATAGAAGAATGTATATCAGATATTTTCTTTAGTGTTTGGAATAATATAGATAAGTTTAGTGGAGAAAATGATAAATTTAAAAATTGGATAGCAGGGATTAGTAAGTACAAGGCCATTGATTATTATAGAAAGTATAGTAATGAAAAATATAAAACAAGTGATATAGATAAACATACTTTACAGGATAGCCAGTCTATAGAGGAAGATATAATTATAGGAATTGAAACTAGAAAGGTATTGGATTTAATAAATCTTCTTAAGGAACCAGATAAAAGTATATTTGTTATGAAGTTTCTATTTGGATATAGTTCTAGAAAAATATCAGAAAAGTTAGGTATAGGGGAAGGGACTATAAACACTAAGGTGAGTAGGGCAAGGAAGAGGCTTAGAGCTAAGTATACTACTTTAGAGGAGGTGGAAAATTATGAGTAATGATAAGGATATATATGAAGTGCTAAATGATATAGAATTTGATATAACCTCAGAAATGGAAATACCTATGGATGATATTCAAAAGAAAAGGCTTAAGAAGCAGCTAAAGAGTAGTGTAAGAAGTACAAGAATGTCAAAGAGATTAAAGATTGCTTTAGTAGCTAGTTTGGCAGTTGTATTTATGTTGGTTTCACCAATGGGAAGTGGTGTAGTAGCTAAGATAAAGGAAGCTTTATTTTTTAATCCAGGTTTAGGATTAGTTAGTACAAGTGAGGAAGTATACGTATTAAAGGAGCCTATAGCAACTAAAGTTGATGGAAAAGAAGTTTTGATAAAGAGTGTAATTAGTAAAGAGAATGAAGTAAGCATAGGGATTTGGATAGAATATGATTTTAATAATTCAAAAATAGAAGAAGAAAAGTATATAAACTCTTTAAAAGATAAGTTCAGTATAAGACTTT
The DNA here is from genome assembly GCA_027692445.1 of Clostridiaceae bacterium OF42-15pH9A. Lineage (GTDB taxonomy): Bacteria > Bacillota > Clostridia > Clostridiales > Clostridiaceae > Clostridium. The sequence goes on along the minus strand of JAQEYV010000007.1, from coordinate 119,737 downwards.
CTAATGGAAAGTTAGTAAAAACAGAAATGTATTCAATAGGAAGTGGTGGAATAAGGAGTTCCTTTAATCAAAGCTATAAAACTGAAGGCATAGTTAAAGAGTTTACTTTGGTAAGTGATAATAAAGATGTTGTTAGTATTTCATTAGTAGAAGGAGATGAGTTGTATAAATATAGTGATGTTGGAGGAAATAGTAAAGATTGTGGCATTATGATTGGAGGTAATAAGTATATTTTTGAAGGAGACACTTATATATCTCTATGGAATAATGAAGATATTAATATTCAATCTAATATTTTTTATCCTAAAGAGTACTTTTCAATTTCAGACGATAAAGGTAAAACTTATAATGTAAATTCTTCTACCTACTCAGGACAAGGAAATGAGTTTGTAATAGGCGGAGAAGTAAGATCAAATTTAAATATTAATATAAATAGGGTAGAGGTAGACTATAACTTAGTAAACATGCCAAAGATAAAAGTTAAGATTCCTAAAAAAGGAGAAACAATAGAGATAAATAAAGAGATTTATTTAGAAGATATAGATGAAAAGATTTTATTAAAGTCCATAAAAGGAACAGAAGAATCAGTAGAACTATATTTTGATGTAAGGAAATTTAAAAAGGAAGACTCACAGATAGTTGTATTAAATGCAAGTTTCCGTAATCATGGTTGTATTGGTTCAGCAGATGGCTCCCCTATAATTATGAAATTTGATTATGAAGACTTAAAGTTATCAGAAAGAATAACGGGAAGGTTAGATTTCGAGCTTGGTGGAGTAGATTTATATAAGGATGGAGATTGGAAGTTTACAATAAAATAGTTTTTTAGTAATTAAAAGAGATAGAATAATCTATCTCTTTTACTATTTAGGAAATCATAACCTGTTAGTCATGCTTTTTATATGTATTTAAATAATCAGTTCCCCATATCTCCATAGATTTAATAATAGGTTTTAAAGAAGCTCCAAGAGGACTTAAACTGTATTCAACTCTTGGTGGCACTTCAGGATAAGCTATCCTAATTACAATACCATCATTAACCATAGATTTTAAATTTTGAGTTAATACTTTTTGACTAATTTGAGGTAAACTTTTCTGAAAGTCACTATATCTCTTTGTACCAGTTAATAAATCTCTTAACAATAATATTTTCCATTTGTTACCTATTAATCCTACAGTTGTAGCAACAGGACAAATGGGTAAATCATTTTTTGAAATCATAATTTTATCTCCTACGTTTAAAATTTTAATTCTTACCAAAAAGTGCGTATCGGATAAAAAAGTGCCTACTTCCAAAGGTAAGGTTTTATTATTATTATAAAGGAGTATTAAAGACTATACAAACAAAAGGAGAATCAACATGTTAAAAAAAGATGGAGAATTATTGCTTGAAGGGTTTGCAATGGAGGCTTATCCAAAGGATATTATAAAAGTTTCTGAAGGAATTTATCATGTGATTGGATATGGGCATAGTAATTCTATAGTAATAGAGGGTAAAAGTTCATTAATTCTTGTGGATACTTTGGATTCTAGTTATAGAGCAAAAGCAATGAAAGAGGATATAGAAAAGATAACTAAAAAACCAGTAAAGACTATAATTTATACTCATGGTCATCCAGATCATAGGGGGGGAGCTGGAGCTTTTAAAGACACTGTTGAGGAAATTATAGCTTTTGCACCAAAGCGAGCTGTTTTAAAATATATGGACAAGATATCAGATGTATTAAACAGACGTACAGCAAGGCAGTTTGGATATGAATTAACAAATGAAGAGGCTATAACCCAAGGCATTGGAATAAGAGAAGGACATGCTATTAATGAAGGAAAATATGATTTTCTTCAGCCAACAACTATATATAATGAAGATGTGGTTGAGCGTGTTATTGATGGAATATCACTTAAGTTAGTATCAGCAGTAGGAGAAACTGATGATCAGTTATTTGTATGGCTAGAAGACAGTAAAGTATTATGTTGTGGAGATAATTATTATGGGTGCTTTCCTAATTTATATGCTATAAGAGGAGGTCAATATCGTGATATTGCTACATGGGTAGATAGTTTAAAGAATATCTTATCATATCCCGCAGAAGCTTTATTACCAGGGCATACAAAACCAATTTTCGGATATGAAAATATCCAAGATATTTTAGGAAATTTTACAGGAGCAATTGAATACATACTTCTTCAGACTTTAGATTGTATGAATAAAGGTATGAGTGAAGATGAAGTTGTGGCAAATGTTAATCTTCCTGAGGAATATAAAGGTAAACCTTATTTAGGAGAATTCTATGGAACAGTAGATTGGGCTGTACGTTCAATTTATGGAGGATATTTTGGGTGGTTTGATGGAAATCCTACTAACCTTAATCCACTATCAATGGATGTATATTCAAGAAAAATGGTAGAATTTATTGGAGGTGAAGAAAAGATTATAAATGAAATAAAAAATGCTTTAAATAAAGAAGAATATCAATGGGCAATTCAGCTTTGTGATTTAGTTATAGATAAAAATAGTGAGGTTAAGAGTCTAAAGGCAGAAGGGCTTATGGGATTATCAAAGTTAACAACAAGTGCAAATGGAAGACATTATTATATAGCTTGTGCTAAAGAGCTTATGTAGTTTTAAAGATAAAAGGTTATTGCAAATTGCAACAACCTTTTATTTTATAATTATTATCTTGTGTTAAATTCAGAGTATATTAATATGATATCCAAGGTGTATTAAAAGAATAGTACTTTTTTAATTATTCACTAACTTGAGTTCTTTACCAATGACTATACATTTAGAGTCATTTCCATGCCCTATTTCTTCTGTTTTAACTATGGGCATATTTTTATCATTAACAATTTCTTTAACTAATTCCTCAATAGTAGGATTATAATTATTTTTCTCCATTTCAGTAAAAGTTCCAAGAATAATTCCGTTAATTTCTTTAAATGCTCCCATAAGCTTTAACTGAGTTAAAAAAGATCTCATCTTACAAACATCTCCACCAAGACTTTCAAGTAAAAGTATTTTTCCTTTGAAGTTAGGCATATATTTAGTTCCAGCTAATTTTAAGGTACATCTAATATTACCTCCAATAACTATGCCCTCCATAGATTCACCTTGAACCCATTTATAATCAATATTAAATAGAGCATTATTTGAATCTTTAATAAAAGTACTAAATCTATTTAAGTTTTCTTTGTTAGTAACAATATGTCTGACTTGATAAAGGTAAGAAGAGACCCCAACTTGGGAATATATACTGTTTAAAATTACTGATAAATCACTATACCCTATAAAAGGCTTAGGATTATTTTTTATAACGTCAAAATCTATATACTCCAAAACTTCGTTAGCTAAGTCCCCACCGGAAACATCAAAAATTGCATCTATTGAAGAATCTTTATATAGCTTCATTAGTTCTTTTCCACGTTCCTTGCCACGTCCACTAGAAAGTCCATCATCTTTAACATAAATAGTTGAAGATAGTCTTACATTTAACCCAAGAGAGCTAAAAATTTCTAAAAGTTTATCTATTGTGGGTCTTGCACTTTCTTGAAGACCATTTGAACAGCTTATTATTGCTACGTTTTTCATTAAATTCACCTTCTTATAAAAGTTTTTATTTTATAATATCATAGTTTATCATTTATCATATATTTTTATTGATAGAATGTTAATTAATTGTATAATAGAACTATAATTTACAATCATTGGGGAGGACTGAAAATGAGTAATTTAAATAATTTAAGAGAAGTCATGAAAAAAGAAAATGTAGATTATTACATAATTCCAAGTGGCGATTCACATCAAAGTGAATATGTTCCAGAGTACTATAAAGGAAGGGCTTATGTATCAGGTTTTACAGGTTCAGCTGGTACTTTATTAGTTGGGATAGAAAAAAGTTATTTATGGACTGATGGAAGATACTTTATTCAAGCAGAAAAAGAACTTAATGATTCAGGAATTAAGCTTATGAAGATGAATATACCTGGTTATCCAAGTCTACTTGAGTGGATAAAAGATAATGTTAAAGAAGGAAAAACTTTAGCTTTTGATGGAAGTACAATCTCTACTAATGAGTATAAAAATTATCAAGAATTATCAAAGAAAAATGGATTTAATATAAAGATGGATAAGGACTTTTTAAATGAAATTTGGAGTGATAGACCAGAACTTTCAAAAGAAAAGATATTTATCTATGATACAAAGTACTGTGGAAGGTGTACTAGTGAAAAGTTACAAGAAGTGAGAGATGAAATGAAAAAACTAGAGGGAGAAAACTATGTAATTGCCTCCTTAGATGATATAGCTTGGCTATTTAATATAAGAGGGAATGATATAGCTTACAATCCTGTAGCTTTAGCTTATGCTTTAATAAGTGATAATGAAGCAGTGCTTTATATTGATGAGGAAAAGGTAACTAATGATGATAAGAGAACATTAGAAGCACAGGGTGTAACGCTAAAGCCATATAATGATATTTATGAAGATATAAAGAATGTAACTGCATCTATTATTATTGATGGTGCTAAAGTTAATGGAAAACTTTATTCTTTAATTTCAGAAGATGTAAAAATAATAGAAAACTTAAATATTACAACATCTCTTAAGGCAGTTAAGAATGAAGTTGAAATAAAGAACATGGAAGTTTCTCAAGTGAGAGATGGAGTAGCCATGGTTAAGTTTATTAAATGGCTTAAAGAGAATGTAGGAAAAATAAATATGACTGAAATATCAGCATCAGATAAGCTTGAAGAAATAAGAGCTAAGGGAGAGAACTTTAAGGGATTGAGCTTTAATACAATAGCCGGTTATAAAGACCATGCAGCAATGATGCATTATTCAGCTACAGAAGAAAGCCAATATGAATTAAATAGTGAAGGAATGCTACTTATAGACTCAGGAGCCCAATATTTAGATGGAACTACCGATATAACAAGAACATTTATATTAGGACCCATAACTGAAGAAGAGAAGAGAGATTTTACTTTAGTATTAAAATCTCACATAGCCCTAGCTACAACTATTTTCTTAAAGGGTATTAATGGATGTAACCTAGATGCTATAGCTAGAAGACCATTATGGAAGTATGGTATGGATTATAAATGTGGAACAGGTCATGGTGTTGGATTCTTTTTAAATGTTCATGAAGGACCTCAAGGAATAAGGCCTTTTGGTAATACTATAGCACTTGAGCCGGGTATGATACTTACAAATGAACCAGGAGTTTATAAGGAAAATAAACATGGAATAAGAACAGAAAATACCTTATTAGTTACTAAGGCTTTTAAGAATGATGAAATGGGAGAATTCTATAAGTTTGATACTATTTCATACTGTCCAATTGACTTAGAAGGGATAGATGTTTCTTTATTAGATGAAGAAGAGAGAGAATGGCTAAATAAGTATCATAGAACTGTTTATGAAAAGTTAAGTCCATATTTAACTGAAGAAGAGAAGAAGTTTTTAGAAAAGGAAACAAGGAGTATTTAAATAATAGAGATAAAAAAGAGAAATCCGTGAGGATTTCTTTTTTTTATAAGTTTATCTTATGGAACAATAGAAAACAAATAATTGTTACCTTAATTCTTTATTAAATTACTATTTATTTTTTTGAAGTGGAATAAACTAATGTATAATTAAATAAATGGAAATAATAAGGGAAAGTAGGGTGATTATGAATAAAGCAAGTAGTGAAAAAAATAAAAATAAAAAAAGGATTTTATTTTTTATTGGATGTATAGTTGTAGGCTTTGTGGGAGGAGTTTTTCTTGGAAAAACAATAAGTCTTAAGAGTATAGGCTTTAGACCAATTGATTTTTTTATAATATTAATATCTTTGTATGTGTGGATGTTTATATCAATTAATATTCATGAATTTGGTCATTTTATTTTTGGTAAAAAAGCAAAATATAAGTTGATTGGATATTCAATTGCTTGTTTTAATTGGTTTTACGAAAATGGAAAAGTAAAATTTTATTTGAAATTTAATAAAGAAATTGGTGGATTATGCTGCATGATGCCAACTAAAGAAAGTAGTAGAAAGGATCATCTTTTATTTATTTCTGGAGGAGTTATTTTTAATTTTATAAGTATATTACTTATGTTTGTTGGGGTATTTTTAGTGCCTTCTGGGAAAGTGCTATTAAAAGGAATATTAATTGCAGGAATAGTTGTAACTAGCTTGTTAGCAATAATGAACTTTATTCCAATAAAGTCTATAGGAATAGCTACCGATGGTAATATTTTTTGGAGTATTTTAAGAAATGAACCTTCAGGACAAATTTACTTGAAAATTTTGAGTGTAACTAATAAATTAAGGGGCGGCGTGAGTTTTAAAGACTTAGATTTAAACATTGATACTGAAAATAGTGAAAAAATAGATGTAGCAAAACTACAAATATTGTTATATGGATATTTCAAAGCTTTGGATTTAGACAATATAGAAGAAGTGAGAAGCAACATAGAGTTTTTAGAAAATCATATTGATATTATTCCAGAGTACTCAAGGCCAGGATTTTATAATGAATTTATATATTATTATTCTGCAATAGAGTTAAAAGAAGAAAAAGCAAAGGAATATTTTACAAAAACTAAAAAGTTATTAATTAATGATAAAGATATTAATGGTAGAAGAACTTTAGCATCATATAAGCTGTTTATTGAAAATGATTATGAAGAAGCAAAAAGATGTTGCTTTGATGGATTATCAGTAAAGGATAAGTTTCCATTCAAGGGACAAGCATTATTAGAAGAGAAACTTATTATGAGAATATTAAATAAAGTTAATGGGAGTAATGATAATGAATAATAAAAAATACATTTTTGGAATTGCGTTAATTGTAATAGGTATATTGGGAATAGTAGATAAAATATTTAATATAAGGCTATTTACTATGGGAACTTTATGGCCAATTTTTTTGTTAGTACCAGGATTATCTTTTGAGGTAGCTTACTTTACAAATAGAAAAGGTCCAGGAATGTTAGTGCCAGGAGGCATTTTAACTACATTAGGATTACTTTTCTTATTTGAAGAGATAACTAGATGGCAATTTTCAGCATATACTTGGCCAATTTATACTTTAGCTGTAGCGATAGGTTTATTTCAATTATATTGGTATGGTGGGAAACAAAAGGCTTTATTGATTCCTATTTGTATATTATCATTTTTTACATTTGGTGCATTTTTCTCTATGATATTTGGAAATGTATTTCATTGGATGAATAGATCCTTAGCGCTTCCTATAATATTAGTTGCAATTGGATTATACATGGTTTTTTATAATAAAAAAGAAGAGGAAGAATAGAGAATTTAATGATATTAATACATTGATTTCATAGCATTAATATTTGTCCACTACAGATAATATAAGTGTAATAAAAATTGAGGAGGGATATATTATGAGCGAACATAATTGTCACTGTAATCATGATAAAAATCATGAACATAATTGTCATCATAACCATGGAGCAGATGATTTAAACTGCAACAGAGGAAGCATGGTAAATATCTGTAACTGTGGATGCGGACATGGAAAAGATGAAAAACCAAATCCAAAGAGTGCTACAAATAATCAATGGTCTTAAAGGTTGGTGATTAAAGTGGGTGAAAAAAAGTGTAAAAGCTGTGCAAGTCAGCAAGAATTAGAAAAAAAGAAAAATGGTAATGCTAAGAAAAATCATAAATAAAATAAAAGCTACAAAGCATGTTGTTTTGTAGCTTTTATTTTTATAAAAATTTATCTTTTTGCATAGTAAGTTATATTATTATCTCTATGTTTATTTATTGAATATTCATAAGGCCGTCCATTAGTTAAATAGCCTGTATTTTCAATTTGGAGGGCTAAAGAGCCTTCTGGTAGCTGTAAATATTCACAATCTTTTTTAGAAAGCTTTATAGCACTAATATTTTTTATAGCATGGCTTACTTCGTAATCAAAGGAGTTTTCTACATAATGAAGTAAACTGTGTAAGCAGTCCTCTTCCTTTAAGTCAGGTAAAAGAGAATAGGGAATAAATGTTTCCTCTGTATGGGATGGAGTTTTAGAAACGTATCTTATTCTAATAATAGACCAAACTTTTGAGCCTTTCTCCAACTTTAGTATATTACATACTTTAGGTGTGGCTACTTCTAACTTAAATTTCACTACTTTAGATGTAATAGCACTTTCACCATATAATTCAAATAAAGATGAAAAATTTAAACTATGAGTAGATGGTAAGGCATTTATATAGCTTGGACCACCGTGAATTTTTCTTAAGTATCCTCTTTCAATTAGACTTTCAGTAACTTTTCTAATAGTATGTCTATTACAGTTATACTTTATAGCTAATTGATTTTCTGATGGCATTCGTTCATCAACTTTATATTTTCCTAAGGTAATGTCTTCAATTATATCTCTTATTATTTCCTTACTTTTCAACAAAACCACCTCGTAAATGCTATATATTTCATATTTAATTTTATCATTAGTAAAATTTATTGTATAGACAAATAGTTACTGTGGAATAAAAATTATATAGAATAAAATTAAAGAAAGGGCAGGAGGTAAGGTAATGGAAAAGAAATTTATATTTCCAGAAAACTTTTTATGGGGCTCAGCAACATCTGGACCACAATCAGAAGGGCGTTTTAATAAAAAACATGATAGTGTGTTTGATTATTGGTATGATATAGAACCAGATGCTTTTTTTGATAAAGTAGGACCAAACGTTGCATCTAATTTTTATAATAGCTATAAAGAAGATTTATCTATGATAAAAGAAATTGGATTAAATTCGTTTAGAACATCAATCCAATGGACTAGATTAATAAAAGATTTTGAAACTGCAGAAGTTGATGAAGATGGTGTAAGATTCTATAACGATATGATAGATGAATGCTTAAAGAATGGACTTACTCCAATTATGAATTTACATCATTTTGACTTACCTGTTGAATTATACAACAAGTATGGTGGATGGGAATCAAAGCATGTGGTTGACTTATTTGTTAAGTTTGCAGAAAAGGCATTCGAGTTATTTGGAGATAGAATAAAGTATTGGACTACATTCAATGAACCAATAGTAGTTGTTGAAGGGCAATACTTATATAAATTCCATTATCCATGTTTAGTAGATGGTAAAAAAGCTGTTCAGGTTATGTTTAATATAAACTTAGCATCAGCAAAGGCTATTGAAGCTTATAGAAAAGGTGGATATAACAAGGATGGAGGAAAGATTGGTATAGTGCTTAATTTAACTCCTTCATATCCAAGATCAGAAAGTAAGGAAGATTTAGCTGCAGCTAAATTTGCAGATGATTTCTTTAATAATTCTTTCTTAGATCCAGCTATAAAAGGTAAGTTCCCAGAATATTTAGTTGAAAAACTTAAAGAGGATAAGGTTTTATGGGAAGCTACAGAGGAAGAAATGGCTATAATAAAGAACAACACTATAGATTTCTTAGGTGTTAATTATTATCAACCAAGAAGAGTTAAGGCTAAGGAAGAATCATATGATGAAGCTTTAGGTTGGATGCCAGATAAGTATTTTGATAACTACATTATGCCAGGTAGAAGAATGAATCCATATAGAGGATGGGAAATCTATCCTGAAGCAATGCATGATATAGCTATGAACTTAAAGAATAATTACAACAATATTCCTTGGTACATTTCTGAAAATGGAATGGGCGTAGAGGGTGAAGATAGATATAAAAATGAAGATGGAATAATAGAGGACGATTATAGAATCGACTTTATTAAAGAACATTTAGAACACCTTCATAGAGGAATAGAAGAAGGATCAAACTGTTTTGGTTACCATACATGGACACCAATAGACTGCTGGTCATGGTTAAATGCTTACAAGAACAGATATGGATACATTTCAGTTGATTTAGATACACAAAAGAAGACAATTAAGAAGTCTGGAAGATGGATTAAAGAAGTAACTGAAAACAATGGATTTTAAGAAGTACTAAGGAAAAAATTTTAAGGTACTAGAGAAAAATAGAATTATATACTATAGATAAAGCTGCCTGAAAGGGCAGTTTTTTTGTTACATACTTAATTTTGTAAGAAATAGATTAAGAGGTTACGTGCTAAAATGAGGAATATAAAGTAAAAGTGGAGGGACTTATGGAAAAGAATAACGAGATTAATACTAAGGATAAGTTTCTTAAGAATATATGTAAAATTTGCGGAATTATTATAGTAGTCTATATTATAGGCCTTTGTTTAATAAGTGGAAAATATGTATATCATTCATGGGTAAATGTAGTTGCTGCATTAAGTGTATTATCTGTAGGATTATCAGCCACATTTCTTATATTTAGATGGGGAAAGAGAAAAACAAAATATAAATTAATTAAACTATTTTATAATCTTATTTGTGCATTAGCAGTTATGGTATTTATATTTGGACTAGTATTTGTAAGTTTAATGTTTACTCCTGAACATAAAGATAATGGGCTAATAGCACAAGTACACACTGGTATTCATCATACAAATGTGTATTTTTTTGAAGATATAAATATTTTTATTATGAAAGAGTCTAGTAGAGAAGAAGAAATGTATGATGGAAGCTATGATAGATATGATAGTGTTAATTAAACTGTTCCAAAGAAAGAATAATATGAAAATAATTAATAAATAGATAAGAGTAAGTGATGAACAACGTAAGATAATTTTCAGAATAAAAATTTAATGTTAATAGAATATCCAACTATAGAAATTTCAACTTATTATTTAATTATCATTATTATACAAAGTATATTTGCAATTAGTAGTACTGGTACTCCAATAATAAATTTCTTATGCTTGGTTTTATGTCTAAATGTATACATACCTATAAGAATTCCGAGTGAACCACCTACTAGTGCAGTAAACATTAGTGTATTCTCACTAATCCTCCATCTATTTTTTACAGCTTTTCTTTTATCTAAAAACATTAATATAATTCCTATTAGATTGATTAAAATAATATAATTAGCGAACAATTTAACCATAATTCACCTCAAAAAATAATTCTAAAAATAATATATCATAACTTACCAGATAAAATAAATAAAAAAATATAATTTTCTTACAACAATCGACAAACTTTTCGGAAGAAATATGATAACGTTATAATTGAAGTTAGGGGTATTAATATAAATATATTAATAACTTTCAATTATAAGTATAAAAGAAGAATGAGAGAGAATACGGGAAAAGTTCTTATAGATAAAACTATAAGAATTTTTTGTTTATAGAAATAAAAAAATAACAAGCCTCTAAAGCTTGTTATTTTTTAATATAGGGGGATTCATATGGGTGTGTGGTCCATATGAATTTTATAATTTATGATTTCATTAATATTATGGACAAGTTCCAAGGTTTTATTCATAAAAATAAAAAATAAATAAAATTGTTAACAGAATACAATAATGAAGATTAATTAATAAAAGTTATTAATTATAATTGACTGCTTAAAAAATGAGGTGTATTATGAAATTAATAAAAGTGGAATAAAGGAGGAAGATTTTATGAAGCTTATAAAGGATTTAATTGTAAGTGCAAATGATAGAATGCTGTTCATTGTTGGTGGATTATTATGGGCTTTTGCTGGAGCAAGAATTTTTACTTTAGGGTATGGAGATTTATTTAATAATTCTCAGAATCCATTTAGTTATATATTAGGAAGTATAATTGTATATATACTTTTTTATAATTTTATTTTTTCTAAGATGGTTAAAAAACATTTAAAAAGAATAATAGAAAGTGCAAAAGAGAAGTATTGTATTTTTTCATTTTTTGATATTAAAGGATATATAATTATGGCTATTATGATAGCTGGAGGAATAATAATACGAAGCTCAGGAATTATTAATCCTGTTTATTTAGGAAGTTTCTATTTAGGGCTAGGTGGAGCTTTAGCTACTTCTGGAGTGATGTACTTCTTATCAGGTATAAATTATGAAAGAACATTAGTAACATTTAAATAGAATCTTTTGGGAATTAAGCGTACTAAGGTACGCTTTTTTATTCTTTATGAAATTATAGCTATTTTTTATTTACAGTATAATAATAAACAAATATATATATCTAAGGATTATTATTTCGAATATAATGGTAAACAATATTTAATACTTACTGTTTTTTATGTATAATTAAATAAATTTATGGGTTAGATAAGTAGTAATTTAAAGGGGGATTTAATTATGTCAGTTATATTAGATGAATTTGATTATATAAATAGTATAGAGAAAACAGGGGATTTCACTAAGGATGTATGTGAGCTCCTTGAAATAAATAATAAGAATCATACTAAAAAACATGTATTAGAAGTTGCTAAAACAAGTTTAAAGTTAGCTGATAGGTTTCATTTAGATTCTGAAATATGTTATAAATCAGCGTTACTACATGATATTAGTTCAATAATAAAGCCAAAGGATATGATTGTGATAGCAAATGAAAATAATATGTGGTTAGATATTTCTGAACAAAAATATCCTTTTTTGCTACATCAAAGAATTTCTAAGTTAATAGCATTTAACTATTTTGATATTACAGAAAAAGATATATTATCTTCAATTGAATATCATACCACATTAAAAAGAAAACCTAGTAAATATGAAATGGTCTTATTTCTTGCTGATAAAATATCATGGGATCAAGATGGAGAACCACCGTATATAGATATTATAGAAGAGGGATTAAGTATATCATTAGAAAATGCATGTAAAAATTATATTAGCTATATATATGAGAATAATATGCTTTTATGTCCGCATAAATGGATGAATGAGGCATACGAGTATTTTGTAAATATATGATTATTTCTAGCTTGTAGGATAATCTTTTAAAAATAATGAGTCAAAAGGATTGAGTTATCATCCTTTTGACTCATTATTTTCTTCTAAATGTATTTCCTATTTTATTTTTTAACACTTTAAACGCTTCATTAAATTTCTTAGAGCTAGCACTTGGATATGCTTTAATAATTTGTTTATGAAAGAAGTTAACTTTTTCAGCATATTTATCATATTCAACCTTTAATAAAGATAACTTTTCCTTTATTAAGCTTAAATCAGTAGAAGATAATGAAGAGGTTTTTTCCTTTACCTGGCTACTTAATGCTTCCATTTCTTCTCTTATTTTTGTCATAAATTCTAATATCCTATTTAAATCAAGTACGTTATAAGTAGAGTATACAAAATCAAATATAAAAATTATTGAAGCTATAATTGATAAAACAACTGTAGTTGTATTTCCTAAGTTAGATATAAGAGTGGATATGGGATCATGTATAACATAAACAACAAACAATGTTAAAGCTCCCCAGAATAAGGAACTAACTAAACAAATTCTACCTTTATAATTAAATTTATCATCAGTGTAATCCCAATATTTAATTTTAAATATTGTTTCCATTAGCCATCCAGTAAAATATTCAAGAATTGTAGTAGATATTAAACCAGCTATATAAACAAGAATAGGATGATCTATTAATGGTAGAGAGACAAATAAAATTAATATTGTGCCTGTACCGTAAATAGGTAAAAATGGGCCTTTTAAAAAACCTCTATTTATAAATGTTTTTTCTCTAGTTGAAACTATTGTTGATTCAACACACCATCCTAAAAAACAATATATATAAAATAGTAATATCCATTGAAATAAATTATAAGTATACATATGCTTATTTCCTTCCTAAAAAATGTGTATTAATTAAATTATATCATTAGTAATAGGAGAAAAATAACAAAAATATTAAAAATTAAATGTAAAGTGTACTTGACATATAAAAAGGAAAAAGTTAGGATATAGGTAAAGGGAACTTTACATTTGTGTAGCTTTTGAAGTAAAGGAAGCTTTACATCAAGTGTTTTGTTGGAGGTGTTTATGAAAAATAAAATTAAGGAGTTAAGAGAAGAAGCTAAATTAACTCAACAGGAATTGGGAGAAAAGTTGACAGTATCAAGACAGACAATAATATCTTTAGAAAATGGAAAGTACAATCCATCAATAATTCTAGCGTTTAAAATAGCTAATATTTTTGGAAGGTCCATTGAAGAAATATTTATTTATGAAGAGGAATAGGGGGAGAGTGTATGTCAATTACAAATAAAAATAGAATTCAAGGGCTAATTCTAATGTTGGTAGGAGTAAGTTTATTAATTGCCCATAAAATTCAAGGAGATGCTTTAGTTCATGAAGAATTAGTTTTTGGCTTTGGAATAGGATGTTTATCTGGTGGAGTTGCAGCTTTTTTAGGAACTTTCCTATTTAAGAAGGGAAAATATAATGAAAATTATAAAATTCAAGAAAAGGATGAAAGACTTCATCAAATATGGGATAAGGCTGGATATAGTGCATATAACCTATCATATTTGATAGTTTTATTTATGTTTATTTTAGTATCAATATTTGAAATATCAGCAATATCTATACTGATAGCTTTATTAGTAATTATGCCAGTAGCTCATATAGGATTTACTTACTATTATAATAAAAAAATATAGTATCTATTTAGTAAGTTAACTGCAAAGAAGTACTAAGTTAAAACTATCTTTAGAGAAATTAATGTGTGGTATAATTATCCTATTAAGTTTATTTTAGGAGGATAAGTGTATGGCAGATAAAAGGTTAAATAAGTTAGCAAAGCTGTTAGTTAACTATTCAACAGAAGTAAAACCAGGAGATTTGGTATTTGTATCAGCAGATGAAGTATGTACACCATGGGTGACAGAAGTAATAAAAGAAGCTACTAAAGCTGGGGCATATGTTGAATATAAATTAAGTTCACAAGAAGCTCGTGAGATGCAACTTAAATATTCAAATGATGAGCAATTAAGACATGGCGATCTTATAATGGAGACAGTACTTGAAAAAGCAGATGTATGGTTAAGTGCATGGGGAGCAAGAAATACTAGGGCATTTACTAATATGGACGCAGAAATATTAAAGAAATCTCAAGAAGGGGCAAAAAAGTGGAGAAGATTCTACTCAGATAGAATGGGTAGTGGTGAATTAAGATGGTGTGGTACACAATATCCAACACAATCTGATGCACAAGAAGCTTCTATGAGCTTTTCAGAGTATGAGGACTTCGTATATGGAGCAGGTTTACTGGACGTTGATGATCCAGTATCTGAGTGGAAGAGAATAAGCGCAGAGCAAGAAAGATGGGTTAAATATTTAGATACAAAGAGTGAAATCCATATAGTATCTGAAGGAACTGATATAAAGGTAAATGTTAAGGGAAGAAAGTGGATAAATTGTGATGGTAAGGCTAACTTCCCAGATGGAGAAATATTCACATCACCTGTGGAAGATGGAGTAAATGGATATATTACTTTTTCATTTCCAGGAATTTATACAGGAAAAGAAGTTGAAGGTATTAAGCTAATAGTTAAGGATGGAAAAGTAGTTGAAGCTACTGCTAAGAAGGGGGAAGATTTACTTAAGAGCCTTATATCTATAGATGAGGGAGCGAGTAGGTTTGGAGAAGTAGCTATAGGTACTAACTATGGAATTAAGAACTTTACAAAGAATATGCTATTTGATGAGAAGATAGGTGGAACTGTTCATATGGCAATTGGAGATTCTATGGAAGAAGCAGGAGGCAAGAATAAGTCTTCAATTCATTGGGACATGCTATGTGATATGAGGAATTGTGGTAAAATTTATGCTGATGGTGAGCTTTTCTACGAGAATGGGAAGTTCATTGATGAGATACTAATTAAGTATAATTTATAATATATTAAATAAAATAAAAGGAGATGTTAATTTATCTCCTTTCTTATTTTTAGAAAAAATTAATAAACTTAAGTTTAAATATGTGATAGGATATTAAGAAGGGAACAATAACAGGTGTAAGGGGTTTATTAATGAAAAAAGAAAATATTAATAAAATAAAGTTTACTATTTTTATTGTTTTTATAGTATGTATATTAGTTTTTGTTTTACTAAATTGGAATACTATTAAGCATTTGAAAATTCATAAATTACTTAAGTATCTTGAAGGCATAGGTCCTGTAGCAATGGTTGTATATTTAGGAATGCATATTATAAAACCTTTCTTTATAGTAATACCATCAAATATTTTAGCTTTAGGAGCAGGAATTGTATTTGGTCCAATAAAGGGATTTTTATTGACTATGATTGGCTTTTTTTTATCTGGCACAGTAGCCTTTTATATTTCTAGATTTTTAGGCAAGGACTTTGTTGAAAGTATCATTGGTGGGAAGTTAATGAAGTTAGATAACAATATGGAAAAGAACGGGTTTAAAATTTTATTTTTACTTAGATTGCCCCCAGTGCTTCCATATGATCCATTAAGTTATGCTTGTGGTCTTACAAAGATAAAGTATTGGGACTTTATAATTGCTTCTGTAATAGGAGTTGTACCAGAAACTATATGTTATTCAATAATAGGAAGAGAAGCACACAATCCATTATCACCAAAATTTTTAATTCCTATTTCAGTTTTAATAGTAGCAGTTGTAGGATCGAAGTTTATAATGGATAAAAGACATAAGATAAGTTAGACAGATTAAGAAGATAATGATGAGAAATCGCTAGACGATTTCTTTTTTTTCTTTAGAAAAGTATAATTGACATTAACTTTTGGTGACTTCAACATTTTAATGTTAGTTATATTTATTATAGAAACTGTAAATAGCTTAAATATAAAAATATATAAATATAACAATATAAAAATATATAAATAAGTGAAATTAGAAAAGGAAATTATAAGACAATAAATAAGAGTTTCAAGATTGAAATAAGGAATTTCTATATATTTTTGAAAAGGTTTTTCTTTAATAAGATAGAATTATATTAATAGCATAGTTGATATAGATGAACTTAAGTATGCAAAAGATATATGGAAGAAACAATAAGAATAAAGCATAGGGGATGATAATTATTATGAGCAAAGTCAAATTTGGAATTATAGGGACAAGTAATATATCCAACTGGTTTTTAGATGGAGCTAAAGAGTGTAAGGATTTTGAGTTAGTTGGAGTTTATTCAAGAAGTTTAAGTAAGGCAAAAGAATTTGGTCAGCCTTATGGAGCTAAATTATTTTTTGATAACTTAGAAGAGATGGCAAAGTGTGAAGAGATAGATGCAATATATATAGCATCTCCTAATGCTATTCATGCATCACAGGCAATTTTGTGCATGAATAATAAGAAACATGTTTTAGTTGAAAAAGCCTTTGGGTCTAATGCAAAAGAAGTTTTAGATATGATTAAGGCATCAAGAGAAAATGATGTTCTTCTTATGGAAGCAATGAAAACAGTACAAATGCCAAACTTCAAGATACTTAAAGATAATTTATACAAGATTGGTAAGGTGAGAAAGTACTTTGGCAGCTACTGTCAGTACTCTTCTAGATATGATAAATATAAAGCTGGAATTATAGAAAATGCTTTTAAAAGAGAATTATCTAATGGAGCATTAATGGATATAGGTGTTTATACAATTTATCCAATGGTAGCCTTATTTGGAAAGCCTAATTCTATTAAGGCTGATGCTTATATGCTTAAAACAGGTGTAGATGGGGAAGGTTCTGTAGTTTTCAATTATGATGAGATGATGGGAACTGTTCAGTATTCTAAGATATCAAACTCATATATTCCTTCAGAAATTCAAGGAGAAGAGGGAAGTATAATAATTGAACAAATTAATAGTTTTAATAAAATTACTATAAGGTATAGAGATGGCAGGGAAGAAGTAATTTCAAATGAACAATTTGAAAAAGAAAGTATGTTTTATGAAGTAGAGGAGTTTATAAAGATTATTAAAGAAGGAAAGAGAGAGTCGGAAATTAATTCACATGAAAACTCTATTCATACAATAGAAATAATGGATGAAGTGAGAAAACAGATAGGATTAGTTTATCTAGCAGATTAATATTAGAGAAGAGGTTGACTAAAGCAACCTCTTTTTCTATGCATTTAATAAATCTTGTTTTAGTTCATTCATAATATCTTTTACAGTAGAAATTTTATCTATTTTATAAGCGTTTTCTCCACAGAAGATTAAACCATCATTTAAATTACCGCTTACTGCTTGTATAAGAGCTTTACTTATACAGTATGGGGTTACTGCTGGATTACATGGAGCAAGACACTGATAGCATTTTGTTATTTTAATTCTTTCTTTTCTTGTATGTTCAACAAATGGGTTTAATATAGCACGCCCAGGCATACCAACAGGACTATTAACTATTGATATGTCTTCTTTCTTTGCATTAACATAAGCTTTTTTAAACGCTTCAGAAGCATCACATTCCTCTGTAGCGACAAATCTTGTAGCCATTTGGACACCATTAGCACCAAGCTTTAAGTATTTAGCTATATCATTGCCGTCAAATATACCACCAGCTACAATTACAGGAATATCCTTATTATACTTTTCGCTATATTTTTTTACCTCTTCAACTATTTGAACTACATTATTATCAAAATTTGCATCTTCAAGTTCAAGTTTATCCTTAGCATATCCTAAGTGTCCACCTGCTTTAGGACCTTCTATAATTACCATATCAGCAGTAACATTGTCATGCTTATCCCATAACTTTAAAAGAACTTTAGCAGACTTAGGAGTTCCAACTATAGGAGCAATTTTCACACTACTTCCCTTTGTTAGCTTTGGGAGCATAGTTGGAAGACCAGCACCAGATATAATAATATCAATACCAGCCTCAATTGCAGCTTTAACATGTTCGGCATATTCCTTTGTAGCAACCATTATATTTACTCCTAGGATACCGTTTTTACATTTTTCTTTTGCTAATTTTATCTCTTCTTTTAAAGCTTTTAAGTTACACTCTAAAGCGTTATTTTCAAAGTTTTTATCTCTAAATCCAATTTGAGCAGCTGAAATAACCCCTATTCCTCCTGCATTTGTTACAGCAGAAGCAAGATTAGAAAGTGATACTCCAATTCCCATTCCACCCTGAATTATAGGAAGGGGGACTGATAAATCTCCTATTTTTAATTGATTAAATTTCATAATATAATAACCTCCTAATAAATCTATAATCAAATATTTTGATAATCAAATAATTATAATTATTATAGTTTAAATTATTGACATATACAATATTTTTATAAAATATTTATTTTTATAATTTGTTGACAGTGGTTGATTATCATGATAAAATTAACTTCGTTATAGGGGTATGGCTCAACGGTAGAGTAGTGGTCTCCAAAACCATTGGTTGTGGGTTCAAATCCTACTGCCCCTGCCACCAAAAAGACTTAATGAATTTTCATTAAGTCTTTTTTTACGTCTAGGAAATTATAAAATTTTAATTTGCTATAAATCAAAGGTATTATTACATTTTCATATTAAAAAAATATAAAATCAAGGATAATAATTTTATAATTTCCTTACCTTTAGTATGAGTGAGGTGGATATTTGTTTTGATGTGACTTGGAGCGTAGCGACGGAACAAGCAGAATAAATATCCACTCCACTTTTTAATATAAATTGTAAAAATTAAATATACAGGGACATTCTTTCTATAAATTTTTCTTTAAAATTAATAATCATTTCTAAAAATAATCTTCTAAAAAATTTTTATTTGTAAATCTAGAGGCAATTCTAATAAAATCACTTTCTAAAAACAAATTATTTAACATAATTATACGATAAATAGTGGAATATTTATCGTGTTCAACATATTTTAATAAAGAGGAGGTGTATTTTTATGGAAAGTAGAAATTCAAGTAACTTTAGAGGTATAGACGTAAGTAATTGGCAAGGCGATATTGATTTTTCTAAAGTTAAGCAAAGTGGAATTCAAATAGTATATATGAAAGCCACTGAAGGTACAACCTTTGTTGATAAAAAATTAAATAAAAATTATTTAGATGCAAAAGCTCAAGGTTTGAAGATTGGATTTTACCATTACTTTAGACCATCTTTAGATTCAAAGGCACAAGCAAAACATTTTGCTGATACAATTAGCGGAAAGATATCTGATTGTAAATTAGCATTGGATCTTGAGGTTGCTGATAATTTTAGTAAAAGCGCATTAACAGATAAAGCATTAACATTTATAAATGAGCTTAAGAGTTTAACTGGTGTAGATATAGTTGTATATACCTACACTTATTTTGCTAATACTAATATTGATTCAAGATTGGGAGTGTATCCACTTTGGATAGCTCACTATGGAGTTTCAAATCCAGGTAGCAATCCAATATGGAATAGTTGGGTAGGATTCCAATATAGTTCTACTGGAAGCGTTCCAGGTATTTCAGGAAATTGTGATATGGATGAATTTAAAAAAGGAATATTTTTAAATTCTTCATCAATTCCACAGATACCTGGAAGTAATTATGAAACTTATACAGTAAAGGCTGGAGATACTTTATCAGGAATTGCCGCTATGTATGGAACAACCTATCAGGAGCTAGCTGCACTAAATGGTATTAGTGACCCTAATAAAATTTATGTTGGACAAGTTCTTAAAATAATAAAAGGAACAAGTTTCTCTGGTGGAAATGCTTCAGCAGGTACAATTTCAGTAGGTTCACGAGTAAAAATTATAGGATCTAATTATGCTACAGGTCAAACTATACCATCTTGGGTTAAAAATAATGTTTATACTGTGCAACAAATATCAGGAAATAAAGCTTTAATAAAAGAGATAACAAGTTGGGTTTATATAAGTGATTTAGTATTAGTTTCAGGTGACTCATCAACTAACCCTAGTTTATCAATTCCTATATACTATACTGTTAAATATGGAGATACTCTATCTGGAATAGCAGCTATGTATGGAACAACGTATCAAAAACTTGCTGAATTGAATGGAATTTCCAATCCTAACAAGATATATGCAGGACAGAAAATAAGGGTGAAATAAACTAAAAATGGGTACTTTACCGTTTATTAATTCGTATAGGAAAGTGTCAGATGGACAATATAATAGTGTAAGATGAATTGAGTAGTAACTCAACAAATCTTATTAAAAATACCTTAAGCTGAGGAGGGATCAATATGTCAAAAGCATTAGTTCCAGAATCTAAATTAGGACTAAACAGATTCAAAAACGAGGTTGCACAAGAGTTAGGAGTTCCATTTACAGATTATAATGGAGACTTGACTTCAAGACAATGCGGTTCCGTAGGTGGCGAAATGGTAAAAAGAATGGTAGAAGAATACGAAAGTAGATTATAAAAGCACCTACTGACTAATTTTAGAAGGACAGAATTACCAATGGAAATTACATCGCCAGAAAAATTTGCTTAACACGTATTCATCTACCGGGAGAATGACGATAGTCATTCTCCTTTTATTTTATAGTTTTATTAGGTTCTTTTTTATTTTACCTTTAAAATTAATATTTATATTTTAACGTGGGAAATAATTCTACATAAATAGATGATACATAATATTCCTTATAAACATAAAATGTGGTAAAATGAGAACAAAAGTTCGTTTGAATTAAAGGTGATTATATGAAAAGGATAAAAATAGTTCATACAGGTGATTTACATTTTGATACTCCCTTTAAAGATGTAGGAGAAAGTCAAAGTAGAATAAATAAAGAGGAATTAAAAGAGGTATTTAGGAATATTATCCACTTTTGCAAAGAAAAAGCTGTGGATATCTTACTATTAACAGGGGATATATTTGATAATTTTACGTTAAATAGAGAAACTTTGTATTTTATTGAGCAATCATTAAAAGAAATACTTGAAGTTAAAGTTTTTATAAGTCCAGGAAACCATGATCCATACGGAAACAAGTCTTTTTATAAATTAATAAATTGGCCTCACAATGTTTATATTTTTAAAGGGGATTTAGAAAAGGTATATTTAGAGGATTTAGATATAAACGTATGGGGCTATGGCTTTAGAGAAAAGTATATCAGGGAATCTGTACTTAAAGATTTTTCAGAGCCTTCAGATAAAATAAATCTTATGGTTTTACATGGGGAAATTTCAAGTTCCAACAAAGGGAATGAATATAATCCAATTACCTTTGATGATATAAGAAATAGTGGTATGGATTATATTGCATTAGGCCATAGACATAATTTTAGTGGAATAAATAAAGAAGGACAAACCTTCTATGCTTATAGTGGATGTCCACAAGGTAGGGGATTTGATGAATTGGGAAATAAGGGAATTATATATGGATATGTATCTAAAGGAACAGTAGATTTAGAGTTTGTAAAAACATCTAAGAGAAATTATATTGAGGAACATATAGATATTTCAGATTCTTTTGGATATGAAGAAGTTAAGAAATGTATTATAGATTCTATTAAGGAAAGCGATAGAAAACATAATTTATATAAAATAGTTCTTGAAGGAGAAATATCTCAAGATTTTTCAATAGATGAGGAGTTGCTTAGAGAGAGATTAGGACTAGATTTTTACTATTGTAAGATAGTTGATAAAACCAGAGTTAAGTATAATATTGAAGAGATTACAAAGGGATATTCGGTTAAATCTTTATTTGTAAAGAAAATAATGAATTTAATAGATTCAGCAGAGACAGAAGAAGATAAAGAAGTACTAATGATGGCACTTAAAGTAGGATTGTCAAGCCTATCTGAAGGGCAGGTGAATATGAATGATTATTAAAGAGTTAAAAATAGATTCCTTTGGTGGAGTAGAAAATAAGCATATACCTTTAAGTAGGGGATTAAATTTAGTTTATGGTGAAAATGAAGCAGGTAAAAGTACCATAGAAGAATTTATAAAGGTAATGTTATATGGTTTTCCTCAAAAAAGAGGTAAGGGAGATGGAGATAGAAAGAGATATTTACCCTTCAAGGGCGGTGTAATAAGAGGAGAGCTTACACTTGATCAAGATGGAAGAGAATATATTATAAAAAGGATGTTTGCATTAACTAAAAAGGAGGATACTTGTGAAGTTTTAGATGCTTTAACAGGAGAAATTGCAAGAAATATTAACATAGAAGAGCCGGGAAAAAGTTTTTTAGGAGTAAATAGATCAACCTTTGAAAAAACATTATTTATTAGTCAGCTTGGGGTGTCTTTTGGAAAAGATAAAGAAGAGGAAATAATGGATAGAATAACATCTCTATTTGGTTGCGCAGAGGAGGAGGTTCCAGCTGCTAAGGCACTATCTAAGATAGAAGGGATAAAGAAAGAATTAACTACATCTAGAGGAGTAGGTGCGTTAGATGGGTTAAAAAAGAAGTATTCCTCATTATTAGAAGAAAGGTATGAGGGGTACAACATAGCAGAGCAAAATTTAAATTGGGAAAATGAGCTTTTACTAGAGAAGGAGAAAAGAAAAACATTAAATGATGAGATAACAAAGCTTGAGTTATATAAAAAATACTTAAAAAAGGTGAAACTTCATAAGGAGTACAAAGATATAAGTGAGTACCTAAAGAAGTCCGAAGAACTTAAAAGAGAAGAAAGAGCCTTGGGTAATCTAATAGATGAGGATTTTATTGATGACCTTAAGGAGGATAATAGGCTTTATTTAGGGTTAATAGATAAGAGGGAAGAATTTAAGGAAGTAGTAGAGGGAATAAAAAGGGAATTTGAGTATAATAAAGGGGAGTTAGATAAATATAAGTTTTTAGAAATGTTTGATGATAATATCAAGGAAAAACTTATAAATCTTAAATATGAACAACAAAACTTAGAAGTTAAAATAAGCTCAATGAAAGCTTTGGAAGAGTCTTTGGCTGAAGATGAAGGGGAGCTTTTAAAGAGAAGGGCTGTAATGAAAAACTTTCCTGAAATGAGAGAATATATAGGGGAAATAGAGGAAGTTCTATCATCTTATGAGGATAAGCTAAAAGAAATAAAAGATATTCTTCAACAAAATAAAATTCCTAAAGATTTAAATATAAAGCTTAAGAAAAGCATGAATAATATGTATTTAGGTGGAATTTTAGGGGGGGGAGGTATAGCATTATCCTTTTTTGGAATACCATTAATGATTTTAGGGATATTATTAATTTGCTTAGGAGCCTTTTTAGGGGGTAAAGGTTTTACTGAAGGTAATACCCTTAAAGGAAAGAAGAATGCATCAAAAAGGGTAGAAGCTTTAACAAAGGAAATAGATTCAATAGAGTTAAGTTTAGATAGATACATGGAAAAAGTGGATGCAAAAGACTATGGCGATTTAATAACTGCTATAAGAAGATTTAATTCTTACAAAGAATATGAGGAAAGATTGTTACTTAGAATTGAAGAAAAGAAAAAAATGATAAATGAAGAAGGCCTTATTCAAGATAAGAATAGGTATAAGAAGAATTGTGAGATGATTTCATCAATAGAAAGACTATCCTCCTCTAAAGATTTAGATGAGGTGCTAGAAAAGGTAAATATTTTTGAAGGTTTGTCCATTGCAAAAGAAAAGCTAGAAGAGGACCTTAACATAAAAACTGAACTTTTAAATGAGCTAAGTTCTAATATAGAAGTCCAAGAAGAAAAGCTTAGAGAAAAGCTAAAGGCCATGGATTTAGACTTAGGAAATTTATTAGATATAGAGTTATATATAAAGGAATATAAGGAAAAGCTTAAAAAGAGAGCTGAAATTCATAGTAATATACTATCTATTGAGGAAACTTATAAGGTATTACTGAAGGATAGAAATATTGATGAGATTAAAGAAGAACTAAAGGACATAGTTAATGATGAAAATGAATATTCGTTTGAGTCAGAAGATGAGATTGAAAGGGAAGAAAAGAAAAGGTCTAGGGAACTAATAGAGTGTGAAAAAAGAATAAAAGATCTTGAAAATAATATTGCTACTAGACTTATAGGGAAGAGGGATCTAGTAAAGATAGAAGAAGAAATACAAGCTGTAGAGGGGCAAGTTAGAAAGGGGGATAAAAAAGTTAAGGCTTTAGATATAGCTATGGAAACTTTAAAAGAGTCCTTTAATGAAATTAGAAGAGAAGTAGGTCCTGAAATTAATAGAAGGATATTGAATAACTTTAAAGAATTATCTCTTAATAAATATGAGGATGTTAAGCTTGGCGATAATTATGAGATGCTTGTTAGAGATAAAGATAATCTCTTTAAAGGGGATTATTTAAGTAATGGAGCATATGACCAGCTTTATTTATCCTTAAGATTAGCTTTTATAGATATGTTATTTAGTCATGAAGAATGTCCTATAATTTTAGATGATGCCTTTATTCAATATGATGATACTAGAAGAAAGAAGGCTATTGAGCTAATTTATAATAAAATAAAAGGACAGGGAATAATATTTACTTGTCAGCAAAAAGAGAAAGAAATATTAGATGAGATGTGTTGTAAATATAGCTTAATAACTTTATAAGGATATTGCACATAATTAACATTTGATCATATATAGTAATAGAACGAAAGTCGTTAGGTTATCGGTAATACTGTTAACCTAATTTTTTTGGCTATATTGGTAATAATAGATATATATGGTTCTCTTATTGACAAAAAATAGATGAGAGTATACAATAAAAATGCAAATGCAAATCATATGCAATAAGGGGTGCGAAATGAAAAAGTTATTAGTAAAACTATCAGCGCTAATGATACTTCCAGTTATGTTAATTGGATGTTCAACTAAAAGTGGTAATGATAATGAACAAAGTGAAAAAGTTAATGTTATGGTTTCTATTAGTCCTTTAAAGGAGTTTGCTGAAAGAATAGGTGGAGACAAGATAGAAGTTAGTACTCTTGTTCCCGAAAATGCAGAACCTCATGATATGGATTTTGGACCAAAGGATTTAGAAAAGCTAATGAAAAGCCAAGTATTTGTATACAATGGATTAGGCATGGAACATTGGTTGGAAAATGTTGAAGGGCAAATTGATAAAGATAAAGTTAAAATGGTAGACAGTAGTATTGGTGCTGAAGTTAGAGTTATAGATGGAAAACAAGATCCACATTTGTGGTTAAGTTTAAAAGAAGCAACAGTACAAAGTAACAACATAAAAAATGCATTAATAGAAGTAGATCCTGAAAATAAAGCTTACTATGAAGAAAACTATAATAAGTTTAAGGATGAATTGGATTCATTATACAATGAATATAAGGATAAATTTGCTTCAAAGACTCAAAAAGATTTTATGACAAGTCATGCAGCTTTTGGATATCTTTGTAGAGACTTTGGATTAACAGAGAATTCACTTCATGATATATTTGGTGAGGGAGAGGTAACAGCTAAGAAGAATGGGGAAGCAATTAATTATTGTAAAGATAAGGGGATAACAGTTATCTTTTCAGAAGGAAGCGAAACTCAAAAGGAAGCAGAAACTATAGCAAATGAAATTGGGGGAAAGGTTGAGCCAATATATAGTTTAGAAACTAAGGTTGAAGGAAAAAGTTATATTGAAGCTATGAGATATAACCTTGAAACAATATATAATTCACTTAAGTAGTTAATAATAAATATATATAAAGGAGAAATTGCGTTGCAATTTCTCTTTTAAATTATTAGAGAAAAGGTTATTCTAAATATTGGAAAAATATTTGTGTTATGGTATCTTTAAATAAACTGAAGTTTTAACATTAGAGTAGGGATTAAATATACCTAAGGATTAGATTTAATTGTTTATAGGTATATTTAATGTTATTAGATAAAAGAATAAAGTGAGGGATTATATGAGTAGAGCAGAGAACTTTTATAAAGAAAAAATAAAGAGTGCAAAAGATAAAATAAATATTTTAGAAAATTATATATCTTATATTGGCTGGAGTAGGTTAGCAATTGTATTGGTTGGAATTGTTGCAGGGTATAAATTATATAAATCAGCTAATTTTTTAAATCTTGTTTTAGTAGAGTCATTAATTTTAGTACTATTCATTATAGTAGCTATAATACATGGTAAAAAAATTAATGAAAGAAATAAATTAAACATTTTGTTAGAGATAAATGAAAAAGGTTTAAATAGATTAAATGGAAAATATAAAGAAGATGAGGATAAGGGAGAAGAATTAATTGAAGAGGGGCATCCCTTCTGTGAAGATTTAGATGTCTTTGGCAATAATTCATTATTCCAGATGGTAAATACCACAAGAACTAAGAGTGGGCGTAAAAAGTTAAGGGAAATATTACTTCTTAAGAACTTACCTTCTAAAGAGGTTGTAAATAAAAAGCAGAAAGCAATAAAAGAATTAGGAGAAAAGGTTGAGTGGAGACAAAAACTTTATATAGATGGTACCTTTAAGAAAAAGAAGGGTGAAGAGCTTGAAGAGTTAATAAAGTGGGGAAAGACACCTTCTGAAACAAGCTCTATAAAATTAATAATTGCAGGGATATTTATAGCAGTTACATTAGCTTTGATAATAGCATGTACATTTAAAATATTACCTTTTAGTATAGTTATTTTAGATTTAATGATTAATTACGTTGTTATTAAAATGCTAACAAAGGATATGAACCATGTAATGGAGTTGTTTCATTCTATTAAAAATAGTGTAAGA
The DNA here is from genome assembly GCA_027692445.1 of Clostridiaceae bacterium OF42-15pH9A. Lineage (GTDB taxonomy): Bacteria > Bacillota > Clostridia > Clostridiales > Clostridiaceae > Clostridium. The sequence goes on along the minus strand of JAQEYV010000007.1, from coordinate 92,342 downwards.
GCTTATTCTAATATATTAAATTTAATAGAAAAAGAAGAGTTTACAAGTGAGTATTTAAATGAAACTAAAGCTAAACTTACTATAGGAGGCGAATCTTCTTGTAGTAAGGAAATGAATAGATTAGCTGATCTTTTAGATTGGGTTGGAGACTCAATGGCAAATGCATATTATTTTATTTTAAATGTATTTGTATTTGCAGATGTATTTATACTATTCAATCTAGATAAGTGGAAAGAAAAGAATGGGGATTCTATAGAAAAGTGGCTTGAGGTAATGGGAGAATTTGATGCCTTATCAAGTATATCTAACATAAGCTTTGATCATGAGGATTGGTGTTTTGGAAATATTATTGAAAAAGAAATAAAGGGCGTTAATATGGCTCATCCTTTAATTGGGGATAGAGCAGTTGCAAACACTTATGAATTAGTAAGCCCAAAGCAAATTACCTTGATTACTGGGTCAAATATGTCTGGTAAAAGTACCTTCTTAAGAACTGTAGGAATAAATCTTTTACTAACTTATATTGGAGCACCAACTTGTGCAAAGGAATTTAGTTGTCCTATTATGAATATTTACACATGTATGAGAACAAAAGATAACTTAGAGGAAAGTATATCTTCTTTCTATGCAGAGATTTTAAGAATAAAGCTTATTATAGATGCTTGTAAAAGAGGAGAAGAGGTATTTGTTTTACTTGATGAAATATTTAAGGGAACAAATTCTAAGGATAGACACATAGGTGCTACTGTTTTAATAAAACAGTTAATATCAAATGGAGCTAGAGGTCTTGTTTCAACACATGACTTAGAGCTATGTGATTTAGAAGAAGAGATGAAGGAAGTAGAAAACTACAATTTTAGAGAATACTATAAAGATAATAAAATTCAGTTTGATTATAAACTTAGAAAAGGTAAGAGTAATACACAAAATGCTGTATATCTAATGAGGCTGGCTGGTATAGATTTTTGAAAATAATTCACTTTATTCCAATAAGAAAGTGGTTAGAAAATCTGACAAGCTATTAGGATTATGTTACAATAAAGTTGTAATGAAAAAGTTTTACTTAATATGAAGGGGAGAGTTATGAATATAGCGTTTTTTCTTACACCAAAGAATGAAGTAGTGTGTGAAAGTTGTGAAGCAACCATGAGACAGGTAATGGAGAAGATGGAGCATCACGGTTATACAGCTATTCCATTAATAGATAAGAGTGGAAAGTATGTTGGAACTCTTACAGAAGGTGACCTTTTATGGAAATTAAAGAATACACCTGATTTAAATTTTAAAAACACAGAATGTGTTAAGGTAAAAGAGATAGATAGAAGAGTATCTCATAAGAGTGTATCAATCAATTCAGATATAGAAAATTTAATTAATTTAGCAATAAATCAAAATTTTGTTCCAGTTGTAGATGACAATGGAATATTTATTGGGATTATAAAGAGAAGTGATATAATTAATTATTGCTATAATGAAATGAAAAAATAGTTAAGAGTTTTAGAAGAGGAATCGCAAGACGATTCCTCTTTTTTATAATTAATAGGAACGTATAAAAATTTTTTGAATAAATAAATTGAGGTGTTGACAAAATAGAAATTGAGTATTAATATCAAAATATACCCCCTACCCAGGGGGGAGGAGGTAAAAGATGAATTCTGATAAACAAAAAGCGTTACAAACACTAAAAACTTGTAGGGGACAAGTGGAAGCAATAATTAAAATGTTGGAAGACGAAAGATATTGCATAGATATTTCAAACCAAATAATTGCAGCTCAAGGATTATTAAAAAAAGCAAATAAGTTAATCCTTACTCAGCATATGCATCATTGTTTAAAAGAGGCTGCAAGCAATGAGGTTGAAAGAGATGTAAAGATTGAGGAAGTTGTGGGGATTGTAAATAAGCTTATTGATAAGTAGTTTTAATAGGAGGAGTATAGCTTATGAAAAAAGATTTTAAGGTTACAGGTATGACCTGTGCAGCTTGTTCAAGTAGAGTTGAAAGAGTTTTAAACAAGATGGAAGGGGTTACTAAGGCTGAAGTTAACTTAGCAACTGAAGACCTTCATATAGATTATGATGATTCAAAACTTAATACTCAGGACATTATAGGAAAAATAGAAAAGGCAGGTTATGGGGCTTATGAGGTAAAAGAAGATACAAAAATTGATGATACTGATAAAGAAGATGCTATTAATTCTTTAAAGAAAAGATTTGTACTTTCATTGTTTTTTGCAGTTCCATTACTTTATATATCAATGGGACACATGATGGGGGCACCTCTACCTAGTATTATAGATCCTATGAAGAATGCAATGAACTTTGCATTAATTCAATTGATTTTAGTTATACCAGTAATGATTGTAGGTAGAAAATTCTTTATTAGTGGATTTAAAAACCTAGTTCGTTTAAGTCCTAATATGGATTCATTAATTGCAATTGGAACATCAGCAGCATTTCTTTATGGAATATATGCAATAGTAAAAATTGCTGGTGGAGATACTCATTTTTCAATGGACTTATACTTTGAATCAGGAGCAACAATTTTAACTTTAATTACTTTAGGAAAGTATTTGGAAGCAAAGACAAAAGGAAAGACATCAGAAGCAATTAAAAAGCTTATGGGATTAGCTCCTAAGAAGGCAACAATAATTGTAGATGGTGTAGAAAAAGTTATTTCCATTGATGAAGTTAAGGTTGGAGATGTAATTTTAGTAAAGCCAGGAGAAAAGCTTCCTGTAGATGGTGAAATTGTTGAAGGAACAACTACTATAGATGAATCAATGCTTACAGGAGAAAGTATTCCAATAGATAAGAATATTGGAGATAAGGTTTTTGGAGCAAGTATAAATAAATTTGGTATGTTTAAATATAAGGCTACAAAGGTTGGTAAGGATACTGCGTTAGCTCAAATAATTAAGCTTGTAGAACAGGCACAAGGGTCAAAGGCACCTATAGCTAAAATGGCAGATATTATTTCTGGATACTTTGTACCAACAGTAATAACATTAGCTGTTATCTCAAGTATTGTTTGGGCAATAAGTGGTAAGGGACTAGAATTCTCGCTAACAATATTTATAGCAGTACTAGTTATAGCTTGCCCATGTGCTTTAGGATTAGCTACTCCAACAGCAATAATGGTTGGAACAGGTAAGGGTGCAGAAAATGGTATTTTGATTAAAAGTGGAGTTGCATTAGAAGGAGCTCATAAAATTAATACTGTTGTATTTGATAAGACAGGTACAATTACAGAAGGTAAACCAAAGGTTACAGATATAGTAACTAAGGGATTAAGCGAAGATGAATTATTGAGATATGCATCTTCAGCAGAAAAGGGATCTGAGCATCCATTAGGAGAAGCTATAGTTGTAGCAGGAGTAGAAAGAGGATTAGAGTTATTTGACATAGCATCCTTTAAATCTGTACCAGGGGAAGGTATAGTTACTTTAATTAATGATAAAAACATTCTTATTGGTAACAATAAGTTAATGAAAAATAACAATATAGATATAACTTCAGTAGAAAATGATGTTAAGTTATTAGCATCTCAAGGAAAGACACCAATGTATATGGCTATAGATGGGGATTTAGCTGGAGTTATTGCAGTGGCAGATACATTAAAAGCAAATAGTAAAAAAGCAGTTGAAGCACTTCATAAACTTGGAATTGAAGTAGTTATGCTAACTGGTGATAATGAAAAGACAGCACAAGCTATTGCTAAGGAAGTAGGAATAGATAAGGTTGTTTCAGATGTATTGCCAGGAGATAAGGCAAATGAAGTTAAGAGACTTCAAGATGAAGGGAAGAATGTTGCTATGGTTGGTGATGGAATAAATGATGCTCCAGCACTTGCAATGGCGAATATAGGTATAGCAATTGGATCAGGTACAGATGTAGCTATAGAATCGGCTGATATTGTTTTAATGAGAAGCGATATTCTAGATGTTGTTGGAGCTATCCAATTAAGTAAGGCAACAATAAAGAATATTAAAGAAAACTTAGGATGGGCATTTGGTTATAATACTTTAGGAATACCAGTAGCTATGGGAATTTTGTATGCCTTCGGAGGACCACTTCTTAACCCAATGATAGCTGCATTTGCTATGAGTTTTAGTTCAGTATCAGTATTGTTAAATGCTTTAAGATTAAAAAGATTTAAACCTAAATTTTAATAAAATAGAAAGATTTTTTGGAGGGATTTATTATGGCAAAGTTTAAAATTGAAATGAATGGAATGTCTTGTATGCACTGTGTAGGACATGTCAAAAATGCATTTGAAGATTGTGGAAAAGTTAGAGGGATGGATGTAGAAATAAATAAAGCTGTAATTGAAGGAGATTTAACAGAAGAAGAAATTAAAGCCATCATTGAAGATGAAGGATATGATGTTGTAAAGATAGAAAAGATCGACTAAAAAGCTGCCTAAGGGCAGCTTTTTTTGTTAATAAGGTTCATAAAAATAAAGAGAGAAATTGCCTAAGCAATTCCTCTCTCTTAACTTTTAAAGTCCTGATTTATATTTTTCTAATTCAGCATCTAGGTCAACATCACCTAATTGTTCAAATTCACTATCAAAGTCATCAATGTTCTTTAATTCTCCAAGACCATTAGCCATAGCCTCTTCTCTAGCAATCTTTCTTTCAATATTATCAATATTAATAGAATTAGTTTTAGTTTCAACATTTGCTAAGACTTCATTAACCTTCTTAGAAGCTTTAGCTGTAGAGTACCTTGCAGCAGCTTCGTCCCTATAGCTTCTTGTCTTTTCAAGTTCTTCTTCTAAAGCTCTTAAGTTTTTCTTTAAAGCATCTGCTTGGGCCTTAGATGTATTATAGGTAGTTACTAAAGATTCATACTTCTTATCAGCATCTACCTTCTTTGCTAATGCTCTCTTAGCTAAATCCTCATTATTCTTAGAAAGAGCTAATTTAACTTTTGAATCATAATCAACAGATTCATTTTTAGCAGCATTCATTTTCTTTTCAATTTCATGAACATTACCTAAAACTTGAGCAGAGTTTAATTTAGCTTTGCTTAATTGTTCTTCCATGTCCTTAATCTTTTGATCTAGTAATTCAATTGGATTTTCCATTTCGTCTAAAGTTGAGTTAACTTTCCCTTTAATCATGTTTGACATTCTGTTAAAAATACCCATAACATAACCTCCTGATTTTATTAGTATTCAGTTTAAATATCAAGTACATCATATTGTCAAAAAAATATTATAACTAAATTATAATGGTAAAATATTGAAAGCGCAAAGACGAAATTAACCTATAAAAGAGTAAAAGAGTTGAGTGAGTATAAGTGGTATCAGATAACTCTTTATATTGTAATTTATCTCGATATAGCTATGTGAATCATTTTTTTACCTATTTTCTATATTATACCATAAATTTATTTGGGGTAAATATATAATATAATGTATATGCTACTTGTATTAGCAATAACAATAATATAGAATTTAAATTGGATTAAAATTGTATTTTAGGGAGTGATTTATATGACCAATGAAACAAACATGAATAGCATGAGTGAGTTTTTAAATGATTATGATGTTAAGAGAATAAGAGAAGGTGAAATCCTTGATGGTAAGGTTATAGAAGTAAATGATAAGGAAGTAATAGTTAATATAAATTATGCTTTTGATGGAGTTGTATCTAAAGAAGAATTAACTTATGAAGGAACAAATCCTGAAGAAGTTGTAAAGAAGGGCGATGAATTTAAAGTATACGTTTTATCACCTAATGATGGAGAAGGATATGTGTTACTTTCAAGAGTTAAGGCTTTAGCTGTTACTGAAAGAGAAGAATTAAAGAAGGCATTTAAATCAGGAGAATTGATAAATGTAAATGTTAAGGAAGCTGTAAAGGGTGGAGTTGTAGCTTATTATGGTGGAGTTAGAGTATTTATTCCAGGTTCTCAATTAGGTAGAGAAAGAGTTGAATCTTCAGCTGTAGTAGGGAAGACTCTTGAAGTTAAGTTAATAGAATTAGATTTAAGAAATAGAAAAGTTGTTGCTTCTAGAAGAGTAATAGAAGAAGAGCAATACCAAATAGAAAAGAAAAAAATGTGGGCTTCTATTAATGAAGGAGAAAAGAGAACAGGTGTTGTAACAAAGATAGCTAAGTTTGGAGCATTTGTTGATATTGGTGGAGTCCAAGGTTTAGTTCATATAAATGATTTAGCTTGGGGCAGAGTTAAGAGAGTTGAAGATGTAGTTAAGGTTGGAGACCAAGTTGAAGTATTTGTTGGTGAAGTTGATAGAGAAAAAGAAAGATTATCTTTAGTTTTAAAGGATGTTAATAGTGAGCCATGGAAGGTTCATGGAGAATCAATAAAAGATGGAGCTGTAATGGAAGGTAAAGTAGTTAGACTAACTAACTTTGGTGCTTTTGTAGAAGTTTTACCTGGAGTTGAAGGATTAGTTCATATTACAGAAATAACTGATGAAAACATAGCTAAAGCAAGTGATGTATTAACCGTAGGACAAAATGTTAAGGTTAAAGTTCTAAGCGTCAATAAAGAAGATAAGAAGTTAAGCTTAAGCATTAAAGAAGCTGTTGAAAGAAACAAAGAATACATGAAGTATAATGATAGTGAAGAAGGATTAAGCTTAGGAGATTTATTTAAAGATCTTAAGTTCTAATTAAACAATATAAATCAAAGATAATAATTTTATAATTTCCTTAACTTTAGTATGAGTTAGGTGGATATTTGTTTTGATGTAACTTGGAGCGCAGCGACGAAACAAGAAAAATAAATATCCACCCAATCTTTTTTGTTGACAAAAAATGTGAAAATGAATATATTATTAGTAAGTACTATGCAATACATAGTACTTACTTTTTACAAAATCTACTATGCTATACAAAGTAGTGGGAGGGATAGATTTGCTATGCAAGATAAATCGCAATTATTAAAGGGAGTTTTAGAAGGGTGTATCTTGAAAATTGTAAAGCATAAAAAGGAAACTTACGGATATGAAGTGGTAACAGAATTAAGGACTTTTGGCTTTGGTCAATGTACAGAAGGAACGGTTTATCCATTGTTGATAAGATTAGAAAAAAGAAAATGTTTAGCTTCACAAAAGAAGGAATCTCCATTTGGACCGCAGAGAAAATATTATTCATTGACTGAAGAAGGAGAAAAAGAACTTGAAGAATTTGCAATAACCTGGGACGAGTTTAAGGGGTTTGTTGATGGAATATTTAAGTATTATGAAGGGAAGTAGAAGTAATGAATAAGTTAAACAAACAAATAGCAGTAAACTATAGTAATATGATGAAAATAGACAAAAGGTATCAGGATTTGGTTACAAATATAGTATGTTATTTAAGAGGTAAATTAAATAGTATTGATGCAGAAGAAGCAATTAATGATGTAAATGATATTTTATTAGGTGCTCAGTCTAGGGGAGAGAATTTAGAGGCATTAGTTGGAGATTATAAGGAGTTTTGTGAGAATATAATAGATGCGTATAAGGGAAGTGACAAGTGGTATTCCCTAAAATCATATTTCTATGATTTTGGAGGTGTTTCAATATATATGTTAGTGTTCTTTATTGCATTAGATATTCTTTCAAGCATACCTACTGTTAAACCACTAACTTTATGGAATATTTTAAATATGAAATACACAATATCTTTAGCACCAATTATATCTCTTATAATTGCTCTTATATTTTCTGTTGGTGTAGTAAAATATATATGTACACATCCAGGGAAAAATGAAAGTGGAAATAAGAAAGAAGCTATAATGTCTTTTATAATTATTTTTATTGTATTATCAGCGATGGTGGCATCAACTTTTTTATTTAGAAAGATAGAGATATATACTTTTAGTAATATACCAATAATAATTATTATAGCTTCTTTGGTATGCTTAGCTGTTATAGGAGCTAATATTATTGAATTTATAAAGGTTAGAAGAATGGATAAGGTATCTAATAAATATAAAAATATATAAATATAAGAATATAAGCTATAGGAATGTGTTACCTATAGCTTATATTAATTAGTTTTCTATCAAGAGCAGATATATAATTTTTATATTCTTTAATCTGTGTTATACATAAATTCACAACTACAATTAGATATTTTAATATAAAAAAACGTACAGCTTAGCAAACTGTACGTTAAATATATAAATGGTATAAAAATTACAAAAATTTTAATGTAAGAAAAAATTCTGAATTTAATATTGATCAGATTTCTATAGCTTTTCTATTTTTAACATATTTGTTCCACCAGTTTGGGTTGTCGGCATTCCAGCAGCAACAATAATATCATCTCCAGGATTTGCAAAGTCAACTTCAACTGCCTTAGTTTTAGCTTCAGTAAGAATTTCATCTGTAGTATTAAACATTTCGCACTTAAGAGGTAAAACACCAAAGTTTAGTGCAAGACTTCTCCTAACCTCTTCAAAAGGAGTGATAGCTATTATAGGACATTGAGGTCTATATTTTGATAAAAGCCTAGCGGTAGAACCACTTTTAGTAGCAGCGACTATTGTTTTAGCATTTAGTACAAAGGATGTTCTACAAGCCGAGTAGCTTATAGCATCTGCATAGGAAGAAGTTATAGGATCAATGTTTCTATTAAGTAAATGATCATATTCTAAATTTTCTTCTGCTTCAGTAGCTATTCTAGACATTGTTTCAGCAGCCTCAACTGGGAAGCTACCAGAAGCACTTTCTCCAGAAAGCATTATGGCATCTGTTCCATCAAATATTGCATTACATATATCAGATGCTTCAGCTCTTGTTGGAAGAGAGTTTCTTATCATAGAATCCAACATTTGAGTAGCTGTAATAACTATCTTACCTGCAGTATTACACTTCTTTATTATCTTCTTTTGAATTATTGGAACTCTTTCTATAGGAATCTCTACTCCCATATCACCTCTAGCAACCATAACTCCATCAGTTACTTCAATTATTGAATCTATATTATCTACACCTTCTTGGCTTTCAATCTTAGCAATAATTTTAATATTTTCACCATTATTTTCTTTAAGAACTTTTCTAACTTCTAATATATCACTTGCCTTTCTAATAAATGATGCAGCAATGAAATCTACACCCATCTTACATCCAAATATGATATCATCTATATCTTTTTCTGTAATAGAAGGAAGTTGTATTTTAACATTAGGTACATTTACTCCCTTATGATTTTTAATCATACCTCCCACTAAAACTTTACACTTAATTTCTTTTCCAATTACATCTATTATTTCGAGCTTTAATAGTCCATCATCTACTAAGATACTACCTCCAACTTTAACGTCTTTGTATAAAGTTTCATAAGAGATAGAGCAGCGCTTATCATCTCCTAGAAGTTCTTCTCCACATACAAATGAGAACTCTTGACCATTTTTTAATTCAACACCATCATTTACAAAATTATGAGTTCTAATTTTAGGACCCTTAATATCAAGAATTATTGCAGTTGAAGAGTTCATTTCCTCCATTAATTTTTTTATAAGATCAATTTTATCCTTATGGGTTTCATGAGTACCATGAGAAAAATTTAGTCTTGCAGCACTCATACCAATTGTAATAAATTTTCTTAAAGTTTCTTCATTGTCGCTAGCAGGCCCGATAGTAAAAATCATTTTAGTTTTTTGCATTTGAGATTCCTCCTAAAAATAATGTTTTTTTGTCAAAATTATTATGTGCAAACATTAAAAAAGTAAGTAATGTTTATTTATTTTGCACATAATTAAAATAAGAAAATAATTTTATGATATACTGTAGATGTTTATAGTATAATTTTAACATATTATATCTGAAAGGGAGTCAAAATAATGGAAATTTTACAAAACTTACAACCTTATGAAGTATTTAAATATTTTGAAGAGATATCTAATATCCCAAGAGGGTCAGGTAATGAAAAAGCTATAAGTGATTACTTGGTTAAATTTGGTAAGAATATTGGATTAGAAACGATTCAAGATAAAGCTTTAAATGTAATAATTAAAAAACCTGCAACTAAGGGATATGAAAATGCACCTACAGTTATTATCCAAGGTCATATGGATATGGTGTGTGAAAAGAATAAGGATACAGAACATGATTTTACTAAGGACCCTATAAAGTTAGTTGTTAAGGGTGATGAAATATATGCAGATGGAACTACTTTAGGAGCAGATAATGGTATTGCAGTAGCTTATGCTATGGCAGTTCTTGCAGATAATTCAATAGAACATCCAGCTATAGAAGTTCTTTTAACTACAGATGAAGAAACAGGTATGACTGGTGCTATGAACATAAATAAAGATGACATACAAGGAAAAATTCTTCTTAATATTGATAGTGAAGAAGAAGGATATTTACTAGTAAGTTGTGCTGGTGGCATAAGAACTAAATCTTCTTTAGATATTACTTGGGAAGCTTTAAATGATGAAAAGATATTTGAAATATCAGTAAGAGGATTAAAAGGTGGTCATTCAGGTTCTGATATCCATGAATGGAGAGGTAACTCTAATAAACTTATGGGTAGAGTATTAAAAGACTTATTAGAAAAGATAGAGTATAAAATAGTATCTATTAATGGTGGTTCTAAGAATAATGCTATTCCAAGAGAAGCAGATTCAATGGTAGCTATAAAGTCAGTAGATGAAGAAAAGCTAGTAAGAATAGTTGAAACATGGGATAAGGTATTTAAAAAGGAATTAGAAGCACAAGATCCAGGAGTTTCTTTAACTGTTAAGGAAGTTTCAGTAGAAAGCAAGAAGACATTTGATAAAGAAACTACTGAAAAGGCTGTAAACTTATTATTTGTTTATCCTAATGGAGTAAATACAATGAGTCGTAACATAGATGGCTTAGTTGAAAGTTCAACAAATATAGGTATACTTACAACTACTGACTCAGAAGTTATTTTTGATAGCGCTGTCAGAAGTTCAGTACCTTCTTTAAGAGCTGATATAGAAGAGAAGGTTAAGACAATTACTGAATTAGCTGGAGCTAAATATTCTGCTAATGATGGATATCCAGGTTGGGAATATAAAGCGGATTCTAAAATAAGAGAGATTTGCAAAGATGTATATAAGAAGATGTATGGTGAGGAACCTGTAGTTTATGCTTTACATGCTGGAGTTGAATGTGGTTTATTTGAAGAAATCCTTGGTGATTTAGATATGATAAGCTTTGGTCCTAATATAAGAGGAGCTCATACTCCAGAAGAACATTTATCAATTTCTTCTACTAAGAAGGTATGGGAATACTTATTAGAAGTATTAAAAGCTATTAAATAAGGTTAAGCAAGATAAATGAGATAATAAAGATAGGGAAGAAACTGCTTTAGGGCAGTTTCTTTTCTTTTGTGAATGGAGAAGAGGAAAATAGTGGGGACAAGGTAAAAAGTTAAGTAGGTGAATAAAGATTCTTGAATATTTTAATCTGTGATTTATCAATATGAAGGTTCAATGAGTGATGATAAAACTTTGCTAGCGCTAAAGTTTCTATAGTAGTAAGGAGTAATTATAGATTAATAGCATTAGGTTTAACAAGCTCTAAAAGCAGGGGGGACTTTCAATATCTAATTATTTATATTAATTAATAATTAGTGTTGATTAGTTAGCTTATTATGGGTATACTATTAATATAGTAATGAGATTCAAGGAGGAATAGAAGATGGACGTTAAAGAAAAAGTATTAGAAGTTTTAAATAATTCAGCTGAACCTTTGAAGGGAGGACAAATTGCAGAAATATCTGGGTTAGATAAGAAAGATGTAGATAAGGCAATTAAGGCTCTTAAGTCAGAAGAAAAGATCATATCTCCAAAGAGATGTTTCTATGCAGCTAACAAATAGGAATTAGAGTAAGGGATTATCTTTGGATAGTCTCTTTTTTGCTGTCTAAAAAAGTATAAAATTTTAATTTGTTATAAATCAAAGGTATTATTACATTTTAATATAAAAAAATATCCACACCACCTCTTTTGTCTAAAACAATGGATAACTATTCATTAATTAAAGGAAGGGAATATAAACTCTCTGTAGAATTATTATATTTAAGTGATTTAATGGGAGGAGAGTTAGTTGATAGATATTGGTTTTGAATTTAGGGACTATGTAGTATCCAGTGTAGAAGAAGATGGACTAGAAGAATTGAATAATTGGATAAAAATAAATAATAGTGAAGATCATACTTGCTATTCATTAGATAGTCAAATGTTTTATAGAAGATTTTTAGAGTATTATGTAACGGAAAATGAGTGTTTTTTAGAGATATACAAAAATAATGAGCTAGTTGGAGTGTTTAAAGGAAGATTAGAGTTAGAAAATAAGAAAGAATTATTTATATGGCTTTTCATAATAAAAAAAGAATTAAGGAATGAAGGTTACGGTTCTGAAATTGTGGAAGGAGTCATAGAATATTTTATCAGACAATATACAATAGATACTATAAAAGTTGGAGTCGTACAAAACAATTTAGAGGGTATTTCCTTTTGGGATAGTAAAGGATTCAAAGTAGAAAGGATAGCTAAAGACTTTTTTCAGGACGACGAAGAGAATGGAAGAAATCTTGTTATTATGCAAAGACAATAATATGTAAATAAAATGGCTTGACTATTTTGGAATAAATTACTATAATTAAAAAGGTAGGGCAAGAGGAACGTCCTATAAGTGTGTGTGAAAATGTTTACTAAAACTATTGTGGGAAGTGAAACTTTCTTAAAGGAAGGGGAGTATCTATGATTTCAAAAAGAAAGATACTTACTAAGGCTGTAGCTATTACAGTTGTATGTGCAGCAGTTGCAATGGTAGGTGCAGAAAGTATAAGCGCAGATACAAGTGCAAAAACAAAACAGGGTGTAGTACTTAAGACAAGTGAACTTAAAGTTAATAAAGTAATTGTGTCACCTAAAAAGGTTGAAGAACAAAATACTGTACAAACTTCAAGGTCATCAAACACAACAGGTAAGAAAAATACTAATTCTTCTATAAATAGAGGAGTGAATAAGTCATCAAGCCAAGTAGCAAATTATGCGTATAACTTCTTAGGAAGACCATATGTATATGGTGCAAATGGACCAAATGCATTCGATTGTTCTGGTTTTACAAGTTATGTATATAGACATTTTGGGGTTAGTTTACCACGTACAGCTAGATCGCAATTTGGTGCAGGAAGTGCAGTGTCAAGAAATAATTTAGCACCTGGAGACTTAGTGTTCTTCAATACAGTAGGATACTTAGGTCACGTTGGTTTATACATTGGTGGCGGTGATTTTATACATGCAGCATCAAGTGGTAGGGTAAAAATAAGCTCTCTTAGTGAGGGATACTACAGAACAAGATATGCAGGAGCAAGAAGAGTATTATAATTTTAGTTTTTAGTATATGAATATCAGGTCTCTACTTAAATTTATTTAAGTAGAGATTTTTTTACGTCTAGGAAAATTATAAATTCCTTACATCTAGTAGGAGTGGGAGGATATTTGTTTTGATGTGGATTGGAGCTTTGTGACGGAACAAGAAAAATAAATATCCATTCCACCTTTTTTGTGTTTAAATTACGAATATTTATCCTTTTTAATTAATATACATAATATTAAAAAAGTAAGGGGGTAGAATATGAGATACACAAGATACGACTATAAGAAGAAAGGCGGAGGAGGCTTCTTTTTATGGATTCTATTAATCATTATTTTAGCAGTAGCTATAGGAATTACTATTTTCAAGATGTTTTTTAGTGAGGGGGAAATAAGTAATTCACTTAAAGTACCTAATAAAAGTCAGAAAGAAGAAAGTGTTAATACAGATGAGAATAGTAGCATATTTAAAGTAATCCAATGTGGGCTGTTTTCTAAAGAGGAAAATGCTAATAGCACTTTAACAACACTACCTTCTTCTATGACTGGATTTGTAATTCAAGAGGATGGCAAGTTCAAAGTTATGGCTGGTATCTATAAGGATGAAGAGAGTACAAAAAAAACAGAAGAGTTAACGAAAGCGTCAATTAATAACTTCACTATTAAGTGTTCTATACCAAAGGATTCTTCAGAAAAAAAGATAGAGGCACAAATAATAGAGGGATACTTGCAGATAATAAATAAGTTTGAAGAAAGTGACGTGAAATCAGTAAAAACAGTTGATTTTAAAAAGTGGACAGAAGAAACAGTAGCAAATATAAAAAGTCCTAGTGAAGAAGTTCAAAATTTGGTAAAAGTTATTAAAGAGTTACCTGATGAATATACCCAAAAAGATGTTAAAGCATCTAAGGATTTTTTATACAAATTACTCATAAAATATCGAGTATAGTAAAATCTTAAGAATAAATTAAAATGTATTAGAATTAAATGAACATACTTGTTTATAAGTATATATAATGATAAACTATATTAGGTGTAGTAATGCTTACGACCATTTACTACACCTAAGATTTTATAAAAAAAATAAAAAAGTATGTCTATAAAATGATAAAAATGGCAATACTATTTGATAGTATACTTTAGGAGTGAGAAAATTGAAGATAGTATTAGCTTCAGCTTCTGAAAGAAGACAAGAATTATTATCTAGATTAGTTGAAGAATTCGAAGTTATTGTAAGTAATTTTGATGAAAATAAGGTTGTTTTTAAAGGAAATGTAAAAGAGTGTGTAGAAAATATAGCTTTAGGTAAAGCTATAGATGTACAAAAAAGTATACATGAAGACGTGATTATAATAGCAGCAGATACAATCGTAACTTTAGATAATAAAATTTTAGGTAAGCCTAAAGATGGGACAGAGGCTTTTAGTATGCTTAAAGATTTAAGCGGCAGAACACATAATGTTTATTCTGGAATTGTATTAATAAATACAAAGACAGGGAAAATTATCAAAGATTCCTTATGTACTGAAGTAAAGTTTTCAAAGCTTAAGGATGAAGAGATAATTAAATACATAGAGAGCAAAGAACCACTTGATAAAGCAGGAGCATATGGAATTCAAGGTAAGGGTGGTATTTTTGTAGAAGAAATTAAAGGATGTTATTACAATGTTGTAGGACTTCCTTTGAATAAGCTTAAAAGTATGATGGATAAAATAATATAAGGGGTGGGGAATCTAATTTAAGAGGAGTGTATAAATGGACAACAATCTTAAAATTTTAGATTTACCATTAAGTGAGAGACCTCTAGAGAAATTACTTTCTTTAGGAGCGGAAAGTTTAAATAATTCAGAGTTATTAGCAATAATATTAAGATGTGGCATTAAAGGAGAAAATATTCTTTCTTTAAGTCAAAGAATATTATGTGAATTACAAGGCTTAGACGGTATTATGAATGCATCATACGACGAAATAACTTCGATAACAGGAATAAAAAAAGTTAAGGCATCACAGATTTTAGCAGTAGCTGAACTTTTTAAAAGATTTAATACTCTTAAGAGTAATAGAATTGAAATTGGAATATCAAGTCCAAAGGATATATCTAGATTACTTATGAATGAAATGAGTTGTTTAAATCAGGAAGTTTTAAAATTAGTAGTATTAAATACTAAGAATAAAATTATAAGAGTCAAGGATGTATTTAAAGGAAGTTTAAACACATCAATAGTACATCCAAGAGAAATTTATTCGGAAGCTATAAAATGTGGTGGAGCTTCAATTATAATATGTCATAATCATCCTTCTGGAGATTCTACTCCTAGCAAGGAAGATATTAACATAACTGCAAGGATAAAAGAATGTGGTAAAATAATAGGAATAGAATTATTAGATCATATTATTATTGGAAATAATGAATATACAAGTTTAAAAGAAAAAGGAATTATATAACTGAAAGGGGAAAAATACAATGGGATTTTTTGGAACAAGTAAGGACATGGGAATAGATTTAGGTACTGCGAATACTCTTGTTTTTGTAAAAGGAAAGGGAGTAGTTTTAAGAGAGCCTTCAGTTGTTGCTATAAATAATTTAACAAAGAAACCTTTAGCAGTAGGTGCTGAAGCTAAACTTATGATTGGTAGAACACCAGGAAACATAGTGGCAATAAGACCTTTAAAGGATGGAGTTATAGCTGACTTTGATGTTGCTCACACTATGATTAAATCATTAATTGAAAAGGCTGCTAGCAAAGGTGGCTTTAAAGCACCTAGAATTATAGTATGTTATCCATCAGGAGTAACAGAAGTAGAGAAGAGAGCTATTGAAGAAGCAACAAAGCTTGCAGGAGCAAGAGATGTTATCTTAATGGAAGAGCCAATGGCAGCAGCTATAGGAGCAGGACTTCCAGTAAGTGAGCCAACAGGAAGTATGATAGTAGATATTGGTGGCGGAACTACTGAAGTAGCTATTATATCACTTGGCGGTATTGTAACTAGCAAGTCATTAAGAGTTGCTGGAGACGAATTAGATCAAGCAGTTATAGCTTATATTAAGAAAGAGTATAACCTTATGATAGGTGAAAGAACTGCAGAGCAAGTAAAGATGGAAATTGGATCTGCTTACAAAGTAGAAGATGAAGATAGAATAATGGAAATTAAGGGAAGAGATTTAATAACAGGGCTTCCAAAGATTATTGAAGTTTCAGAGTCTCAAATAAGAGAGGCTCTTAAGGAACCTGTATATGCAATAATTGAGTCTATTAAGACAACATTAGAAAAGACTCCACCAGAACTTGCAGCTGATATTATGGAAAAAGGAATAATGCTTGCAGGTGGAGGAGCTTTATTAAAGGGATTAGATGTGTTAATTGGAAAAGAAACAAATATGCCTGTTCATATAGCGGAATCACCTCTTGACTGTGTAGTTCTAGGGGCAGGAAAAGCTCTAGAGGATTTCGACAAAATAAGTAGAGAAGAAAGATAGAGCATAATATATGAAGCTTCTTAAGAACAAACTGACAGTAACTATTATAGTGCTGTCAGTTGCATTTTTAGGGTTAATTACCCTTACTGTTAGTAGAGATGATAAAGGATTAGAAAGTGGAGCAGGCAGCACTTTAAATCCAGTTCAAAAAGTTGCATACGGTTTTAATAGAGGTGTAAAAGATTTTGTTGATTTCTTTTTAAACTTTTCAGATGTTAGAGATGAAAATAAAGAATTAAAGAAAGAAAATGATAAGCTTAAGGCCGAAATAGATGAGTATTCTAAATTAAAAGAAGAAAATGAAAGACTTCAAAAGGTCTTGAATTTTAAAGATGAAAAGAATAACTATGATTACATAGGTACTAATATAATAGGAATTAGTGGCGATAGTATACTAAACGGATACATTGTTGATAGAGGAAAAGATGATGGAATAGAAAAAGGGATGGTAGTGATTTCAGCTGATGGTCTTGTGGGACAAGTTTCCTCGGTAGGAAAAAATTGGGCTATAGTACAATGTATAGTAAATGAAAATGTAAAGGTTGCTGTTATGGTAGACAGCACTAGAGAAAACACAGGAATACTACAAGGATATAAAGATTATTTTAATAATAATTTAGCTAAGGTTCTTAATCTTCCTATAGATTCAGAAGTGAAAGAAGGGGATGTTATAGTTACTTCCGGATTAGGAGGATATTATCCAAAGGAAATTAAAATTGGTGAAGTAGTTTCTGTTGAGGAAGATAGGGTTAAAGTAATGAAGAGTGCTATAGTAAAACCTTATGTAGACTTTAATAAAATAGAGGAATTATTTATAGTGGCTCCAAAAGATAAAAGAGAAATAAAGTATGACTAAGAGGTGTGGGATATGAAGAGATTTATAATAGTATTAATATCAATATTATTATTGATATTGGATAATTCATTGTCACCCTTTATAGCTATAAAAGGCATATATCCAAGTCTCTTGTTTATTTTTGCAATAGCCTATTCTATAATCAATGGGAAAAAAGAAGCAGTATTTATAGGAGTAGTAAGTGGATTATTACAAGATATATTCTTTTTTAATGGATTTGGAATTAATGCGTTAGTCAATATGTTATGTTGTCTTTTTGCTGGGGTAGTTGGTGAAGGTATATGGAGAAATAAGAAACTTATTCCTGTAGGAACTATGTTTGTAACCACTTCATTAAGAGTGTTTGGAATCTTTATTATAATGTATTTATTAAAAATTAAAGTAGATGTGTTAAGAGGTATTTTTGCTGGACTTTACAATTCTATAATTATGTTTTTTACTTATCCTTTATTTTATAAGTTTTTATATAATGATGAGGAAAAAACAAAGTGGAGGTTTAAATGATAGTTAATAAACCGAATAAGAAAAAACAATTATCAAGATATTCTGTCTTACTAATAATTATGGGAATTATATTTACAGTGATGACAGTAAAACTTCTTTATATTCAAGTATATAAGCATGATGATTATAAAGAAAAAGCTGATACAACATCAACAAAATTTGTATCAGAAAAGGCACCAAGAGGAATTATATACGACCAAGATGGTAATCTTCTAGCTACAAATAAACAAACTTATTCAATAAGTTATACATCTACAGACTTATCAAATAAACAATTCTTTACTACTATGGATGAAGTGTTTAAGATACTTAGAGATAATGGGAAGACTTTTGAAGATACTCTTATATTAAAGTTGAATGATAAAAATCAATGGTATTTAGAATATAAAAATAGTGATGATGATTTAATTAGAATAGAGGATTTAAGATTTAAGAAGGATAGAAATCTTGATGCGGAAGTACAAAAGAAATTATATCCTGATGTTGATGAGCTTAGTGATGAACAAAAAGCTAAAATAGATGAGGAGTTAGCTAAAATTACACCTCAACAAATCTATTATAAGCTTGTTAAGGATTATGGATTAATTAGTTTAATATATCCAAACCCTACAAAAGAAGAGCAAGAGATGATTAAAAACATGTCTGGAGAAGAAATTGCAAAAGTTGTATCTGAAAAATATAGTCTTACACAACAAAGAGATTATATTGTAATAAAAGATGCATTAAAAATGAGAAGTTATAGTGGCTATAAGTCTGTAACAATTGCAAGCAATATAGAAAAAGATATATATTTCAATATTATGCAAAGACTTAATGACTTACCAGGTATTGATGTTGTTCAAGAGCCAGTTAGATATTATCCATATAAAACTACTGCATCATCAGTATTAGGATATTTATCTTCTATAGATACATCTCAAAAAGAGAATTATGAGCTAAGAGGATACGATGCATCTTCAGACCTTATTGGTATTTCAGGAATAGAAGCAGCCTTTGAAGAACAATTAAAAGGTGTAAAAGGTGGCACTACAGTAAAAGTAAACTCTACAGGTAGAGTAACTGAAGAACTATTTAAGCTAGAATCTTACCCAGGAAATAATGTGCATTTAACAATTGATAAAGATGTTCAATATGCTGCAGAACAAGCCTTAAAAGATAAGATGGAAGAGATTAAAGGAAAGAATAATGGTGAGTTTAATACAGCTAATAGAGGAGCTGTAGTGGCGGTTGAGGTGAAAACTGGAAGGATACTAGCATCTGCATCATATCCAGATTTTGATCCTAATTTATTTGCTATACCAGGACAGCTTACTAGTGATGAGTATAAGAAATACTTTAATCCGGATCTTGAGGCATTTGGAAAAGAACTGATAAAAACTAAAAACTTGAAGGATGTTACAGTAGATGATTTATTTCCAGACTATGGAGATGGCAAAGGAAGAAGAGATATATACGATTTATATCCTAGATCTTTCTTTAACTATGCTACACAGGGGTTATTGCCACCAGGATCTATTTTTAAGCCTTTAACTGCAGTTGCTGGTTTAGAAGAAGGTGTTGTAAATCCCGATACAATTATATATGATAAAGGAAAGTTTACTGAGCATTCAGATGTATATGGAAACTTCCAACCAGAGTGTTTAATATATACTACTAAGCATCAAACTCATGGAGCTGTAGATGTAGGTAAAGCGCTAGAAGTTTCATGTAACTACTATTTCTATGAAATTGCTTATAGATTATACCAAAAAGCAGGTGGTGGTGTTAATGCTATGGACACCATTGCAAAATATGCATGGAAGTTTGGTCTTGGATATGATGTTAATAGTCAAACAGAGCGAGGAACTGGTATAGAAATAGAAGAAAGAGTTGGGCAAGTATATAGCTTTGATGCATATAAAGAAAATGCAATCTATTATGCTAAATTTGATTTGGCAGCTGCTTTAGAAAGTGGTTCATATGAGAATATGTATACCTTTATTCCTTTTGATTATTCATATAGAGATGAAGATAGCGAAAAAGTTTATAATGCTAAAAAGAGTTTAAAAGATAAAGTAGAAGCTGCATTTTGGAAGTTAGGTACTGATGAAGAAATAACTAGCAATGAAGAACTTGCAAAAACTTTAGTAAGTGATATAAAAACTATAATGAGTAATTCAGAGCTATATAAGAAAAATGTAGAGGAATATAAAGCTAAAGGTAAAACTTATAATGAATCAGCTCAAGCAAATACTATAGCAGAAATTATTGCTAGATTTATAATAAATGATAGAGGTACTGTTATAAAATCTCCAGCTCAAGAAGTAAATTCATCTATAGGTCAAGGTATGAATAACTTTACACCTATGGAGCTTGCTGGGTATATTGCGACTTTAGCTAATGGTGGAACAAGATACAAACTTCATTTTGTTGATAAAATAACAACACCTGAAGGTAAAGTTGTTCAAGAGTTTCCATCAGAGGTAGTAGAAAAGATAGATATGAAACAATCTACTATTGATGCAATTAGAGATGGTATGAGAAGAGCGAACAATGAAGATGGAGGAACAGCTGCTGCAGCATTTAGAGGATTCCCAATAGAAACAGGTGGTAAAACAGGTACAGCTGATTTTAGGGAAAATCAATCTGATGTAGGAAGAGCACCATATGCAACTTATGTCAGCTTTGCGCCATTAAATGATCCTGAAATAGCATTTGTAGGTGTTGTTTATGATGGAGGACATGGTTATTATACTGCGTCAGTAGCTCGTGCTGTTTATGAGGCATATTTTAAAGATAGATTACCAGAAGGATATACTTCTGAAAGTTATCAAAAATATGTATTAGGAGCTCCAGCAGACAATAAGGCAAGTAATTAAAGTTTTATACTTTCCTAGACCGTAAAAAAACATTAAAAGGAGAAATCGCGTTGTGGTTTCTCCTTTTTTCTTTTAATTAAATATTACCAGTTTCAGCAATTTTATGATAATGTCTACAAAATCATAATATTTAATGATATAATAAAATAGATTTCTTATAATAAGAAGGAATGTAATATTTTTTGTTGAATTATATAAGTGCTAGTAATTGGTGGAGGGTAGCCAATGGGAAATGATAGAATAATTATAAAAGGAAATAAAGAAGGATTAAATGCAATAATAAATATAGATAAGTTTGGCAACTTTGAAGAGATGTTAGATGCATTAATAGAAAAACTTTCAAAAGGAAAGAAATTCTATAAAGGGTCAACTTTAAGTATAACAACAAAGCTTTCCTCTTTAACAGAAAAGGATGTAGAAAGTTTAAAAGTTGTTTTGTTTGAAGAGATTGGTATAAAAGATATAGTGTTTGAAGATAAGGATGTAAAGGATAAAGAATCGGAATCAAAAATATTCAATGGAGTTTACGAAGGCAGAACTAAGTTCATTAGAAAGACTGTAAGAGGTGGACAATGTGTTGACTTTCAAGGAAACATTGTAATTGTTGGTGATGTAAATAGTGGAGCTGAAGTATATGCAGGGGGCAATATAATTGTTCTTGGTAGCATAAAAGGAAATGTGTATGCAGGAGTTGGAGGAAATAGAAAAGCTATAATAGCAGCATTTGCACTTCAACCTGAAATCTTAAAAATAGGAGATATAATAACAATTTCTCCAGACGATTTTGAAAAGCCTAAATATCCAGAAGTGGCAAAAGTAAAAGATGATACTATAATTGTTGAACCGTATTTAACTAATAAGTATATATATTAAAATGTGGAGGGATTCGTAAATGGGAGTATCGATAGTAATAACATCAGGAAAAGGTGGCGTTGGAAAAACAACAACAACAGCTAACTTAGGTACAGCATTAGCTGCATTAGGAAATAAGGTTGTAGTTGTTGATGGTGATACAGGATTAAGAAATTTAGATGTATTAATGGGATTAGAAAATAGAATAGTTTATACCATTATTGATGCTATAGAGGGAAGATGTAGATTAAAACAAGCTTTAATTAAAGATAAGAGATTTCAAAATCTATTTTTACTTCCAACAGCACAAACAAAGGACAAGGACGATATAAGTCCACAACAAATGTTAAAGTTAGTTAATGAATTAAAGAAGGATTTTGACTATATTCTTATAGATTCACCGGCAGGAATTGAACAAGGTTTTGAAAATGCTGTAATTGGAGCTGATAGAGCAATAGTTGTAGTAAATCCAGAAATTACTTCAGTAAGAGATGCTGATAGAGTAATTGGTAAGCTTGATGCAAAGGGATTAGAAGATCATGGAGTAATAGTAAACAGACTAAATTATGAAATGACTAAAAGAGGAGACATGTTGGATGTTTCAGATATAATTGAAACTCTATCAGTAAAGCTTGTTGGGGTTGTTCCAGATGACAAAAATATTACTGTGTCAACTAACAAGGGTGAACCAATTGTTTTAGAAGAAAAAGCTTATGCAGGTGAAGCGTTTAGAAATATAGCAAAGAGAATTACAGGGGAAGATGTTCCTATAATGGATTTACAAGAAAATTCAGCAGGGTTCTTTGGATCTTTAAAGAAGTTATTTGGACGTAAATAAAGGAGGAACGGAGAATATGGGACTTTTTGATGGTTTTTCAGCAAAAATTAAACCCAAAGAGGTTGCAAAAGATAGACTAAGGTTAATACTTATTCATGATAGAGGAGATATTCCAGGAGAAACCTTAGATAAAATGAGAGATGAAATATTAGAAGTATTATCTAAATATATAGAAATTCAATCAGATGACGTAGAAATTTCTGTTACTAAGAGTGAGTGTATTGAAGGAGATGCACCTTCGTCTTTAGTAGCCAATATTCCTATTAAAGCTGTAAGAGGAAGATAGAAGAATTTCGAGCTTTGCTCGAAGTTCTTCTTATTTTTGGCAGAAAAAAATTAATATTTTCTTATATTTTGTCATATTATATTTATTCTATAGAGAAAAAGGTAATAATAATATATAATTATGTTTGTAATCTCTGAAAGTATGGAGGTGTAACATTGGAGAGAAGAGATAGAATTTTAAGTAGATATAAATTAGATTTTAAGCTTATTAGAGAGATAGATAAAGGACTGCTATTTTCAGCTATAGCGCTTATGTTATATGGAATGCTTAACATATACTTATGTACAAAGGGGGATGCAGCACCGTTCTTTTTTGTAAAGAAACAATTTATGTGGTTTATCATATCCATGGTTGCTTTATATTTCTTAGTGGCAATAGATTATTCTGTTATTTATAGATATGTACCTGTTTTTTATTGGGGTTCGGTTATTTTGCTATTATGTGTGTGGATTCCAGGAATTGGTGTTAAGGTTAATGGAGCTAGAGGTTGGATTAATATAGGAATATCTAATCTTCAGCCTGCAGAGCTGGCCAAGTTTGGTATTATTCTAATGGTAGCCAAACTCTTAGAGGAAATGGACTATGAGGTTAATAACTTAAGAAATATAATTAAGATAGGTATTTACTGTATGATACCAGTAAGCTTAATTCTTATTCAACCAGATATGGGAATGACAATGGTTTGTTTCTTTATAGTTTTAGGTATGTTATTTATTGCAGGGTTAGATAGACGTATAATAATAGGTGGATTCTCTGCATTACTTATTGGAGTAGTTGTTTTATGGAATTCAGGATTAATATTACCTCACCAAAAGGCAAGAATAACAGCGTTTATGAATCCAGAAACAGATACATCAGCTCAAGGATATCAGTTAAATCAATCTTTAATTGGTATTGGATCAGGAGGAGTTGTAGGAACAAGACCATCCTTAGATCCAGAGGTTTCTCCAGGGTATGCAGGCACTCATGTTCCAGAAATTCAAACAGACTTTATATTTGCAGCTATAGGAGAACAATGGGGATTTTTAGGAGCCATGCTTTTATTATTGCTGTATGGAATACTAATTACTAAAATGATTAACATAGCAAGAAAGGCAAAGGATAGATTTGCATCATTAGTTTGTATTGGACTAGTATCCTATTTCCTATTTGCCATAACTCAAAACATAGGTATGACAATAGGACTTATTCCTATAACAGGTATTACATTACCACTTATAAGTTATGGGGGAAGTTCTTTGCTTACAACAACAATGGCTGTAGGACTAGTCCTAAACATAGGTATGAGAAAGAAAAAGATACATTTCTAAGAATTTAGGGGGATGAGATTATGAAAGTAGCATTAATTGCTCATGATAAGAAAAAGGAAGAAATAATACACTTTGCAAAAAAGCATAAGGATATTTTGAAAAATCATGAACTTGTAGCAACGGGAACTACAGGATTAAAAATTAATGAAGCTACAGGATTAGAGGTTCATAGATATTTATCAGGACCATATGGTGGTGACCAGCAAATAGGTGGAAGTTTAGCTGAAGGAGACATAGATTTAGTAATATTTTTAAGAGATCCTTTAACAGCTCAACCACATGAACCAGATGTTTCAGCATTAATTAGAATCTGTGATGTTCATAAGGTACCAGTTGCTACTAATATAGGAACAGCAGAAATTCTAATAAATGAGTTAGCAAAAAGATAGATAAAAGAGAAATTGCTTAGCGATTTCTCTTTTTTATGTATGGGAAAGAATAAAATTTTACTTGCTATAAATTAAATAATTATTACGGTTTTAGGTAAAATATGGATGCAAAGTCTCTTTAAATATATAATTAAGTTAGTAAAATCAGGGAGATGAGAAAATGCTGAATACTAATAGAATTATACAAAGATATAAATTGGACAGTAGATTTGCTAAAGAGATTGATAAGGGTATATTAATATCAATGTTATTATTAATAATGTTTGGGATACTAAATATATATTTATGCACTAAGGGAGAAGTTTTTCCTGTACTCGGACCATTTTATTTTACTAAGAGACAAATTATATGGTTTTTAATTTCTATGGTAGCTCTTTACATAATATTAACTGTAGATTATAGAGTTATTTATAATTATATTCCTATAATTTATTGGGCATCAGTAATATTATTACTGATGGTATGGATACCTAAGGTAGGTGTTGAAGTTAATGGAGCAAGAGGATGGATAGATTTAAAAATTTGTCTGTTCCAACCATCTGAAATAGCTAAGTATGGAATTATATTGATGGTAGCCAAGCTATTAAATGAGATGGATTATAAGATTAATGATATAAGAAATTTACTTAGAGTAGGATTTTATATAGCTATTCCAGTATTCTTTATATTGTTACAAAGGGATATGGGAATGACAATGGTATGTTTTTTTATAGTGCTTGGAATGTTTTTTATAGCAGGTTTAGATAAGAGAGTTATAATTGGAGGCTTATCTGTGTTAGCTATAGGAATTGTATTTGTTTGGTATTCAGGATTACTTGGAGGATATAGAGCAGACAGAATAAATTCTTTCTTAAACCCAGAAGAATATGCAGATGATTTATCATATCAATATACTCAAGGAGTTATAGGGATTGGAGCAGGAGGATTAACTGGAATTGATAAATCCTTTGATCCTGATATTGATCCTGGATATGCAGGGACGAATGTACCAGAAATACAAACAGATTTTATATTTTCAGCAATAGCAGAGCAATGGGGCTTTATTGGAGGAGTATTTGTTTTACTTTTATATGGAGTGTTAATTACAAAGATGGTAGTAATTTCAAGAAATTGTGGAGATAGATTTGCATCTATAGTTTGTGTTGGAGTTATATCTTATTTTATGTTTGCAGTTACACAAAATATAGGTATGACTATAGGGCTTTTGCCTATAACAGGTATAACATTACCTTTAATAAGTTATGGAGGTAGCTCTTTATTAACTACTGTAATTGGTGTAGCAATGGTTTTAAATATTTCTATGAGAAAGAAAAAGATACTTTTTTAAAAGGGAAATTGCCTAAGCAATTTCTTTTTTTGTTATTAAAACTTACTAAACTTTTCTCTAAAAAATTGAGTTAAATTATGACATAGGAATATTAACCATATAGTGAAAATATAATTTATTAGTAAAACTACTAGGAGGAAAGAGATGGGAGAGTATAAGTCGCAATACGAGAAATACTATAAAAACTTAAGGAATAAGGTACCGGGTAAAGCACCTAAACCAGCCTCTTCTTATGATTATTTAGGAAGAGGAAAAAGTAGTAATAATAGAACGGAAAATAGGTTTGTAAAAAAGTTTATTTTTCAACTTGCTGGAGCCTTAATTCTTTTAGTGATTTTTATGGGAATAAAGGTAATTCCTATAGAGGGTGCAAAAGAAGCGTATATTGTAACTAGGGAAGCTTTAGATAAGAATTTTGATGTTGAAGAAGCAGTAATGGCCATGAATATACCTGGGGTAGAGGATTATAAAGAAAACATTTTAGACTATATAGATAATTTTAAGAGTTTTGTAACAGGTGATAAAACTCTTAAAGAAGATATAAAGGATAACTATGTAATACCAGTAGTAGGTACAGTATCTCATTTATCAGGTGAAAATGTAGGAGTTATAATACAGACAGATAGTGAAATGGATGTTATTGCAAGCTTTGATGGAAAGATAAGAGAAATTAAGGAAGATGGAGATGAAAAACATATAATAGTTGACCATGGAAATGGTATAGAGACATACTATGGATTAATTTCTACCGTTGATGTTAAAGAAGGAGATAAGGTAGAAAAGGGACAGGCAATAGGTAAAACAGGGGTGTTAGACTCTGAAGGAACTAAAGGAATAGTATATAAGATAAGTTATATGGGGGCTGAAAAAGATCCAGTAGAAATGATGGATTTTTCATCCTTAAAGAGCGTTTAGTTGTTAGCAATCCTTAGGAGTTTTAAATGGACAGAAAAAGAAAGATGCTAATATTAGAATTTATATTCTTATTAGTAATTTGTACTTTAAATAAGCAAATGTTGATTGGTTTTATATGGGTTATACTGCATGAGGCAGTTCATATCTTAGTAGCAAATAACTTTGGACTAAGGTTAAGTAGTTTTAAAATTCATATAACAGGGGCAGGAACAGAGATAGATGATATCGATGATTTATCAGAAAATAGAAAACTGATTTTATATGTTTCTGGACCCCTGTTTAACTTTGTTTCAGCAATGGTATTATTATTTTTAAAGAGTGAATATGGATTAAATGTTGAAAGTAGCATATGGATAAATCTTGGGTTACTCTTCTTTAACATGTTGCCAGCGTATCCTTTAGATGGTGTAAGAATATATGAGATACTTTTAAGCAAGAAAATCTTATATAAAAAAGCAAAGAAACTTTTAGTAAGAGCTAGTTTTATGGTAGCTGCATTTATTATGATAGGTTTCTTTCTAACAATATACATACATAAGGTCAATATTAGTTTGCTTTTAGCATCAGTTTTATTAACATATACAACCTTCTTAGAGAACGAAAAAACTATTTATATAATTATGGGAAGTATAGTAAGAAAGAGTAGAAGGTTAATTAGTGATGGATATATAGAGAATAAAAGTATTTCTGTCTATTACAAGAGAGATTTAATTAAGGTTTTAAGCCTAGTAGATAGGAATAAGTTTAATTCTTTTTTTGTTTTAGATGATGATATGAGACTTTTAGGAATAATTTATGAAGACGAACTTATAAAGACCTTGAAGGAAAATGGTAACATGACCCTTGAGGAACTATTAGTAAGTAGAAAGAATAAGAAAGATTAGAAGGAGAAATTGCTTTGCAATTTCTCTTTTTTTATTGGCAGAATATTTATAGTAATATTATATTAATTGAAATTAAAAAAATTGAAGTGTTGACAAAAAATAACAGTAGAGTGTATAGTGTGAATATATAGTATACACACATAAGGAGGTGTATGAGTGAAAATAATTTTAGATTATACAAGTGATTTGCCGATGTATGAACAAGTAGTAAATGGAATAAAGGATTTAATTATAGATGGTAGTCTAAAGGAAAATGACTTACTACCTTCTGTTAGGAAGCTATCTCAGGAGCTTAATGTTAGTACTATTACTATAAAAAGGGCTTATTTAGAATTAGAGAAGGCTGGAATAACATATTCTGTTTCAGGGGTAGGCACCTTTGTTAGAGTTAAGGATAATGAAGAATTAATTAATGAAAATAAAGAAAAGCTATTTTGTGAACTTGATGATATAGTAGGTAAATTATTAGATGGTAAGTGTACAAAAGAAGAGATAATTAAAAGGGTTAATAAGATTTTGAGGGGGAATTAAAATTATGGAGAATTTATTAGAGATTAAGGATTTAAGTATTGAGTTTAAGGACTTTTCTTTGAAAAATGTATCATTTTGTGTTCCAAGAGGAACAGTTTTAGGATTTATAGGGCAAAATGGTGCAGGAAAAACTACTACATTAAAGCTTATTCTAAACAGTTATAAAAGGGCTTCAGGGGAAATAAGAGTTCTAGGAAAAGATAATATTAAAGATGAGATTTTTGTAAAGAACAATATAGGCTATGTACCAGCAGAAAGTTATCTTATAGATAATAAAACAATTGAAGAACATGAAGAAACCTTTGAGTTTTTCTATGATAAGTGGGATCACAAGCTTTATATGGAGTATATAAAGAACTTTGGTATAGATATGAATAAAAAGTGTGGAGATTTATCTACTGGAATGAAGACAAAAGCTATGTTAGCTTTAGCATTAGCACATGACCCACAAATTTTAATTTTAGATGAGCCAACATCAGGCTTAGATCCAGTAGCTAGGCTAGAATTTCTTGATATGCTTAGAGATTTTGTAGGAGATGGGGAGAAATCTGTTATTTTATCAACTCACATTACCTCAGATTTAGATAAGGTAGCAGACTATATAGCATTAATTCATGAAGGAAGAATTTTAGAATTTGATTCTATGGATAATATCCAAGAAAGTTTTGCTGTAGTTAAGGGAGATTTATCTGAGATTGTTGGCTATGAAGATGACTTTATAGGTATAAAAAAGTGGGATGATTCCTTTGAAGGGTTAATTAAAAGAGAAAAATTAGTAGGAGAATTAAAGAATTTAAGAACTATAGTTCCTAATATAGAAAATTTATTATCATTTCATATTTGGGGCAATAAAAAATGATAAGAAGAATAATGCAAAATATTGAAGTAATGAAGATAGGTATAAAGCTAG
Source organism: Clostridiaceae bacterium OF42-15pH9A (assembly GCA_027692445.1). Lineage (GTDB taxonomy): Bacteria > Bacillota > Clostridia > Clostridiales > Clostridiaceae > Clostridium. The sequence goes on along the minus strand of JAQEYV010000007.1, from coordinate 63,083 downwards.
GGGTTATAGCTTGGAATATCATCTGTTACATTTTTATATTGTATTTATCAGGGGTTACTTATTGGGCAGATTACCTTAATAAATTTGAGAAATTTGCAAGTGGCGTAGAGTGTATGGAGCTTTTAAAGTTTCAGAATATATGTCATACATTTTTCTTTTAGTAGGTTGGACTATTATTATTGCGAAGGATTCTCTAGTAAAGGATAAAACAAAAGTAGAGGATATACTAAGTTTTTTACCTATAGAAAAGTATAAAATTATACTAGGAAAAGTATTAGGATATTATATAGCAATAGTTCCAGCAACAGGAATAATGATTATGGTATTTACCTCAAACATTAATAATTTTTATATAAATGGACTTAGAGGTATCTATTTGTTTGTATATATCTTAGTTTTAGTTATACTGACTTTATTTAATTTTGCAAGATTAAATAATACGTATCCCAGGTTGGAGAAGAGTGTGAAAAATATTGGTGTTTCATTAGCATTTTTAATTTCTATTAGTATATTTATAGATCAACTTATATTAAAGAATAGTTTTATAGGTACTTTCTATACCTATATTCACAGAAATTATTTCACTCAATTAATAGGTATAAGAGGTATTGGAATAGTTGTTGTAATATTGGCTTTAACTACATTTATTATCTTTAACTATTTGTATGTAAAAAGAGTTAATGAAAAAATATAGAGAATTATACTTTAATATTGGAGGGGAAATGAAGAGAAGATTTAAGAGAATAACCTTAATGATGAATTTTGTAATGGATGGGCATGGAAAAGGTAAATATATATTATTTATATTTTTATTTATAATGAGTTTTTTAAATTTAGAGCTTATTAGTTATCACTTTCAGTCAATATCATTCTTCGTTAGTATAAATGAGCCACTTGAAAATAATGCTTTCGTATTAAATAAATTATTGAATGTGTTTCAATATACAGGACTTATGCTATTTTATTCATTAACATGGGGGATACCTACACAAGTAGTAGATAACAAGTTATCAGAGATATTTGAAATATTGCCATTAAAAAAGAGCGAGATATTTTTAGAAAGAATTATTAATTTATTTCTGATTTCAATAATAGTTATGATATCTTATTTTGGATTATATACCATTAATATTAATGAGTTTTATGGGATCGGAATAAGGGGAATAGTAAGCGCAATAATTATAATGGTATTGATATGTTTAACCTTTATAAATATAAGTAGGTTTTTTAGAAATAGTAGGGTATATAAAACCACAAAAATAATTGGAGTTTTATCAATACTATCAGTCTATTTAATTCCAGGGCTATTTATTTTAATTAATCGTGAAGATGAAATTAATAATATAGTAAATATAATTCATAGAAATAGTTTTATTCAAACCTTAGGTGATAAGAACGTTGGTATTACTGTAGGGACAGTATTATTTAGTATTTATTTTATCTTTAATTATTGGTATGTAAGAAGACAGGTATATAAGGAATAAATTTTATAAATGGTCACTAAATTAAGTGTGATTAATAATAATATCTGATTTGGAGGGGACAAAGTGAAGGATAGAATTAAGAGAGTGTTATATACTATGAATTTATCTATGGATGGCAAGGGGAGAATAAGTATTAATTTATATCTAATACTTTATTTAATTTTAAGTATTGTAGATATGAAAGTTATTCAATATACTTTGAAGAATATTTATGAGTTTTCAACATTTTCAGAAGTATATGTAGAAAATTTCAATGTTTTAGTTGAGGCTTTTGATATTGTTTCTTTAATATCTATTAGTATTTTCCTTGTAGTGTTCTGGGTTTTACCAAAGCAAAAGTATGAGTATCAAATAACTAAAATGAGCACAGTTCTACCTATAAATAAAGAAGAGTTGGTAATAAGTAGGGTTTTAAGCTTAGGATATGCATTTTTATTATTATTAATTCCTTATATAGGTATGTTTAGTTTTAAGATGGAAAATTTCTTAATTATAGAAGTAAGGGGAATAATAGCAGCTTTTATAATAATGGTTCTATTATTTTTTACAGTGAAAAATATTGCTAGATTTTTCAAGAGAGATATAGGGGGAAAGTTAGTAAATATATTAGGACTTATTTTAATATTAGCCCCCTATTTTATTCCCTCAATAATATTCGAAATTACAGGTTATGAAAATATATTTTATATTTTTAACTCATCTTTTAATAATAGATTTATTAAAAGCCTTGGGAGAAGTGAAAGTGGGCTATGGTTAGGATTAGCAATCATTAGCCTAATATTTATTTTTAACTATTGGTATGTAAGAAGACAGGTATATAAAAAGGGGTGAATAAACAGTGAGTTTATTAAAAATATATATTGCATTAGCAAAGAAAGGCTTTCTACCTAGTCCATTGCTTGGAATGATGGGATTTGCACTAGTGTTATTTATAAATAATCCAGGGTTAGAATTAGTTGTAGTAATGTATCCATTAGTAATTTCACTTTTAATTACAGAAAAAGAATATAATCTATTATTTACTCTTCCTATGAAAACACGAGATATTTTAAAATTTAAATATATAAATTCATATGTTCAGGTAATACTAGGATTTATTCTAGGGGGAGTAGGATTAGCATTTAAGGGAGAACTTGAACTAGGATATTTTATATATAGATTATCAGTTGTAATAATAGAATTGAATATTTTATTGTTTTTAAATTCAAATAGGGGATTGAGAAGTAATAAAGAAGATGGGGCATTATTAATTCCAGTATTAATGATGATTATAGCTATAGTCTTTTATTACTTAGGAATAGAGAGCGATAAATTCAATATGGTAGATAAGTTAATAATGTATAGTGTAGGTATGGTAATAGCTGTTTTTAGTTGCTTTAATTCATATAAAAAATCTAATGCTATAGTTTATGGTGAGGGGGAAATAAACTATGAGGAAGTATCTTAGTTTAGATTACTACAAGGGAATAAGTGGTGAGCTAAAAGCAAGTGTATTATCTAATATAGCAGTCTCCTTTTTATGTATTTTTTATGTTCTTATAGGAATGGGAAGTTTAGAAAATTGGGAGAATGAAGCTATTATACAATTTAATTGCGCTAGAATATTAATTATAATGTCATGTCTTTTGATAAATTTATTAGATAAGCCCCTATTTAATAGAAAGAGCAAAATGACAGAGGTTTTACCTATAACAGATAGAGATTGTTTTATTGCAAATTTCATAGAAGTGTTAATTAAGATTGGTACAATTATTTTATCTATAGGCCTATTGTTTTCGTTTAAAGTTGGAGATGAAATGCCTGGATTAAGAGGAATTTTAATTTTATATTCTATGATTCTAGTATACCTAGTTACTAAGAGAAACATCTATAAAAACTTAGATAAGGATACTAAGAAAATAAAAGTAGTTAGTAGGGTATTATCTATCCTATTAATTTTATTAACTATTGTGGTTCTTATAGTAGATAGAGTTCCTCAAGTGTGGTTTATAAATATTAGAGTCAATGAGATATTGCAAAACTTAAGTTCTATGGCAATACTAGAGTTTTTTGGTGGTAAGGGAGTTGCAGCTATAGTAGTTATGGAAATTATACTTTTTTCTGTTTATTATAACTATACGTATATAGTTAATGAAAAAAAGGGGAAGAAGTATTTTAATCATTATTTTTTAGGAGTGGTTGCAGGCGGATTAAAGAATGGAGTAGTTTTTTATGTAGTTGAATTTTTTTGTATAGGGGTATCCTTTCTTGTGGGATGGTGTAGAGCTACAGATGTCTTAAGTGGCTCTAATCCTTTAATGGAAAATATATTTGACGTGTATATGTTGATTGTACCTTGTGCCATTCTAGTTTTGCTAGTTGAATATAGTCAATATGGGGAGAATTTAAAATTTCAATGTGAAAAGATAATAGATTATTTACCTATAAAGAAGGAAGATATACAAATTGGTATATTTATAAGACAACTGTTAGTTTTAGTAGGTTTTTCACCTATAATTATAGTTATGTATGTACTCTCATCAAGTAATCCTTTAGTAATAGGGGCAAGAGGATTATATATATCTTTTATAATAATGGCATTTATTTTAAATATATTTCTGGTGATTAGAGAGGTAAAGATTAGTGAAAAAGCTACTTCCATAATAATGAGAGTGATTATATTTGGAATAATATTAGGGGTTAATGGAGGTGGTGATGGGATAAATTTAATATCATATAACTTAATATCTATGAAGGTATTTCAATTTTTAGGAGGCTATTCTGTAGGGGCAGTACTTATCCCTATAGTTTTAATTTTATTTTGTTATATAAATTATATATACATTACTAGAAAGAACAGAATTTAGTTGATTTAATTATATAGATGGTGGTAATCTATAAAAGAAAACATTTTCAAAGGTGATGGAGGTTATATAAATGAAGCAAATAAAAATAGCTAATACAGATATGGAAGTATCACAAATATCTTTAGGGTGTATGAGAATAGCTGGTCTTACTAACAATGAGGTTGAAAGATTAGTAAAGACTGCATTAGATGAAGGAATAAATTACTTTGATCATGCTGATATATATGGAAAAGGGAAGTCTGAAGAAATTTTTTCAGAAGCTATAGGAATGAATAGTACTTTAAGGGAAAAGATGTTCATTCAATCAAAGTGTGGTATAAATCAAAAGGATGGAAACTACGATTTTTCTAAGGAATATATTTTAGAGTCTGTAGATGGAATTTTAAAAAGACTAAAAACTGATTATTTAGATGCTCTCCTACTTCATAGACCAGATGCTTTAGTAGAGCCAGAAGAAGTGGCAGAGGCATTTAATATATTAAAGAACTCTGGAAAAGTAAGAAATTTTGGGGTTTCTAACCACAATTCACTTCAAATAGAATTATTACAAAAGTACTTAGATCAAAAGATTGTCTTTAACCAACTTCAATTAAGTGTTACTAACTCAGGAATGATTAGAACAGGATTAAATGTAAATATGGAAAATGAAGCTGGAATAAATAGAGATGGAAGTGTTCTTGATTATTGTAGATTAAATGATATTACAATACAAACATGGTCACCATTCCAGTATGGATTCTTTGAGGGCGTTTTCTTAAATAATGATAAGTTCCCAGAATTAAATAAGACTATTGATGAAATTGCAGCTAGATATGGGGTTTCAAATACAACAATAGCTATGGCTTGGATTTTAAGACATCCAGCTAAGATGCAAGGTATAGCAGGTACTACAAATGTGGAAAGATTAAAGGAAATTTGTAAGGCATCAGATATAGTTCTTACAAGAAAAGAATGGTACGATATATTTAAGGCAGCAGGAAATACACTTCCTTAGGATAATAAAGATAATGTGGAGAAATTGCATAGCAATTTCTCCTTTTTTATATAAAGGTAGAACATAACAAAAGAACCTACTCCTACTATTATATAAGGATGATGAACTTGTTATTAAAATGTTTAGAGATAGAAAAAATAATTTAATAAGGATAATATTAATAATAAAGATAAGAATGGATTCTGCTTAGGCAGAATTTTTTGGTTTGAATCTATGTCCATATTTATATATTTATATATTTATATATTTATATATTTAAAACAATATTTTAATATTTATTTTTGTATTTTAAATTTTATATAAATTAAATTTAAGATTTGCTTTAAAGAACTTTGTAATCTTTATTATCTTATTATTAGCTGTCTTATTTTTCTTTTTGAAAGCCATTAAGCTTTATGATAGAATTAGAAGATATGAAATAAATTATGTAAATAAACTTAGGAGGATCTATTAATGAATAAAATAACAGATCACATTCTATGTAAAGTAGAAAAGCCTGCTAGATATGTAGGTGGAGAATTAAATGAAATAATTAAAAATCCAGAAGAAGTAGATATTAGATTTGCATTCTGTTTTCCAGATGTTTATGAAGTGGGAATGTCTCACTTAGGAACAAGAATACTATATCATACTATAAATGAAAGAAAAGATACATACTGTGAAAGAGTATTTGCTCCATGGCCAGATATGGAAGAGCAATTAAGAAAGAATAATATATCTCTATGCACATTAGAAACTAAAACTCCATTAAAAGAGTTTGATATATTAGGTTTCACTCTTCAATATGAGATGAGTTATACAAACATATTAAATATGCTTGATATGTCAGGGATAACTATAAGAGCAGAAGAAAGAGGAGAAGATGAACCTTTAGTTATGGCAGGGGGACCTTGTGCCTACAACCCAGAACCATTAGTTGGAATAGTTGATTTCTTTGAAATTGGTGAAGGGGAAGAAATGATGGATGATGTACTTGAGGTTTATGCCAAGTACAAGAAAGGAAAGTGGGACAAAAAGGCTTTCCTAAGAGAGATATCAAAGATTGGAGGTATATATGTACCTTCACTATATGATGTAGAATATAATGAGGATGGAACAATAAAGAGTTTTAAGCCAAAGTATGATGATGTTCCAGCAGTTGTTAAAAAGAGAATAATAAATAACTTTGATAGAGTATCATTCCCAGAGAATATGATAGTACCTTATACAGAAATTGTTCACGATAGGATAGTCCTTGAAACTTTCAGAGGTTGTACAAATGGATGTAGATTCTGTCAAGCTGGTATGATCTATAGACCAGTTAGAGAAAAATCAAAGGAAACTTTAGTAAAGCAAGCTAGAAATATGCTTAAGAGTACAGGTTATCAAGAAGTTTCACTTTCTTCATTAAGTACATGTGACTACTCTGATATTGAAGGACTTATCCATGATTTAATGGAGGAACATGAAAAGGATAAGGTTGCAATTGCTCTACCTTCTATTAGAGTTGATGCATTCTCAGTAGATTTAATTAAGGAAATCCAAAAGGTTAAGAAGACAGGGTTAACATTTGCTCCTGAAGCTGGATCTCAAAGAATGAGAGACATAATTAACAAGGGGTTAACAGAAGAAAGAATTTTAGAAGCTACTAGAAATGCTTTTGAATCAGGATGGAACAAGATTAAGCTTTACTTCATAATTGGGTTGCCATATGAAACATTAGAAGATTGTGCTGGTATTGGTGATTTAGCAGGAAAGATGGCTGATGAATATTTTGCACTTCCAAAGAATGTTAGAGCTAAGGGACTTAGCATTACAGTAAGTACATCTATATTAGTTCCAAAGCCATTTACACCATTCCAATGGGCACCAATGGCTAGATTAGAAGAAGTAGATGAAAAGATAAATGCAGTTAAAGGTTCAATAAAATCAAGAAGCATTCACTACAACTACCATGAGCAAAAAACTTCATATATGGAAGCTGTATTTGCAAGGGGAGATAGAAGACTTAGTGAAGTATTAATTAAAGCCTTTGAAAAGGGTGCTAAGTTTGATGGATGGTCTGAATACTTCAGTTTTGATATATGGAAAGAAGCATTAGCAGAGTGTAATGTTGATGGAGATTTCTTTGCTTATAGAGAAAGAGGATACGATGAAATACTTCCTTGGGACTTTATAGATATTGGAGTTACAAGAAAGTATCTTGAAAGAGAAAACGAAAAGGCTAAAAAGGCAGAGCTTACTCAAAACTGTAGAAAAGGATGTACAGGATGTGGAGTAAATGTAAACTTCAAAGAAGGAGAGTGTTTTGAGGGTGCGATACTTAATAAAGTATACTAAAGAAAGTAATATAAAATTTATTTCTCACTTAGACTTAATGAGAACAATACAAAAGGTTGTAAGAAGAGCCGAATTACCGGTTAAATATTCACAAGGATTTAACCCACATATGGCTTTATCTATAGCTCAACCTTTAGGAGTTGGGGTATATTCAAGTGGTGAATATATGGATTTAATCTTAGTTGAAGAGATGGATGTACAAGAAATTATAGATAGATTAAATGCAAAATCAGCTTCAGGAATTAAGTTTATGACAGCAACTCAAATTCCACCAACTGAGCCAAATGAGAAAAAGATGCCACAAGCTATGGCTATGATAGATGCTTGTAGATATACTATAAAGATAAACTATACAAGTGTTGAAGGCCTTGAAGAGGAAGTTAAGGCTTTAGTTGAAAAGAATGAATGGATTACTTTAAAGAAGAGTAAAAAGGCTGAAAAAGAAGTTAATATTAAAGAATTCATCTATGAATTTAAATTCTGGGTTAAGGATGAAGCTTTAGTTATAAATACTGTAGTTAAGTCGGGAAGTAGAGAACATTTATCAGCAGATTTATTAGCTAAATACATTAAAGAACATACTTCTAACGTAGATGAAGATGCTTTTGTAGATATAAAGAGAGAAGAAATGTATTTTGAAAAGGGTAATAAGTTAGTACCACTATATAACTGTGTATAGGAAGTGTTAATTATATGAAAGAGATATTTATAGAAAGAAGAGAGAATATCCTAAGAATTGCTATTAGGCAAAATGGTAAATTACAAGAGTGTATTGTAGAAGAGGAAAATGGTGGACCAGTAATAGGTGAAATCTATAAAGGAAGAGTGAAAAATATAGTTCCTGCAACTAACTCCATATTTGTAGATTTAGGATTAAATAAGGAAGGGTATCTTTACTATAGTAATGAACTTAAAGCTAGAGGCATTAAGAAGGGTGAAGAAATCATAGTTGAGATTCTAAAGGAGCCTATTAATGATAAGGGTGCTAAAATAAGTGCAAAGTTTGGTATTCCATCAAAGTATTTAGTACTTGAAAGTGATGGATATGGAATAGAGTTCTCTAAAAGATTCAAGGATGAGGTTAAAAAAGAGCTTATTCTTGCTGAATTAGAGGAAATAGAAAATGGAAAGCTTATAGTTAGAACAGAAGCAGCTAATGTTAGTATTGAAGAACTTAAGCATGAAAGAAAAGTACTTCTTAATGAGTATGAGGATATACAAAGAAAAGCTAAGTATTCTTCTAATTTAGGCAAACTTTATGGGGAAAACCTTTCTTTAATCAAGGTACTAAGAGATAAGATTTCTGTAGATCCTGTTAAAGTTATCTTAGATAATAAAGAGGATTATGAATTTGCAAAGAATTATCTTAAAGATGATGAAAGTGCAAAAATCATATTATATACAGATAATAGAGCCTTATTTGATGCATATGAGATTGAAAAAGAATTATTAAAGCTTAGACATAATAAAGTTGTACTTCCTTGTGGTGGATCAATTGTTATTGATAAAACTGAAGCTATGTATGTTATTGATGTTAACACTGGTAAAAATATTAAGGAAAGAAACTTTGAGAAGACTATATTAGAAACTAATGTGGAAGCAGCTAAAGAGATTGGTAGACAAATTTTACTAAGAAATTTAAGTGGAATAATAGTAATAGATTTTATAGATTTAAGAGATAAAGCTCATAAATCTATAGTTATGAGAGAGCTTAAAGAAGCACTTAAAGATGATGGTGGAAACGTAAAAATATTCCCATTTACTGAATTAAACCTGGTACAAATTGCTCGTAAGAGAATAGGTAAAAGTGTTTATGAGTATATGGAAGAACCATGTCCTTTGTGTAAAGGAAGTGGAAGATTATTAAATCTATCATATCTTGAAGGATTAATTAGAAATGAGATTCTTAGATTTCATAGTGAAAATGGAATTAATGATTTCTTTATAGAGATCAATAAAACTTATGAGGATATGATAAAAGGAGATATGCTATCTTTCTTAAAAGAAATAGATGGATTAGATAAAGGTATATATTTAAATTATATTGATGAAGTTGAAGGATATACTTTAGAACCATTAATATTTAAGAACCAGAAAGCTAACGTAAGTAAGTATCTTATTAAGAACTAACAGAATTAAAAAGAAACTGCCGCAAGGTGGTTTCTTTTTTTGTTTTTCATGAAATTATAATGGCAATTAAATTGCGTATAACTTCAACATGCAAATGTTAATAACCTAAAGAATAAAATGTGAAATTATTATTAAAACTATATGGAAAACATTGTAAAATAGATTGTAATAGTTTACAATTTATTTGTGAAGATAATTCATAATATGTGGGAGGTGCTTTAATGAAGAAAAATTTTTTAAAAGTATTTGTAGCATCTATAGCAGGTGTTACATTATTAGCTGGAAGTATGTTAGCTATTCCAACTAAAGCTGATACAAAAGAAAAAGAATATAGAAATGTAGGGTATGTGTTCCAAAGAAATTGTGACATTGATACATTAGATGTTACAAAGATTACTCATTTAAATTATTCCTTTGGTCTTATTTACAATAGGGAATATGAGGAACTTGGAGCTGAAACTAATCCAGATGTAAAAGTTCCACATGAATTTGATGACAGTTTACTACACACAATTTATTTACCTGAAAAGGTAAAGAGTGACCTTTCAAGAATTGATGTTTTAAAAGAAAAAAATCCTGATTTAAATGTTTTATTATCTGTTGGTGGATGGGAATGTAGAGGGTTCTCAGATGCAGCAGCAACAGAGGAAGGAAGAAAGACTTTTGCTCAATCTTGTAAGAATGTTATTGATGAATATGGACTAGCTGGAATAGATTTAGACTGGGAATATCCTGTTAATGGTGGCTGGGGAATAATAAAATCTAGACCAGAAGATAAGGAAAACTTTACTTTACTTTTAAAAGAAGTAAGAAATGCTATAGGTGATGATAAGTTATTAACAATAGCTGGCTCTGCAAATGTTAACTTTTCAAATGGTGGTTGGACAGAGTTCCAAGATGTAATTCCTTTGTTAGATTATATAAACATTATGACATATGATTTTAGGTATGGTTCATGTTATTTTGATTCAGCTTTATATGCTTCAGAGACATGGAAAACTGAATTTGATTATGATGACTATAATACTGATATGGCAGTTAAATTATATCGAGAAAATGGATGCCCACCTGAAAAGATTAATATTGGATTATCTTTTAGCGCTGGAATACCACAATTGGTTAGTGATAAATTAGATGGTGAATTAAGTTTTATAAGGGATGCTCTTATAAGAGCTGGATTCCCAATGGATGAAACTAGTAAAACACCAGCATTATTAGCTGTTAAAAATTTAAAGGAATCAGATGGATTCTATAAACATTGGGATAATGATGCTAAAGCTATGTATGTAACATATAAGCATACAGATGGAAAAGAGTATTTTGTTATGAGTTTTATTGAACCACAAGGGCTTTCTGCAAAAACTCAATATGTTAAAGATAATAATTTAGGTGGAACTATGTTCTGGGAATTTAGTGCTGACTATGATAATTCTTTAGTTGCACAAATAGCAAAGGAACTTAATATTAATGGCTTTGGAGAAGAAGTAGTACCTACAGAACCAAAACCAGAAGTAAAACCTGAAACAAAGCCTGGTGAAGGTGAATTAGTTAAGACTGGAGATATGACTCCTATATTAAGTCTTATAGGTTTATCAGGAGCATCACTAGGTGTTGCAACTGTAATGTTTAGAAAGAGAAGAGCAAAATAAGATTATAGAAAGATCCCGTCATATAAATATGACGGGGATTTCTTTATATATTAAATTGCAATCCATAAAGCAGGTACATTGCTAGGTTCCCATCCATTTAGTGAAGTGTGAGGTTGAACACATTTATATTCTTTACCTGCATAAGTTACTATATCTTCAACCTTATAGGTTGTATAAGCTTTCCAAGCAGGAGTCTCTACTTCATATTTTGGAACATTAACTGTTATTTCATTTGAGTTAATAGAGGAGTTTTCATAGTACAACACTACATTATAGTTATAAGTTCCTTCAGGTTTGTTAGATATAGATTTAGTTATTATTTGAGTATTTTTATTTAAAGAAAGATTGTCTGAAGCAATTTCAGTGTTATTTTCAAATAACTTATAAGAAGTAGCTAAGTTACTATCAGGAATTTCTATCGAAATTGTATAATTTCCATTTTTACATTCACTATTAGATATAGTGGCTGCTTTTAAAGCAGGTGGAGTTGGAGCTTTTACAGTAACAGTTACTTCGTTTGAATTTACAGAACTAGAAGAGTCTGATAATTCAACTTTATATTTATAAGTTCCATCAGCTTTATTTTTAACTTCATAACTTATAGGGGCTTCTTTGGATTGGCCAGAAACTAAAGTACCAGATGATATTACCTTTGAATCTTCTAATATTTTATAGGATGTAGCAGTGTTGTAAGCAGGAACCTTAGCACTTAAAGTAAAGCTACCATTTTGTACAGAACTAGCTGATAAAGTAGGTGCTTTAAGTGTATTTGTTTGTGGTGCTAAAGAATCAAAGTACTTTCGAAAATGATTTGACCATGAATAAGAAGCATATTTGTCCCAATTTATTGACCATGTCATAAGTCCCCTTAAGTTAGGATGAGCATTTTTGACAGTATAGCTACCAACAGTACCACCATTCATCAATATGGTAATTGCTTTTTCCACTTCACTATTTGAAACCCATCCATTACCTGCATAAGATGAAGTAGGTACCCCTATAACTACTTGATCCTCTCTTAAAGCAGGGAAGAAGTAATTAGGGTCTTTATTAACATTAAATCCTGTTAAAAGCATATCTGCTAATGAAACATAGAATTCGGCAGAACCCATAGTTTGGGATTTATCATTTAAGTCATTTATAGCACCTGAGTTATAGTATTGAACTTGAAGCCAGTCTAAAGAATCACGAAGTGCATAAATAACAGGTAGGTATGAACCAGCTCTAGAATCAACATAACTATTTAAACCACCATAGTAAGTATATCCTAATTGAACAAAGAAAGTTTCGGGAGCCATAGTAAGCATAAAATTGTCACCATATTTAGCTTCTAATTCTTTTAAAGCGCTAATTAGGTTTACAATAACTGGAGTAGTAGGATTTTTAAAGTCTTTGTCACCTGGGTCAAGATATAAAGAATGACCTTCAAAATCTATGTCTAATCCGTCTAATCCATAAGTGTCAATTATATTAGATACAGAACTTACAAATTTATTTCTTGCAGCAGCATCTTTTAATTGAACTTGACCGTTTTGACCACCAATTGAAAGTAATACTTTCTTTCCTTTACTTTGTAGATATTTCACATCAGATTTAAATTCTTCTTCTGTAGCATTAAAAGGTTTAAATTGAATATCCCCCGAAGTTACAGATGTAGGTTCACCAAAGGAGAGATTAATTACATCCCAGTTATCAGAAACATCTCTTAGCTTTATTGTACCTGAACCGTTTTCAAAGTTGTGCCAGTAACCAACTAATACATGTTTAGGAACAGAAGATGTTGAAGCAGAGGTAAGTGTCGCTGGAATTAGAGTTAAGAAAAGAGCAATTGAAAGAGTTATAGAAATAAGAAATTTCACATTTGAATTAAGAAATTTTTTAAACATAAAGCAACTCCTTATCTTTATATGATTATCAATAAAACATATTTAGTAATATCTAAAAATATTACTAAATACATATCTTTTATAAATTCACAAAAAATCAATAATTGTAGAAGCATAAAAACCTAAGTTAATTAGTACAAATATAGTGAATTGACTAGTGGGAATATTTAAAATAGCTAGCTAATATGAATAGCTGTCTTAGAATACATATTAAAAAAATATGAAAAATTAAAAAGGGAGAGGGTATATTATGACTAGAAAGTGCAAAAAACTAGTATCAATTTTTGCTGCTGTATTACTATTTGTATCAATTATTCCTATTAAGGCAGTTAGTGCAGCACAAAGCTTAGGAGAAAGGTTACTTGTGGGATATTGGCATAATTTTGATAATGGCACAGGAATTATTAACTTGAGGGATGTGTCAGATAAATGGGATGTTATAAACGTAGCTTTTGGAGAAACATACAGTGATAGAGCTGTAGTTGAATTTACACCTTGCTATGATGAAGAACAGTTTATTTCAGATGTTCAATATATTAAGAGCAAAGGTAAAAAAGTTATTTTATCAATAGGTGGACAAAATGGTGTGGTATTATTACCAGATGCAACAGCTAAAGAAAAATTTGTTAAGTCAATATGTGGTTTGGTAGATAAATATGGATTTGATGGTTTGGATATAGACTTAGAATCCGGTATATCATTACAAGCGTCAGATACAGATTTCAAGAATCCTAAAACACCACAAATAGTTAATCTTATTTCAGGTGTAAGAGAAATATCCGATAAATATGGACCAAACTTTATTATAAGTATGGCTCCAGAAACAGCTTATGTTCAAGGTGGAATTACTGCTTATGGAAACATTTGGGGAGCTTATCTTCCAATAATATATGGATTAAGAGACAAATTAACTTATATTCATGTACAACATTATAATGCTGGTGGTAATCAAGGGTTAGATGGTGTCACATATACACAAGGAACAGCAGATTATGAAGTAGCAATGGCAGAAATGCTTTTATATGGATTCCCTATAGCAGGTAATAGTAATAATATGTTCCCAGCTTTAAGAGAAGACCAAGTTATGATTGGATTGCCAGCAACTCAGGCTGCTGCACCAAGTGGTGGATATATAAATCCAACAGAAATGAAGAAAGCATTAGATTATTTAATTAAAGGTGTATCATATGGTGGAAGTTATAAGTTAGCTAATGGTAAAGGATATCCAGCATTCAGAGGTTTAATGACATGGTCTATTAATTGGGATGCTAAAAATAATTTTGAGTTTTCTAATAATTATAGAGATTATTTTGATAAACTAACTCCAGTTCAAAATACATTAAAGCCTGCAACTCTTTCTGTTAGTAGAGTTAATAATGGAAGTTATACATTAACAGCTACAGTACCATCAAGAAATACTGCAACAAGCTATAAGATTCTAGAGGGTACAATGGAAATTGCTACAGGAACATTAACAGCAGGAAATTCTAAGGATACTACAATTACAAAGAGTTTAAGTAATAAAGAAAATGGACAATATGAATATACTGTGGTTTTAAGTGATGGTACTAATTCTGTAACATCAAATAAGGTAGTAGTAAAGGTAGAACCACAACCAGAGCTTACATTAAAGGCGGCAACACTATCAGCTAGCGCTGTTAATAATGGAAATTATACTCTATCAGCTATAGTTCCTGAATATAATAAGGCAACAAGCTATAAGATTTTTGAAGGAAGTACAGAAGTAGCTTCAGGTACATTAACTGCTGGTAATAGTGAACAAGTAACTCTTACAAAAAAAATCACAAATAAAGAGGTTGGTAGCTATGATTACACAATTGTTCTTTATGAAGGATCAAATTCTGTTATATCAAATAAAGTAACTGTTGTAGTAGAAAACTATACACCAGAGGTTCAAACATGGGCAGCTTATGTAGCATATAAAAATGGTGATATAGTAAGTTATAATGGAATCAATTATGTTTGTAGACAGGCTCACACATCTTTACCAGGATGGGAGCCAGCTAATGTAGCAGCATTATGGCAAAAACAATAGTTTGAATTTTAAACTCGTCATGTTTCATGACGAGTTTTTTGTTTTAAAAGAATGCAGGAACGTAAGAAAAAATAATTTTTTGAAGTGAAACTTTTTCTGAAATGCTTAGTCTAACCAAGTAAGAAGAAAAATGAGGGGTGCTTTAGCTATGAAGAAATATAAAATAAAAATAAAGGTGGGACATATAGTAATTGCTTTAGTAAGTTTGCTTCTTATATTCCCAGGGGTTGTATATGTTATTGGAAATTCATTAGTAGGCTATGGAGAGAATACTTATTCTATTAATAAAAGGTATTATGGGGCTGCAACTATGGAGTTATATACAAAGCTTCCAAAGATTATTCCACAAGATGGGAAAGTTTATTATGAGCTAGCAACTAGTTATTATGATGTGATTGGGGATAAGTGGAAGTATTCTAATACAGGATGGCATCTTCCTGAAACGGGCAATGAAAAAAGAGTTAGGAAAGCTATAGATAACTTTAAAAGAGGGCTTGAATTAGGCGAAGATGATGAATATTATGCTGAAAATATAAGTATGTTAATTAACACTTATGTTGCTTTAGGAGAAAGGGATGAAGCTATTAAATATATAAACATAGCAAAATCTTCAGCTAGTGAAAGAGTTTCTAATATAGGAAAAATTAATGAGATAATTTTATTAGTTAAAGATGGGGAAGCAGATAAAGCTTTAGAACTTTGTAAAAGAAATATAGAAAAGTATGATTTTTATGTTCTGTATTTAAATTTATTATATAACTATGGTGATGTAGATAAATATAATGAAGCTTTTAAAAAAGAGTTATTGAGGTTGACCAGTTTAAAAGTTCTTTGAAAGAAGGAGAATATAGTGGGTACATTAATTATGTAACAACAAATGATAATGGCGAGGAAGTTGAAAATAAAAATAAGCATCTTTTTTTACGAGAAGATATAGATTTATTAAAATATGTAGACTTTAAGTGTTATTTAGTTTTTCATGAAAGAGAAGAAGGGATTAATATTATAGAGGGAACTCTTGTAAAATGTGGCGATGGTATTCCTTATCAAAGGGTTACAAATGAGTCTCATATATACTTTAATAGAGAAGGTAATATAGGCGATTTTATTGAAAGGAGTACTTATACAAATAAATATGGATACTATAAAGTAGATAATATTCCAAATGGCAAATATGGAATTGCTGTAGTTTATCAGGGGTACTTAGGGGATAAGTCTTTTATGTATCTTGTAAATGGAGATGAATTTAGTAGTGGTAAAGAAATTGAGTTAAATAAAAGTAATATGACATTAGATTTTGAGATTAAACCATATTCTATAATCAGCACAGATAATTTTAAAATAGAGGAAAGTGAGAATTGGCTTACATTTAAATTTCCCAATATAAAAGATGCAACAAAATTAAAGCTTAATTTTGCATGTGATGGATATGGATATGAGTTCTCATTTGACTTAGATAAGTATAAAGAGCAGGTTAGAATTCCTTTAGCGAACAAAAGGTTTATTTTTCATGATATAGATAATTCGCGTAAATATGACCCGGTGGCTCATAATATTGTTGGGACAATTAAAGATACAAATGTATATATAGGACTTACTTTTTATGATAAAGATGGATTTATACTTGAGCAAACTGAGCAAAAGAAATTTAAATTTAAAGTGAAAGGAGGAAACCTTAATCAGGGAGATAAGTTAATCCTTAATGAGCAGTATGAAGAAGGAATTAAATGGTATAATAAAAGGATAGAAGAGGAAGGTAGCAAAAGGGAATATCTTTATCCCCTATTAAGATATTATTGTAATTATGGATATGTTGACAAGGATAAGGAGACGTGTATTAGAGAATATGAAAAGTACTATAAGGCTTTAGAAAATATAGAGATAGAAGGTATAGAGGAAAGAACTTTTAGACTTTGGAGTAGTAATTTATATGAGTAATATTTATGAGTTAAACGGCTTAATAAAGGATATAAAACTTAATAAGGACAAGATGTTTGAAGATATAGTTGAAGAATACAGTAATTTAATTATAAGACTTTGTTATCTTCAAACAGGGGATCTGAATGAAAGTGAAGATTTGGCTCAGGAAGTATTTTTGAAGATATATAAAAATCTAGATAAATTTAAAGGGAACTCCTCTATTTATACTTGGATATATAAGATAACTATTAATACTTGTTTCTCTTACTTAAAGAAAAATGGAAAGATAGTTAAAGAAGAGCTTGATAGTAACATTCCTAATGAAGAGTTTACTGAAGAAATAGTTTTAAATAAGTATTCTAGGGAAGAAATAAGAGAGTGGTTATTTAATGCTCCTACAGACTATAGAGTTCCTTTATATATGTTTTATTTTGAAGATATGAAGATATCTCAGATTGCAGAGGTTCTTGAATGTAATGAGAATACTGTAAAAACTAGATTAAGACGTGAGAAGGAATTTATTAAAAAGTGTGCTGGAGGTGAAGTATTAAATGGATAGATTTGATGAAGAGTTTAAGAATTTTATGGAGGATGAATTTATAGAAATAAAGGCTACTCCTGAGTTTAAAAAAGAAGTTTTTAATAACATTCAAAATAAAAAGCCTAATATTCTTTCAAGGGTTTGGAACTATGAGATAGAAATTGATATAAGGGCAGGAATTGCAGCAGCAATTTTAATAATATTACTTCCAAGTCTATACGTATTTAATAAGGTACATGAAATTAAAAAAAGTGAAAGTAAGGTATATACTGAAGAGAAGAGAATAGTGAAAGAGTAATGATGGTAAATATAGGTGGTGAAATCGGTAAGAGTAATAAGGATAAACAGATAATGAGTAAGGATTTTATAAGAAATTTTATTTAAAATTTTTATAAAAAAGTTATCCGTATCCAAATTGTATTGATTAACTTGATTATCCTAATTCACTTTATTATTTCAACTATCATAAACTTACTTTTTGCTTTACAATATTTTTAAATTATGATAGACTAGTACAGTAAACCGCACACGCACAGGTTTTTTAAAAAACAAAACATAATAGTTTTGTACCTATAGTGGCGAGACCGTTATGAGGAGGTGTTTTTAATGTACGCAGTAGTAAAGACAGGTGGAAAACAATACAGAGTTCAAGAAGGAGACGTTCTTTTCGTTGAAAAGCTAGACGTTGCTGTTGATTCAACAGTTGAATTAACTGAAGTACTTGCTGTTGGAGGAGAAACTTTAAAGGTTGGAGCTCCATTAGTAGAAGGTGCTAAGGTTGTTGCTAAAGTATTAGCTCAAGGTAAGGCTAAGAAGGTAACAGTTTTCAAGTATAAGAGAAAGAAAGACTACAGAAGAAAGAATGGTCATAGACAACCTTATACTAAGTTAGTAGTAGAAAAGATCGAAGCTTAATTCTTATGATAGAAATTAGGATTGAATCTAAAAACGAAAACATAATGTCCTTTAGAATTAATAATCATGCTCTAATTGGGAGAGAAGCTATTTTAGCTGGAGATGCTTACGATATGGTTTGTAACTCAGTTTCAGTTTTATCTCAAAGTGTGGTTATAGGTTTAGATGAAGTGTTAAAACTTAATGTAAACTATGAAATAAGGGATGGATATCTTGCCCTAGATCTTAATGGGTTCACCCAAGAAGAAATAGAGCAATCTCAAGTTCTTTTAAGAACCTTTGAGAAAAGCATTGAGAGTACAATCTTAAGCTTGGATGAAATGTTTGGTAGTAAGAAACGTAGAGAATATATTACTTTAATTAAAGAGGAGGTGTAATCCATGCTAAAAATGAACCTTCAATTATTTGCCCACAAAAAAGGGGTAGGTAGCTCAAAGAACGGAAGAGACTCAGAATCTAAGAGATTAGGTGTTAAGTCTGCTGACGGTGAATTCGTACTTGCTGGAAACATACTAGTAAGACAAAGAGGAACTAAGATTCACCCAGGTCTAAACGTAGGTAAAGGTGGAGATGACACTTTATTTGCTAAGATCGATGGTGTTGTTAGATTCGAAAGAGTGGGAAGAGACAAGAAGAGAGCTTCTGTTTACCCAGTTGACGTTGAAGCAATAGCTGAATAATTTGTTAAATAAAGCACCCTGGTTCAGGGTGCTTTTTTTAAGTAATATGCATATAAAGATAATTTTGTAATATTTGTTTAATTTATTATATATATGTTCATGTTATAATAAGGTGAGAAATAAGAAACAATAGATAAATAAAGAAGATTTTACATAAGGATAGGTGAGATTATGTTCATAGATAAAGCCAAGATATTTGTAAGGTCTGGTAAGGGTGGTAATGGTTCTGTTTCCTTCAGAAGAGAAAAGTATGTCCCATTAGGTGGACCAGATGGAGGAGATGGAGGAAAAGGTGGAAGTATTGTATTTAAAGTAGATACTGGAATCACTACTCTTCTTGATTTTAAATATAGAAAGAAATTCATAGCAGAAGATGGAGAAGCAGGTTCAACATCAAAATGCTATGGTAAAAATGGAGAAGATCTTTATATAACTGTTCCAATGGGAACTATTATTAGAGAAGCTGAGACAAATAAGGTAATTGCTGACCTTTCACATAAGGATGATGTATTTGTTCTTTTAAGAGGTGGTAAAGGTGGAAAAGGAAACGCTAAGTTTGCTACGCCTACAAGACAGGCACCACATTTTGCTGAACCAGGAATGCCTGGAGAAGAAATGCAAATTGTATTAGAACTTAAACTTTTAGCTGATGTTGGGTTATTAGGTTTTCCTAATGTAGGTAAGTCAACTTTCCTTTCAATGACTACAGCAGCAAAGCCAAAGATAGCAAACTATCACTTCACAACTTTGAAACCAAATTTAGGTGTTGTTGCAGCTGATGGAGTAGAACCATTTGTTATGGCAGATATTCCAGGTATTATAGAAGGTGCATCAGAAGGTGTTGGTTTAGGGTTAGAATTTTTAAGACATATAGAAAGAACTAGGTTATTAATACATGTAGTTGATATATCAGGAATAGAAGGTAGAGACCCATTTGAAGACTTTGTAAAGATTAATGAAGAACTTAAAAATTATTCAGTTAAGCTTTGGGATAGACCTCAAATTGTTGTAGCTAATAAGACTGATATGTTATATGATGAAGAAGTTTTTGAAAACTTCAAAAAGAAAGTACAAGAATTAGGCTTTGATAAAGTATTTAAAATGTCAGCAGCTACAAGAGATGGTGTTGATGATGTTATTAAGGAAGCAGCTAGAATGCTTAAGGAAATTCCAATAACTGAACTTGAAATAGCTGAAGATGAAAGATATATACCAGAAGAAAAGAAATTTACTTATGAAATTAGAGTTGAAGAAGGGGAAGAATACGATACTTACTATGTATTTGGAAGCTTCGTAGATAGACTATTAAGTGCAGTAAACGTACATGATGCAGACTCATTAAGATACTTCCATAAAGTATTAAAGAATAAGGGAGTACTTGATGAATTAAGAGAAATGGGTATTCAAGACGGAGATATGGTTAACTTAAATGACTTTGAATTTGAGTACTTAATGTAATTTAGGAGGAACATAAATGTTAACAGGAAAGCAAAGAGCGTATTTAAGAGGCTTAGCTAACGATATGCAACCTATATTTCAAATAGGTAAAAATGGAATCGAAGAAACTTTTTTAAAGCAAGTTGAAGAAGCTTTAGAAAAGAGAGAATTAATAAAAATAAAGGTTCTTGAAAACAGTGGTCTTGAAACAAGAGAAGCTTCTGACTACATCTGTGAGAAGATTAAGGCAGAAGGAATTCAAGCAATTGGAAGTAAAATTGTTTTATATAAGAAATCTAAGAAAAATCCTAAAATTGAAATTCCAGTAGCAAAGAATAAGTAATATGTGTAGGGTGGGTATAATTGGAGGAACCTTTGATCCTATACATTTAGCCCATATCTATATAGCTGAAGAAGCAAAAAAGAAGTTAAACTTAGATAAAGTTATTTTTATGCCAGCAGGAATACAGCCTCTGAAAACCGATAAAAAGGTTACGGAGGCATCCTTAAGGCTAGAAATGGTACAAAAGGCTATAGAGGGTAAGATAGGCTTTGAGGTTTCTGACTATGAAATAAAAAAAGAAGGAAAAAGTTATACATATAAAACTTTAGAGCATTTTCATAAAGAGTATAAAGAATTATACTTTATAACAGGAGCAGACTGTCTTTTAGGCATTGATAATTGGAAAGAGATAGATAAAATATTTTCACTGTGCAAATTTGTTGTATTTACTAGACCAGGTTATAACAATGAGGCGTTAGTAAATAAAAAGAGATTTGTAGAAGAGAAATATAATGGAGATATTATTCTTTTAGAGGTACCAGGAATTCATATTTCATCTACAGATATAAGAGAGAAAATAATTAATAATGAAAAGGTAGATGATATTCTGCCTGCAGTTGTATTAGATATAATAAAAGAAAAAGGTTTGTATAGGGAGTATTAGAATGGTTTTGATGAATGAGACTTATGATTATATTAAAAGTTGTCTTAATGAAAAAAGATTCATTCATACTTTAGGGGTGGTTTCTGTAGCTAAAAAGTTAGCAGTATTAAATGGGGTATCTGAAGAAAAGGCTGAGCTTGCAGCACTTTGTCATGATATAGCTAAATATACTCATAAAGATGAAATGATAAAGCTTATGGAAGAAAATAATATAATTCTTACAGAGGATGAAAAAGTTACTCTTGAGTTATGGCATAGTATAGTAGGACCATTAGTGGCAAAAAAAGCTTTGGGAATAGAAGATGAAGAAGTATTAAATGCTATACGATGGCATACTACTGGAAGAGAGAATATGTCAAAGTTAGAGAAAATAATTTATATAGCAGATATGATAGAACCTTCAAGGAGCTTTGACGGAGTTGAGGAAATAAGAGAAGCAACATTGAAGGATTTAGATAATGGTGTTTTGTTGGGGCTTACACATACAATGAAATTTTTGCTATCTAAAGAGTCTCCTATTGATATTAATACAGTAAAAGCAAGAAATTACTTGATTATTAATAGGGGGTAGAGGGGGAGAAAAATGTCAAGAGATAGAAGGGAACCAGAGGCAATAAGGAGAAAAAAACAAAGAAGAAGAACTCCACAAGAAATAGAAGAGCTAAGAAAAAGAAGAAAAAAGGATGAAATTAGACAGCTTCAAGAATATGGAGAAGTTAAAATAAAAAAGAGAAGACCAATTGAGGATGATAAAGGACCAAGAAGCAGAAAGAAAAAAAGGAAAACATCTACAAAGAAGAAGGTTTTAATAGGAGTTTTATCTATATTTATTATTATACTAGCTATTGTGGTTATTTCTGTAGGTAGTTTATTAGGGAAAATAAAAGGTGGAAATATAGGTGAAGCTGTAACGCCAGCACCAGATGAAGCAGTTAATGTTCTTGTTCTGGGACTTGATATAGGTGACCCAAATCAAACCAATAATTATGATATTAAGAGAACTGATACTATAATGGTGGCGCAATATGATCCAAAGAAAAAGGATTTAGATTTAGTATCTATACCTAGAGATACGTTAATTACTGAAAATGGGCGTAATTATAAGATAAATGCAGCATACCAAAAAGGTGAATCCAAGGTTAAAAGTTTGGTAGAAGATTTATTAGGAATACAAATAAATTATACTGTTAAGATAGATTATAATGCCTTTAGACAATTTATTGATGCTATAGGCGGAATTGATATGGAGATAGAAAGAGACATGTATTATGATGATCCAAGTCAAGATCTTCATATAAGTTTTAAAGGTGGAACGGTAGAACATTTAGATGGTAAAAAGGCAGAAGAGTTCTTTAGATGGAGAAAAAATAATGATGGAACTGGATTAGCTACTGGTGATATAGGTAGAATAGAAAATCAGCATAAATTTATACAAAAAGTAGTTGAAAAGTGTACAGGACCTTCAATCGTATTAAAAGTTCCAGATATAATTAATGCAATAGGATCAAATATTCAAACTAATATGCCAACAAGCAAGCTTTTATCTTATGCATTAGATGTTGTTAAAGTGGACCCATCTACAGTTAAGATGTGGACTGTAGAAGGAGATTTTAAGACTATAGGTGGGCAGTCTTATGTAGTGTTCAATAAAAACTATAATCAAGAGTTGTTAAAAGCACTTCATGATACAGGTGATACAACTGTTGATAAAACTAAGCTAGGAGTACTTATATTAAATGGTACAAAGATTAATGGCTTAGCTGGAGAAGTAAAATCAAAGTTAGAATTAACTGGATGGACTGTGGTTGATGTTGGAAACGGAAATCCTACAACTAAAAGTATAATAAATACTGATAATGAAGAACTTAAAAAAGCTCTTAATAAGGATTTACCTACAATAACTAAGTCTGATAAGAAATTGGAAGATGTAAAATATGATCAATATGATGCTGTTATCATACTTGGAGAGGACTATAAAAAACTAGGAGAGTAGAATGAGTACTTTAGAAAAAAAGGTTTCAAAAGAATATGAAGGGGCTACTATTAGAGAGTTTCTAAAGGAAGATTTGGGGTTGTCTAGTAGATTGATTAGAAGATCTGCTATAGAGAAAAGAATATTAGTTAATAAAAAAGAAGTAAGAATGAGATATATTGTTCACTCTGGAGATTTAGTTCAAATAAATCTCCAAAGTGATGAAAGTCAAAATATAATTCCGGAAAAAATGGATTTAGATATAGTATATGAGGATGAGGATATTCTAGTTATTAATAAAAAGCCATATATGGTAGTTCATCCTACAAAGAGTTACCAAAGTGGTACTTTAGCTAATGGTGTACTATTTTATTTCAAAGAAACTAATCAAAATTGTATTGTAAGATTAGTTAGTAGACTCGATATGAATACATCAGGATTAATAATAATAGCTAAGAATCAATTTGCTCATATGGCTTTATCTAAAGAAATGGAAGAAAATAATTTAGAGAAGAGATATCTTGCAATAGTTCACGGAAATCTTAAAGAAAAAGAAGGAACTATAGATGCACCTATATATAGACCTGATGGTGAAGAGTTTGGAACTATGAGAATAGTTGATGAAAGAGGGCAAAGAAGTATAACTCACTATAGGGTGATTGAAAGCTTTAAAGATGCTGACTTAGTGGAATGTTTACTTGAAACAGGTAGAACTCATCAAATAAGGGTTCATATGAAACATTTAGGCCATCCTATATATGGAGATACTCTTTACGGGTTTGAAGGAGATGAAGAGCTGATACCGAGGCAAGCTCTTCATGCTTATGGATTGGATTTTAAGTCCCCAAAGACTAAGGAAATATTGTCTTTAAGAGCAAAGTTACCAGAGGATATGGAAAGTTTATTAAAAAAAGTGGGAAGGTAAATTACCTTCTCACTTTTTTCTATTAATAACCTTTTCCCATTTATTCATAAATCTTTTCTTTTTTGTTCTTCTTCTATGTACAGATATTAATAAAATAATAAGAATTATCAAGGCTGTTCCTAAAGTTATTAACAAAACTTTATTTTCATTTAAGAAATCCATTAAAGCTAATTTATTAGTGTAATCTCTATTTATTCCACTAATTAAATCTATAGTTTTAAAAGTTTCACCATCAATATTGACTTTTGCAGTAGTAATAACTTCTCCGTTTTTTAAGCTCATTTTAGCCAATTTACTAGGAAGTGTATATTCAAGGGAAGAATTAAGTTTATCACTTGCACCGTTTTTAGTTGTATAATAAACATCTTCATTAGCTAAAACCGGAATAGAAGAATTATCATCTATAGTAACTTCAGTAATAACTTCTCCCTTTTTATAAACTTCATTTTTAGTGAAGTTATTATATCCATAATCAAATATTGTTTTTGCATCTGAATAAACTTTTTCTATACTTTCACCCATTAAGAAAGAAGCTACTAGTCTATGTCCATCTTTTTCAGAAGCAATAATATTTGTAAATTTTGCTTCTGAAGTATATCCTCTCTTTGCAGATAGTGAATATTCATAAAAATACTTTGAATTTTTCAATAATATAGAATTATGATTATTTAGCCATCTTTCATAGCCATCTAAGTTGCTAGGTGGTAGTTGAAGCATTACAGTTCTAGTCATTTCAACAAATTTAGGGTTCTTGATTGCTTCTTTCATAAAAAGAGCTAAGTCATTTGGTGTTGTATAATGATTTTCATCTGGTAAACCACTAGGGTTTGTGAAGTGACTATTATTAGCTCCAATTGTTTTTGCAAAGTCGTTCATTTTTTTTGCAAAAGCTTCTTTAGAGCCGGCATCAAACTCAGCTAATGCTTCTGCACAGTCATTACCCGATTCAAGTAAAAGACCTAATAACAAATGCTCAAGAGTAATTTTCTCCCCTTCTCTTAAACCTATGGAGCTTCCATCAGCAAAGGGAGGATTTTTTCCTACAGTTACAACTGTGTCTAAATTGTCATATTCATTTAGTATAATTGTTGCAGTTATTATTTTTGTTGTAGATGCAGGATAGTATTTTTTATCACCATTTTTAGAGAATAGTATTTGTCCTGTATCAGCATCTAGTAAAGTTACACCTTCACTAGTTAAATATGGACTACTTTCAGCGTAAACAATGTTACTTGGTAAAAAAAATAAACTGAATATAATAATTGCTGTTAGCATTGATAAAGATCTTTTTATATATTTAAATAAATTATTCATTTAATACCTCTCAAAAACAATAATATAAAATATATTCTAACAAAATTTTTAGGATAATTCTACAAAATCAATAAAAATAGAATATGTTAGGTTAAATATAGAGTTTTTGTTAATAATCTTAAGAGAATATTAAATGTATGAGGTGTTTTATGAAGAAAAAGTATACGGCTGTAGGAATTATATCCATTGTTGTTGTGGTAAGTTTCTATGCTTTATTTACATATGTTAAATCTGGCAAAGACCAGTTAAAAAAGAATGAGACTGAAAGTATGTTTGTTGAGGATGATGAAGGAGAGGCTATTGAATTAAAAAATAAGCAAATAGTAGTAGATGTAAAGGGGGCGGTTAAAAGGCCTAATATTTATAGATTAGAGGAGGGGAGTATAGTAGAAGATGCAATTACCATTGCTGGAGGTACTACAAGTGAAGCAGATTTAATTAAAATAAATAGAGCAGAAAAGTTGTCGGATAATCAAGAGGTTATAATTCCTATAAAAGGGCAAGATGAAAGTGAGTCTTTTGCAAGCACTTCTTCAAATAGTAATGGAAAAATAAATATTAATACTGCTAATGAAACAGAGTTAGACTCTTTGCCAGGAATTGGACCTGCAAAAGCATTAGAAATTATAAAATATAGAGAGAAAAATGGAAGATTTAAATCTATTGAGGAAATAAAAAACATAAAAGGGGTAGGAGAAGCATCTTTTGAGAAATTAAAAGATAGTATAAAAGTATGATATTTGTTTTAAAATAAGCGTTTTAATGATATAATTAATCCGTATTAAAGGAGCAAAAAAATGTTTATATATAGGGGTTCATAGGAGGAGAAGTAATGTCTAAAAAAATAATAGCTCTTATTTTAGGGACAATGATGACAGTATCATTAGTAGGGTGTAGTAACAAGGATAGTAAAGATGATAATACAAAAACATTTGCTATTGCAAATGATGAGAAATATTCAAATTTAGATGGAGAGTGGGCTAAGGATATAACATTAAAAACTTTTGATGAAAAGTTTGATAAGCTTTTTGTTGAAGTAAGAGATAAGTGTAAAATGTATGGTTTAACTTTTAATGAAAAAGGTGAAGAAAGCGTAAAGCAAGAAAAGGGTAGAACTGTAAGTAAAAAGTACTTGTATCTTGATAATGAAAAGCCAGAGAAAAATCGTCTTGAAAGCTTATATTTTGGAAGAAAATTATTTGGGGATGATTTATCATCAGGACAAATAACACTTAAGTTGTCTTTAAATTTTGATGGAGAAGGTGCCTTAAGCGGTGAAAATAGATTCGATTTTGGAGATACATCTTTAGCATCTTTTGTTGAGTTTATGACTGGAGAAAAGGATAGAGATTATTCTAAAATTAATGAAGAAATTATAAAAATATTAAAGAGTGATAGTGGTGAAGGGGTTTATCAAAACACTATAAATGGTTTATATGAAGAATATACTGTAAATAAAGAATATCTAGTATATACTTTAGAAACTAAGGAACTGCAATTTGTAAAAGAAGGTTCAGAGGAAAATATAGATGCAGCAACTACTACTAATTAATGAATTTGAGGAGGAAAAGTTTTGTTAAAGAAGATTTTTGCAGGAGTTTTAGATGAGATGATAATCTTTGGGGTGTCAGCCTTAGGATTATTAGTAGTGGAAGGTGTTTTAAGAATATTTGGGTTCACAATGGTGACAACAGAGATTTTCTTAATAATTAACATGTTTATAATTAATGCCTTATATTTTCCTTTATTAGAAGGTGGAAAGTACGGTACAACTATAGGAAAGAGAATACTTAAGTTAGATAATCATAATAAAGAAGTAAAAAATGATGATATTGTAGCTAATACTATAGAAAAAGTTGTTTCTGATGATGCTACAGAGGAAGTTGTAGAAGAAAACGAACAATAGGAGTTGAACATGAGAAAAGGCAGCGAAATACTAGTAAAAATAGATAAGACAGAATTTCCTTCTATAGGTATTGGAACTGAGGGAGATAGAAAGATTTATGTTAAGAATACATTCCCAGGTCAAGTGGTTAAGGGAAGAGTAAAGAAGAAAAAAGCTGATTATGCAGAAGTAAAAGCTTTAGAAGTTGTTGAAAGAGCTGAATATGAAGTAGAACCTAAATGTCCTCACTTTGGTATTTGTGGAGGGTGTTCATCACAAAATTTATCTTATGATAAACAGTTAGAGTTATTAAGTGATGAAGTAAAAGAATTATTTGTAAATGCAGATGTTCCTACAGGAAATTATGAAGGGGTTACTGGAAGTAAGGATCAGTGGGAATATAGAAACAAGATGGAATTCACTTTTGGAGATATGGAAAAGGGTGGAGAACTGACTCTTGGAATGCATATAAAGAATAAATCATTTGGAATTATAAATGTTCATGAATGTAAAATAGTTGATGAAGATTTTAGAACTATAATAAACCTTACAGTTGATTACTTTAGAAAGCAAGATTTACCTTACTATAGAGTAATGAAGAGAGAGGGATATTTAAGACATTTAGTTATAAGAAAAGCTAAGAATACAGGGGAGCTTATGGTTAACCTTGTAACTACAACTCAAATAGATTTTAAGTTAGATGAGTATGTAGATATTCTAAAGAATGCTAAGTATGAAGGAAAGCTAGTTTCTATTATCCATACAGAAAACAACTCATTCTCTGATGCAGTTGTGCCTGAGAAGGTAAATATTCTTTATGGTATAGATCATATTCAAGAAGAATTATTAGGACTAAAGTTTAATATATCACCATTCTCATTCTTCCAAACTAATACTAAGGGAGCAGAAAGCCTTTATAGTATTGTTAGAGAATATATGGGAGATGCTGATAATAAAGTTGTTTTCGATCTTTACTGTGGAACTGGGACTATAGGTCAAATAGTTGCACCAAATGCTAAAAAGGTAGTTGGTATTGAACTTATAGAAGAGGCTGTTGAAGCTGCCAAGGAAAATGCTAAACTTAATGGATTAGATAATTGTGAGTTTATAGCTGGTGATGTTGCTGTAACAATTAAAAATGTTAAAGATAAACCAGATATAATTATATTAGATCCACCAAGAAGTGGAGTTCATCCAAAGGCATTAGAATATGTTATTAAATTTAATGCTAAGGAAATAATATATGTATCTTGTAACCCTAAGACATTAGTTACTGATTTAAAGGTACTAATTGATGCTGGATATGAGGTTATAAAGACTAGAGTTAAGGATATGTTCCCGAATACTCCACATGGTGAAGTAATAACAAAACTTGTAAGAGAGCTTTAGCTGACTTAACAAGGTTTAAGGATATTACTTCTGCAAGGATTCACCAAGAATAGGAGCGTAGCGAACTATGATTGGAATGAAACTACTGATGAGGTAATTGTTAAGCTTATAAAGGCAAAATAGAATGATTGATATTAAAGGCTTAGAGTAATCTAGGCCTTTTTATTTTTAAGAAAAGGATTGCAAAGGTTAAATTGTTGTGATATTATAAAATCAATAAAAATAGAAATTAGGATGGTAATTGTTTTAATGCAAGCTAGACCTATTTATAAGCAGCATGGGGATATTATGCTCATTTTGCTTATAGATGGGTTTTTTTGTTTTGGAGGATAGTAATATGATAATACATAGAATACTTAATAATAATGTTGTAATCACTCTTGATAAAGAGGGAAAAGAGTGTGTTGTTTGTGGAAAGGGTATTGCTTTTAAAAAGAAAATTGGTGATGAAATTGATAGTAAGGAAGTTAATAAAGTTTTCGTTTTGAAAGATCAAGGAATGAATGAAAAGTTTAAACAGTTATTATTAAATATACCCCTAGACCATGTTAAACTTGCAGACGAAATAATACATTTAGCAGAAACAAAGTTAGGCAAAAGATTGAATGATAGCTTAATAATATCATTAAGTGATCATATATATACTGCTATTTCTCGTTATTTAGAAGGAATTAGTATGAAGAGTGCTATGATTTGGGATATCAAACGTTTTTATGAAGATGAATTTGAAATTGGTATGAATGCACTAGATATGATTGAAGAGTTATTTAAGGTTAGGCTACCTGATGATGAGGCAGGGTTTATTGCTTTGCATATTGTGAATGCAGAAATGGATGAAAGCAATATGGAGCAAATTATTGATATAACCCGTATTATGCAAGAGATATCTAATATTGTTAAATATTATTTTAGAGTTGAATTTGATATTAATTCAGTCTATTATTATCGTTTTATTACACATCTTAAGTTTTTTGCTCAACGACTAGTTTTAGGAAAAACAATTGATGACGGAAGTAATGATGGATTGCTAGATGTTGTTAAAATAAAATATCATACTTCATATAAGTGTGTAGGAAAAATTAATGATTATATAAAAGGTAAGTATAATTATGAGCTATCTTCTGAAGAGCAATTATACCTTACAATTCATATTGAACGTGTTATTTATAAAACTAAACTTTAATTAAGTTAATATGCCTTTATAGGTGTTTAAATATCAATATACTAGTAGGAATGGATGTGATTAATGGCTGTATTATTATGTTAAAACTTATTTTTTGTTTGGATGGTAACATTAAGTTGGCTAAACCTTCAGTTTTTGAATGTTAAGAAAAAATGGAGGCAAAGAAAAAAATGGGAAAATACTCAAAATTAGCAGATGATATTATTAAAAATGTCGGTGGAAAAGAAAATATTATAGACTTAAAGCATTGTATTACACGCTTACGTTTTAATCTAAAAGATGAAAGTATTGCAAATGATGATGTTTTGAAGAATATGGATGGCGTAATTACTGTTATGAAAGCCATGGGACAATATATGGTGGTTATTGGTGAACATGTACCTCATGTATATGCTGAAGTTTGCGAAAAGATTGGAATGCAAGCTTATGGTGGAAAAGAAGGAACAGAGGTTGAAGAAAAAAAAGCAAGCTTATTTAACCGTGTTTTAAGTGTAGTTATGGGTGGAATGGGACCTTGCTTAAACATGATTTGTGCTAGTGGTATTGTTAAGGGACTAACAACTTTATTAACTTTTTTAGGAGTTGTTACACCTGAAGATGGGGTTTACCTTTTATTGATGGCAATTGGAGATGCAATATTCTTCTTCTTACCATTAATGCTTGGTTACAATGTGGCTAAGAAATTAAAAATGGATCCTTACTTAGGTTTCCTTATTGGTGCTATTATGTGTTATCCAGCAATTAATGGTGTAGATATTAATTTATTTGGACATGTATTTAATGCTACTTACACTGGAACATTTTTACCAGTTGTATTTATGATTGCTGCAGCAGCACCTTTAGAAAGATTTTTCAAGAAATATGTGCCAGAACTTGTTCGTAATTTCATTGTACCAGTACTTGTATTAGTAATTGTTGTTCCTATAGGATTTGTTTTAATTGGACCTATGGCAAATTTAATTGGTGTAGGAATTAATACTGGAATTAACTCATTACTTAAAGTTAGCCCAATAGTTGCAGGGACTCTTTTAGCTGGATTCTATCAAGTGTTCGTATTATTTGGTGTTCATGGAGTATTATTCATGTTCCCATTTATGGATTTGATGCAAGGTATACCTAGCCAATTAATGGCGTATACATTCTTCTCATGTTTTGCTCAAATTGGTGTTGTTTTAGCGATTTATATAAGAACTAAAGATAAAAAGTTAAAATCAATTGCTCTTCCAGCATTTATTTCAGGAATATTTGGTGTTACTGAACCAGCTATTTATGGAGTAACATTACCACGTATTAAGATGTTTGTTATTTCTTGTATCGGTGCAGCTACTTCTGCTATTGTAGTTTACCTTACTAATATTATGATGTATACATATACAGGCATGGGAGTTATAGGGTTATTAGGATTATTAAATCCTAAGGGACCACAAATATTACCACTTATAATAGCTGTAGCAGTTCCATTTATTATTTCTTTTGTATTGGCTTATTTAATGTTTAAAGATGATAAAATTGAAGAAAAGTCAGATAATGCAGTTCAAAGGTCAGCACAAGAAGTTGTTTTCGCCCCTGCTAAAGGTTCTATATCACCATTAAAGGAATCTGCTGATGAGGCGTTTGCATGTGAAGTATTAGGAAAAGGTATTTTAATTAATCCTACTGAAGGGAAAATAGTTGCACCTTTTGATGGAACAGTTCGTACATTATTCCCTACAAAACATGCTATTGGAATTGTATCAGAAGATGGCTGTGAAGTTCTTATCCACATTGGATATAATACTGTTCAATTAGAAGGAAAGTATTTTAATAGCTTCATAGAGCAAGGTGACGTAGTTAAAAAGGGAGATTTATTAGTAGCTTTTGATATGGAACAGCTTAAAAATGAAGGGTATAGTGTAGAAACACCTATTATCATTACTAATACTGACAATTATTTAGATATTATACAAACAAATAATAATAGTGTAGAGGCTGGAGATGAGCTTCTTACAGTTGTACATTAGGAGGGATATAACATGAGTTTTCCAAAAGATTTTTATTGGGGTGGTGCTACTGCTGCCAATCAATGTGAAGGTGCATATAATGTAGATGGAAGAGGACTAGCAAAAACAGATGTTACAACTGCTGGAACAGCTACTAAGCCACGTGGTGTAACTTATCGTTTACCAAGTGGTGAAACAGGACTAGCACCTCAATTTACACCATATCCAAAAGATGCAAAGGGTGTAATTTTAGATGAGTATTATTATCCAAACCATAATGCAATTGATTTCTATCATCATTATAAAGAAGATATTGCGTTATTTGCAGAAATGGGATTTAAAATGTTTCGTATGTCTATTTCATGGTCAAGAATATTTCCAAATGGAATAGAAGAAGAGCCAAATAAAAAAGGTCTTGATTTTTATCGTGATGTATTTGAAGAACTTAAAAAATATAATATTGAACCATTAGTTACAATTTCTCATTATGATACACCACTTTATTTAGAAGAAGAATTAGATGGATGGAAAAATCGTAAACTTATTTCATTATTTGATAGATATACTGAAGTATTATTTAATGAATATAAAGGACTCGTTAAATATTGGCTAACATTTAATGAAATAAATAGTCTTCTAATGTTCAAAGATTTTATTCCTAACATGTCAAAGGATGATATAGCGAATAATTATCAAGCGTTACATAATCAGTTTGTTGCAAGTGCAAGAGCTGTACAACGTGCACATTCCATTAATCCAGAATACAAAGTAGGATGTATGATAGCTGGAGCATGTTCATATCCATTAACATGTGCTCCAGAAGATGTATTAAAAAATCAAAAGAAGATGCAGGATAGTTTTTATTACTGTGGAGACGTTATGGTACGTGGAGAATATCCTGTATTTGCAAAGAGATTATGGAAAGAAGATAATGTTAATCTAGAATATACAGAAGAGGATATTAAAGATTTAAAAGAAGGAAAAGTTGACTTCTTTAGCTTCTCTTATTACTCAACAACTTGTACTTCAGCTGATAAAAATGTGGCTAAGGACGGATTAGGTAACTTTAGCCTTGGTTCCAAAAACCCATATATCAAATATTCTGAATGGGGATGGGGAATGGATCCTATAGGTTTACGTTATTATTTAAATGAAATCTATAATCGTTATGAAATTCCGGTTATGGTTGTTGAAAATGGACTAGGAGCCATAGATGAACTAACAGAAGATAAAAAAGTACATGATCAATATCGTATTGAATACCTAAGAGAACATATTAAAGCAATGGAAGGTGCCTTAGAAGATGGGGTTGATTTAATTGCATATACTCCTTGGGGATGTATTGATTTAATTAGTGCATCTACTGGAGAAATGAAAAAGCGTTATGGTTTCATTTATGTAGACCTTGATAATGAAGGTAATGGAACAATGAAAAGATATAAGAAGGATTCATTTGAGTGGTATAAGAAGGTTATATCTTCTAATGGAGAAGAATTAGGCTTATAAAATAAATAAAAGAAAGGAAGTCTATTATGAGTATTATTCATAATAGACTTCCTTATTTTGTGTACATAATGTAATTTTACACCAAAATAATATAAAAATAGTTCATTTTTATATTTTAGTATTTAAATGGTTTTGTATTTGTTTCTAAATTCTAAGGGGGTAATATTTTCTTTTTTCTTAAAAACTGTATTAAAATAATTTTGGTTTGAGTAGCCAATAGATAATGCAATATCTGCAATGCTCATATCTGTACTCACTAAAAGGTCTTTACCTTTTTCTATTCTTCGTTCGTTTAAATATCCTATAACAGTTTTTTTCTTAGTCTTTTTAAAAATATTGCAAAAGTAAGTCTTATTAAGGTTTAATTCTTTAGATATTGCATCTAAATTAATGTCCTCAGAGTAGTGAGAATCAATATACTTAATAGCTTTTGTTACATTAAGATTATGACTTTCTTCTTCCAAATCTATATTTACATAAAGTAGTTGTATTAAATGAGGAAGACAATGAATTGGCTTATATAAAATATCTTCTATATTATTCTTTTCTATAGAATAGGGACCAATTACATAAAAGCCATAAGTATAATCATTGGGGATTATTGGACAGATTGTAATAAAAGTATTTTGTTTTTTGGTTATGTTTATAATATTTTTTTCATACCTAATTCTTTCTAAAATTCTGTGAATCTTAGCATTAATAGGATTACCTAATGAAAATAATAAAGAACCATTTTCGTTATAAGCTTCAATACTAAGATGAGTACAATTGTGGAAGTTATCTATATTCTCTTTTGCTTTATCTAATAAAGTTATCATTTGTATTCCTCCAAAAGTTTTACCTAAATATTTTATAAAAAAACAAAATATTTTATAAGACAAAGAATGATAAGATTGATATTATTAATGAGAATCATTATCAAATAATTGCTAATATGAATTATATCAATATACATAGATTTTGTCAAAGAAGCATTCAGAGGTGAGTAGATGAAGAAAAAGTATTTATTTATTATATTAATTATACTATCAATATTATCTTTATTCGTAGGGGTAACTGATATTAAATTAGCAGATATATTTGCTTTAGATAGCACAAAGATAGAAATATTATTAACAAGTAGGGTTCCAAGATTAATAAGTATAGTGGTTGCTGGTATTGGATTAAGCATAAGTGGTCTTATAATGCAGCAAATAAGTAGAAATAAGTTTGTTTCTCCAACAACAGCTGCAACTGTAGACTTTGCAAAGCTTGGAATATTAGCCTCAATGCTAGTATTCTCGTCTGCAACAACAATGCAAAAAATGCTTATATCATTTTCCTTTTCTTTAGTAGGTACAATGATATTCATGAAAATGACAAAAGCAATAAAGTTTAAAAATATAATATTCATACCTTTATTAGGTATGATGTTAGGAAAAGTGGTAAATTCAATAACAACATTTTTCGCTTATAAGTATGACCTGATTCAAAATCTTTCTTCATGGATGGAGGGGGATCTATCTATGATAATGAAAGGAAATTACGAATTGTTATTTTTAAGTATTCCTGTGGTTATAATTTCATTCCTTTATGCTAATAAGTTCACTGTAGCAGGAATGGGGGAGGATTTTGCAATTAACCTAGGCTTAAATTACAATGCAGTAGTTAATATTGGACTTGTTATTGTATCCATAATGTCAGCAGTAACAATAATAACTGTAGGAAATATTCCTTTCCTTGGGTTAATAGTTCCTAATATAGTTAGTCTTTACTTAGGGGACAACTTAAAAAATTCTTTATATCATACAGCCTTACTTGGACCTATATTCCTTTTAGCTTGTGATATATTTGGAAGAATAGTTATCTTCCCATTTGAAATATCTATAGGAACAACAGTAGGGGTTATAGGAAGTGCAATTTTCCTTTATATGATAGTAAGGAGGGCTGGAAATGAAGCATAAAAAATTACTTCTAGCTTTAGGAATAGTAGCAGCAATATTAGTAACAGTCTTCTTATTAATAGGATTAAATGCAAATAATTTTGATTATGCTTTATCAAGACGCATACCTAAAATTATAGCAATGATATTAGTAGGAATATCAATAGGGTTTTCATCCTTAGTGTTTCAAACAATCACTAACAACAGAATTTTAACTCCTAGTATCTTAGGGCTAGATTCATTGTATGTACTTTTACAAACAACCTTAATATTTATTCTAGGGTCAGGTTCAGGAGCAGTAAATGGAAAGAACGCAAATTTTGTTATATCAATAATAATAATGATCATATTTTCTTCATTAATATATAAATTTCTATTTAGAAAAAATAGCAATAATATATTTTCACTATTACTTATAGGAGTTGTATGTGGCACCTTATTTGAAAGCTTAACAACATTTATGCAAGTTTTAATTGATCCATTAGAGTTTCAGATGGTACAAGATAAAATGATGGCAAGCTTTAATAATATAAATACTGAAATATTGCTTATATCCACTGTAGTAATAGCGCTTTGTATAGTTTTCAGTATGGATTTTTTAAAGATATTAGATGTTATGTCTTTAGGAAGAGATGAAGCAATAAACCTTGGCGTTGATTATGATAGGGTTACTAAAAAAATGTTAGTGGTTATAGTAATACTTACATCAGTATCTACAGCACTAGTAGGTCCTATAACATTCTTAGGACTTTTAGTAGTAAATATAGCTAGACAACTTGTGAAAACATATAAGCATAGTGAACTTGGAATAGCAACAGGGTTTATTAGTGTAATAGCGTTAATAGGTGGACAGCTTATAGTTGAAAGAATATTGAATTTTGGAATGACAATAGGAGTAATAATAAATTTTATAGGTGGAATCTATTTCATTTATCTTGTAATGAAGGAGAGAGCGAAATGATAGAGGTAAGAGGAATTACAAAGAAATATGGAAACAAGAATGTTGTAGACAATGTCTCTTTAAAAATAGAAGAAGGAAAAATAACTTCATTTATAGGTCCTAATGGTGCGGGTAAAAGTACTTTACTTTCGATAATAAGCAGACTTATAAAGAGGGATGCAGGTGAAGTTTTAATAGATGGTAAAGAAATATTGGAATGGGATAATAAAGAGCTTGCTAAGAAAGTTTCTATATTAAAGCAATCTAATAACATAAATATAAAGCTTACTATTAGAGAATTAGTTAGCTTTGGAAGATTTCCATATTGCCAAGGAAATTTAAAGGATGAAGACACTGAATTTGTGGACAAGGCAATTGAATATATGCAGCTTAAGGATATTGAAGATAAGTACTTAGATGAACTAAGTGGTGGTCAAAGACAAAGAGCATACATTGCCATGGTAATAGCTCAAAATAGTGATTATATATTACTAGACGAGCCATTAAATAATTTAGATATGAAGCACTCAGTTGAGATTATGAAAATATTAAGAAGATTGACTGATGAGCTTGGAAAAACAGTTATTATAGTAATCCACGACATTAATTTTGCATCCTGCTACTCAGATTATATTGTAGCTTTAAAGGATGGAAAAGTAGTTAAGGATGGTCCTACAGATGATACAATACAAAAGGAAGAACTTGAAAATATTTATGAGATTAAATTTGATATTCAAAATATAGATAACAGAAAAATATGTGTATATTTTTAAATAAAAAGGAGAGATAAAAATGAGTAAAAAGACAATAGTTTCAATGATAGTTATTATAGCAGTTATATTTGGTATTTATGGTGTTACTAAATTTGCAGGAAATGGTGTTTCAGCAGATGGAGAGAAGATTAAAATCACTCATAAATTAGGAGAAACAGAAGTAACAAAGAATCCTTCAAGAGTTATAGTTTTTGACTATGGTATAGCAGATGCTTTAAATACTTTAGAAGTAGAAATAATAGGTTTACCAAAATCAAGTTTACCAAGTCTTTTAAGTAAATATGAAGATGGTAAGTACGAAAATGTAGGAAGTTTAAAAGAACCTGATATGGAAAAAGTTTATGAATTAAAGCCAGATTTAATAATAATGTCAGGAAGATTAGAATCATACTATGAAGAATTAAATAAGATAGCTCCAACAATTTATTTAGGAGTTGATAATGCTGATTACCTAGGTTCTTTCAAAAATAATATGGAAACTTTAGGAGAAATCTTTGATAAAGAAAAGGAAGTTAAAACTCAAGTTGCTAAGGTTGAAGAAGCTATAGGTAAGGTTAATGAAAAAGCAGAAGGTGTAAATGCTTTAATAGCTTTAGCTAATGATAATGCCTTTAGTGTATATGGAGAGGGATCAA
The DNA here is from genome assembly GCA_027692445.1 of Clostridiaceae bacterium OF42-15pH9A. Lineage (GTDB taxonomy): Bacteria > Bacillota > Clostridia > Clostridiales > Clostridiaceae > Clostridium. The sequence goes on along the minus strand of JAQEYV010000007.1, from coordinate 24,856 downwards.
GATTTGGAATAATTCACAAGGAGTTTGGAATTGAAGCAGTTGATAAGACTATAGAATCATCAACACATGGACAAAAGGCTTCATTTGAATATATCTTAGATAAAAATCCAGATTATTTATTTATTATAGATAGAGCAGCTGTAACAGGTGGAAATACATCAGCTAAGGAAATGTTTGATAATGAAATTATAAAGAAAACAGACGCATATAAGAACGGAAATATAGTATATTTAGATGCTGATGTTTGGTATACAATAAGTGGTGGTATTGAATCAACGCAAAAGATGGTTGAGGAAGTATTAGAAGCTTTAAAGTAATATATAGTAATTAAAAAGAGAAATTGCATTGCAATTTCTCTTTTTTGACGTCTAGAAAAGTATAAAATTTTAATTTACTATAAATCAAAGGTATTATTACAATTTCATATTAAAAAATATACGATCAAGGATAATAATTTTATAATTTCATTACCTTTTGTACAATTATAACTTATATAGTATTAGAATAGTAATATATGGTAAAAGATAAAGTTGGGAGATGGACGAGATGTTATCATACAGATATTTATTCGATATTGCTTTGATTTTGTTAAGTACGAAAGTCTTAGGAATAGTAACTAAAAAGTTCCAAATGCCTCAGGTAGTAGGTGCGTTATTAGCAGGTTTAATACTAGGTCCAGCTGTGTTTAATATAATCACTGAAACAGATTTTATAAAGCAAATAGCTGAGCTTGGTGTAATAGTAATCATGTTTACAGCAGGATTATCTACAGATATTAATGAACTAAAAAGTACAGGAAAGGCATCCTTTATAATTGCTTTATGTGGAGTTATTCTACCTCTTATAGGAGGAACTACAGTAGCTTATATTTTTAATAGGGGAGAGCTAGCAGGTGCTTATGGAAATGAATTTATAGAGAATATCTTTATTGGAATTATACTAACTGCTACATCAGTAAGTATAACTGTAGAAACATTGAAGGAGCTTGGAAAGCTTAATACTAAAACTGGTAATGCTATATTGGGGGCAGCTCTAATTGATGATATCTTAGGGATAATTGCATTAACTATAGTTACTAGCTTTAATGATGCAAGTGTAAGTGTAATTCTGGTATTAATGAAGATAATATTATTTTTTATTCTTTCTGGAATATCAGGTTATCTTTTTTATAAGTGCTTTGATAAATTTGTTAATAGATATAACAGTGATATGAGAAGGTTTATTATAGCAGCCTTTGTATTTTGTTTACTATTATCATTTGCAGCAGAAAGATTCTTCGGAGTAGCTGATATAACAGGAGCTTTTATAGCTGGACTTGTTTTGTCAAATAATAAGGAGACAAGTTATATAAATACAAGATTTGAGACTTTATCTTATATGTTACTTTCACCAATATTCTTTGCAAGTATTGGATTAAAGGTATCATTAAGTAAAATGTCCTCGGGAATAATTTTATTTACTATTTGTATTGTTGGTATAGGAATAATAACAAAGATTATAGGATGTGGTCTTGGAGCAAAGTTATGCAGGTTTAATAATAAAGAAGCATTACAAGTTGGTGTAGGAATGGTGGCTAGAGGCGAGGTAGCTTTAGTAGTAGCTAATAAAGGAATATCTATGGGGATTATGAATCCTGTATTTTTAGCGCCAATAATTATTTTAGTGGTGGTTTGTGCTATAGCAACGCCTATAATATTAAAAATAGTTTATAAAGATAAAAATATATAAATATATAAATATGGTATTAATGAGAATGAAACTTTGTTGTTACCGGCTTTTAAGTTAATGGATATTAGTAATGAAGGGAGGAGGAGCAGTGAAAAGTAAAAGAAAAATATTTATAGTTGCTATTACTTTTATTTTTATCATTATACTAATTCTGTGTGGAAGTAAAATACAATTGAATTCAGAAAAGATATCAAATATTAGAATACAAGCATTACCATCGCCACCTAAGTTTAAAGATATTGATAAGAAAGAAGATATAAAAAAGATAGCAACCTTTATTAATGATTTACCTAAAGAAGAGATTAAGGATGATGGAAGAAATGGATGGCAATTCTTTATAGAAGTAAATGAGATTGGGAGTACTTATTATGTTTCATTCTTAGGAGATAGATTGTATATTGATAAGAAGTGTTACAAGATAGATGATAAAGTTTTAAATGAGTTTAGAGAGCTTTATGATTCCCTTCAGTATGAAGAGAAGAGTTATAATCAGTGGTAGTTTAATACAAAAAGGAGCTATATTATATAGCTCCTTTTTGTATTAATTTGCTATTAAATTATCTGAATTATCATTTTGAACATTACAGTTTTTATTAAATTCTCCTGCCAATTCAAAACCTTTTTTAGCTATTATAACAGCAATTATTTCATTTATTACAGCAGCTGCAGCAATAGTACCTTGAATAATTTGTGCACATTCAGGAGCTGGATTACTTAAAACAGATACAGCTATTCCTGTAAAAACTAAAGAAACTCCTGAGTGAGGAAGTAGTGTTAACCCTAAATACTTTTTAACTGTTTCAGGAGATTTAGTTATACTAGCACCAAAATATGCGCCAAAGTATTTACCTAAAGCTCTTACGATTATATAAATAGCAGTATAAAGGCCAGCATTTAAAATTAAATGATAATTAAGTGGTGCTCCAAGATTTAGAATTACAACGATCATAGAAAATCCTAATATAGGATTGAAGTTATTCATAATTTGTTCTAAGCGTTTCTCAGATATCATGTTAGAAAATGTTGCAGAAAAAGCCATACCTATAAGCATAAAGTTTAGTACTGGTTTTGGCATAACATAGTTATTAAAAAAGAATCCAATTGCAGATGCAAAAATAATCATTATAATCAATAGAGCAAGGGTTTCTTTTTTATTTCTTTCTTTTTTTAGAACTATTCCAGCAATTAGTCCAGTTGCTACTCCTATTATAAGAGGTAGTAATATGACAAGAGCTATCATATATACTGGAAGCTTTTGTTCAGAAAGTCCTGCAGAAATAATTGATATTGAAGAAAAGAATACAATAACAGCAACAATATCATCTAGTGCAGCCATTGGGATTAAAGTCTTTGTTACAGGGCCATCTGTTTTAAATTCTCTAACTATAGATAGTGCAGGAGCAGGAGCGGTAGCTAGTGCAATACCACCAAAAATTACTCCAAGATATATAGGGATTCCTGTGAAATAAAATATTACTCCAAATGCAAGAGAAACTAAAATAAAGGTACCTAAAGATTGTGTAAGTGTTGTAATAACAATTTGCTTACCTGTTTTTTTGATTTTTTTCCATACAAGTTCTGTACCTATTAATAAACCAACAGCACATTCTAGAACATGTATAAAAGTATTGTACCAGTTAGCATCAAGTAAAGTTTCATTAACTATTGATAGAGCATGTGGTCCCAAAATCATTCCTGTTATAAGCCAACCAAGAATAGCAGGAAGCTTAAATTTAGACACCAATTTTCCTATAAAGAAAGCAATTATAATTGTAATAACAAGTCTTAAAATTAAAGATATCATTTATTTGTTACCTCCTTAGCAATACCATATAACATAAAATCGAATATTTTAGAAAGTTTTACTTCATGTTCGTTAACTACAGTTGAAAAAGCTGTATTTGAATATGCAGAACTACTAAAGTATCCGTTAAACATTTCTTGCATTATACTGTAATATTCAATAGCCTCTTCTTGGCTAACTCCATCACGTAAATTTAGTTTGTTTAAAGCAGACATATATATTTCCTTGTTCATTTTATCTAAATCTTTTTTTATTTCATTAATATCGCATATTAGATGTTTTGGTGGTTGTAATATGGCTTCGAAAAATATACGGCAAATTAAAGGATTTTCTTCAAAGAAATTAAAACGTAAATTCATATATTTTTGTAAGTCGCTTCCTACCTTTTGGGATTTCATAAAATCAATAAAGGAATGAATAGAATAATCAACACAATTAAGATAAATATCATCTTTATTATTAAAGTTGTGATAAATTAGTCCTTTAGATATTCCATTATCATTGCAAAGATTATTAAGTTTTGAGCTATCATATCCATTAGTACCAAATTCAGTTATTGCGGCCATTAAGATTTTTTTTCTAGTTAATTCTGTTTTCTCTGACTTTTTCAAAATAAGACCTCCATTAAGTTATTGACCAACTGGTTCATAATTATAATATCATAAATAGACTAAGCGGTCAATAAACTTGGAGTTATATAAAATAGAAGAATCTCTTCTTTGGAATGAAGAGATTCTTCTATTTATTAGAGTTATTATTAATATTAATTTTCTTAAAGCAAAAAGTCCTGTTAATGCAGGACTTTTTATTAAATTGCATTATATTTTTCTTCGTCTAACATTCCTTCTGATTTAGCAACAAATACTGCTGTAGCAGAGTCACCAACAACGTTTAGTGATGTTACTAACATTTCTACTGGTCTGTTTATTGCTAAGATTAATGAGTATGCAAGTAATGCAGCATCATTGTTATATCCCATTCCAGTAAGAACTGTGAATAGTATTATTGCACCAGCACCAGGGGCGGCAGGTGTACCTACTGAAGCTATAAGAGCAAGTAACCCTATAACAATTATGTTTCCAATACTTATTTCATATCCAGCACTTGATGCTATAAATATGGCAGCTATAATTTGCATTATTGCAGTTCCGTTCATGTTTATAGTCATTCCTAGAGGTAGTGTAAATGAAGCAATTTCATTACTAACACCTAATTCATCAACAGTTGTCTTTGTGTTAAGAGGTAAAGTTGCAGCTGATGAAGATGTTGAAAATCCAAATAAAGCAACCTTAGAAATCTTCTTAACAAAAGTTATTGGATTTAACTTGGCAGCTATTCCAACGAAAGCAGCATAACCAAATATTAAGAATAGTAATAATGCTATTACAGTTGTTATTACATAAGCTAGAGCAGGTTTTAAGTGTTCTATTCCATAGATTGCAAATGTTCTAGTTATAAGCACGAATATAGCAACAGGTCCAAACTTAGTAATAACGAAGCTTAAGAAAACAGTGATTATGTTGTTAACATCTTCTAGTAATTTCTTTAATACTTGAATTTGATCACCTAAGTGGTTTATGCAAAGACCAGTAACTACGGCTAAGAAAACAACAGCTAAGATACTACCATTTTGAGTGAAAGTTGCAGCTATGTTATTTGGTATAGCTTTTACTATAACTAATAACGGATTAGAACCAGCGCTTCCAGCTTGAGAAGTTAAGTTATCTATACTTACATTAAATAATCCCATCTTATTTGCAGTAAATCCAAAGATTCCAGCTAATATAAGAGCAAATAATGATGTAACTAAGAATCCTAATATTGTCTTATAAGAAATACGACCAAGTTTTTTAGTATCACTTACTTTACACATAGCTAAAGCTATTGAAGTAAATACCATTGGTACAATTACAAGTTGTAATGAGTTTACAAATAGTTGTCCTGCTATATAGAATAATCCTAGAGCATTTTGAGCTCCTTCAGCAGATATATCTTGGAATAATAAGTTATTTATACTTGTCCATAAACCAACGTTTCCATTATTTAATAAATTTTCTCTTAATAATATAAATCCTGTTCCAGCAATTAGGCCTAGAATTAATGATATTGCCATTTGAATAGCTAGTTTGTTTGAATTTTGCTTCTTCATAGTATCCTCCATAATAATTCTGAATATATAGGATACCAGATATAAAAAACGCCCTAATACCAATTAAGATACTAAGGCGTATAAAATACATAAAAAATAATACTTCCTTATTAGTCTCACGGGACTAGTTTAAAGGTATCCTACGATTTAGAAGTATACAGTATAACAATGTATTCGTCAATATTCTACAAAACTTTGTTGATCTAACAGAAAGTATTTTTATATTCATAAGAACTTTATTATCTATATTACAACTATTAAAGAAAAATATAGAAAAAATATAAGAATGTGCTATAATAATATTGTTAATGGGGTATAGCCAAGTGGTAAGGCATCAGATTCTGACTCTGAGTATGGTCGGTTCGAATCCGACTACCCTAGCCACATATAAAAGATTATCCAAGTTTATAAGGATAGTCTTTTTTATTTTTAAGAAAATATATCTTAAAAAGATTGAGGACAACTTTAATATTAAAAAAGTTGAGAATGAGAATTTAATATTATTTATTTAATATAAATAAATACGTAGAAGAGTAAGAGAATTGAGATGATAAAGTTAGTATAATATATTGTAAGTAAAAGCAAAAAGAAAAGTCTCCATTAGCAGATTGACTTATATAGAAATAGGTTGATATAGCGAGGAATTAAGTTATTTTTTAATATAAACTTTATTTTTGAGGAGTTTTAATCTTTTTTATAAGATTTACAATATTTGATAATATTTATGATTCATGATAAGATTTAATCACTATATTAAAAAAGGAGAAATGGAATATGGAAAGTGATCCCGACCCTGCTAATATTGCTGGACAGCTCATATTGTTAGTAGTATTAACAGCAGTAAATGCTTTCTTTGCAGCAGCAGAGATGGCAATTGTATCAATTAATAAAACAAAAATGAAAATGTTAGCTAATGAAGGTAATAAAAAGGCTAGCACAATATGCAAATTAGTAGAGGAACCAACAAAGTTCTTGTCTACAATTCAAGTTGCTATAACACTATCTGGATTTTTTGCCAGTGCATCTGCAGCAACAGGTATTTCAACAGTAGTAGGTAAGATGTTAACAGACATGAATATACCTTATGGTGAACAAATATCTTTTGTAGGTGTAACAATAATTTTATCTTATTTCACACTTGTATTTGGTGAACTTTTCCCTAAGAGATTAGCTATAAAAAAAGCAGACAAGCTTTCTATGCTAGTTGTAAATCCTATTCTTTTTATTTCTAAGATAGCAGCACCTTTTGTTAAGATACTGTCAGTATCAACAAATATTTTAGTAAAGCTGTTTGGATTGGATAGTGATGACTCAGAGGAAAGAGTAACAAAGGAAGAAATTAAGTCTCTTGTAGAAACAGGAGAAGAACATGGTGCAATTGATGAAAGCGAAAAAGAAATGATAGAAAGTGTGTTTGAATTTGATGACAAAATAGCTGAAAAGGTTATGACACCAAGAACAGAGGTATATTGTATAGATGTAAATGAACCTCTTGAAGAATATTTGGACGAGCTTTTACAAAAGAGATTTGCTAGAATACCTGTTTATAAAGATGAAATTGATAATATCATTGGAGTATTATATATGAAAGACTTTATGATAGAAGCTAGAAATAAGGGATTTGAAAATGTAAATATACAGGATATATTGCAAGAGCCTTATTTTGTGCCAGAGTGTAAGCCAATTAGACATTTATTTAGAGACTTACAGGACATTAAACGTCATATAGCAATAATTGTAGATGAGTATGGTGGATTCTCAGGTATCATAACTGTTGAAGATTTAGTTGAAGAAATTGTTGGAGATATAAATGATGAGGATGATGAAGAGGAGTTTGGAATAAGAAAAGTTGGAGAGAATTGTTATTTAGTAGATGGTACTACTCAATTAGATGAATTAAATGAAAATTTAAACCTTGATGTAAAGTCTGATGAGTTAGATACTTTAAATGGATTTTTAATTAACTTAATTGGAAAAATTCCTTTAGAAGATGAAGAAAAAGAAATAAAGTATAACAATATTGTTTTTAAAATAGATGAAGTGTCTGATAAGAAAATTGAAAAGGTAAGAATATGTCTCTAGGTTATTCCTAGAGATTTTTTATTTGATATGGTTTATAATTACTATAGGAGGAGATTCATATGATGAACAAGAGAAGAATATTAGGCATAGTTGTAGTGATTGTAATAGGAATGATTATTTTCACTATTTTAAGCAGTAAAAATAATATGAGTACTGAAGAAAAATTGTCACAAATTGAATCTGAAAGAAAGCCTGATAATTATATTCCTGCAAATATTAAAATGAAAGCAAAAGATTTTACTGTTTATACAGAAAATAAAGAAAAGGTTAATATAGAAAAATATATTGGAAGTAAACCAATGGTGATAGTTTTTTGGGCATCATGGTGTATTGATTGTAGAGAAAACCTAATAAGAATTGAAGCTGCTAAAGAAAAGGATTGTAAAGAAGATGTAGAATTCATTGTTGTTAATATCACTGATGGAGAGCGTGAAACAAAGGAAACAGCAAATACATACTTAAAGTTTAATAATATTTCATTAGATACTTATTATGATTATGATTTAAGTGCTTATAAAGCGTATAATTTAAATGCATTACCAAGAATGATGTTTGTAGATAGGAATGGGATAATAGTCCAAGATAGAAAGGTATCTATAGACGAAAAAGGTTTGGACTTATCTATTAAGAACCTTGTTAGTACAGAAGAATAACTAAAGAGAAGGAAGGTTGCAAATGAAAAAGAGATTAATTATTTTATTTAGTATATTATTTTCACTATTTTTATTTATATCATGTAGTAATGATATAGAAGATAATAATAAAAGTGAAGTAGAACAAAGTGAATCATTAGAACAAGAAAATAATCTTGATGTTTCAAGTTATAGTGTTAAAACCACGAATAGTAATGATATTTCCATGTTATATACAGGAATGACTTTAAGTCCAGTAATAACTGTTGCAGAGGTAAGTAGTAGTCCTTTCAACATTGAAATTACAGATATAGATGAGGCCTATGACATTGGAAATGATGGAAATATAGAATTAATAAATTCTGAAACAGGAGATTGTATAAGTTTTACTAGGGATGATAAAGGAAACTATAAGATATCGGCCAAATTAGAAAGGGATATTGAATATGGTATATTATTAAATAAAAGATTAGTAGGTGCTGTAAGGGTTGTAGAAGACTTAAACAGTATAGATAAGGAAGAGTTATACAATGATATTTCTACAAGGCTAAGTTGTGGATTATCATAAGTTACTTAAAGGAATCTAAAATGTTAGGTTCCTTTTTCTTTCGGATTTCTTAAGAATTATAAATAGTCTTTTGTAATCTTTATGTTCTATTATAAGAATATAGGATTAAAGATATCTAATAAAATTTCTAATATGATAAAATAGTTAGTAAGTTTTAAATTTGGAGGAAAATATGAAAGGGTATAATGTTTTAGTGGTTGATGATGATAAAGCAATAGTTGAAGCTATAGAAATCTATCTTAGAGGAGAAGGATATAATATTCTCAAAGCTTATGATGGTGCTGAAGCTTTAGAAGTAATAAAGGAAGAAGAGATACACCTTGTCATAATGGATATTATGATGCCAAAGATGGATGGAACAAGGGCTACTCTTAAAATAAGAGAAGAAAAAGAGATACCAATAATCATGCTTTCAGCAAAGTCAGAGGATACTGATAAAATATTAGGACTTAATATTGGGGCTGATGATTATGTAACAAAGCCTTTTAACCCATTAGAATTGATTGCAAGGGTAAATTCTCAAATAAGAAGATATACAAGGTTTTCACCTTTAAAGGAAAACAATGATGTTATAAAAATTGGTGCTATAGAGCTTAATAAGAGTAGCAAGGTTGTTTTAGTAGATGGAGAGGTAGCAAAGTTAACCCCATTAGAATTTAAAATTCTTTCATTGTTAATGGATAACCAAGGAAGAGTATTTTCAATTGAAGAAATTTATGAAAGGGTATGGAATGAAGTAGCCTTTAATGTAGACACAGTAACAGTGCATATTAGAAGAATAAGAGAAAAGATAGAAATTAATCCAAAGGAACCTAGATATTTAAAGGTGGTGTGGGGAATTGGATATAAATTTGAAAAAGATCACAAGGAATAACTTAAACCTTAAGATTCTATTACTATCAATATTAGTTGCACTAATACCAGTGCTATATACATGCCTTTTTAATAGCTTACAATTTAAAAGTATGTATGAAAGATTTGACGTATCAGATTATTATAATGAATTTTATAATGGATTGATAGAGGTATCTGATATATATGAAGATATTGATGGAAATATAAATGAAGAAGGAATACAGAAATATTTAGAGATAAATAATACTAACACAACTGCAGAAGGTAAAAGTGGGGAAGAACTAATTGATATAATAAATAGCAATTATAATAACTTTTTTAACAAGTTTATAAAGAATTCCAATTTTGAATTCTTTGTAGATAGATGGGATGGAACTCCATTTACTACAAGTACTTATTCAAATATTAAAGATTTTTTGGAAGATTCTAGGGATGGCTATGATTATGTTATGTTATTTGGAACAAATTCAAGCAATCAACAAGGTACAGAAGTATCTAAGTCCATGAAATCTTTAGCTGGATATAATGATTTTAGAAGTAAGTATGATATTTGCATAAGAGTACCTAAAAATTTAGAAAAAGAGGATGTACTTTATTACGCGAAGGAGGATATAAAAAATTATAAGAAGACAGCAGTGATATGGGGAGTGGGATTAGCTCTAGATTGTATACTAGCAATAAGATTGTTTATAAATATAATAAAGAATAAAAATAAAGCTTTTAATAATAATATATTTATTAAGTTATACGGAAGGTTTTTTACAGAGTTAAAACTAATTTTTATGATTTTACTTGGAGTATTTTTGTATTATATATGTTGGAAAACCCAGTGGTATTTCCCGGGAAGGATTATAGTACTAACCATAATTGGTGGATTATTATTATATTTAAACTTAGCATATATTTTTAAACTTATATTTATAGATAAGGATAACGCATCAAAAGAACTTAAAAATAAATCTTTTTTATTAAAGATATATGAATCAGTATTAAAACTTTTTGCTCTTATACGTGAAAACTTTGTTTATAAGCATACAGCAATTACAGTTATATCATTTATTTGTGTAATAGTGGTGTTTGTTGGAATGGCATGTTTTATGACCTTTCCTTTAAGTTATTGGTTATATGAACCTTTTTATAGTGCTTTAGTAGTGGTATTTATACTTATGGCAATAGGTGTAATAGGCTATGTATTAGTCATTGGAAAGGAAGTAAATAAAATTAAAGAGACTACCAATAATATTGTAAAAGGGAATTACCAAAATGAGTTATTAGTAAGTGGACCCCATATATTAAGAGAAATATCTAAGGATTTATCTAATATACAAGAAGGTTTAGAATCAGCTATAGATAATGCTGTAAAAAGTGAAAGAATGAAAGGGGAGCTTATAACTAATGTATCTCATGATTTAAAAACTCCTTTAACTTCTATAATTAATTATGTTGACTTATTAAGTAAAGATAATATTTCAGATGAAGAGAGAAAAAAATATATAGGGGTACTTAAAGAGAAATCCCAAAGATTAAAGGTATTAATTGAAGATTTATTTGAAGCTTCTAAGGCAGCCTCAGGAGCTGTTGAATTAGATATAGTGGAATTAGATCCAGTAGCCCTTTTAAGGCAAACCATAGGAGAACTTGAGGATAAGATTGAGTATTCAAACCTTCAAGTTATTAAGAATATACCAGAAGAAAAATTATTAATACTAGCTGACGGTAAGAAAACATTTAGAGTATTCCAAAACTTACTTTCTAATATTATTAAATACTCTATGAAGGGATCTAGAGTATATATAGATGTAGAGGAAGATGAAGATTATGTTAAGATAATATTTAAAAATATATCGGAAAGTCCATTAAATGTGGAAGCAGAAGAATTAATGGAAAGATTTAAGCGGGGGGATGCTTCAAGGACTACAGAAGGATCAGGGCTTGGTCTTTCAATTGCTAAAAGCTTGGTAGAATTACAGGATGGAGAATTTAATATTGAGATTGATGGAGACTTATTTAAAGCCATAGTAAAGCTTAAAAAGATAAGAGATAGTATTTAGTAAAATTAAGAAACCCTATTTTGTCTAGGGTTTCTTTTTAAATTTCCTTACCTTTAGTACGAGTGGGGTGGATATTTGTTTTCATGTGAATTGGAGCGCAGTGACGGAACAAGCAAAATAAATATCCGCACCACCGTATATTTTATTTAAGTTGATTTATATAAAAGTTTAAGTCTTTTTGATTTAGGCAAAAACAAGGAAATTTCATTCCATAGTTACCCCATATAGTAATTGGAATTTCAGTAAAGTATAATGTTATAAAGAAGTTTTCTCTAGTAGAAAGTCTAGTTAAAAAAGGGATTAATTCTATGTGTTCTACTTTGAAGTAATTACTATAGTTTTCAATATTTAAGTTAGCTTTAAGCAGTTTTCTATCTTCTTCTGGAACAAGATTAACTAAGTTTTCTTTATCTTCTTCTGATAGTTTATCAAGATAGAAATCTATATAACAAAAAGAATTATTTAATTTAAAAATTTTAAGAATATAGTCAATCATTTCCCCTTCACCTGAATATACATTTTTAGGCTCAAGGGTAAAGTTTGGGAAAGTATCTAGTCCATCTAATATATTTTGAAATTTTATTATTACATTCTTGTGAAATTCCTCTGAAGTTACAGGTGTTAGAATATCATTCATAGAATAATCTCCTTAAAATTAATTGTGAATTAGTAATATTATAAAAATACTATAAATTAGTGTCAATGTTAAATAACTTTTATTTATAAAGATAAGTAATAAATTATTATAAAAATGCTTATTACTAAATAGAGAATATTTTTATATGGAGGAGATGTATATATGAGAGTAAAGGATAAGGTCATAATTGTTACAGGAGCATCACGATGTATTGGGTATGCAGTGGCTGATAAGTTGTTATCAGAAGGTGCAAAACTTGTAGCTTGTGCATCAAATCAAAAGAATGCAGACAAGGCAGTAGTAACATTAAAAGGTAGTCATCCTAATGCTATGATACTTGGACTTGGTGTAAATAATAATGAATCAAAAGAAATTGAGAAAGCAGTTAAAAAGGTACATGAGACATTTGGAAAGATTGATGTACTTATAAACAATGCAGGTATTACAACAGATGTATCTTTCTTTGATATGACAGAAGAGGAATTCGTAAATGTTATGAATGTTAATGTTACGGGAATATTTAGATGGTGTAAGGCTGTAGCTCCAATAATGAAGGGTAATGACGGAGGAAGTATAATAAATACATCATCTATGGTTGCAACATTCGGACAAAAGAGTGGATGTTCATATGCAGCTTCTAAGGCTGCAGTAAATGGGTTAACTAAATCACTTGCAAAGGAACTTGGACAATATGGAATAAGAGTTAATGCGGTAGCACCTGGAGTAACTAAAACAGATATGGTTGCAGCTATACCTGATAAGTTTATAGATGCATTAGCAGCAATGACTCCTCTTGGAAGAGTTGGAACTCCAAAAGAGTTAGCAGGAGCATATGTTTATTTAGCTTCTGATGAAAGTACTTTTACAAATGGAACAATAATTGGTGTTGATGGTGGATTGGTAATGTAGATATAATGTAAGCAAGACTTTATTTAAGTCTTGCTTACATTAATATAGAGGTATTTAATATTAAATATTTTGGCGTCTTAAAGAAATCAAAAAGTAATTTAATTGTAAAAAATGGATGTGATATATCATGAAAGTTCTAGTTATGGAAATAAAAATACGAGTATCTTGGGTTCAGAGCTTAAAAGAAAAGCGTATGGTAGTTAATAGTATTACTCAAAGATTAAAAAATAAATTTAACATTTCTGTAGGAGAGATGTCTCATCAAGATAATCATAAAATAATAGGGATTGCTCTATCAAAGGTATGTGGTACTAATGCTATAGTAGACACAACAAAAGAAAAAGTTATAAGTTTTATAGAAGAAAATTGTGATGGAGAAATAATAGAAATATTTGATGAGACAATAGAATATTAAGTTAAAAGGTGTATGAGCTAAAAGCGCTTATACACCTTTTATCAGAATAGTAAAAAAATACAGGGTGCAATAGATTTTAACTCTGCTATAATAGAGAGGGATATTTTATGTAAGGAGTAAACTATGAGATTAAGAATAGGGGAATTAAAAGATTTAGATTTGATTTATAGCATAAAATGTGAAGCATTAAAACATTATAAAGATTTCGGTATAAGTTGGAATGAAAATTATCCAACAAGAGATACATTTAAGAGTGATATAGAGAAAAGGGAATTATTTGTACTAGAAGAAAATAAAAATGAAATTTTAGGAATAGTTGTCATCAATAGAACAGAGGAAAAGGCATACGATGATTTGCCATGGACTTTTAATGATGATTATGTTGTGTTACATAGAGTATTAGTAAACCCTACTTTTTCTGGAAAAGGATATGGCAAATATTTAATACAGAAGGTTTTAGAATATGCTAAAGAAGATGGAATTAAAGCAATAAGATTAGATACTAATACTAAAAATATACTTGGACAAAAGTTGTACAAGTCTCAAGGTTTTAACATAGTAGGAGAAATTTCTTTGCCAGATAAAGATGGAAGTTTTTATTGTTTAGAAAAAATATTGGAATAACTTTCAAAAATATATTGACAATATTAAAAGATTGGAATATATTATTAAGCAAGAAGTAATTGATTATAAAATAAAATATAATATCTTATCCAGAGTGGTGGAGGGACTGGCCCTGTGAAACCCAGCAACCGATTAAGTGGCTCATTTTCCATTTAGAATACGGTGCTAATTCCTGCAGCAATTTTTTATATTTTGCTGATAGATAAGAGAATAAATTAGGCTTAGTGAATTCATGCACTAGAGATTTATTCTCTAGTGCATTTATTTTTATATTAAAAAAGAGGGAGGGGACATTGTTATGATAGAAATTAAAAATGTATGTAAAAGTTTTGGACAAACAGAGGTATTAAAAGATGTAGCAATAAGCATAAAGGAAGGGGAGATTTACGGAATTATAGGCCATAGTGGTGCTGGTAAATCAACGCTTTTAAGATGTATAAATGGATTAGAGTCCTATGATAAAGGAAGTATTAAAGTCATGGGAGAAGAAGTCTCAGGCTTAGGGGCTAAAAAGCTTAGAGAGTTTAGAAAAAAATTGGGGATGATATTCCAAAACTTTAACCTACTTAAAAGAAAAACTGTATATAAGAATGTTTCTCTTCCACTTGAAGTTTGGGGTTACGATAAAGAGTATATAGACAAGAGAGTAAATGAACTATTAGCTCTAGTAGGATTAGAAGATAAGGCAGAAAGTAAGCCAGCATCATTAAGTGGTGGTCAAAAACAAAGGGTTGCAATTGCAAGAGCATTAGCATTAGAACCAAAGATTCTTCTGTGCGATGAAGCTACATCAGCTTTAGATCCTAAGATAACTAAGGATATTTTAGCACTTCTATCTAAAATAAATAAGGAGTTAGGGATAACAATAGTTATAGTAACTCACCAAATGGAAGTTGTTAAAGAAGTTTGTGAAAGAGTTGCATTAATAGATGGTGGAATAGTTAAGGATGAGGGAAGAGCAGAAGAATTGTTCTTAAAGCCAGGAGCGTCATTAAAGAAATTCCTTGGTGAAGAGAATGAGACAACCTTACCTAATGAAGGAATAAATATAAGGATTTTCTTCCCAGCAGATTGTTCTGAAAATGCACTTATTACAAGAATGGCCAGGGAAGCAAATGTAGATTTCTCAATAGTTTGGGGAAAACTTGAAAAATTCAGGGAAAATGTACTTGGAAGTTTAGTTATAAATATTGAGGAAAAGGACAAAGAAACAATATCTGATTATTTAAAGAGCAAAAATATAGAATGGGAGGTAATATAGCATGGGTGAATTATTATTAGAAGCATTTGGACAAACATTAGTGATGGTTGTACCATCAACAATCTTCTCTGTAATATTTGGCTTTATAATTTCAATAATACTTGTAATGACCGATAGCAATGGATTAAGACCTAACAAAGCAATATATAAATGCATAGATGGAATAGTGAATGTATTAAGAGGTTTTCCATTTGTAATATTAATGGTTGCTATAATACCTTTTACAAGAGCAATAATGGGAACATCTCTTGGTGAGAAAGCAGCTATAGTACCATTAACTATAGCAGCAGCACCTTTTGTAGCAAGAATATTTGAATCTGCTTTAAAAGAAGTAGATTCAGGAGTTATAGAGGCTGCAAGGTCCTTTGGAGCAAGTAATGCTCAAATTATATTCAAGGTAATGTTAAAAGAAGCTATACCATCAATTCTATCAGGTATAACACTTACAGTTATAAACCTTATAGGGTATTCAGCAATGGCAGGTGCCCTAGGGGCAGGAGGCCTTGGTAACTTAGGAATAAGATATGGATTCCAAAGATTCCAAACTGATGTAATGATTGTTACAGTAATCGTGTTGATTATAGTAGTGCAAGCTCTTCAAAGCTTAGGAAACTATTTTTATAAAAAATTATCAAGATAAATAAAAGGGGGATTTTAATATGAAAAAGACAAAATTATTATCACTAGTATTAGCAGGAGCATTAACATTAGGTTTAGTTGGATGTGGGGGCAGCACAGAAAAGAAGGAAGATGATAAGACTATAAAAATTGGGGTTACATCTGTACCACATGAAGAGATAGTTAATGCAATTAAGCCTTTAATAGAAGAAAAAGGTTATACTTTAGAAATAACACCATTTGATGATTATAATACACCAAACACAGCTGTTTATGAAGGAGAATTAGATGCAAACTACTTCCAACATATTGCCTTTTTAAATGAAACAAATGAAGCAAAGGGATATGATTTGGTAAGTGTTGCAGAAATTCATATAGAGCCAATGACTTTATATTCTAAGACTGCAAAGAGCTTAGATGAGATAAAAGACGGAGATACAATAGCTATTCCAAATGATGCAACTAACGAAGCAAGAGCATTAAGAGTTCTTGAAGATGCAGGGTTAATAAAGGTAAAGGCAGGAGAATTAGTTACTCCAAAAGATATAACTGAAAATCCAAAGAACTTAAAGTTTAAAGAATTAGCTGCAGAACAACTACCAAGAGTTTTAGATGAAGTTACTGCTGCTGTTATTAATGGTAACTATGCATTACAAGCTAGTTTAGATGCTACTAAAGAAGGATTATATACTGAGGATAAGAACAGAGAAGATATAAATACTAAGAGAAATGTTTTGGTTGTTAAGGAAGCTAATAAGGATTCTGAAAAGACTAAAGTATTAAAAGAAGCTTTAACTTCTGATGAATGTAAGAAATTTATAGAAGAAAAGTATAAGGGAGCTGTAATTCCTGTATTCTAATATAATGAATGATTTGAGGAGAGAAATCGCTTAGCGGTTTCTCTTTTTTAATCTCTAGATAATTATAAAATTATTATCCACTCCACATTTTTTATTAATATTTTAGAACGTGGAAACATCTAGTTAAATAGAATAGAAATAGGAGAAACTATTATCAATTCTTAGGAGGAGAGTATTTGACTAAATGGATAATTGATGCTGGACATGGTGGAAAAGATAGTGGTGCTATTGGATATGGTGGAAGAAGGGAGAAAAATATATCTTTAGATGCAGCATTAGAGGCTAAAAGAGTTCTAGAATTAAATGGTGAAGAAGTATTTTTAATTAGATCCAATGATATATATATGGATCTAAAAGAAAGGGTTACTTATGCGAACAATTGGAGTGGAGATTACTACATTAGTTTCCACATGAATTTTAATGATGCTGATTCAATTGGAGGTACAGAAGTATTTGTGAAAAAGAATAATCATAAGTCAAAAGATTTGGGAGAATATTTATTAGCTAAGATGGTAAAGGGACTTAAAAGTGAAAATAGAGGGATATCAGAAATAGAGTATGGTGTATTAAATGCTTTAAATATACCAGGAGTTGTATGCTTAGGGGATTATATTTCTAATAGACATGTAGAGAGAAATTTTAATGCAGAGCATTTTGGAAGAGTAGTAGCTAATGCATGTGTTCTGTTTGTTGGAAAAATACCTAAAGAAGAAGGGAAAAAGAATAAAGGGATGAAGAAAGAAGTCACCAAAGATTATGGCTGGAGAGTGTGCGTAGGAGTCTATGAAGACTTTGGGGAAGCTAAAAGGATTGTACAAGATATTCAAGCTAGGGGAGTTTCTAATGTTTATATAATACCATACATAGGTAAAAAGTGAATTAAGGATAATCTTCTTTTAAAGTAAAAATAGAAGGAATCCAGTTTTTACTGGATTCCAACCTAATACCTATTAATATTTTAAATTATTCTCCAAGATATGCACTCTTTATACTATCATCTTCTAATAGTTCTTTAGCATCTCCATTTAAAACAATTTTACCTGTTTCAAGTACATAAGCTCTATCTGCAATGGAAAGTGCCATATTAGCATTTTGTTCAACTAGAAGAATTGTAGTACCGGACTTATTTATTTCAACTATTGTATTAAATATATCTTTAACAACAAGAGGGGCAAGTCCCATAGAAGGCTCATCAAGTATTAGCATCTCAGGCCTATTCATTAATGCTCTGCCTATAGCAAGCATTTGTTGTTCACCACCTGAAAGTGTACCAGCTTGTTGCTTTTCTCTTTCTTTAAGTCTTGGAAATTTAGAAAATACCATTTCCATATCTTTTTGAATTTCTTTATCTTTTCTTAAATAAGCACCAAGTTCAAGATTTTCTAGTACAGTAAGGTTTGCAAATATCTTTCTACCTTCTGGTACATGAGATAGTCCTAAAGATACTATTTTATGAGCAGGAACTTTATTAATAGGGGAATCCTTATAGGATATAGTTCCACTTTTAATAGGCTCAAGTCCTGATATTGCTCTTAAAGTAGAGGTTTTACCTGCACCATTTGCACCTATTAGAGTAACAATCTCACCTTTTTTTACTTCTAAAGAAAGATCTTTTAATGCATGAATACCACCGTAGTATAAGTTTATATTGTCAATTTTAAGCATTTTAAGCCCCCTCTCCAAGATAAGCTTCAATTACCTTAGGGTTATTTTTTATTTCATTTGGAGTTCCTTCAGCTATTTTTTTACCATAGTCAAGAACTACAACTTTATCACAAATACCCATTACTAGCTTCATATCGTGTTCTATTAATAGAACTGATATGTGAAATTCATTTTTAATCCAATTAATTAATTCCATAAGCTCTGCTGTTTCTTGAGGATTCATACCTGCAGCAGGTTCATCAAGAAGTATTAACGAAGGCTTAGCAGCAAGGGCCCTTACAATTTCAAGTCTTCTTTGTTCACCATAAGAAAGGTTTTTTGCAGATTCATCCTTTTTTTCAGCTAAATTAAATGATTTTAATAATTCTAGTGATTTTTTTTCAATTTCAGCCTCTTCCTTTTTAAATCTAGGAGTTCTAAGAATAGAATCAAATAGATTATAGTTAATTCTAAAGTTAAAGCTTATTTTTACATTATCTATTACAGAAAGGCTTGAAAATAGTCTTATATTTTGAAAGGTTCTACAAATTTTCTTTTGAGTAATATCATATGGTTTAAGACCTTCAATATTTTCTCCAAGGTATATAATAGTGCCATTAGTAGGAGCATAAACTCCAGTTAACATATTGAAAACAGTAGTTTTACCTGCACCATTAGGTCCAATTAATCCAACAACTTGTCTATCTTCTATTGAAAGGTTAAAGTCTGAAACAGCTTTAAGTCCTCCAAATTCTATAGATAGGTCTTTTACATCTAACATATTTTAAGCCTCCTTTCCAGCTTCTATATCTTTAATTTCTTTTTTGTTTTTTAGTTTGAATATTTTTAAGGATAATTCTTTGTCGCCAAGTAACCCTTGAGGTCTAAATATCATTAAGATTATAAGGGCTAATGGGTAAATAATCATTCTATAATCTTGTAGTCCTCTTAATAACTCAGGTAAGAATGTTAAAATACCTGTAGAAATAATAGAACCAGATAAAGATCCCATACCTCCAAATACTACAAATGTTAAGTAATCAATTGATTTAACAAAATCAAAGGAAGTAGGTTGAATATATCCCATATAATGAGCGTATAATCCACCAGCAAGTCCAGCAAAGAAAGCTCCTATAACAAAAGCAGTCATTTTATATTTGAAAGCATTAACTCCCATAGATTCAGCAGCAATTTCATTTTCACGTACAGCTAGCATTGCACGTCCTTGAGATGAATGTATTATGTTATAAATAATAATTACTGAAAGTATCATAACCCAGAAACTTATAGAAATAGTTGTCTTTGTAGGAATTCCTGTAAATCCACGGGCACCGCCTACATAATCAATATTCATAATTATTACTCTAATAATTTCACAGAAGGCTAATGTAGTAATTGCAAAATAGTCTCCTGTAAGTCTTAATGTTGGAAAACCAATCAAAGCAGCAAAGAAAGCAGATACTATTGCACCAACTATAATTGCTAAGAAGAAAGGTAAGTTAGCTTTAGTACTTATAATTGCAGAAATATAAGCACCTATGGCCATAAAACCAGCATGTCCTAAACAAAGTTGGCCAGTAAAGCCTACAATTAAATTAAGTGATACAGCTAAAATTATATTTATAAACGTTAAAAGAATAATTCCTTCATAGTAAGCACCTATTACGCCTGTTTTTAATAAGGTAAATAGGATACCGTAAACAAGTAATATTGCACCAAATATTAATAATGACTTTTTTTCTAACAATTTTTTCATTTATATCACCTACACTTTCTCTCTTGTTACCTTACCAAGTAACCCAGAAGGTTTAATTAATAAAATAACAATTAGAATACCAAAAACTATTGCATCTGAAAAAGTGGTAGATATATATGCCTTTGAAAGTGTTTCTAATAAGCCGATAGATAATCCTCCTAGTAAAGCGCCAGGTATACTTCCTATTCCTCCAAGTACTGCTGCAACAAAGGCTTTAAGACCAGGCATAACGCCCATATAAGGAGTTATGCTAGGATAGGATATTGCTACAAGAACACCAGCAATACCAGCTAGGGCAGAACCAATAGCAAAAGTTAGTGATATTGTATTATTAACGTTTATTCCCATCAAAGATGCGGCTTCTATATCAAAGGAAGCTGCTCTCATTGCCTTTCCAACCTTAGTTTTAAAAACAATAAATTGAAGGAGAAGTACAAGGAGTGCAGATACAGCAAACATAAGTAGTGTCTTCCATTCTATATGAAGTGCACCTATTTCTAAGTAACCAGCTTTAATTAGGTTTGGAAATGGTTTTGGATTAGCACCAACTAAAACTCTCATACTATTTTGTAATAACAAAGAAACACCTATTGCAGTAATAAGTAATGTTATTCTTGGTGAGTTTCTTAGTGGTTTATATGCTACTTTTTCAATTATAATACCAGCTAGTGCAGATGCAGCCATTGCAGCTAATAATGTAGGTACTAGTGGTAAATTTAGTGTGGTAGCACAATAGAAGCCTGCAAAGGCTCCTATCATGTATATTTCACCATGTGCAAAGTTTATTAATTGAATTATTCCATATACCATTGTGTAACCTAAAGCTAGGAGTGCATATACGCTACCTAAAGCTAAGCCATTAATCAATTGTTGTAAAAATTCCATAGTAACTCCTCCTTTAGTTAAGTATTATATTAAGGATTAACCTTATCATCTAATTCCTTCTTGTCTCCATTAATTTTTATAATAGCTGCGCTCTTAACAGCTGATCTTTCTTCATTAAATTTGATATTTCCAGTTACGCTGTTAATTTCCATTCCAGCTAAAGCATCTCTTATTGCAGTTCCGTCTGTACTATTTGCTTTTTCTATAGCTTTAACTAAAATCTTAGCTGTATCATAAGAAAGAGCAGCAAAACAGTCTGGAGTTTTGTTATATTTCTTAGTATAAGAGTCAACAAAGTTCTTTACATTTTCATCAGTATCTTCAGCATAGTAGTGATTAATGTATATAGCACCATCTACAGCAGTTCCACCAATCTTAGTTAATTCTTCGGATTCCCATCCGTCTCCGCCTAGGAATTGAGAAGTTATGCCCATATCTCTAGCTTGTTTAGCTATTAAACCAACAACATTGTAGTAATCAGGTAATATAATAACATCTGGATTAGCAGATTTTATTTTAGTAAGTTGTGCTTTAAAGTCTGTTTCTTTATCACTACCATAAGATAAGAATTCTACTACTTGTCCACCGTTTTTCTCTAAAGTTTCTTTGTATGCATTTGCAATTCCCTTTGAGTAGTCAGAGGAAGAATTGTATAAAACAGCAGCAGTAGTTTTTCCTAGATTTTCCTTAGTGTATTTAGCTAATATTTCACCTTGGAATGAATCTACAAAACATCCTCTAAACATAAAGTCTCCACCTACATTAGTTATAGTTGGTTCGGTTCCAGTAGGTGTAATCATAGGAATCTTTTTATTTGTTGAATTAGGTGCTATTGCTAGAGTAGTACCAGATGTAACTCCTCCAAGAATTGCACAAACTCCATCTTTATCAACTAATTTGTTAAATGCTGAAGCAGCTACAGTATTATCACTTTGATCATCCTCAAAAATGAATTCGACTTTTTTGCCATTTATACCTCCAGCTGCATTAATTTCTTCAGCTAAAAGATCTGCCCCTTCTTTAACTGATATACCGTAAGTTGAGTTTGGACCAGATAAAGGTCCTATTCCTCCTATTTTTATAACCTCTGAGTCAGCCCCACCTTCAGAGTTACCTCCACATCCTGCAAGTACTGAGAAAGCCATAGCAGAAGCTAAAACTCCACAAAGTAATTTCTTTTTCATAATAAATCCCCCTTTAATATTTAATTCTTAAATAATAACAAAAATGATTAATAAATCATTACTAAGTTTTAATAAATAGTATCAATATAATATCATACAAAGAAAATTATTACAATATTGTTATTTAATATTTTATAACAAATATAATAAAAAGTTCCAATAACATAAATAATTTGTAAATGTAAATGTTATCTTGAAGTTTAATAAAAAAATTTCCTAATAATTAAACAAAAATGAATGATGTACGTCTTACTAATGTAGCTGTGATAAAATCAATAATAAGGGGGATGAGTATGTCCATATTTAATAGTAGGAAAAGAGAAAAGATATTAGAAAACTACTTAGAGTTCAATAGCGATAAACTATATAGACTTGCTTTTATATATGTTAAAAATAAAGATGAGTCCTTAGATATCCTTCAAGACTCTATAGTTAAAGCTTATAGAAATATTAATAAGCTTAAGGATATAAAAGCATTAGAAAAATGGATTAATAGAATATTAATTAATACAGCTCTAGACTATTTAAGGAAAAGCTCAAGGATTGTCTATTGTGATAAAATGTTTAAAAATATTGAATTAATAGAAGATAATAACAGTGAATTGATAGAATCTGTGGATAACTTGCCTGAAGATTTAAAAACTGTGATTATTTTAAAATACTTTCATGGCTATACCATAAATGAAGTAAGTGAGATTTTAGAGATATCTGTTCCAACTGTAAAGAATAGACTTCATAAAGCACTTAATTTTCTTAGAAAAGAATTTAAGGAGGGTAGTTATGAGTAAGAATATTTTTGAAGAGGAAAAAAGAAATTATGAGAATATAGAAATTCCTGAAGAGTTAAATTTTAGAGTTAAAAAAGCTATAAAGATAGGAAAAAAAGAAGTATTGAAAAAACGTATATACAATGTGGGAAAAAGTATTGCTGCATTATTTATAATTTTCGTTGCAAGTGTAAATATATCATCTACAGCAGCAGAAGCATTCAGTTCAATACCAGGATTTAAAAAGTTAGTGGAATTAGTTAGATTCAATGGTGGTGATGATGGTTTTGAAAATGCTGTGGAGTATGGATTGGTTCAAAGTATTAATTATTCTGAAGAAAAGAATGGCATTAAATTTAAATTGAATAGTTTATCAGGAGATTATAAAAGGCTTTGGGTTAATTATGAAATTGAAGATATAGATAAGTATGATGTTGATATAATGGTAAAACCTGATTATCCTATATCAAATCAAGGGTCGGTGTTTCAAGGAACTTTTAATATAAATGATAATTATTTTGAAACTACATTTAATGAGTGTCCATATGAAATAACGTTTGAATTTAAGGTATACAAAAAAGGAGAAGGTGGACATTTAACAAGTTATGAGCCTATTTCAACATTTATAGTGCCAGTAAAGTTAGATGAAGCTTTCAATGTAGACATTAAGGAGTTTGAGATCAAAGCAGAACCATTAAAATTAGATGTTGGAACTATAAATTTTGTAAAGTTTGAAACAAGTAAAACTAGAACAGTTCTTAAATTTAAATTTAATAGTAATTATTATGATAGCCTTATGTTTTTGCAGTGTAAAATAATTGATAAAGATAATAAGGTGTATGTGACAAGTAGTGGATCTATTAATAGTGAAATTCAATATGGTTATATGGAGTTCAATGGTGAAATTCCTTTTGATAAAAAGGAATTAATTATGAAGTTTGATGAAATTTATGTTCATCCAAAAGAAAAAGTAAAATTAAAGGTAGATATAAATAATAAAACAATAGATGAAAATTCATTTGGAATAGAAGTAGATAGCATTGATGAAAGTTATGTAAGACTTAGAAGCAAAGTTGTAGAAGACTTTTCTATAGTAAGAGAAATTGAAGATGGTATAAGTGTTAATGGTGGGAATAAAGAGGGGGACTATGTTTATAATAATATAAGTATTTATGAAGCTAAAGAAGGTTTTGAAATATATAGTGTAATCTTTAAAGATGAAAGAGAAGTTAAATTAAAAATTAGTGAATGAAGAAGCTGCGAAAGCAGTTTCTTCTATTTTTATGAAGATAAGAGAGATAACAAAAATAATAAAGATGAGGATGAAACTTTGATGTCGCTAAAGTTTTTAAGTGAATCTTCAAAATAGATTAAGAGCATTCAGATAGACAAACATTATACATTATAAAAATAATATAAATAATATT
>JAQEYV010000006.1:0-191880 GCA_027692445.1 Clostridiaceae bacterium OF42-15pH9A | reverse complement strand
TAAAAAAGAATTGCTGGTTTTTAACTTTATATTCTGTTCAATTTTCAAAGATCAACTGCAATCTCACTTGACTGCCATATCATAATATCATCTATCAAATTTGTTGTCAACACTTTTTTTAAAGTGTATTTTAAACTTCTTTGGCTTGTCACAACTCATCTGTGCGACGGATATTATAGTAGCACTTCTTTTATAATTAATCAGTACAATTATTTCTTATTATTTCAAAATATATATTAATTTCTGTGTTTTTATAACTTTTACTTTAAATATCTATTAAAGATACGCCAGGATAAGTATAAGATTTTTTTTATAATTTACACCTAAATATTTAATAAACTTTACTACTATTACATTTTATTCTAGTATAGTAATATAAACAAAGATTCTTCAGGAGGTTTTACATATGAAAAAAACATTATTTTTACTACTAATATCGACAACATTTATTTTAGTTGGGTGCAATAATGATAAAAATAATTCTAATTCTCAGACTTCTAATATTATAAAAACTGATAGTTCTAATTCCACCAACGAATCATCTTCATTCTTAATATCTCCAGACACTGTATACCCAACACAATTTATTTCTTCCACAAACTCATTAATATTTCCAAACTGGGATGATAATAATAAAATATCTATTATTAATGATCCTATTCCACAATCAATCATCACTTCAAATGATATTGTTAAGTTCTTTAACTATTCAACGCATACCTTAGCAATACAAGGTGATATTATTTATTTTGCAGATGCTTCCAACAATAATTCATTATCTTCACTAAATATAATCGATGGTACATATAAAAAATTAAATTCGCATAATGTCAGCAACTTATTATTAACTGGAAACAATCTTTTATACATAAACAAAACTGATGGCAAGTTGTATTCTTATAATATAATCGATAAAACTTCTAAAATAATTATAAACAACGTTGTTGGAAAATACCTACTTAATGGAAATTATATTTTATATGAAAATAAAAGTGATTCTTCCAAATTGTATAAAATAAATTTAGAAGGTACAGAAGACGGACAAGTTACCACTTTTTCAGTTAATAGCTTTGCTACTTATAACAACTACATAGTTGCCATTAACTCTGACGACAATAATAACTTATATAAAATAGATCCTGAAACTTTAAGAGCTACTAGAATAGCACTTATAAATGGAGAAGATTTAAAAACATTTAAGAACACCCTATATTTCATTAATACGGATAAAAATAATTATCTTTACTCATTAGATATTAATGATTCTAACAATCAAGTATCGCTATCACCTATAATAAATCAAGGTATTAATGAATATTACCCTTCTGAAAAAGGTTTCTTTGTCCAAATCAGATCAAATGTAAACAATACATATATATTTAAAACAAATTAAAAGGAAGCTTATCAAATAAGCTTCCTTTTCCTATTTCATATTCATAACTATTTCTTTAAATACATTTCCTCTTACTGCAAAGTTAGGGAACATATCAAAGGATGCACAAGCAGGTGATAACGTTACTATATCTCCTTCTTCTGCTAACTCCCTTGCCTTACTTACTGCCTCTTCTAAGTTACTTACAAAGTTCATACTAACTTTTATATCATTTTCCTCTTCCAACTTATCAAACGCAGCTTTAATTTTATCTTTAGTAGCACCTAAAACTATCAATTCTTTTATAAACGGATATCCTTCATAAGCTAATGGCTCAAACGGTATATGCTTATCATACCCACCCACTATTAATATTACCTTTTTATCAAAAGCCTTTAATCCAGCCAAAGTTCTTGTTGGGCTTGAAGCAATTGAATCATTATAATACTTAACTCCATCTAACTCTCTAACTAACTCACATCTATGCTCTACTCCTGTAAAGCTTTCAGCAACTGCTTTCATTGTACTTATAGAAACATCCTCTTTAGTCGCTAGAAATGCAGCTAGATAGTTTTCTACATTATGCATTCCTTTGATGACTATATCATCCTTCTTACATACCTCTTTGCCATAAAGATATAAACTTCCGTCTTTATAGTAAGCACCATTTTGTAATACCCTCTTAGAGCTAAACTCTCTTATCTCTCCTTTTGCCTCTTTTTCAAAACCATATGTTATTTCATTTTCTCTATTTACTACTAGCACTTCATTCTCTTCTTGATATAAGAATATATTTTTCTTTGAATCTATATACTCTTGCATATCTTTATGCATATCCAAGTGATTTGGAGCTAAGTTAGTACAAACCGCCACATCTATAGGAGAATTCATTGTCATAAGTTGAAAACTAGATAACTCTAGTACAACCATATCTTTTTCATCAATCTCTTCAATTTGAGCAAATAATGGTGTACCAATATTTCCTCCAACCCAAGTTTTATAACCATCCTCTATTAACAACTTAGATATTATAGTAGTGGTTGTTGTTTTTCCATCACTACCTGTTACTCCATACACTTTACCCTTACAGTATCTAACAAACTCTTCCATCTCAGATGTTATATACGCTCCTTCACCCTTAGCCCTAACTAAAGCTTCGCTATCAATTCTCATTGATGGTGTCTTAAAGACTACATCAAATCCTGTTAGTTTATCTAGATACCCTTCTCCGAGTATTAATTTAACGCCCATTTCTTTAAATTCATCAGCTATATTTCCTAAAGCCTTTTCATCTTTAATATCAAAAGCTGATACAACCGCACCAAGTTTAACTAAGAACTTAATTAAAGGAATGTTAGAAACACCTATTCCTACTACAGCAACCTTTTTATTTTTTATAAATTCTTTAAATTCACTAAAATCCTTCTTCATCCTAAATCCTCCAAACAAACATCAACTTTTATATTATCTAATATATTATTCTTATTTAAGTCTGTCCCATTTCTTTCTAATTATAACACTTCTGATTATTTTGTTCTACAAACATAAAGTTTCTTTAATCACTCCATTTTTACCCTCACATCTTCCAACTAATATAAAAAGTGGAGTTATATAATAACTCCACCTCAAATTAAAACTCTAAACTTCTTGCTATATAACTTTGTAAATCACTTATTTTAATTCTTTCTTGTTCCATGCTATCTCTATCTCTTACAGTTACAGCACCATCTTCTAATGTATCAAAGTCTATAGTTATACAATATGGTGTACCAATTTCATCTTGTCTTCTATATCTCTTTCCTATACTTCCTGCTTCATCAAAATCAATATTAAAGTACTTACTTAACTCTCCATAAACTTCTAAAGCTTTATCAGAAAGCTTTTTTGATAAAGGTAATATAGCCGCTTTAAATGGAGCTAACGCTGGATGGAAGTGCATTACAACTCTTGAATCTTGCTTATCTTCAGTTGATAAATCCTCTTCATCATAAGCATCAACTAAGAAAGCTAAAGCAACTCTATCTGCACCTAATGATGGTTCTATAACATAAGGTACATATTTCTCATTTGTTTGAGGATCTAAATAAGACATATCTTGACCTGAATGTTCTTGATGTTTCTTTAAGTCATAGTCAGTTCTATCTGCTATTCCCCATAATTCCCCCCATCCAAATGGGAATAAGTATTCTATATCAGAAGTAGCTTTAGAATAAAATGATAATTCTTCTTGTGCATGATCTCTCATTCTTATATATTTTTCTTTTATACCTAAGTTCAATAAGAACTTCCAACAATAATCTCTCCAATATTCAAACCATTCTAAATCTGTTCCTGGCTTACAGAAAAATTCTAATTCCATTTGTTCAAATTCTCTTGTTCTGAAAGTAAAGTTACCTGGAGTAATTTCATTTCTGAAAGACTTACCTATTTGGCCTATACCAAATGGTACTTTCTTTCTTGAAGTTCTTTGAACAGACTTAAAGTTAACAAAAATACCTTGAGCTGTTTCAGGTCTTAAATATATTTCATTTTTTGCATCTTCAGTAACACCAGCAAAAGTTTTAAACATTAAATTAAACTTTCTGATATCAGTATAATTTAACTTGCCGCACTTAGGACATACTATATTGTTCTTTTCTATATATTCTTTTAATTGCTCATTTGACCAACCATCTGCAGATGCTACCTCTACCCCTTGTTCTGTCATATGATCTTCAACCAACTTATCTGCTCTAAATCTAGCTTTACACTCTTTACAATCCATTAACGGATCTGAAAATCCACCAACATGCCCTGATGCTACCCATACTTCTTTATTCATTAATATAGCACAATCAACTCCAACATTATATGGACTTTCTTGTATGAACTTCTTCCACCAAGCTTTCTTTACATTATTTTTAAACTCTACGCCTAATGGACCATAATCCCATGCATTTGCTAATCCTCCGTATATTTCTGAGCCTGGGAATATGAATCCTCTACTTTTACATAAAGAAACTATTTTTTCCATAGTCTTTTCTACTGTCATGTCTATACCTCCTAATTTATTTTTTTGTAAATAAAAAAAGCTATATCAACCATAAAGGGACGAAATTTTTTCCGCGGTTCCACCCTTCTTGGCAATAAGCCCTACTTTCATAACTTCGCACTCAAGAGTTCCTTTCATAAAACACTCATAGTGATTCTCACCAAACATCACCTCTCTAAAATAAAGCATTATACTACTCTTCTCCATCAACATGCCTATTTAATTATATATTCATTTTATCAAAAGAGTTTTATATGTCAATACCAAAGGTATGTCATATATATTTTATATGTATTTTTTTATATAATAATTATATAAACACAATATAAGGAGGGGTTTTTATGAAATACATCTTAAGTCAAAGACTTATATCTATTGGCGACGACTTCACTATATTAGATGAAAACAAGGACAAAGTTTTCAAGATAGATGGCAAAGTTTTAACTATAGGCGAAAAATTATACTTTTCCGATTCAAATGATAACAAAATATTTAAAATCAAGAAAAAACTATTACGGTTAAAAGAAACATACGTTATTGAAAAAGACGGAGACGTATATGCAACTCTAAAAAAAGATTTAATAAATATTATCAGAGATAAGTTTAAGATTGAAACACCATATGGAACCATAAAAGTAAAAGGAAATTTTATTGATTATGATTATACATTCAAACTTAATGGAAATGAGATAGGTAAAGTTTCTAAAAAACTTATTTCTATAAGAGACAAATATATAATTGATATAACAGACTTCAATGATCCTGCATTAATTTTAGCATGCGCCGTGATAATAGATATGATATGCCATAACAAAGATGATAAAGACGGTAAAAAAGATAACGAAAAATAATAAAAAAAAGCGATAACTGTTCATCGCTTTTCTTTGGCTCCGCGAAGAGGACTCGAACCTCCAGCCTATCGGTTAACAGCCGAGTGCTCCACCATTGAGCTATCGCGGAATATCAGTATAATGACGATAAAATTGGCTCCGCGAAGAGGACTCGAACCTCCAGCCTATCGGTTAACAGCCGAGTGCTCCACCATTGAGCTATCGCGGAACGTCATTACATTAGATATTATATCAGCTTTATCTATAAATGCAACACTTTTTTTTAAATATTTTAAATATAGTAGCATTCACGAAAAAAACAGAGCATTTTAAAGATAGAAAAGAAAAAGGAGTTAATCAAATTAACTCCTTTTTTATGTTAATTATTTGTTTGTGGTTTCATTGTTGGGAATAATAATACGTCTCTTATTGATGGTGCATCAGTTAAGAACATTATTAATCTATCAACTCCAAATCCTAATCCACCAGTTGGAGGCATACCTGTTTCTAAAGCGCTCATGAATTCTTCATCAATCATATACGCTTCATCATCTCCAAGTTCTCTTTCTTTAGCTTGTTGTTCAAATCTTTCTCTTTGAACTATTGGATCATTTAATTCAGAATACGCATTACAGATTTCTCTTCCAAATACAAACCCTTCAAATCTTTCAGTAAACATTTCGTTTCCTCTCTTTTTCTTTGTAAGAGGTGAAATCTCTACTGGGTAGTCCATAACAAATGTAGGTTGTATCATGTGTTGCTCAGCAAACTCTTCATAAAGAGCATTTAAAACTTCACCCTTTGTTACAGTGTTTAATGGCTTAGGGAATTCTAAATGCTTTTCCTTTGCAATAGCTTGTGCCTCTTCATCAGACTCAATAGCATTAAAATCTATTCCTGCATATTCCTTAACAGCATCAACCATAGTTATTCTTCTCCATGGTGGCTTAAAGTCTATTTCTGTTCCTTGGTACATAACCTTAGTTGTACCATTTACTTTTTCGCAAACATACGCCGCTAAGTTTTCCATAATTTCCATCATATCATTATAATCAGAATAAGCTTCATATAACTCTATCATAGTGAATTCAGGGTTATGTCTTACAGACATACCTTCATTTCTAAAGTTCTTACCCATATCATAAACTTTTTCAAATCCACCAACAATAAGCCTCTTTAAATAAAGCTCAGTAGCAATTCTAAGATACATATCAATATCTAATGTATTATGATGTGTTATAAATGGTCTAGCTGCTGCTCCACCCGCTATAGGAGATAGTATTGGTGTTTCAACTTCTAAAAATCCTCTATTATCTAAGAACTCCCTTATTCCTCTTATAATTTGACTTCTCTTAATAAAAGTATCCTTTACTTCTGGGTTAGTTATAAGATCTACTTCTCTTTGTCTATATCTTAAATCTGGGTCTTTTAATCCATGCCACTTTTCTGGTAATGGCTTTAAAGACTTACAAATTAATTGAAAACTCTTAACCTTTATAGATATTTCTTCAGTTCTAGTTTTAAAAACTTCTCCTGTAGCTTCTACCATATCTCCTAAGTCAAATGTTTTATATGATTTTAACTGTTCTTCCCCAACTTCATCAATCTTAATGAATAACTGGATTTTTCCGTCTCTATCATGCACATCAGAGAAAACAACCTTTCCTTGTCCCCTCTTAGACATTATTCTACCTGCAATAGTAACTTCTTTACCTTCTAATTCTTCGAAGTTAGACTTTACTTGCTCTGATGTATGAGTTCTATTAACCTTATATACATCAAATGGGTCCTTTCCTTCACTCTTTAATTCAGCTAGCTTCTCTCTTCTTAATCTTTCTTGTTCACTGAACTGAGATTCTAATTCTTGAATATTCATTTCCTCAGTTGACATTTACATCCCTCCGTTATGCTCTTCTTATATCAAGTACCTCAAATTTTGAAACTCCATCTGGCACATTAACCTCTACAACATCCCCAACTTTTTTACCAATTAACCCTTTTCCAACTGGTGATTCATTAGATATCCTAAAGTTCATCGGATCTGCTTCAGCTGAACCAACTATAGTATACTCAACTTCCTCATCAAAATCATAATCTTTTACCTTTACTATTGAACCTACAGAAACAGTATCTGTTGGTATCTCTGATTCATCAACAACTTCAGCATTCTTTAACATATTTTCTAATTGAAGAATTCTTCCTTCTGTAAAAGCTTGCTCATTTTTAGCTTCATCATATTCAGAGTTTTCACTTAAGTCTCCATACCCTAAAGCTACTTTTATTTTCTCAGTTATTTCTTTTCTTTTTACTGCTTTTAAATATTCTAATTCATCTTCTAGCTTTTTTACACCTTCATAAGTCATAAGAAATTTTTTAGTTTCACTCATATTATACTCCCCTTTATCAACCTGGCAGGTTGGTTTTATTAATTCCTAAAAGTATTTAACATATTATAAATCAGCCATTATAATATGTCAATAAATGATAATTAAGGGTACCCCACGCTTACCACTCAAGTTATATAATAACATTATATAACCTAAATGTTACGATTAATACCCTTATATTTAAACAATATCTGTTTAAATATTATATCATTTTATATAAATTTAATTCCTATTTTCTAAATTTATATTTTTATAAATAAATTTATGACAACTGATTTCTATATTTTCTTAATACTTCAATCACTTCTTCACTATTATCTAGTGTATTCATATGATTTTTTATATCAGTACAACCCGGTAGACCTTTAATATACCAAGACGCATGTTTTCTCATCTCTCTTACAGCTTTATATTCTCCATCATATTTTATTGCAAGTTCATAATGTCTTAAGCACATTTCAATTCTATCCCTATGTGTGATTGTTAAATCATCTTTACCCTTAAGCTTTCTTTCTATTTGCTTAAATATCCATGGATTTCCCATTGCGCCTCTAGCCACAACTATTCCATCACAATTGGAAACTTCTTTTAACTTTAATGCATCTTCTGCTGTAAATACATCGCCATTTCCTAATACAGGTATAGAAACAGCATCTTTAACTTGTCTTATGATATCCCAATTAGCCTTTCCTTCATACATTTGCTTTTTGGTTCTTCCATGGACAGTTACCGAATCAACTCCAGCATCTTCTAACCATTTAGCAAACTCCACTGCATTTATACAAGTTTCATCGTAGCCCATTCTAAATTTAGCCGTAACTGGTTTGTTAGATACCTTTTTCAAAGCTCTTATTATTTCAGCTGCCAATTCAGGTTCCCTCATCAAAGCTGACCCTTCACCATTTTTAGTTATTTTTGGCGCAGGACACCCCATATTTACATCTATAATACAAATATCGTTTCTATTGTTAAAATATTTTTCAACAACCTCTGCCATTATCTCTGGATCTCTACCAAAAATTTGTGCAGCTACAGGCTTTTCCTCTTCTGCTATTCTTAAAAGACTTTGTGTGTTTTCACTTCCATAGTGTAATGCTTTTGCACTAACCATTTCTGTTGTTACTAATCCACAGCCCATTTCTTTGCATAATCCCCTAAAAGAAATATCAGTAACCCCGGCCATAGGTGCTAAAAATACATTGTTATCAAAGACCAGATTACTTATCTTCATATTAATTACTCCTTGTTTTTATAATATAGTATTTTCAAACCTTCTAATGTTAAATCATCATCTACTTCATCTATTGCATCAGTTTCTTTAAATATCAACTTAGCTAAACCACCTGTTGCAATTACATATGGTTCCTCGCTATCTTTTCTCATCATTTCGTTTTTCATTTTAGACACTATATATTCAACTTGACCAATATAACCATATAATATACCTGCCTGCATACTAGAAATAGTATTTTTACAAATTAGTTGTTCTGGCAACTCCAACTCAACTCTAGGTAACTTAGCAGCTCTCTCAAACAAAGCATCAGATGATATCTTTATTCCTGGCACAATGCTTCCACCTAAGTAGTCTCCATTCCTTGTTAATGCACAAAAAGTTGTTGCAGTACCAAAATCTATTATTATAACAGGTCTTTTATGTC
The DNA here is from genome assembly GCA_027692445.1 of Clostridiaceae bacterium OF42-15pH9A. GTDB lineage: Bacteria > Bacillota > Clostridia > Clostridiales > Clostridiaceae > Clostridium. The sequence continues at coordinate 182,602 of JAQEYV010000006.1, read as the reverse complement.
TTTCACATGCTGCAACAGCATTTACTATTCTATCTGCTCCAACCTCTTTAGGATTATCATATTTGATATTTATTCCAGTTTTTATTCCAGGACCTACTATTATAGGCTCAATAGAAAAACACTTTCTTATCATATTCTCTAAAGAATGCATAATATTAGGAACAACTGATGATATAATTATTCCCTTAACTTCTTTTGCATCTAAATTATTTTGGGAAAATAATTGCATAACTTGTATTCCGTATTCATCTGATGTTTTTTTAGGATCAGTTGAAATACGCCAACTTGCTATATACTTATTATCTTTATGTACACCAAGTACTATATTAGTATTACCAACATCAACAAGTAAAATCATAAAAGCACCCCTTTAATATAATTAAAAGCAGCTATTAGAAGCTGCCTTTATTTCAGTAAAATAACTTAAATTTAACAATATAATTTTAGCAAGTCAACATAATTTGTCAAGTATATTAAAAGTCCATAAACATTACTTACCACTAGAATAACCCTACTATCTCTCCATTTTCTAATATATCCATTTTATTTGCAGCAGGAACTTTTGGTAACCCTGGCATTGTCATTACATCTCCTGTTAATACCACTATAAATCCTGCACCATTTGAAATTTTTACTTCCTTTACAGTTATATCAAACCCGCTTGGTCTTCCTAATAATGATGGATTATCAGATAAAGAGTATTGAGTTTTAGCCATACATATAGGAAGCTTATCTAATCCAAACTTCTCTAGTTCTTTTATTTGTCTCTTTGCTGCTACACTGTATTGAACTCCATCTGCTCCATATATCTCTTTAGCTATTGTTAACACTTTTTCTTCTATACTTTTTTCAATATCGTATACTGGTTTAAAATTAGACTTTTCATTTTCTAGAACATCTTCTACTATACCAGCTAATTCCAATCCACCTTCTCCTCCTTTTGCCCAAACATCAGAAAGAGCCACCTTAACACCAATATTATTGCAATAATCTTTTATAAAATTAACTTCAGCATCACTATCTGTTAAAAACCTATTTATAGCCACAACAACAGGAACATTATACTTCTTAATATTTTCAATTTGTTTTTCTAAATTAACTATTCCTTTTGATAAAGCTTCAACATTAGGTGTACTTAACTCCTCTTTTAAAACACCACCATGATGTTTTAAAGCTCTAATAGTAGCAACAACCACTACACAATTGGGGTTTAAGCCACCATATCTACACTTTATATCTAAGAACTTTTCTGCACCTAGGTCTGCTCCGAATCCAGCTTCTGTAACAACTATATCACCAAGTTTTAATGCCAACTTAGTAGCTATAACCGAATTACATCCATGGGCAATGTTTGCAAAGGGCCCTCCATGTATTATAGCAGGAGTATTTTCTAATGTTTGAACCAAGTTAGGTTTTATTGCATCCTTCATTAATAATGCCATAGCGCCTTCAACTTGTAATTGTTTAGCATAAACCGGATTTCCATCTAAATCATAAGCTACAACAATCTCACCCATTCTTTTCTTTAAGTCACTTAAATCAGAAGCCAAACAAAGAATCGCCATTATTTCCGATGCAACAGTTATCATAAATCCATCTTCTCTTACAAATCCGTTTACTTTACCACCCATCCCCACAATAACATTTCTAAGCGCTCTATCATTCATATCCATAACTCTTTTAAATACAATTCTTCTCGAATCAATTCTTAAAATATTTCCTTGATGTATATGATTATCTATAGCTGCACATAACAAGTTATTTGTTGCTGTTATTGCATGCATATCTCCAGTAAAATGCAAATTTATATCCTCCATAGGAACAACTTGAGAATATCCTCCTCCAGCTGCTCCCCCTTTTATACCAAAAACAGGACCTAAAGAAGGTTCTCTTAACGCAATAACTGCATTTTTCCCTTTTTTACACAGCGCTTGACCAAGTCCCACTGTAACTGTAGACTTTCCTTCACCTGCTGGTGTTGGATTTATTGCTGTAACAAGTACTAATTTCCCTTCTTTAGATTTGTTATTATTTAACACATCCAATCCTATTTTACACTTATATTTACCATATAACTCTATATCATCTTCTGTTAAATTTAATTTTTCCGCAATTTTTATAATAGGTTCCATTTTAGCTTCTTGAGCTATTTGAATATCACTTTTCATCACTATTTTTCCTCCTTATTATAAAGCTCATATTAAGATTATACCATTGACTGTATTTTTTTGAAATATTTTTCGTATATTTAACTTATATCTTTCGTTATTATTCGTATTTATACCTTAATTTTACGATTTTCTATTGCTATTATAAATTTAATTTTCGTGCAATATAAAAAGTGCCGATAAACTCGACACTTTTTATTATTCTAAATTATCTGCTTTATTAGCATTATCAAATATTTTCAAGAATTCTTGACCTTCAAGCTTTTCTTTTTCTAACAAAGCACCGGCAACAGCATGAAGTTTCTCTATATTTTCTTTCAATAAAGTTTCAGCTTTATTATAAGCTTCATCTATTAAAGATTTAATTTCTTTATCAATTTCAGCTCCAATTTCTTCACTAAAATTTCTTCCTCTTCCTAGGTCTCTACCCAAGAAAACTTCATTTTGGTCTGATCCATAGGATATAGTACCAATCTTATCACTCATACCATATTCCATTACCATACTTCTTGCAATGTCACTAGCTCTATCAATATCATTTTTAGCCCCAGTACTTATATCTCCTAAAATTAGATGTTCAGCAACCCTTCCACCTAATAATCCTACCATCTCATCTTTAAGTCTAGATTTTGATGTATAAGCTCTATCTTCTGTTGGAAGATGCATTGTATAACCACCGGCTCTACCTCTTGGTATTATAGATATTTCATGAACAGGATCTGCATTAGGCAATAATCTCATGACAACTGCATGACCTGCCTCATGATAAGCAGTTAATTTTCTATCATGTTCACTTATAACCCTACTCTTCTTTTCAGGTCCAGCTATTACTCTTGTAATAGCTTCTTCCATCTCAAGCATTCCAATTTGTTTCTTACTTCTTCTTACAGATAGTAAAGCCGCTTCATTTGAAAGATTTTCTAGGTCAGCCCCACTAAATCCTGGAGTTCTCTTTGCTAGCACTTCAAGATTAACATCTTCGCTAAGAGGCTTTTTCTTTGTATGAACCTTTAAAATTTCTTCTCTTCCCTTTACATCTGGTGCACCTACAACAATTTGTCTATCAAATCTTCCTGGTCTTAATAGAGCAGGGTCTAAAATATCTGGTCTGTTAGTTGCAGCTATCATTATTATTCCTTCATTAACTCCAAACCCATCCATTTCAACAAGTAACTGATTTAAAGTTTGCTCTCTTTCATCATGACCGCCACCTAAGCCAGCACCTCTTTGTCTACCAACTGCATCAATTTCATCTATAAAAACAATACATGGTGCATTCTTTTTAGCTTCTTGGAATAAATCTCTAACTCTAGAAGCTCCAACACCTACAAACATTTCAACAAAGTCAGAACCAGATATACTAAAGAACGGAACTCCAGCTTCTCCAGCTATAGCTTTTGCTAATAATGTCTTACCTGTACCAGGAGGACCAACTAATAGCACTCCCTTAGGAATTCTTGCTCCCATTTCTATATATTTAGCAGGAAGCTTTAAGAAATCAACAATTTCCTCTAATTCAGCTTTTTCTTCATCAGCCCCTGCAACATCCTTGAACGTTACTTTTTTAGCATCAGGAGAGGCTATTTTAGCTCTACTTTTCCCAAAGTTCATTACTCCTCTTCCTCCGCCTCCACCTTGAGACTGTTGTGTAAATACAAATAAAAATACTAAAAATAGAACCACCAATAACACCACAGGTATTATACTTAACCACGCTACATTATTAGATGGAGCTTCATATTCAATTTTAACATCACTTCTTGGACTATCTTTTAATAGTGAGTTTATCATCTCATCTGGAGCATTAGTAGTAAATATCTTGTTATCTCGAGTTTTACCTTGAACTTGCATCTTATCTTGTCTTATTACTATACTCTCAATTTCGTTACTTTTCCACTTTTCTTGAAATAAGCTAAATGGAATGCTATCTGTTGTTCCTTTAGTTTGCCAAATAGTAAAAGCAGCAAATACCAGAACAAATAGTACTATTATCCATAAAGCTGAGCTTGAATTCTTTTTATTCGCCATTCAAAGCCCCCCTCTCTTCTAGTTATTTTAAATTTTAACATACGCTATTTTTTTATACAATTATATTTATATTCTATCTTTCATATACCTCTGGTTTTAATATTCCTATAAAAGGTAGATTTCTATACTTTTCTGCATAATCTATTCCATACCCAACTATAAATTCATCAGGGACTTCAAACCCAACATATTTCACATCAATATCCACTTTTCTTCTTGCTTCTTTATTTAATAATGTAGTTATGTTTATACTATTTGCCTTTCTAGCTTTTAAATACTTTAACAAATAATCTAATGTTACTCCACTATCAACTATATCTTCTACTATTAAAATATCTTTTCCCTCTATACTGTGATCTAAATCTTTTAATATTCTAACAACACCTGATGTCTCAGTAGAGTTCCCATAACTAGATACAGCCATAAAATCAATTTCACATGGAACTGTAATATTCTTTATTAATTCAGCTGCATATAAAACTGATCCTTTTAACACACCAACAACTAATAAGTTCTTATCTTTATAATCGCAACTAATTCTATTTGCAAGTTCCTTTACCTTATCACTAATTTGTTCTTCACTAAATAATATTTCTTTAACATCTTCCCTCATCCTCTTAATTCCTTTCCATTACAGTTATTTTTAGTAACTTTTTAGTTTCTTTTGTTACTTTATATTCATTAGATACCTTTAAACCTACTAACCAAGCAACCTCATCATCAAATTGAATAATAGGCACTACATTTCGTTGACTTACCGAAACCTTACTATCTATAAATATATCTTTTATTTTCTTCCTACCATTCATTCCTAACGGGGTTATTTTATCTCCATTTTTTCTGGTTCTAATGATAATATTACCATTAATTTTATCATAATTAAAATACTTTATAAAACTATTATCTGCAAACTTTATATTTTTTACATTTTCTAAAACTTCAAACTTAATATAATACGCTCCAAAAATAAATTCACTTTCTATATCCGCTTTGTTAATTACTACCTCTTCGTAGTATTTATCCCCTTCACTTTCTACCTTTCTTATATAAATATCTCCATAAACATTCTCTGCATATAAACCGTTTGGTAAATCTACTCGTTTATTAGTTCCTAGCTGAAAAAGTTTTTTTACCCCAACAATATGCTTAGCTTCTATATTATACGCACTACCACTTATAATAGAAGTGGCTTTCCTAATAACTCTATTTATTATTACACTTTTACAATCAGCAATATCACTTCTTATAATAATATAACTTTTTTCAACTTTACAATACTTAAAAAAGTACTCATCTATAACACTCTCTATTAACTCATTGTCTTCTTTTAGAGTATTTGCCATTCTATTTATAACTTTTACTACATCCGAATTAAAATTTTCTTTCATGTACGGAATTATATCTAACCTTATTTTATTTCTACTATAATCACGTTCCATATTACTTTTATCAATTCTTGGATTTAAATTGTTTTTTTCGCAATACCATTCTATTTCTTCTCTTTGCAAAAATAAAATCGGTCTTATATATATGCTATCTCTCTTCACCGGAATTCCTGTTAACCCTTCTAATCCAGTGCCTCTCATAATTCTCATAAATATAGTTTCAACTTGATCATTTGCATTATGCGCAGTAGCAATTTTATTAGAATTAGTTTTTTTCATAACTTCTTTAAAAAATTGATATCTAGCTTCTCTACCTGCAGTTTCAGTTGACATTTTTTGTTTTTTCGCAAATTCATTTATATTTATTCTCTTAGAATAAACTTCTATACCTCTCTCCAAACAAAAGTTATTTACATACTTTTCATCTTCATTAGCCTCTTCTCCTCTTAACATGTGATTAATATGCGCTACAGCCAACTCTATCTCCAACTGACTTTTCAGCCTATATAATACCTCTAATAAACATATAGAATCAGGCCCTCCTGACACCCCAACAACAACTTTTTCTTTTTCTTGTAGCAATTCATTTTCTAATATATATTCTAATACTCGTTTCTCCATATTCATCAATTAATACCTCTTTAAAAAATACTATACCTACTATTTTACCTTTATATTTAAAAAATTAAAATAGCAGACCTTATCAGTCCGCTATTTAACTCTTAAAAATTAGTACATAGAATACACCTTAGACACAACCACAGTCATATCATCATTACATATACCACCGCTTAATTCTTTAGACTTATTTATAATATCTTCAGCCAACTGTTTAGGGTCTTTTGATGCACTTTCTAGAAACTGTTTCATCCAACTATATACACCAACATTTTTCTTATCTATATCCAAAACACCATCACTTAATGTAATAATTAGATCTCCATTACTTACATTAGCTTTAACTTCATCTAAGTCCATACTATCTAACAACCCAAAAGGCGGCATATTACTTTCTACAACTTCAACAGAATTATTATGTTTTATAAAACTTGCCACTGCACCAATCTTTATAAAATCTACCTTTCCAGAATATAGATCCACAACATTTAAGTCTAATGTAGAAAATTTTTCATCCTCATCAAATTTTAAAGCAACTATAGAATTAATCATTTCAACCGCTGTTTCTTTAGATAATCCAGCCTCCAAGAACTGTTCTACCAAAGAAACAGTTGTATTACTTTCTCTTCCAGCATCAGGCCCTGAACCCATACCATCGCTTAGTATCGTTACATATGATCCACCTACACTTTTTCCAAAGCTATAAGAATCTCCACTGTATTCTTCTCCATCTTTTGATTTTACGGCACCATATGACCTTACAAAATACTTAGGCATTTCTTCAAATATCACACTACATTCATTGTCTTTAGGATTTATACAACACCCTTCCCCTGATATGGTCATAGGTTTTCTCATCACATTAGTTATTATAGGCAAAATCTTTTTATAGCAATACTTACTACCAGAACAATTGTTCATAGTAATCTTAATTTTGCTTCTTCCATCAACATCTCGATAACAAAATACTTTTTTATATTCAATAGAAGCCTTACCAAAGGCCTTTTTAATTAACTTTTTTATCTCATAATCAACTTCCACTTCTTTATTAAGATCTAACAAAATCTTATCAACAGACTTAGACATATTATCAATATGAGAAGCTATCATCATTCTACCTTCTTCTAACTTTCCCTTTAAAGCCTCTTCACCCTTAGAATTATCAATAATCTTTTCCGCTCCCTTTATTAAATCAAACTTCTTTTTACACTTTTTCTCTAAGGCTCCTGGAAAACTCATCTTTTTCTCTTCGCAGTTTTCTAATAAAGTTTGAAAAGAGTTAAACGTAGAAGTAAATTCACGATTCCAGCATATTTCCCTTCTTACACATCCAGCACAAACTCTATCTACCAAGTTTTCTGTTAGCTCTGTACCCTTCTTGTTAAAAATAAGATTAGTATTACCCCTAGGTACCTTAAGAGCATCCGATACAGAATTAAATACAATTTTCACTTGCTTTACCTTGTTAAACATTTCTTCTCTAATTTCATCTAACGCCACACTATTTATACTATCAGTTTTTCTATCACAATTTAACTCTACTTCAACTTTATCATACACTTTTTTAGGAATAGCAATATAAATCATTCCTGAAATTATCACTTCAACTACTGATGCTATATATAAATTATCTGAGTATAGCACTAAAGCTATATACATAATAAAATATGCTAAAAATGAAAATACTCTTCCAGTATCCTTAAACACTCCTGCTATTAATCCTATAGAACTATACATTGCTACACCTAGTATCATATCTCCAGAACTTAATCCAACTATAACACCTATTGTTACGCCCATAGCTGCACCATAAGTTCCTCCACCAGCATAGGCTATAACCAAAACCAATAAATATGATATTATATTTCTTACTTCAATGTTTAATACACTCAAATTTCCTATTCCAGATATCACCAAACATATAAGTATCCCAGCACTAATTATTTCTTCTATTGTAAATAAGTAATTATCTTTAAACTCTTCCAAACACTTAATCCCATACCTAAGAACAAATGATATAGGAACCACAATTATACTATTTATCAACGCTAATGTTATGTTAACCCCTAATGTATACTTACTTATAAAAAAACCACAAAAAACAAACCCTATAAATGTAGCTATAAAAAACTGAGTATCTTTGATTCTTTTCTCTAATATATAGCTTGTTATATATGCAAATAGAACCATAGCTGATACTACTACATTTGTATATCTGCCACCTACACTATTTAATATAGTCATATATCCCATAACAACTCCAACACTAGCTATTAAATACTTCTTTATATCTTTTAAAGTTCCTATGGATATTAAAAACGCTATACCAAAGGGAGCCATTCCACTTATATCCCCTCTATTTAAAAGCAACGTTACTCTACTAATTAAAATTGATGCTAATAATATAGCCAGATAACTTAAAATATTCTCTCTTTCATCTACCAAAACGCTTTTCTTATCATTAACCCTCTTATAATTTTCCACCTTTAGTCCATACTGCATAAGTCACCTCTCCTTATTTACATAAATTGTAAATAAATTATATCACCATATCCCTTTCGATATATGTCACTTATTGGTTCTCATTTTAGTTTTTCGTAGGACATTTACCTTTATTATTCTTACTTTTCTTTTTTTTATCTCCAATTTACTTAATTCATTAATCTAGACTTATTTATCAACTTTTCTTATCAAATAAGCCTATACCTTATCCATCAAAGGATTATAGTGTTTTTTAAATTTTGTCATTAATAAAACATCTTTGTATTTTATTGATAGAAGTTGATATGAATATTTTTATTCTCAATATCATAGAATTAATCTTTATATGATAAATCACAATATAATTTAACTATTATAAATTTAATCTACCTTATAATTTCTCACATAAAAAAAAGATCTAAGAATATCTTAGATCTTTTTGGTGCCGAAGACCGGAATCGAACCGGTACGGTGTTTAACCACCGCAGGATTTTAAGTCCTGTGCGTCTGCCAGTTCCGCCACTTCGGCACACTTGGTAGCGGAAATAGGACTTGAACCTACGACACTTCGGGTATGAACCGAATGCTCTAGCCAGCTGAGCTATTCCGCCACGTTATGGTTGCGGGGGCAGGACTTGAACCTACGACCTTCGGGTTATGAGCCCGACGAGCTACCAACTGCTCCACCCCGCGATATTATATTATAAAAATTTGGTGCCGAAGACCGGAATCGAACCGGTACGGTGTTTAACCACCGCAGGATTTTAAGTCCTGTGCGTCTGCCAGTTCCGCCACTTCGGCTTAGCTTTCATATGCCGTTCTCAACGACAAGACTTATTATAAAGCATCATTAATATACTGTCAACATCTTTTTACATTCTTTTTTTATTATTTAATTAAATAATAAAAACAAGCACTCTATCTAAATTAGAGCGCTTGTTTTATTAATTTATATTAATTATATAAACAATATCTTACGATCTATTTTTACTATTCTTACCTTTAAACTCTTGATGTTTTTTTACATCTTGCATTTTTTCTTCGCTATCTTTTAAAAACTTTGATATCTTGTCTTCAAAATTTGCAGCATTAGGCTTGCTAGATTTATCAGTTCCCCAATCAAATTCAGCAGGTCTAACTGATTTCTTTTGAACATTAGCTTGTTTTATTGATAAACTAATTTTTCCGTTATCATCAATGGAAATAACTTTAACTTTAACTTTATCTTGTTCATTTAAATGTTGTCTAATATCCTTTACAAATGAGTCTGCTACTTCTGATATATGAACTAATCCAGTTTTTCCTTCTACCTCCACAAAGGCTCCAAAATTTGTGATGTTTACCACTGTTCCTTCTAATATGTTTCCTGTCGCCAAGGTCATGTTTATAAGACTCCTCCTTAAATATAAATAAATAATATATGTTATTAATATAATAACCTAATTTTGAGAATTTGAGTCAGCTTTCTTTTGTTGTTCTACAGAGGTTTCACCTTTCTTTATCATATTAAGTCTTTCCCTCGCCAACTGCTCTAGATACTCATTAGACTGTGCTTTATCATGCTCCTCTTGAAGCCTCTCCTGTTTATTCTTTAAAGACTCCAATTGAGCTTCTTTTGCAACTCTCTCCTTTTCAATTCTTCTCATAGCTTTTTCTTGCCTAACAAAACTAAAAATGAAAATTGTTACAAGCACTACTAATATTAAGTTTTTTATAGTTAACCTCCTTTTCATCCATAGCACCTCATTCAAATTCTATAAATATATTGTAATCACTATAGTTACTTTATTCAAGTAGTTTTTCTATAGTTATTTATTTTTATTTCCCATTTTTGACATAAATATCTTGAATGGATAAATAAAGTTCTTAGCACTTATTCTTAATGATTTTGAGAATTTTCTTCCTATGGTTCTCTCAGTTTTTAATATATGGGGACTTATAAACTTGATATAAAATGCAATTGCTATTCCAATAAACACATATACATATGGACCTAGAAAAGCATAATTTGTATATAATAAAAAAGTAAATACTACTAATGCACATAATGCCCAAAATAATAAGTCTTCCACAACTACTATCAGTTTTGGAATCTTATAACCTCTTATTAACCTATATGCATCAAAAAGTATTCCAGTCAAAATACCGGCTAGCAAACTGTATATTACTATATCAACTTGAATATTTAACTGTAACGGCATAATTCCTACTTAAAAATCTTTTTAATTATACTTTCTTTACTCTTCTTACCATCTTTACCGCTATAAATCATAGATGATATGTATCCTATAATAATAACATCTCCATTTTGAACATCAAGTTTATTCATTTTTAAGCCCTCACCTTTAATCGCAAGGTTCCCCAATATAGTATTTAAAGATATTTTTTCATCATCAAAGTTAACTACTTCTAACACTCCTGATAATGTAAGTTTTTTTCTATCCTCTAAAGATAAAGAACTTTTTCTTTCTTCTTCCATACATTTCTCCTCCTAAACATTCTAATAAAATATATGAATAAGAAAAGTTCTTTATTCTAATTTACTATTCTTTATCTTCTTCTCCTTCTATAATTACGTACATGTCTTTTGCTACTTCCTTCTTTACATGTTGTGCTATATTTATTATCTTTGCTTTCAATATTTTATTTGCAAAACTTATCTCTATTATATCATCTTCTTTTACATCTGTAGATGGTTTGGCCACTTTACCATTAATAGTAACTCTTCCACTTTCACAAGCTTCTTTTGCAACCGTTCTTCTTTTTATTATTCTTGATACTTTAAGGTATTTATCTAATCTCACTCTTAATTTCTCCTTTTTTATTCTAAAAGAACCCGAGAAATCTCGGGTTCTTATTAATTACTTATTAACTTTTTCTTTGAATTCTTTACCAGCCTTAAATACAGGAACTGTAGATGCTGCTATTTTTATAACTTCCTTAGTTCTTGGGTTTCTTCCTTCTCTAGCTGCTCTTTCTCTAGTTTCGAAAGTACCAAATCCAACTAATTGAACCTTTTCTCCCTTTTCTAAAGCTTCTTCAACGCTTTCAATGAAAGCCTTTAAAGCAACTTCAGCATCCTTCTTAGTTAATTTTGACTTTTCAGCCATGCTAGCGATTAATTCTGATTTATTCACGATTACATCCTCCTTAAAATTCAGTTACTATTTCTAACTGTTCTTATGTACTATACTTACATTACCTTATTATATAACCTCTTTTTTAACTCGTCTATACATTTTTTGTATTTTCTGTATAGTTAGTCAAATGATACATAACTGTATGCTTATACGTGGTATAGCACTAATAAACTATATTATTCTCCACAAATATATAAATTCCTTCTCTGATAGGTTATTTTTCTAGTTTTTTTGCCTCTTCCCATAACTTATCCATCTCTTCTAATGTCATTTCTTCTAATTTTATATTCATGGATTTTGCCTTTGTTTCCATATAACTAAATCTTCGAATAAATTTATCACTTGTTAAATTTAAGGCTTCTTCACTATCCACTTTTAAAAACCTACTTACATTTACACAAGCAAAAATCAAATCTCCAACTTCTTCTACTATTTTTGCCTTATTTTCACTATTATATACTTCAATTAGTTCATTTATCTCTTCTCTTACTTTTTTTATAGCCTCTTCTACTTCATCCCAATCAAATCCAACTTTACTTGCCTTCTTTTGAATCTTTTCAGCTCTTATTAATGCTGGAAGTGCTTTTGCTATACATTCTAAATCTTCTGTTACACTTTCAATGCTTTTTTCTTTCTTTTTAAGCTCATCCCATTCTAATAAAACTTCACTTGATGTACTCATATTGTCATCTCCAAATACATGCGGATGTCTATATACCATCTTGTTACAAATACCCTCTACTATATCATTGAAGTTGAAATATCCATCTTCTTTTCCTATAGCTGAGTGAAAAACAACCTGTAATAACACATCACCAAGTTCCTCTATTAAAGCATTATCATCTTCCTTATCTATTGCATCAGCTACTTCATAACTTTCTTCTATAATAGCTTTTTTTATAGACTCATGAGTTTGCTCCCTATCCCAAGGACAGCCATCCTCACCCCTTAATGTATCTATAACTTGAATTAAATCATATATATCCTTTTTATTATTCAAATCCTTAGGAATATATACAGATGTTAAATAATCTATGTCCTCTTGCATATCTAACTGGTATAAAGGTATCTTTCTTATACTTTCTTCTCCCTCTATACCTGCTGCCCTACAATATATAATTTCAGTCTCATCATCATAATATTCTGTTAATGCTAATTTAACTTCTGAAGCTATCAATTGATTGTATACCTGAGTTATTATTGTTCCTATTCTCTTATCTAGAACTTGATTCTTTATATCAAACGCATCTATAACCTTTAATCCATTTATAGGGTCTATCTTTAATCTATCCATCATTGCATCTATGAAACTAACAGCTGGCAAGATACTATATTCAATTGATTCTTTCTCACATAACTCAATCAAGTTAAACACTGACTTTTCAGCCACTAAAGGGTGTCCTGGAACAGCGTAAACTAGATCTCCAGTTTTATTGTATTCTTCTATTATACTTTCTGAAATTCTCTTATACACCTCATCAAAGCTTTCTGAACTTTCATAAAAATAATCACAAGTTTTAAAATTAATTCCTTGTTCTTTTATATATTCTACTGTAGGATGCTTCTCTGTTCTAAAATATACATTATCACTTTTTCTAATAGCATCTACAGCACCTATAGTCAACGCTTCTGGTGCTCCAGGTCCTAATCCAACTATCTTAATCATTAGATTCTCTCCTTTTTATATATTATTAAGCTTTCTTTCTTATCCTATTTCTTACATCATTTACACTAAATACTCTTAGTACAAATATACCTATGCCATATATTATAGCACCTAAAGATATAGATAGTAAGCATGATATACTATTACTCAATGTATTTCTATATAAAAAGTTATATGTTAATATTACTACTACAATCATTAAACTAGCAGCATATCCTGGCTTTATAAAATTATTATACAGTTCTATATTGCTTTCAAGCTTAACCTTCATGGTAACCAAGTTAAGTAATGCAGAAACTATATACGCTCCTATAGATGCAATTACAGCTCCATATATATTTAACTCTGGAATAGCTACTAAAACTACTGTTAATATCACTTTTACAATACACCCAATAAATAAATTTATTACAGGAAGAATATACGATCCAACTCCTTGTAATATGGACGTAGTTGTTTGAGTCACTATGATGAATGGTATAGATATAGATAAGTATTTTAAAATATCTACCCCATCAAACCTTCCAGGAAATATGAACTTCATTATAGGCTCTGCCATAAAAAAAAGTCCAAAAAAACATGGTACTGCTATTACTGATGAAAGTTTCAAGGATAAATTAATCTTATTTCTTACTTCTCCTTGTTTTCTTAAAAAGTAGCACTCTGCAATTATAGGAATTAAAGATGTACAAAGAGCCATAGATAAAGTTAGTGGAATATTTACGATAACAGATGCCTTACCTGTTAATTGTCCATATAATATAGTTGCTTGTTGACTGGAAAATCCTGCACTATTCAACCTTTGTGGTACCAGTATAGAATCAATCAAACTCATTATAGAGCCAACAGTCGCCCCTAGAGAGATTGGTATAGCCATTTTTAATATTCTATTTAACACTTCTGGATTACTTTTTATCTTTTTTATTCCATAACTCTTTTTAACTCTCATATATTTAAAACCTAAATAAATACTCCCTATAAGCCCTCCAGCGGCTGCTCCAAATGCTGCCCCACCTGCTGAATATTCAATACCTCTTGGTCTTAATACTATTGCTAACCCAACTCCAACTACAACTCTACCAATTTGCTCTAAAATTTGAGATATTGCTGATGGAGTCATATTTTGCAATCCCTGAAAATATCCTCTAAATACAGTCATAATAGAAATTATGACTGGTGCAAACGAAATTCCTATAAGTGAATAATACGCTTCTGGTCTCCATTCTAAGATATTCATAATTGGACGTGCAAAAAGAAATAATATACAAGATGTGCCTGTCCCAAGAATAAGCATAAGCATAGATGATTCTTTTACTATTTCAAATCCACCTTTAACATCTCCAACTGCATTTCTTTCAGATATTAGTTTAGACATAGCTATAGGAACGCCTGATGCCATTGCAACAAAAAACATATATAACGGATACGACAATTGATAATATCCTATCCCTTCATCTCCAATTAACATAACTAATGGCCATCTAAAAAATAACCCTAAGAACCTTGTTAATATTCCAGCTACACCTAATATAAGGCTACCCTTTATTAAAGATTGTTTTTTCATAAAATACCTCCAAACTTTACATGGTACTAATTATTTCTATTTCAAGCTTAGAGGTATTATTACTGTTTATTTACATTATTTTTATTCAGGATATAAAAAGATTATTGTTCCATTTGCTTTCCAAGGAACGCAGAAGCAGTTTCTGCTAACTTTATTTCTAATTCACCTAATTTTTCTCCTGCTTGCTTAGATAATATAACTACAGCACCTATAGCATCACCTTCTGCTATTATAGGAGAAATAACTTGTGAAACATATTTTTCTTCTGCTCCATCATCGTCATTATGTAATGGAATTATTTTATCTCCTCCTTCTCCAAGAAGAACTGTTTTTCTATCATCCATTATCTTTTCTAACTCATTACTTATTTTTCTTTCTATGTAATCTTTCTTTGGTCCACCACTAGCAGATATGAACGCATCCTTATCAGATATTAAAATGATATGTCCTATAGCTTGTTGTAAGCTTTCTGCATATTCCTTGGAGAAATCTGTTAATTCTCCAATTGGAGAATATTTCTTTAATATTACTCCACCTTCTCTATCTGTAAATATCTCTAATGGATCTCCTTCTCTAATTCTTAAAGTTCTTCTTATTTCTTTGGGTATAACAACCCTACCTAAATCATCAATACGTCTTACAATTCCTGTAGCTTTCATTATTAAAATTGACCTCCTTAAAAAACTAATTAATTTGTAGCACTATTATTATTTGACTTCTTAGAAATTTTATTCACATATAGCCAATATTTATATAAATAAAAAAAGTAGGGATTAATTTCCCTACTTTTCCTATCTATTAAAATCTATCAGTATAAGTTTTTACATTGTATTCTTTCTTTAACTCTTCAATCTTTTTATTATAAGCTTCAGTTACTTTCTCTGATTTGATAGCTTCACTAACTTCTTTTTTAACTTCCTCTAGAGTTTTTACTTTCTCTTCTCCTTGAACATTTGCAACAGTTATTAAGTGCCATCCAAATTTAGATTTTACTGGTTGAGATATTTCTCCATTCTTTAGCTTCTTAAATGCTGCATCAAACTCTTCTACCATTCCGCTGTTTTCATATTCTACCCAGCCTAAATATCCACCTTTACCTTTAGTAGAATCTGTATTATAAGTATCTGCTTGCTTTTTAAAATCATCTAAATTTTTAATTTGAGCCCTTACTTCCTTAGCCTTTTGTTCAGAATCTAGTAATATATTATAAGTATCTGCGCCTGCTTTTGTTGTATATTTTGATGCCTTATTCTTTTCATAATATTCACTTATCTCTTCATCCGAAACTGTTATATCTTTGCTAACTTCTTCTCTTAACTTGTCATTTACATCACTTGCAATAACTATTTCCTTAAGGAACGCTTCATATTCTTCTACAGTCATTCCATAAGATGATGTTATTTCTTTTTCATAAGCTTCCTTACTTCCTGCTACCTTTATTAAAGCTTGTATTTGTTCATCAAGTTTCTTTTGGGCTTCTTCATCTGTCATAAGCAAATTATTATCTTTACCATATTGTACAAGTAAAGCTCTAAGTACCATAAAATCCAATTCTTCTTCTCTAGCAGATTTTAAATCTTCCTTTATATCTTCATTAGTTTCAAAATCTTCTCCGTATTGAGTTTTTAGATACTCTAATGTTGATTTCATAGAATCATCTAAATCTCCTCTTGTAATCTTCTCACCATTAACCTTAGCTAGCACAACTTTTCTCTTTGATTCTGGTGTTCTTTCTATCATATTACATCCAGCTAAAGAAAACATCATAATACCAGCCACAGCCATAGTCACATACCTTTTTATCTTATTCAAAGCTATTCCCTCACTTTTCTCTTTATTAAGTAAAATTTATACAGTATAAGTATACAATAATAATGTGTCAATTCAAATACAAATACCTTGTGTATTTATTTATTTTTTATTAAATTTTCTAACATCTCTTTAAAGAAAGCCAACATATTTTCCTTCTTTTGGTCCTTTAACTTAAATATAAAGGATGGTATTTCCCCAAACTTCAGCATTATACTATCTTTATACTTCTCTATTATTATTTTAAATATCTTCTCGTAATTACTGTCTCCTGCTTGGAATCTAAAGATAACATCATTTCCAGTTTCTTTTATTTCTTCTATGGATAATAGCTTAGCTCTACTCTTTATATACGCAATATCCATTAAGTTGTAAACAGGGTCTGGAATATTTGAATATCTATCCTCTAACTCCTCTTTTATATCCATATACTCGTCTATGCTTTCTATAGCCGCAATCTTTTTATATACTTCTATTTTTTGCATCTCATCTTCTATATATGATGATGGAATATATGCATCTACTTTTAAATCAACTGTTGTTTCTATAGGCTCCTTATCAATATCACCCTTAATTAGTTTCACTGTATCTTCTAGCATTCTACAATACAAGTCATATCCTATCGCAGCCATATGTCCATGCTGTGCAGATCCCATCATGTTTCCAGCTCCTCTAATTTCAAGGTCCCTCATAGCTATCTTAAACCCTGAACCTAACTCAGTAAAGTCTTTAAGAGCTTTTAGTCTTTTTTCTGCAACCTCAGTTAAAACTTTATCCTTTGTATATAATAGATAAGCATATGCTATTCTATTAGAACGTCCAACTCTTCCTCTTAATTGATACAACTGAGATAGTCCCATTTTATCAGCATTATATATAATAATTGTATTTACATTCTGAATATCAATTCCAGTTTCAATTATAGTTGTACATACAAGTACATTATATTCATTAGCCATAAAATCTAGCATTTCTTTTTCTAATTGTCTTTCTGTCATTTGTCCATGGGCTACTCCAACTCTGCTTTCAGGGACAAGATTTTTAATGTAGTTGGCTATTTTTTCAATATCTTCTACCCTATTGTATACAAAGTATACTTGACCACCTCTACCTATTTCTCTCATAATTGCATCTCTAATTAGTTGATCATTCTGCTCGACAACATAGGTTTGTATAGGATAACGTTCCTCTGGTGGCGTCTCTATTACAGATATATCCCTAACACCAGTTAAAGACATATGTAATGTTCTCGGAATAGGAGTTGCACT
This sequence comes from Clostridiaceae bacterium OF42-15pH9A, assembly GCA_027692445.1. GTDB lineage: Bacteria > Bacillota > Clostridia > Clostridiales > Clostridiaceae > Clostridium. Next base: position 164,475 of record JAQEYV010000006.1, on the reverse strand, counting down.
TAAGGTAAGAACATCTACATTCTTCTTTAAGTTCTTAATTTTCTCTTTTTGTGCAACACCAAATCGTTGTTCCTCATCTACTATTAATAGCCCTAGGTCTTTAAAAACTATATCTTTAGAAACTAATCTATGTGTTCCAACTAAAATATCTACATTACCTTCTTTTACAGATTGCAAAGTACTTTTTTGTTCTTTAGCAGTTCTAAACCTACTTATCATATCTATCTTAATTGGAAAATCGGAAAATCTCTTAATCATATTCTTATAATGCTGCTCAGCTAATATTGTAGTAGGAACAAGAAATGCTACTTGTTTCCCCTCCATTACAGCTTTAAATGCTGCCCTTAATGCAACTTCTGTTTTTCCATACCCAACATCACCACAAAGTAATCTATCCATTGGTTTGTCTGATTCCATATCTTTCTTGATTTCTTCTATTGATGATAGTTGGTCAGGTGTTTCTTGGAATGGAAATTCATCCTCAAACTGCATTTGCCATTCCGTATCCTTTGAATATTTATATCCCTTAACTGAAGCTCTTGCAGCATAAAGTTTTACTAAATCCTCTGCAATTTCATTGATAGATTTCTTAACTTTACTCTTAGCCTTTTGCCACTCTGCTCCACCTAGTTTATTTACTTTAGGGGATTTGCCCTCACTTCCAATATACTTTTGGACCAAATCTAATTGGTCAACAGGTACATATAACTTATCACCCTTATCATATACAATATCTAGATAATCTCTCTTGTGTCCACTAACCTCTATTTGTTTAATTCCCTTATATACACCTATTCCATGGTTAACATGTACTACATAATCTCCAGGTTTTAATTCAGCAAAGCTTTTTATTTTAGATACACCTTTACTCTTACTTTTTGTTTTAGAAAGCTTCCTTTTAGCTTCTCCAAACACCTCTTTGTCTGATATTACGCAAGTTTTATATTTAGGACACTCAAATCCCTTTAATAAGTTCCCAAATGTTATAACAACTTCTCCTAAAGCTATAGATTCAATATTATCTCTATAACTGCTCTCTATTCCTCTTTCTCTAAGTGTGGAGACAAGTCTTTCACCTCTAACTCGTGTACCTGATAATATAACTGTTCTATATCCATCTTTTTTCTTCTTTAAAATATCTTCAATTAGCAAATCTAATTGCCCTTGATAATGATGCAAAATAGCAGAATTAATTTCAATCTTCCTTATAGGTGATAAGAATTCACCTCCCTTATTAATTGCATCCATAGTAATATTTATCTTTTCTTCTAATAACTCAATAATTTCTTCTTTCTCAAGTAAGAGTTTTCCTTGAGAAGGTAGTATATCCCCCCTTTGAAGAAAAATAGAGTAATTTTCATTAAACTCTAAGTAAGTACTATCTAACTTACCTAGTGATCTTACCTTGTCATCAAGCACGAATATATAATCTTCTAAGTAGTCAAATAAGCTCTCACTCTTTTTGTAAAATAGCGGTAAATAACTATCTATAGTTTCAAAATCATGCATTTCCCTCAGTTCTTCTAAATTCTTAGAAATAACAGTATTTAACTTAATACCTCTTTCTTTATCCTTATTATTCTTTAATGCCAAGTCTAATTCTTCCCTAATGTTACTTAATGCATAATCTATAATTTCATCATCTACTATAATTTCTTTTGCAGGAAACACTTCAATACTATTTACCTTCTCAATACTTCTTTGAGATTCTGTATTAAAAGTTCTTATGGAATCTATTTCATCTCCAAACAATTCAATTCTATATGGATATATGGAATTTGTAGGGAACAAATCTAAGAGCCCTCCACGAAGTGAGAACTCTCCTTTTCCTTCTACAACATCAACCCTATCATAACCTGCTTCAACAAGTATCTTAGATAACTCCTTAAAATCAACCTCATCACCTACTCTAATACTAACAGTATGTGATTTAAAAAGATTTTTCGGAGTATATCTAGCTGCAAATGCATCAATTGATGTTACTATTATATTTTTACTATTTGATAATATTTCTTTTATTACATTTAGCCTTGCCCACCTTAAATCTCCTGAAATTGCATCAACATTATAAAACACTATTTCTTTAGCTGGGAAGTAATATACATTGCTTAAATATAAATTTAAATCTTCATATAAATTCTTTGCTTCCATATCGCTATTAGTTATTACAACAACAGGTTTGTCAGTAACTTCATATATTCCATTTATCACATAGGATTTACCTGATTCCGACAATCCTTCAATTTCTATAGGATGTTTATCACCTTTTATATATGATTCCAGCTCAATAAATTCTTCACTACTTATTAAGGGTTCCATTAACCCTCTCAACCTCATTTTACGCACCATCCTTAAATCTTCTTATTTGGTATAAATCCATTAAATCTATTCATTGCCTCTTTAGTATCAGTCTTAATTATAACTTCTACTGAATCAGTAACAGCATTTAAAGTTTCTTCTAATACCTCTCTCTCTTCTTTAGAGAATTTTCCTAATACATGATTAACTAGATCAGATTTAGGTTGTCCTACCCCTATTTTTATTCTAGAGAAAATATCAGAACCTAAATGAGCAATTATGCTTTTTATACCATTGTGTCCACCTGCACTACCTTTTTCCCTTATTCTTATTCTTCCAACTTCTAGACTTATATCATCATAAAGCACTAAAACATCTTCATTAGAAAGTTTATAAAAATCCATTATTGCTCTTAAACTTTCTCCACTTAAATTCATATATGTTGTAGGCTTTAAAAGTATAACCTTTTCACCGCCTATAAATCCTTCTCCATATACACCTTTAAATTTTATCCTATTTAATTCTATATTATACTTTGCAGCAATTTTATCTATAGCATCAAAACCAATATTATGTCTTGTATTTTCATATTCTTTTCCTGGATTTCCCAGTCCAACTATTAAAAACATATCTATTCTCCTTTTTTCAATTGTTATCTTAAATAATTATACTAAATAATATTATACTATTAAAATATCCAATTATAATAAAAATAAAAAAGTAACTAAGATACTTTATATTTAAACCGTACAAAATATCTAAAAATAAAAGAGACCTTTAAGTCTCTTTTTATTCCATAACTAACTCTATATTAGTTTCTATTCCATCGTGAAGTATAGTACCTTTAACAATATCACCAGGATTTTTATCTTTAACTAATTTATATATATCTTCTGGCTTATCAACTTCAACTCCACTTATATCAATTATTATATCAGTAGGAGTTATTCCAGCCTTATCTGCAATCCCCCCAGCTTTTACAGTAGCAACATATACACCTTTAACATTTTTTTGTTTTTCACTCAAGGCAATCCCTCTATTTATTCCTAGTATATCGGTATTACCTATTAATCTTTCTACTATATGGCTAATTTCATTTCCACTTATGGAGAAACTTAAAGCATCATCACCAAACTTATCGTCTATAAACTTACTATTCATGGCAATTAACTTACCATCCATATTACATATTACTCCACCGTCATTAAATTTATTAAGAACTGTATTAGTTTGTACTATTGAATATACATTTCCGTTATTATCCTTTACGTCATCATTCATTGATGTTATTACGCCAGGTAAAGATATACCTACATAACTATCTGACATAGCATTTCCTATTGATACAATAAATTCCCCTTCTTTATAGTTGTTGTATTCCTCTATTTCTATTGGTACTAAATTATCGTAATCTATTTTTATCAATGCTATATCTGCAGTCTCATCATAGGCTACTAAATCACCTTTTGCTGGCTTAATACCTGGTGATGTCACATTTACATAAATATCCTTAAATTTTTTAACTCTTGCATAACTAGTAATTATGTATCCTTCTTTTCTTATGGCTATTCCTGTTACATTTTCTTCTGCATATGTATTATTTGAAAGTTTATTCGCCTCATTTGAAATACTAACTAGAGAATATGATACTTTCTCTATTGCTTCAGAAAATCTTTTTTGCAAGTAATCCTTATTCATCTCATAATTTTGCTTTATATTATTTAAAACATTTTCTTTTGAAAAAGTTTTTTGAATTATAACTTTTGCAGATATGGCTCCACTTATCATCGCAATAAGTATAAAGCATACAGTTATAACTATATTTTTAATTCTAAAGTATCTTACTCTTTTTCTAAAATGTATTTGTGGCTCATTTTCTTGATTCCTATTCCCATTTTCTTCGTCACTCATAAAACCCCTCCAAAAACTATATCTTAGATATAGTAAATGTAAATCTTACTCCATCTTTTTCATTGTTAACCCAAATATCTTCTCCATGCTGTGCTAGTATTAACCTTACTATAGGAAGCCCTAAACCTGTACTCTCTTTATTAATTCTCGCTTTATCAGACTTATAAAATCTATCCCATATCCTTGCTAGTTCTTCAGATTTTAATAAAGGTCCATTGTTAAATACACTTACATATACCTTGCTTCCCTTATCATTAGTTGTAATTTTTATGCATCCATCATCATTACTATACTTTATAGCATTATCAATTATATTAGTTAATACTTGTATTAGCCTATCTCTATCTGCATATACAAATTCATGTTCTCTCCCAAATGTAACCTCAACATTAACCCCTTTATTTCTTATTTTCCCATCAAAATTTGCAATACACTGCTTTATCAATATGTTAATATCAAATTCAACCATATTAAGTTTGAACTTTCCTTCTTCCATGGCAGATATATCTAATAAATCGCTAACTAATCTAGACAACCTCTTTATTTCATCATAAACAATATTTAGATAGTAATTTTCCTTATCTTTAGGTATAACTCCGTCTAATATTCCCGCTACAAACCCCTTTATTGAGGTTATTGGCGACCTTAATTCATGAGAAACATTAGATATAAAATCTCTTCTGTTCTTGTCTGATTCCTCAATAGATTCTGCCATAACATTGAAGGAATTTGCAAGTTCTCCTATTTCGTCATTTGAAGTTATCTTTACCCTTTTCCCTACATCTCCCTTGGCTAATCTTCTAGCAGCTATATTTATTTCATTAAGCGGATTTATTATCATTTTTCTGGCAAAATAATATATTATTATTGCAGCTACTATTACAGCAACTATAGCAGACAACCAAACAATTTCATATACACGATTTAATCCACTTCTTATACTCTGTTCCGGCGTTATCATTACTATAATTCCACGAAAATAGTTATCCTGAAATATAGGTTTTAAATAAGTATGTGATGATGTTTTCATAATCTCCCTGCCACCGCGTTCAATGGCAAGACCACTTTTTAATTTATCCATATTTTTTTCTGATATGCCTATATTCGTATACTTGTTTTCTATGAACTTATCACTAGATACTTCATATACATACCCAATATTATCAGCTATCAATATATCAACATCCATAGAATTTCCAACAAAACTTATACAATCCTTTAGTTCATTTTCCTTTGAATTCTCTTTCCCATTAAGATAGGAAAGAACAGAATCAGATATAACTTTACTTTGCCTATCTAACTCCTGTATCTTTTGCCTAAAAAAGTAATTCTTAAACCATAAGGAAAGTACCAATGCAAGTGTTATTAGTATTAAAGCTAGAATAGCAGAGAATGTTATTATCAGCTTGTATACTAATCCCTTTCTCTTCATCTACTTCACCTCAAACTTATAACCTACTCCCCATACAGTTTCTATTTGCCAATCTTCTCCTCCGCTAAGTTTTTCTCTAAGTCTCTTAACGTGAACATCTACTGTTCTAGAATCTCCTGGGTAATCATACCCCCATACTTCACATAAAAGTTGCTCTCTAGTGAATACTTTATTTTTATTAGATGCTAGATAATACAGTAATTCGAATTCTTTAGGAGGCATCTTAACCTCTATGCCCTTGTATTCAACTTTATATGAATTTGCATCTACTATTAATTCACTAAAATGTAACACTTCTTTGTTTGTACTATCAATAGAATATCTTCTCATTACAGCTTTAACTCTAGCCATTAATTCCTTAGGCTCAAAAGGCTTTACTACATAATCATCAGCACCAAGCTCTAACGCTAAGACTTTATCAAATGTATCTCCCTTTGCTGTTAGCATTATTACAGGAGTACTTCCTTCTCTTCTTATCCACTTTAATACATCAATACCATCAACACTAGGTATCATAACATCTAGTAATACTAAATCTGGCTTGTAATTTATAAATTCTTCTTGGGCTCTTTTCCCATCATAAACTACTCTTGTGTCATATCCAGAACTTTTTAAGTACATATTAAGCACTTCACAAATATTGTCATCATCATCTACTACTAATACCTTGCCTAACTTACCATCCATGAATAATCCTCTCCTTCTTATTAACTCTAACTATAAATTTATCACTATTTCCAATAAATATATATACTTTAGATACAAATGTTACAAATTATTCACCTGAAACATATCCGACTACACTATAAACTTCTAAAGGAAAAAAGTGTTCTAATTGACACAAAATATCAATTAGAACACTTCTTAATTATGTATTTATTCTTCGAATAACTTACTTATTGGTTCATCATCATATATTCTCTTAATAGCTTCTGCAAAAATAGGTGCTACTGAAAGAGACGTTATCTTATCTGTTTCTACATTTTCTGGTAAAGTAATCGTATTTAACATTACTAATTCCTCTATTGCAGAATTATTGATTCTTTCAAAAGCAGGCCCTGAAAGAACTCCATGTGTACAACATGCATAAACAGCAGTTGCTCCTAAATCCTTAAGTGCATTTGCAGCATTTGCTATTGTTCCAGCAGTATCTATCATATCATCAATAAGAATACACTTCTTACCTTCAACTTCTCCAATGATATTCATTATTTCTGAAACATTAGCCTTTGGTCTTCTCTTATCTATTATAGCTATTGGTGCATGTAATCTATCAGCAAACTTTCTTGCTCTAGTCACACTTCCTAAATCAGGTGAAACTACTACAACATCATCTTGATCAGCTAATCCTTTTTTAACAAAGTGTTTAGCTAATATTGGTGCTCCCATTAAATGATCTACAGGAATATTAAAATATCCTTGTATTTGTGAAGCATGTAAATCCATAGTTAAAACCCTATCTGCTCCTGCAGCTGTTAAAAGATCTGCAACTAGCTTCGCAGTTATAGGATCTCTTGATTTAGCCTTTCTATCTTGTCTAGCATATCCATAATAAGGAATAACAGCATTTATTCTACCTGCTGATGCTCTCTTAAATGCATCTATCATTATTAACAATTCCATTAAGTTATTATTAACTGGTGAACAAGTAGATTGTACTATGAATACATCAGCACCTCTTACAGTTTCATTAATATCAACAGATATTTCTCCATCACTAAATGTTGATACTTTTGAAGCACCCATTGGTACACCAAGTATCTTAGCAATTTCATTTGCCAATTCAGGATGTGAATTTCCAGTAAAAACTTTTATATTTTTGCCATGAGTTAGCATATATTTGAGGACCTCCTTAAAATTAGTACTCTTTAGTTTTTGGTATAATCTATATTATTTTATTAAACCCTTCTTTTTAACCCAACCTTCAATATTTCTTTGCTTAGCTCTAGCTATGGCAAGATCTCCTTCTTTTACTTCAGAAGTTATAGTTGAGCCTGCAGCTATATAAGTATTATCTCCAACCTTTACTGGCGATACTAAATTAGTGTTGCAACCTATAAAGCTATTATCACCTATAACAGTTTTGTGCTTTTCTTTCCCATCATAATTTACAACAACAGTTCCACAGCCAAAGTTGCATCCACTTCCCACTTCTGCATCACCTATGTATGTTAAGTGAGATACCTTAGTTCCATTGCCAATAGTTGATTTCTTTATTTCTACAAAATCACCTATTCTAGCATTATTGCCAATACTAGTTTCTGGTCTAATATATGCAAATGGCCCAACTGTAGTATTTTCTCCAATTTTGCTTTCTAATACTACGGATGCTTGGACTTCCACACCACTTTCTATAATACTATCTTTTATTCTACAATTTTGTAGAATAGTACAGTTTTCTTTTATAACTGTTTTTCCTTCAATTATATTATTAGGATATATAATAGTATCCTTTCCTATTTCAACATCTGCTCCTATATAAGTAGTCTTCGGGTCTATAAATGTTACACCATTTTCTAAATGCATATTATTTATTCTGCTTCTTAATATTTCTTCAGCTTCTGCTAATTGAGCTCTCGAGTTTACCCCTATAGTATCTTCATAATCAGCTACTACAGCCCCCACTCTCTTACCAGCTTCTTTTAGTATTCCAATAACATCAGTCAAATAATATTCACCCTGTGAATTATTGTTAGAAAGCTTATCTAATGAAGATAAAAGTTCTTTTATATCAAAGCAGTACATTGCTGCATTCATTTCATTAACCTTTAGTTCTTCTTCGTTACAGTCTTTATGTTCTACAATCTTTACAACTTCATCTCCATTTCTTATAACTCTACCATATCCAGTAGGATCATCTACAAAAGCAGATAATAAAGTTGCAGCATTGTTTTTCTCTATATGTTCATTCATTAATCTTTCTATAGTTTCTACCTTAGTTAATGGTGCATCTCCTGCAAATATTGCAACCACACCATCTTTTCCTTCTAAGAAACTCTTAGCACACTTTACAGCATGACCAGTTCCTAATTGCTCTTCTTGTAATGAGTAAGATACATCTCTACTTTTTGTGCCTTCTTTTACTAGCTCTGCACCTTTTCCTACAATTACATTAACATCTTGTATGCAAGCTTTTCTCATGTTGTCTATAACATGATTCACCATTTCTTTTCCACAAACTTTGTGTAATACCTTTGGAATATCTGATTTAATTCTCTTTCCTTGACCAGCTGCTAGAATAAGAGCACATTTATACACAATACCACCTCAAAACTTTCTTTATTATAAAAATAACTAAGTAAACTCTATATACTTACTTTATTATATTTGAATAACTATATCATTTCAACCTTTCACAATTTTTTGCATAATTTTATACTTTCTTAAACAGTAAAAAAAATAAAAGGAAGTACTACTTCCTTTTATTTTAGTAAATAAATTATTCACTCATTGATTCTTCAGTTGTTTCTTCATTAAGCGCTTTTTCATAAGCATCTAATATAGAACCTTGAATCTTCTCTCTAGTGTCTGTGTTTATAGGATGCGCTATATCCTTAAACTCCCCATCTGGTGTCTTCCTACTTGGCATAGCAATAAATAATCCATTTTGACCTTCAATAATTTTAATATCGTGTACAACGAATTCATTATCAAAAGTAACGGAAACTATAGCTTTCATTTTCCCGTCAGTAGTAATCTTTCTGATTCTAACATCTGTGATTTGCACTGCACTACACCTCCAGTTGCCTTAATGGTAATATAATTCTCCATTTCCTCCCAAATTCCTCTTTTTATTCAAAATAAATTTAGAAAATTTAGTTTTGCATCATATTTCCACTAAAACATTGAACTATTAAGAAAACATTTCTGATGGTTGCACTTCTATTATTGAAGATTTATCTACTGAATTTAATTCTACAATAGAAACATAATCATCAACTAATTTTTTCTCTACTTGCTTATTGTCTATAAGAACTCCTATTCCAACTAATTCACTGTCAAATTCTTTTAATAAGTCCTTAATTCCTTGAGCAGTGCCTCCACCTTTCATAAAGTCATCAATGAAAATACACTTACTTGATGGCTTCATAGATCTCTTAGATAGGGACATTTGTTGTAGTCTTCCACTTGTTCCAGATACATAGTTTATAGTTACCGTAGGCCCTTCAGTAACCTGAGTATCCCTTCTTGCTATAACAAGTTGAACTCCTAAATTTCTAGCAACTTCATATGCAAGAGGTATCCCCTTTGTTTCCACTGTTATTACGTAATCTATATCCATGTTTTTGAAACATGATGATAATATTACCCCTGCTTTACCTATAATTTGAGGATTGTACATAACATCAGTAACATATATAAAGTTACCCGCAATAACTCTTCCGTCATCTTTAAGTAAATCACACAATTCTAAAGCAAATTTGTTTCCTTTTTCATACCCTATAATAGGAATAAATTTTATTCCACCAGCAGCTCCAGAAATTGTTTCAACTTTTCCCATTTCAAGTTTTTCTAACAACTCTCTTATTATAACTATATCTTCACTTATTGTTGATTTTGCTGCATTTAATAAATCCGAAAATTGATTTAATCCTAAGATCTTATTAGGGTTTTCTAATAATAACTTTGTAATAGCTACAACCCTACTATTTCTGCTTAACTTTTCCATTTATATCACCTACATTTTTCATAATTACACGAATTATCCAATTATAAACAACTCCTAATATTCATATTCTATTCCATATCTTTACCAATATCAATAGCTTTTAAACACTAATTTTGTAGAATGGTATTTTTTTACCCTAATGTGTGTTCATTTTATAAAATTTGTATATAATTATAAATGTACTAAGAAAAAGGGGATGATAACTTGTCATTTGATTTTATAAAAGATAAACATATGAAAATCCACTTCATTGGAATTGGTGGAATTAGTATGAGCGGATTAGCCGCTGTTTTATTAAATAACGGATATAAGGTTTCAGGTTCTGATTCTAAGGAGTCTGCAATTCTTGATAAACTTAGAAAAAAGGGAGCACAAATATACATAGGTCATGATAGTAAAAACTTAGTTGATGTTGACTTAGTAGTATATACAGCAGCAATTCCTGACAGTAACCCTGAAATTATAGAGGCTAAGAAGCAAAACTTAATATTAATGGATAGGGCAGAATTTTTAGGATTAATAATGAAAGGTCATAAATATAATGTAGCAGTTGCTGGTACTCATGGAAAAACTACATGTACCTCTATGATTTCACATATAACCCTTGAAGGAGATTTAGACCCTACAATACTAGTAGGTGGAGAACTAGATGTAATTAATGGTAATTATAGAATTGGGCAAAGTGAGTATTTTATTACTGAAGCATGTGAATATAAGGCTTCATTTTTAAGATTCTTCCCGTACGTAGGAATAATTCTTAACATAGATGCAGACCACTTAGATTACTACAAAGATATAAATCATATAGCAGAAACATTTGAAAAATTCTCTCATCTGATACCTAAAGATGGATACTTAATAGGTTACGGGGGAGACGAAAGAGTAAAAGCTATATTAGATAAAGCAGACTGTAATACTATAAGCTATGGCTTTGATAATGAAGATATCGTTGCTAAAAACATTTCTTATGATAATAAAGGTTGTGCAACATTTACTGTTTCTGAAAAAGATAAGGAGTTATTTGAAGTTTCCTTATCAAATCCAGGAAAACACAATGTATTAAATGCCCTTTCAGCTATATCTACAGGTTTAATATTTAACATTCCAACTGATAAGATAATATCTGGTCTAAAGAAGTGCAAGGGCGCTCATAAAAGATTCGAATATAAGGGTGAAATTAATGGCATAACAATTATAGATGACTATGCACATCATCCAGTTGAAATAAAAGCCACATTAAATACAGCCCAAAAAGTTGATCATAATAAAGTTTATTGTGTATTCCAACCACACACATATACTAGAACAAAAACTTTATTTGATGAATTTACAACAGCTTTCGATAATTGTGACGAACTTATTCTAATGGACATATATGCTGCAAGAGAAGCAGATACAGGTCTAGTCTCATCAGATGAACTAGGTGATGCAATAAGAGCTAGAGGAATTAAATGTACTAATGCTCATTCTCATGAAGAAGCTGCTAATATCTTAAAATCAAAAGCAAAAAGTGGAGATATTATCTTAACAGTAGGTGCCGGAGATGTAGTTATTGTTGGAGATAAAATACTAGGAAAATAGAGTGAAAAAGTTAAGACATTATCTAAAATACCATTATTTTAGATAATGTCTTTTGTTATACCCTAAACTTTCCTCTCATAATTTATATAAAAATTCTTTATTTATCATTGAAAAATCTTCATCTTTTTTATAAGCTATAGTAGTTATTTAAAATTAGACTTATAAAATTAATAATTTATAACAAAATATAAGTAGGAGTGATTTTTATGGATTTATTAAACAATATCAAAACCGCCGTAGAATTTATCCAAAAAAAGAGCAAATATACCCCTGAAATAGGGCTAATACTTGGCTCTGGACTAGGTTCATTGGCAGATAGTATTGAAGACGCTGAATACTATGATTATAGTAGCTTACCAAACTTCCCTGTTTCAACTGTTGAAGGTCATGCAGGACGTCTAGTTATTGGTAAACTTAAAGGAAAAATAGTTGTTGCCATGCAAGGAAGATTCCACTTTTATGAAGGATATAGCATGACTGACGTCACTTTTCCAGTAAGAGTTATGAAGCTTCTTGGCGTAAAAACATTAGTTGTTACTAATGCAGCAGGTGCCGTAAATACATCATTTAATCCAGGAGACCTTATGATAATAACTGATCATATAAATCTTTCTGGTTCAAATCCACTAATAGGTAGAAATCTTGATTCATTTGGAGTTAGGTTCCCTGATATGTCAGAAGCTTACAATAAAAATCTAGTATCTTTAGTAAAAGACGTTGCCTCATCTCAAGGTCTTGATATTAAAGAAGGAGTATATGCAATGATGAGTGGTCCTACATATGAAACTCCTGCAGAAATAAGAATGGTTAGAGTTATGGGGGCCGACGCTGTTGGTATGTCTACAGTTCCAGAAGTTATAGTTGCTAAACATTCTGGTATGAATGTTATAGGAATATCTTGTTTAACAAATATGGCTGCAGGAATTTTAGACCAACCTTTAAACCATGAAGAAGTTATAGAAACTTCAAATATGGCAAAAAATAATTTTATTAATCTTATGACATCTTTAATTGAAAGATTATAAAAATAAAAACAAAAGATAAAATTTTAGAATAACAAAGGAGAAATTAAATTGGACAGATTTATTGGAATTTTAGGCGTTATCGTTATTTTAGGAATAGCTTATTTATTTTCAGAAAATAAGAAAAAGATTAATTGGAGGCTTGTAGCTACGGGACTAGGACTACAAATAATATTTGCTTTAATTATATTAAAAGTTCCATTTGGTAGAAAAGCATTTGAAGCTGCTAGTGGATTTATAACAAGAATTCTTGATTTTACTGCTGAAGGTACTACATTCTTATTTGGTAACCTTACAGATCAAGCTACTTTTGGTTCAATATTTGCTTTAAATGTATTGCCTACAATTATATTCTTTTCAGCTTTAATGGGAATTCTTTATTACTTAGGAATAATGCAAGCTATAGTTAAGTTTATAGCTAAGGGAATATGTAAATTACTTGGTACATCAGGAGCAGAAACACTTAGTGCTGTTGGTAATATATTCTTGGGGCAAACAGAAGCACCTTTATTGGTAAGACCTTATATAAACGGTATGACTAAATCAGAAATAACAGCTATTATGGTTGGTGGTATGGCAACTGTTGCTGGTGGTGTTATGGCTGGATATGTAGCTATGGGAATTAATGCAGGTCACCTTCTAGCTGCTAGTATAATGGCTGCACCAGCTGGACTTGTTTTAGCAAAAATGCTAGTTCCAGAAACTGAAGAACCTGAAACAAAGGATATAACTAATATTGAAGTTGAAAAGACAGCTTCAAATGTAGTTGAAGCTGCTGCAAATGGTGCTAGTGATGGTTTAATGTTAGCTCTTAATGTTGCTGCAATGCTATTAGCTTTCGTTGCACTTATTGCTCTATTTAATTACTTAATTGGTTTAGTTGGTGGATTATTTGGTTTCCCTGAATTAAGCTTAAACTGGATTTTAGGTAAACTTTTCTCCCCACTAGCATTTGTAATGGGAGTACCAACTGGAGATTTATCAGCAGCTGGTAGCTTATTAGGTCAAAAGGTTATGATTAATGAATTCGTTGCTTACTCTGATCTTTCAGCTCTATCAGCAAGCGGAGTATTACAAGAAAAAACAATTTTAATTATGACTTATGCACTTTGTGGATTTGCTAACATTAGTTCAGTTGCAATCCAAATTGGTGGTATAGGAGCTATGGCACCAAACAAAAAAGGAACAATTGCTAAATTAGGTTTTAAAGCATTACTTGGTGGTGCATTAGCAACTTGTTTAACAGCTACAATAGCAGGAATATTATTCTAATAGAAAAGCGAGTATTATTTTACTAATACTCGCTTTTCTATTTATTTCAACTTCATCAACTCTGATTTTACCTATATATTTATATATTTTTTTATTGTTATATTTATATATTGTTATATTTATATATTTGTACGTTATTGTATTTTATTTAGTTGCTTCAGCTTTTCTTTGTAAAATATAATTAATCATAAAGCAGACTGCAGATATTGCAATAAGAGTCGTTACTCCAAGATAAACATTTCTACTTTCATATCCAAATATCTTTGAAAGTAAGCTTCCTATATTAATCCAAAAATTTTTGGGAATAAAACTTGATGTCATTACAAAGGTTGCTATTATTCCTCCAGCAATACATTTACCGACCTTGTTTAATCTAAACAATACTGTAGTAATTAATAACCCTATAGAAAATATAACTAATAATACTCCAACTAAAAACAAATAATTTCCTAAAAGAGATGTAACACTATTATCAACCTTAAACGAAATATCTTCTACAAAAGTGATATCCCTGACCCTTCCATAAATCATATCATAGTTCATTGGACACTCTACAAATAAATTATAAATTCTGTTGATTATAATATCTATCAAAGGAATCACCAATGAAACTACAAGTGAGTAAAAAAGTGTTCCAAAATAAAAGCTTTTTCTAGAAACATTATTAGCTTGTGAAAAATAAAATGGACCCTTAAATGAATTTAAAGCTATTACAAAAATAAAAATCCACGTACTTAATTCTAAACCTGATGACACAAAATTTCCTTCATTATATTTAGCTACTATAGTAAATACAACTACTACTGCTATAAATATTAAATAATATATTATAGTTGGTTTAATAAATGTTTCTATTTGATACTTACATACTTTTTTTGCTTTATCCATCTACACTTCCCCCTTACTTGTTAAATTTACAAATAGCTTTTGAAGCTCAACTTTTGATATTTCTAGATCTAACTCATTAACTTTCATACTATCTTCATTACTTCTCTTGCCATCTATAGTAACTTTCTTAAATTCTCCAAGAACCTCTTCTGATAATATCTTTTTATATTTTACATACTCATCAACCTTATCGCTCTTTCCTGATACCGCATAACATTCAGAGGTTAATGATTCTACCGAATTACACTTTAATACCTTTCCATCCTTAATAATAGCTACATACTCTATAAGATCAGATATTTCTTCAATAATATGGGTTGAAAGGATTATAGTACTTTCATTTTTTTCATAAACCTTTAATAACTCTGAATAAAATAATTCTCTGTGATTTGCATCCAAACCTAAAACTGGCTCATCAAATATAAGCACTTCTGCATTAGATGCTAAAGTTATAATAATCTTACATATCGAATTATATCCTGTAGATAAGCTTCCTAGCTTTTTATCTATATTTAGTTCAAATAATTCACTTAGCTTTTTTGCATAATCCACATCAAAGTCTTTGTAAAAATCTTTTGTCCACTTAAATATATCTTTAATCTTATATTCAGTTGGTAATAAATCTCTTTCTGTCATAAAATATATCTTAGAAAGTGCCACATCATTTTCTATAGTACTTTCTCCATCTACAATTATTTCCCCGGAATTAAAAAAAACTCTATTTGTTATGCAATTTAAAAGAGTTGTTTTACCAGCCCCATTTCTCCCTAAAAGCCCATAAATCTTTCCTGCCTCAAATTCTAAAGATATATTATCTAAAACCTTATTTGATCCATATATCTTTACTAATCCAGATATTTTTATCTTACTCATTTCTTAGCCCCCTTTTTATCATTTCTATCACCTCATCACTTGTTATGCCCAACCTTTTCCCTTCTTCTATTAACTTAGATACATAATTATCAAAAAACGCTGCTCTTCTCTTTTCCTTTAACTTTTCTTTTGCTCCACTACAAACAAACATACCTACACCTCTCTTTTTATAAATAATATTTTCTCCAACTAACAGGTTGTATCCCTTTCCTACAGTTGCTGGATTTATTTTATATGTCACAGATATTTCTGTTGTGGAAGGCACTTGTGCCTCTTCTTCATATATCCCATTTAGAATTCCATCTTCTATTGTGTTAGCTATTTGTATATAAATTGGCGATTCATCATTAAACTCAAACATATTTTCACCCCCTACTTCATTGGTTAGTTGCTTATGTAATTAACTATAACACTTCTATTTTTTGTCGTCAAGCATTTTTTTCCATAAAATAAAAGAACTGTGTAAATACAGTTCTTTTAAACTTATTTTTCTATTACTAATAAATCTTTTGTTACAGAATTTAAAACCTTACAGCCATCCTTAGTAACCATAACTAAGTCTTCTATTCTTACTCCTATTCTTCCTGGGATATATATTCCTGGTTCTATAGAAAAAATCATTCCCTCTTTTACTTCTTCATGGTTGACTGAGCTAACATCACCAAAATCATGATCCTCAATTCCTATACTATGACCAGTTCTATGAGTAAAATACTTTCCATACCCCTTTGATTCTATATAATCTCTCGCAGCTTTATCTATATCAGAGAATTTCACTCCTTCCTTAACCATAGATATTGCATTTAAATTAGCGTTTTTAACCACTTCATAAACTTCTCTATCTTCTTCACTTGGTTCACATCCAAAGAATACTGTCCTAGTCATATCTGAGCAATAAGATTTATATATTCCTCCAATATCGATTACTATACTTTGACCTTTTTTCAATACAGTATTATCTGTTCCATGATGAGGATCTGCTCCATTAGGACTGAATGCAACTATAGGTGAAAAAGAAAATTCAAATACACCTTCTTCTTCATAAAGTTCTTTTACACGTTCTGCATAATACTTTTCAGTTTTTCCTTCTTCTAATTCACTTATTAACTTTTCAATTACTCTATCATTTTTTTCAGAGGATATGAACATTAACTCTTTTTCTTCTTCATCTTTAATCATTCTTAATCTATCTATAATTGGAGAGGCATTTACATATCCACTTGCAGCATTCATATCCATTAAAGAAATTAGGAAATGAGCTGGCCAATTCTTATCTACCCCAATCTTTTCACTTTCATCTAAGAATGACGCTAATATTTCTACTGGCTTATCTGTATCCTCATACCAAACTAAATCTATACCTAAATCCTCTTCTACAGGGAATAACTTATTAACTATAAGCTTATGTTCTCCACTTGCCTTTAGTAAAAGAGTAACCATTCTCTCCCCCGGATGAAACCATTTCCCTGTCAAATAAAATATTGCTGGAGGTGCTGAAACTAAAATTTGTTTTAATCCCTCATTTTTCATTTTTTCTAGCACTTTATTTACTCTATTCTCTTTCATTTGTTTCACTCCTAAAATATTAATTACTTTATTCTTATATTACATCACATTAATTATAATATCTATTTCTTTATGCTATAATTACTTATATATAAAGTGTATTGGAGGAATTTAAATGAAGATAGGAATTATATCAGATATACACGGAAACATTTATGCACTTATGAGAGTTTTGGAGGACTTAGATGATCAAAAGGTAGACACTATTATATGCCTTGGAGATTTAGTTGGATATGGACCTCATCCAAATGAAGTTGTTTCTATGATTAGAAGAAAAAACATACTATGTATAAAAGGTAATTATGACGCTTCTGTAGTAGATGGAGCATACACTTATATTAGAGATACAGCAATTAACTCTTTCTCTCTTCCTTGGACTGTTGAAGAATTAAGAGCAGAAAATAGATATTATCTAGATAATCTTCCTACAAATATTACTCTAGAGTTTAATGGTAAGAGAATAAGGTTTGTTCACGGAAGTAACAATTCTATAAATGAATATCTTTTAGAGGATTCAGATAACACAATTAATATTATGAACTCTTTAGATGAAGATGTTTTAGTTTGTGCACATACACATATCCCATCAATAAAAGAATATAACAACAAATTATTTGTTAATGACGGTAGTGTAGGGAAACCGAAAATAGGATCACCTGACTCAACATATTGTATTTTAGACATCGATAAAGATGGTAATATAAACGGGAAAATAAGACATGTTTCTTATGAATATAAAAGAATAGTAAAAGATATGCAAATGTTAGACTTCCCTTCCGCCTTAGTAAGAAGTTTTGAAGAGGGCGTTGAGTAAAAGTGTAGTGAATATTTTCTACTATCTATCACTAAAAAAGTAAGCTATTGCAAAATTGCAATAGCTTACTTTTTATCTCCAATTATTAACTGCTTCTAAGTAATACTCTATCAATTGAGGTCTTGAAAGCGTATTGCTTAACAGATTGTCTTTATCAACTTTCTCATCCTCACTAAAAGAAAAAAGTTTATCAACAGTTTCATTGTTTAAAAATTTAGTTTCTACATCAACATGTATATTATCTATATCTATAGGATTTTTTGATGCTAACTGAAATCCCCAGTCACCAAATGATGGTACTTGAACATGATATGGTAAAACATAAAACTCCTCTTCCTCTAAGGTTTTATTAACACACCAAAAAGCTTTTTTAGCATAATACGGACTAGTTGACTGTACAGATATTATCCCACCTTCATTTAGATGGCTTCCAACAAGTCTATAAAAAATATTAGTATAAAGCTTATTTAAATTTTCATCATTAGGATCTGGTAGATCTATTAATATTACATCAAATAACTCATTACTGTCTTGAAGATATTTAAATGCATCATTGTATACAATATTCAATTTCCTACTAGTTAAAGCCCCCTTATTTATATCTACTATATTCTTATTAGTTCTACATAGCTCAACCATCTCTTCATCTAAATCAACTAGTGTTATATCCTCAACCTCTTTATATTTAAGTACTTCCCTAACAGCAAGTCCATCGCCACCACCAAGAATCAATATTTTACTCTTACTTTTTGACACTGACATAGGAACATGAACTAAACTTTCATGATACCTATATTCATCAGAACTTGAAAATTGAATATTTCCATTAATAAATAACCTTAAGTCGTCCTTATGCTTAGTAACTACTATATTTTGATATGGTGTTTGCTCTTTTATTATTATTTTATCCCTGTATAGCTTACTTTCTATATTATTCGCTATATTCTCAGAAAAGATTGTACCTAAAAGCATTAATAATAAAGCTAATACAGCACTTATCTTGAATAAATTAATATTCTTTATATAATTTTTGTACTTAAGAATTATAATAATTGAAATTATTATATTTAATGTTCCTGTTAAAAATGCTGTAGCAAAATATCCAAACTTAGGTAAAAGAATTAATGGAAAAGCTATAGACCCTATTAATCCCCCAATATAATCAAAACTAAATATGCTTGATAATGTTACCCTTAAATTCTTTGCATTATCCTCAATTATTCTAGTTAGTAAAGGTATTTCTAAGCCTACAAGAGTTCCTATTAATATAATTTGTATATACATAACAAGTTCATAAGATTCTATATATACATTAGATAAAAATAGTATCAATGAACTTATTCCTCCAAATATCCCAACGCCTAACTCCACAAGTACAAACCAATCAAACAAGTGCTTTCTAATGAACTTAGATAAATATGAGCCGACTCCCATTGCACACATATATAATCCAATAGTTATTGAAAATTGCTTAATGCTATCTCCAACTAAATATGAACTTACTGAACTAATTAAAACTTCATATATTATAGAACAACCTGATATTATCAATGTTGTCATCATCAGTATCTTATAATTAAACTTCTTATCTTCTTCCATTTAAATCACCAACAAATAAAAAGTGTGATTTTATCACACTTAATATATTACTCCACTAATTAATAATGCTAATCCTATAAACATTCCCATGACCATTATTCCTGCAGCAGGATTACCCTCACCTATCTCCTTATTTAAATCATACTTTTTATTAAACACCTTCATAAACAAATACCCAATAATACAAAATATCATTCCTATAAAGAAATATAACACTGTACTTCCTATCCCCTCTAGTAATGTTTGTGTCGTATTAGATATACTTGGAGACATTACCGCTGCCCTTAATATTATTCCAACTGCAATAGATGATCCTGCCATAATATATCCTACTGCTAAGTTTCTTTTCTTTATCTCTACAGGAAAATCACATGGTATTACTAAATCTACCAAAAAAGTTCCTAATGTCATTAAGACTATACCTATACATGAATAAAAAATTGTTATTAAAATATCTTGCATTATATATCCCCCTTTTTACTTTCCTGAACTTGTTCCCCCACCTGACGTAGGTCTAGAACTTGTGCTACTTTGCCTTACACTCTCTGAATAATTTTTATATTTATCATTAGTATTTGAATTAATTGTTCCATCATCATAGTTTTCATAACTTGTTGTCTTTTTACTATATCTTGTACTATCTGTATTATATCCTCTGGAATAATAATACCTTCTATAATAAGCTGCAGAACTATGTCTTGCTCTATATGGAGCATTACTGCTTGTATAAGAATATAACCTTGAGCTTACTTGAACTAATGTTTCATTAGATTCACTAAAGTATACTAAGCAATATTCATCTTTAGTTAGTATTGCCACAGTACCGTCATCTGGATTCTCCTGAACATCCTCTACATCGCCTTCTATTCCATCTATTATATCTTTTGATGCATTCTCTACAGTCAAGCTTGTCTTATAAACATCAGCTCTCTCATCATTTTCAACTTCTGATGTTATAGAAGTGCTATATTCATAGTTAATACTTGTCTTTAAATATTCTGATATTTTTTTCGAATCACTTCCTCTCATTGATATAATAAGACCCCCTAAAGATATAAGTATAAAGAAAACTACAGCTCCAACCAAAAAAATTGACGACTTATTATTTCTTAATTTATGTGAAAAATCTGTACTATTAGTATAACCATCCCCATCATATGTTGTTGTGTATTCTCTAGTAATCTCATCTTTATCTAAATAATATCCTGTTGAATACTCCTTATCTCCATCCCAATCTTCAATAGAAATAATTTTCTCTTCTGTTATATCTTCAAACTCCCTATAATTTACCCTATCTCCAACCTGTGTGTCCCCCACTCCTTCCACATAAGTTACCTCAGCCGTGCCATAATCAGCCTCTTTATATCCTTTTTTCAGTATTTCATCATCACTAAATCCCCTAGAGCTACCTTTTTGAGTATATAGTGCATATTCATCATAAGTTTCGTCAATGCTTAACCACTTTATGTCTTTTGTATTAACACATATTACTTTATACTCTGTCCATTTATAATTATCAGCATAATTTATAAATGATATTTTTCCTAATACTGAATATAAGATTCCCTCTATCTTTATCTTAGAATTAATATCAAAGTTCATTTTTTCCCCCCCAAAAAACTCAATTTATTTGAATCATATAAATCAAAACTTTTTATATATATGTTTTTTACCTCTTCAGTAGCATCATATATTCCTGCATTAACATCATATTTTCTACTACTTACTTGTATCAATACCTCTCCTAAAGAACTAGTATAAATAATACAAATTTCTTTATCATTCATAAGTACTATAGTTCCAGTTTCTATGTCTTTGTTTTTGTAATTTACACTGGCCTTATTTAATATGCTATTTTTTGTTTTTTCTAGTGTTTGTGATGACCTATATACATTAGCTAAATTTTCACCATCACTTAAGGATGTTTTGTATGTAAAACTTTCATCAAACCTAACTACATTATCAAGGGTTTCTCCACTCATTACTCCAATAAACTTAACTCCTAAAAATACCAAAATAAGTACTAGACAAATAGCAAAGATAGAATATGAAGTTTTTCTAAATCTTTCTTCATCAGAGTTTTCTACAACATTTAATTCATATATATTATCATACATTCCATCTTCATCTTTTAACCCATCAAATTCTGTTTTTACACTATCAGTTGATGCACTTATTCTATTTTCATTTATAAATTGTCCTATTGAATATTCTTCTTCATCGTTCCATCCCTTATATTCTATAACTCTTCCTATAAATTCATTTTGAAATCTTCTATACTTTATTTCATCTCTATTGCCCCTATTAGAAAGTCCTGTATTAACCACTATTTCTGCTGTCCCCGAACTATATAAGATAAAATTATTACTAAATAATTTATCAGGGTCAATTTCCTTAAAAAACTCTCTATTTTGAAATAATATGTATTCTTTATAATCCTCATTTACTTCTAGCCAACATACTTTATTATCATCTACATTCTCTAATATATATTCTGCCCATTTTTCTTTAGTATCCATATTCAAAAATGTAGTTACCCCAATAACCCTATAATTATCATCATCAATTTTCAACTTAGAATTAGTCCTAAAGAGCACCACATCCACCCCCCTACATTTTACCATAAATGATAAAAAACACACAAAAAAAGAGTACTGAATTTATTTTTTCTTCAATACTCTTTTTATACTCTAGCTATTACTTAAGTATGCCAACTATCTTTATACCTCTCATAGATTCTAACTTATTTGAATGACATGAATAGAATTGCTCTGTTAAATCCTTTCCGGCTTGCACTCCAAAATGATTACCACTCCTCCAAAAAGAACTTTCAGTAACATCATATATAGTTCCATCTACAGCTACATATGCACTATTTCCATTCCTTCCATTAAATCCTTCTAACTCTTCTAGAGTAAATTCTTTACCTGATCTATATCCAGTTACTTCTTCATTATTTTCAGATTCATTAGAATCATTAATAATTAACTCAATATCATCTATAATATCTTTTATTTCTTCTATTATAGCCTCTCTGTCTTCTTCACTTCTAGACACTAATACCCCCTTTAAGTAATTTAGTCTATTAAACTTCTTTAATAACAATTTTTCTTGGTTCATATATTCCTCCAAAATCATAATCTATAATAATGTATGATAGAGAAGTTGCATTTGTTAGAAAAGTATTGTAAAATCTAGTTATTATATTTTATTAACTATGACGAGAAGAGTAATCTTAGGAAGTAGTCTTAGCGAATAAGGGATGGTGTAAGCCTTATACGAAGCCTAATGATGAAGAACATCTCCGAGTTTCTAACCGAAAGTTTTATAACAAGTAGACTTAGACGTAGCCAACACGTTACAGTTGGAAGACATTATATAGTGTCTATTAAGGTGGCTATTTATAGCAAATTAGGTGGTACCGCGAATTTTACTTTCGTCCTGATAATAGGATGAAAGTTTTTTTATTTTTAGGATAAAATAACTATTAATATTAACAGGAGGTATGAAATGAACAAATCAACATTAGTAAAATCACTTTACAGAAACACAAGTGAATATTTATCAAAAGACATTACAATTTCAGGATGGATTAGAACTTTAAGAGCTTCAAATGCTTTTGGTTTTATAGAAGTTAACGATGGATCATTCTTCAAAAACATTCAAGTAGTTTTTGATAACAAACTGGAAAACTTTAAAGAAGTCTCTAAGTTACCTATTAGTTCATCAATAACAGTTATAGGTACTCTAGTTGAAACTCCTGAAGCTAAGCAACCATTTGAAATTCATGCAAAGGAAGTTATTGTTGAAGGCTTATCAGACTCTGATTACCCACTACAAAAGAAAAGACATACTTTTGAGTATTTAAGAACAATAGCTCACTTAAGACCAAGAAGTAACGCTTTTTCAGCAGTATTCAGAGTTCGTTCAGTTGCGGCTTATGCTATTCATAAGTTCTTCCAAGAACAAGGCTTTGTTTACACTAACACTCCAATATTAACAGGTAGTGACTGTGAAGGTGCTGGTGAAATGTTTAGAGTAACTACTCTTGACTTACACAACATCCCAGAAACTGAAGAGGGTGCTATAGACTTTAAGGAAGATTTCTTTGGTAAAGAAACTAACCTTACAGTTTCAGGACAATTAAATGCTGAAACTTTTGCACTTGCATTTAGAAATGTTTATACTTTTGGTCCTACATTTAGAGCTGAAAATTCAAACACAGCAAGACATGCTGCTGAATTCTGGATGGTAGAACCTGAAATAGCTTTTGCAGATTTACAAGATGATATGGAACTTGCAGAAGATATGTTAAAGTATGTAATCAAGTATGTTATGGATGAATGTCCAGAAGAAATGGCATTCTTCAATCAATTTGTTGATAAGGGATTATTAGAAAGACTTAACCATGTAGTTTCTTCAGACTTTGGTAAAGTTACTTATACAGAAGCTGTTGAAATATTAAAGAACTGCGGTAAAGCTTTTGAATATGACGTAGAATGGGGTATAGACCTTCAAACTGAACATGAAAGATATTTAACTGAAGAATACTTTAAGAAGCCAGTATTCGTTACTGATTACCCAAAAGACATTAAAGCATTCTATATGAGATTAAATGATGATGGAAAAACTGTTGCAGCAACTGACTGTTTAGTTCCTGGAATAGGTGAAATCATTGGAGGAAGTCAAAGAGAAGAAAGACTTGATGTATTAAAGAGCAGAATGGCTGAATTAGGTCTTAAGGAAGAAGATTACTGGTGGTATTTAGAACTTAGAAAATATGGAGAAACTAAACATGCTGGTTTTGGTCTTGGTTTTGAAAGACTAATAATGTACATCACTGGTATGAGCAATATAAGAGACGTTATACCATTCCCAAGAACTACAGGACAATCTGATTTCTAATATAAATAAAGCTAGTAAACAGCTTGTTTGCTAGCTTTTATTTATTATCCTAAATCAACTTTTGAACTAAAGCTAT
Source organism: Clostridiaceae bacterium OF42-15pH9A (assembly GCA_027692445.1). GTDB lineage: Bacteria > Bacillota > Clostridia > Clostridiales > Clostridiaceae > Clostridium. Next base: position 139,569 of record JAQEYV010000006.1, on the reverse strand, counting down.
TAAACATTGCTGTTCTTTTTAAATTATTATCTGCTGGCTCATATGTAGGGTCTAAAGATAACGCTGCTCTATAATACTTTTGTGCTAATTGCCTATCTCCTGTTTTTTCTTCAATAACTCCAAGAAGATTTTGTATTTCTGGACTACTACTGTTATTCACTAACGCCTTTTTTAAACAAAATTTAGCTTTATCATAATCCTTGTTAATGATAGCATATCTAGCTTCTTCTATATATCTTGAGCTATCTTTATCTACTCTTAAAATATTCATATCCTTATCTAATACTTCTTTTACAACATCTCTAACTTTAGAAAGAGTAAATGGCTTGCTCAAAAAATCTACTGCTCCAATCTTCATAGAATCTACTGCCATTTCAACTGTTCCAAATGCAGTCATCATTATAACTCTAGTTGAATTTCCAGACTTTCTTATTCTTTTTAACACATCAAATCCATTTAATTCTGGCATTTGTACATCCATTAAAATAAGATCATATTTTCTATTATAAATTAATTGCAATGCCTCTTCACCGTTACTAGCTTCTTCTATATAGTATCCTTCCTTTGCAAGGCATTTATTAAGCCCTAATCTAATATTACTTTCATCATCAACTATTAATATCTTTTTCATAAATAACCCCTCCAAGCTTAAGAGTAAAATAAAAAGTACTTCCTACACCAATAGTACTATCTACCCATATATCACCACTATTTGCCTTTATAATCTCCTTACAAATAGCTAAACCTAATCCTGAACTTCCAGAATTATTTTTATTATTGCTTTTTATTTGCACAAACTTATCAAATATCTTTTTCTGATCACATTCTTCAATACCCTCTCCATTATCTTTAACAGAGACAAGCATTGTATTATTAACTTCCTTAACAGATATCTCTATTAATCCTTCACCATTACTATCAACGTATCTTAAGGCATTACCTAATAAATTAGCTAAAACCCAGGAAACTTTACTTTCATCAGCTTTTACATTCCTCTTAACTCTATTTATATCTATATTTAATCCTACCTTTTTTTCTTCTAATTGCATCTTAAATGATTTCTTTACTTCAATTATTGTTTTTGATATATCAAATTCTTTTATATCCATTACTATCTTCCCAGATTCCATTTTTGATAAATCCAAAAGATCATTCACAAGATTATTAAGACTATCGCTATCATCACTTATGACATCTAGCAATTCTTTTTTTCCTTCTTCTCCTTCGTAGGCTTCTTCTTTAAGTAGTTCTACAGCCATAATTATAGATGTTAATGGAGTTCTAAATTCGTGAGAAACGGTGGATACGAATTCAGATTTCATATTATCTATCTCTTTAAACTTAGTTATATCTTGCATTATTGTTACAGTACCAATATTTTTTTCATTCCTAAACCATATCGGATTTGATATAACTCTAAAATACTTTTTTAAATCCCCCTCTCCAAGTTCTATATCTTCAAATCCCTTATATTCTTTAATAGACTCTCTTGATTTTTTTATTATATTAAAAATATCTCTATTATCTATCCCTTCAAGAAAATGTCTACCAAATATATTTTTTTCTTTAACATCAAGAAGTCTTTCTGCTGATTTATTTACCATATTAATCTTATTGCTACCATCAGTAACAATAAGAGGAGAATCTATACTTTCTATTATTGCTTCACCTTTTTGTTTCTCTCTTAATATCTCATTAATATTTAATTGTTCATACTCTCTTAATTTAGATACCATTATATTAAAATCATTTAGTATATAATTCACCTCTTTTTCTCTATTAAGTGGTATAGAATACTCATATTTCCCCCTTGATACCTCATTTATTCCTACTGCTAAATCCTCTAATGGATGAATAAGTTTATTTAGCAAATACCACATGATAGACATCCCTAATAGTAATACAGCCATTGACATTCCCAATGTTGAATAACTAGCTTTATCAGCTAACCTTTGTGACTCTACCTTTTTAGTTAACATTGAATTTTGATTTATTTCTAAAAGATTACTACATTCTTTTTTCAATATTTCGAAGCAAGGTAATACGTCCGTATAATAATATCTACTTGTACTATTATTTCCTTCATTACTTTTTAACTTTTCTAGTTTATTAACCTTATTTGTATATTCTACATAATGCTTCTCTATATTAGAAATAACTTCTGCCTCTCCAGCCTCCGTAATATTATCCTTTGCTTTATAAAACCATTCTAAAAATTTCATATGGTTAGATTCATATTCACTTCCAAGACTTAAATTCTCTTCAAAGATAAAAGCCAACTCAATGCTGTCTTGTCTTTCTATAGCATCATTCATGTTCTGCGCAGCAACAACACTGTCATAATTAGAAAGCATTATTGAATCTATCGACTTTTGAAGCTTATTAAAATAATTGATAGATACAAGACTATTTCCAACAGTTAAAAAAATAAACACAACTAAAATTAAATATATTTTTGATTTTATACTTTTCATAATCTAATTTATTCCTCATCCTGAAGTTTTACTAATCTGTAACCTACTCCAATATGAGTCTGGATATAGCTTCCTGTTTCTTTGCCTTTCTCAATTTTCTTTCTTAATGTAGCCATAAAAACTCTTAATGATGGTATATCACTATCTAATGAACTTTGCCATATCTCTTTTAATATGTATTTATGAGTAAGAACTTTCCCTACATTTTTAGCCAATAAACAAATAAGCTTAAATTCTATAGGCGTTAGATGAGTCTCCTCTCCATCTACAAAAACACATCCTGATACATAATCTACTTTTAATCCTCCATTAATAAATTCTGTACTTTCGCTATTTTTTGTATTATCATAATTCATTTTTCTTATAGCAACTCTAATTCTTGCTAAAAGTTCATCAACACTAAACGGCTTAGTTAGGTAATCATCAGCACCTGAGTCTAAAGCTTCAATCTTATCTTTATCTTCGCTTCTAGCACTTACCACAATTATTGGACAGTTTGACCACATTCTAACCTTTTTTATAATCTCTCCTCCATCAATATCAGGTAATCCTAAATCTAAAATTATTATATCTGGCCTTTTAGATGTAGCTAACAAAATGGCTTGCTCCCCATTTTCTGCTGTATAGCAATCATAAGAATGTACTTCTAGTGTAGCACTAATAAAGTTTCTTATTGCCTTATCATCCTCTACTACTAAAATTGATGTCTTCATTATTCCTTACCTCCACTAAATCTAATGTGAACCCCATTATCGTTCCTTTCGGTTTATTATCTTTAACATATATTTTTCCTCCATGTGTATTTATTATAGATTTGCACAGTGCTAACCCTAAACCTAAGCCCCTTCTATTGTCTCCTCTGTTTCCATTCACAGTAAAGAACATATCAAATATGCATTTCTTATCTTGTTCACTTATTCCACTTCCATTATCAGCTATCTCTATTACTACCTTTTTACCTCTTACAAATGAATTTATAGTTATTTCTGAACCTTCATCTGTGTACTTTATAGCATTATCTACTATATTTATTACAACTTGAACTATTAATCTAACATCTACATTAACCATTAATAGTTCATTTTGTAAATTTACATTAATCTTATATTTAACTGACTTTCTATTAACATGTTGCAATGCCTCATTTATTATTTCCTCCACAAGTTGAGGTTCAGTTCGTAAATTAACATTTCCATTATCTATTCTTGATACTGACAATAAATTTTCTACTAAATTAATTAACCATAAAGAGTCATCATATATATCTAAAATTAATTTTCTCTTTGTATCTTCATCAAAGCTGTTAGATAATATCGAATTTGCACTTCCTGATATACTTGTAAGAGGTGTTCTCAAATCATGAGATACCGCTCTTAAAAGATTTGCTCTAAATCTCTCATTTTCTGCTTGCATCAATGCTTTTTTTTGTGATTCATTTAATAAAAACTTTTCTATCGCAAATGATATCTGATTTAATAATGCAGCAAACAATGACTTTTCACCACTGTCTATTCTCTCCTCTGTATTAATAACAATTCCTACAACTGCCATTACTTTTTTCTCTCCAACTAAGGGCGTATACATTAGCTTTGCTCCTGGAAGAGTATCTGTATTTGCTCCTGCTCTTCTCTTATTTTTTATTACCCAACTAACAACAGCTTGTTCATCTACCCCTATAAACTTTTCTTCTAATTCTATTCCATCTTCATCTTTATAATTATAAACTTTACTTATCTTTTCATCCTCTACTGTATAAATAACTACTGGTTCTTTAAGTAACTTATATATTTTCTCTTGAGCACATAATATAATACTATCTATATCATTACACCTTTCTAAATCTCTACTTAAATCTAATAATACATTAGTCCTATATGCTATTATTGCAGATAAATTAGCTTGAGATTTTACTTTGCTCGTCAATGTACTCGTAACAAATGCTGCTATAAGCATTATAAAGAATGTAACTATATAACCTGGATCATCGGCATTAAAAGTAAATCTTGGTTCTGTAAATAAAAAATTAAAACTCATTACTCCTATAAATGATGAAACAGCACCATAAAATCTTCCTCTTGTTTGATTAGAAATAACAAGAACTCCAAGTATAAATATTGTAATAATATTGGCTTCTCCAAACCCTGCTTTAAAAAACAACTGTCCTAACATTGCACAGAATGTTAATACTACTACAGTCTTTAAAGTATCTATTGCTGATAATTCTATCTGCTTTATATATTTTCTTTTTGGATTATATAAACGTGATTCTTTATCTGGAATGACGTATATATCTATATCCGGAGCTAATTCTATAAGCCTATCTACAACTCCAATTTTACTTGCAAATATATTTCTTCTTCTTTCACTTCTCCCAATAATAATTTTTGATACTCCACTTACTTTCGAAAATTCTGCAACTTGATAAGGAACATCATCTCCATAAACAGTTTCTATAACTGCTCCTAAATCTTCTGCTAACTTCAAATTATTTCTAAGTCTTTCTATATTCTTTGAACCTAACTCTTTTGAATAAGTAGTTTCTACAAACAAAGCTATAAATTTCCCATGAAAAGCTTCTGCCATTCTTGCAGCTGTTCTAATAACTTTTGCATTAGATGGAGAGGAGCTTAAACATACTAATATATGTTCATTTGTATGATAAACACTTTCTCCACAAACCTTATTTATACTTACTTCTTTATTAACTCTATCTGCTGTTTGCCTTAATGCTATCTCACGAAGGGCAGCTAAATTCTCTCTAGTAAAAAAATTATTTAAGGCTCTTTTTGCTTGCATATTACTATATATTTTTCCTTCATTTAATCTATTTATTAAATCTGAAGGCTCTATATCTATAAGTTCTACCTGAAATGCCTCATTAAATATTCTATCTGGAACTCTTTCTTTAACTGTTATATGAGTAATTGATGCAACTATATCATTTAGGCTTTCTATATGTTGAACATTAACTGTAGTATAAACATCAATTCCTGCATCCAATAATTCTTCAATATCACTATATCTTTTTTTATGCCTTAATCCCTCTGCATTTGTATGCGCTAACTCATCAACAATAACAAGCTCAGGATTTCTTTTTAATGCTCTATCTAAATCAAACTCATTCAACTTTATATCTTTATAATGAACTTTTAGGGTTGGAAGTAATTCCAACCCCTCTAATAAAGCCAATGTTTCAGGTCTAGTATGAGGTTCAACATACCCAACAACTACATCTATACCTGATTTTTTAGCTGCATGAGCAGCATCCAGCATCGCATATGTCTTTCCAACACCTGCTGCATAACCAAAAAATATTTTTAACTTTCCTCTTTTATCTTGTCGCTCAGAGTTATTAACCTTCCTTAATAAGGTTTCAGGATTTGGCCGAACTTCTCCCATATAATCTATACCTCTCTATTCTAATATTCCATCTAAAGCAAGATTAACTTCTAAAACATTAACCACTTCTTCACCAAATATCCCAAGCATTCTTCCTTTAGTATATTTATCAATTATTTCTTCTACTTCTTGAGTATCTAGGTTACGTGCTTTAGCTATTCTCTCAACTTGATATTGAGCGGCAGCAACTGATATATGAGGATCTAATCCACTACCTGAACATGTTACTAAATCAACAGGAATAGCCTCTTCTTTCACAGTTGGATTAGCCTTTCTAATCCTTTCAATTCTTTCTTTCACAAGTGCTTCATATTCTTCACTTGCTGGACTTAAATTTGATGGAGTTGCATACATTAACGCATTTTCCTCATCATCAGTAAAAGTTTCTGTATCAATATTCATTATACGCCCCCACAAATATTCATCACCTGTAAATTGTTGTGCTAACAAAACACTGCCATACTTCTTGCCATCAATTTCTATAATACTACCATTTGCTTTCTCTTTAAATAATACTTGTGAGATTCCTGTCATTACTAAAGGATATATTACCCCACAAATTACCGTAAACACTATTATGCAAATAAAAGCCTTTTTTGCTACCTTCATTATAACTACCTCCTATACTATTCCAAGAGCTGTAATAATTACGTCAATAATCTTAATTGCAATAAATGGAGCTATAATTCCTCCAACTCCATAAACTAATAAATTTCTTGACAAAAGCTTACTCGCTGGAACTTCTCTATATTTAACACCCTTTAATGCAAGAGGTATTAAGGCTACTATAATTAAAGCATTATATATAACAGCAGAGAAGATTGCACTTTCTGGACTTGCTAATCTCATTATGTTTAATTTATCTAATTGAGGATAAAGTCCAATAAATAATGGTGGTATTATTGCAAAGTATTTAGCAATATCATTTGCAATACTAAAAGTAGTAAGAGCACCTCTAGTCATAAGCAATTGCTTACCTATACGAACAATATCAATTAACTTAGTTGGAGATGAATCCAAATCCACCATATTTCCTGCCTCTTTAGCAGCTTGAGTACCAGTATTCATAGCAACTGCCACATCAGCTTGTGCTAATGCTGGTGCATCATTTGTTCCATCACCAGTCATGGCTACTAAATGACCTTGCTTTTGGAAATCTTTAATCATATTAAGTTTTCCTTCTGGAGTAGCTTCAGCTAAAAAATCATCAACTCCTGCCTCAGCTGCTATTGCTGCCGCTGTAAGAGGGTTATCACCTGTAATCATTATTGTTTTAATTCCCATCTTTCTTAAATCTGCAAACTTTTCTTTAACCCCCTTCTTAACTATATCTTTTAAATGTACTATTCCTAATACCCTACCATTTTTAGCTACAACTAATGGAGTACCTCCAACATTAGCTATTTTTCTTACTTCTTCATCACATTCCTTAGAGAAGAAGCCACCTTTTTCTTCTACATATCTCTTAATTGCATCTGCAGCACCTTTTCTTACTTCATTTCCAGAGAAATCTACTCCACTCATTCTTGTTTTAGCTGTAAATGGTATGAATGTAGCTTTTAATTCAGTCATATTACGTTCTCTAATTCCAAATTTTTCTTTCGCTAATATAACTATACTTCTTCCTTCTGGTGTTTCATCTGCTAATGACGCTAATTGAGCTGCATCAGCTAATTCTCTTTTATCAATACCATCAACAGGTACAAACTCACTAGCTTGCCTATTACCTAATGTAATAGTTCCTGTCTTATCTAACATTAAAATATCAACATCTCCAGCAGCCTCTATTGCTCTCCCACTCATAGCTAAAACATTCGCTTGATTTAATCTACTCATTCCTGCAATACCTATAGCTGATAGCAATGCCCCTATTGTTGTTGGCGCTAAACATACTAATAATGCTAGTAGCACTGTTACAGAAGTATTATTTTCTACACCTGCTTGAACAAAGGAGAACTTTGAATAAGAATATAGCGAAACAGTTACAGTTAAAAATATAATTGTTAATGCAACAAGTAATATTTGAAGAGCTATTTCATTAGGAGTTTTCTTTCTAGCCGCTCCTTCTACCATAGCTATCATTTTATCCATAAAACTTTCACCTGGATCATTACTAACCTTAATAACAATCCAATCTGATGTAACAGTCGTACCGCCAGTTACTGCACTTCTATCCCCTCCACTTTCACGAATTACTGGTGCAGATTCACCTGTAATTGCACTTTCATCTACTGATGCTGCTCCTTCTATAACATCGCCATCTGCTGGGATTTGCTCTCCAGCATGAACAATAATTAAATCACCTTTTCTTAATTCTGATGAATTAACTTTAGTAACTTTAGATTTATCAGTAACAGAAGCTATCTTACTAGCTACAACATCCTTTTTTGAAGCACGTAAGGAATCTGCTTGAGCCTTCCCCCTACCTTCTGCAATAGCTTCTGCAAAGTTAGCAAAGATAACAGTAAACCAAAGTAATATTGCAATTCCTAATATAAAACTAGGCGAATTATCTTTTATTCCAAATAGAGATATAATATATAATATTGATGATAATATTGAAGCTATATAAACTATAAACATTACTGGATTTTGAATTTGAACTTTAGGATTTAACTTAATAAATGAATCCTTAATAGCTCTTTTCATCATACTTTTATTAACTAGGGATTTTTCTTTCTTCATCTCTTACTCCCTCCTTCTACGCAATCATTTGAAAGAACTCTGCTATTGGACCTAACGCAAGTGCAGGGAAAAAACTTAATGCTCCAACTAAAAGAACTACAAATATTAATAATCCTATAAACAAAGCATTGTGAGTTGATAATGTTCCTACACTAACTGCTACTTTCTTCTTTTGAACCAAAGAACCTGCAATTGCAAGTGTACCAATTAATGGTACAAACCTAGCAAATAACATTACAATACCTATTGTTATATTTATAAACGGCGTATTAGCTCCAAATCCAGCAAAGGCTGATCCGTTATTTCCTCCTGCAGATGAATACGCATAAAGCATCTCAGAAAATCCATGAGCTCCTCCATTATTCAAACTTTCTGCTACTTCAGGAATTAATGAAGCTATTCCACTACTAATAAGTATCGCTATTGGTGTAGCAAGGCAAACTAACATTGCCATCTTCATTTCATAAGGCTCTATCTTCTTTCCTAGATACTCTGGTGTCCTACCTACCATAAGACCTGCAATAAATACTGCTACTATAGCAAATGCAAGCATACCATATAAACCACATCCAACTCCTCCAAATATAACTTCTCCAAGTTGCATTTGAAGCATTGTTATCATACCTCCTAATGGAGTATAACTATCATGCATTGAATTAACTGATCCATTTGAAGCAGCTGTAGTAAATGTAGCCCAAGTACTTGAAGTTGCAATACCAAACCTGCTTTCTTTTCCTTCCATATTTCCACCAGCTTGTCCTACTGTTGAAACATCAACCATTCCCGATTGAGCAAGTTGAGGTGTTGCGTTGGCTTCACTTACCGCAACAATAGAAAGCGCTGCAACCAACATAATAAACATTGCTAAAAATATTGCTCTTCCTTGTTTTTTATCTTTTATACTTCTACCAAATGAAAAACATAAAGCTGCTGGTATTAGAAGTAATGAAATCATCTCTAACATATTAGAAAATATTGTTGGATTTTCTAATGGATGTGCTGAGTTAACTCCAAAGAATCCTCCTCCATTTGTACCCAATTGTTTTATAGCTATTTGGCTAGCTGCAGGACCTTGTGGTATTACTTGCTTAGTAATTACAGTTCCATCTTCCAACTCTATTGGTTGTACTAATTGTACCTCTTCATAAGAATTAAGATTTTGAACTACTCCTTGAGATGCTAATCCAAGGGTAACAACTATTGAAAGAGGTATTAAAACATATAGTATACTTCTAGTTAAATCCACCCAGAAACTTCCGATTCCCTTTTCTTTAACTCTTGTAAAACCTCTAATTAAAGCAAATAGTACTGCAATACCAGTTGCTGCTGATACAAAGTTTTGAACAGTTAAGCCTAGCATTTGAGTTAGATAACTTAACCCACTTTCACCTGAATAGGCTTGCCAGTTTGTATTAGTTACAAAGCTTGATGTTGTATTAAATGCCAAGTGAGCTGTTGTGCCATCAACGCCTTCTTGATTAAGTGGCAAAACTCCTTGTAACATATTTAATAAGAATAAAATTATAAATCCAAATATACTAAATGAAACTACTGATACAGCATACTTCTTCCATGTCATATCTTCTTTCTTATCTATTCTCATTATTTTATATATAAAATTTTCTACAGGTACTAATACTTTAGATAAAAATACTTTTTCTCCATCCATAACTTTGCTTATATATTTTCCAAGTGGAATTGCTAATACCACTAGAATAACTAAGTATAACCCATATTGTAATACTGCATTCATTATTCATTATCCCCCTTTAATAAAATGTAAAAAAGATATACAAATAGCACTAAAGCTACTATACCTATAAAGTTAATAATAATTCCCACGAAATCATCCTCCTCTCTTACGAGGTTAATTATAGATAAAAAGATATAAAGATAGTGTTAGAGTTATTAGCACTAGCATTAAGATTGTATAAAGATAAAAAAGTAAGCAGAATTATTATTCTCCTTACTTTGTACGAGCTTAAGTATTTAAAATTTAAATCAAAAAAGGTGGGGTGGATATTTATTTTGCTTGTTCCGTCGCTTCGCTCCAAGTCACATCAAAACAAATGTCCACCCCACTCCTACTAAAGGTAAGGAAATTATAAAATTATTATTCTTGATTTTATATTTTATAATATGAAAATGTACTAATACCTTTAATTTATAGCAAATTAGAATTTTACAACTAATCTAGACAATAAAAAAGAGGATACTTTTAGTATCCTCTTAATATGTATAATTTATTATTTTATTTCCTTCCAAAGGCTAGCTGCACTTACTGGATTCCAATCATCTTGAGATGTATGTCCTTGTAAGCATTTATACTTTTTATCACTGTAGTTTACTTTATCACCCACAGCATATTCTATTTCATCTCCAGACCACTCAGCTATATTACTATCTGGCAAAGCAGCTGATGCAGCTAAACTATCGTCTACCTTAACATCTAATTCCTTGGTAACAGTATTTCCTTCATCGTCTTTAACTGTAAGTACATATTCATACTCACCCTTTACCTTGTTTGACATTATATTTTCTTTTAATCCTTCATCAACATCCTCTTTAGAAGATACTAATTGACCATTTTCTGTCAGTGTATAATCTACAGATTTTACTCCCTCACATAATTCTACTACAACTACATAATTTCCATCTTCACTTATTTCTTTATCTGCAGATATATTTACCTTCTCCTCTGTAAGTGTACTTTTATCCCCACATCCTACTAATACTAATGATAATCCAACTAATATCATACTTATTACTTTCTTTTTCATTGACCACTATCTCCTCTCTAGTACTATACCTTTATCATTTCCAAATTACTACCTGATTTCTCTTTAAGCTCTCTTTAATATCTATAATCCTTTGATTTGAAGACCCCTTAAACAATAACCCTTCCTCTTTCTTATCTTGTTCAAATTGACCATCAACTAATACATCTAAAGTATTAATTAACCTTCTCCATTCTGGCTTTTCATTAAAATGACTTACTATGAACTCATAAGTATACCCCGTATAGCTCCATATATTTAGACCATTCTTCTTAAAAGCTTCACCCATGTATGCAAATTCTTCTGGTCTTTCAAAAGGATCACCACCACTAAATGTAACACCTTTTATCATTGGATTACCTAAAACATCCTTTATTAATTCATCCATATCCTTTTCTTCTCCACCATCAAAGCTGTGAGTATCAGGATTAAAGCACCCCTTACAATTATGCCTACATCCTTGAGAAAAGAATACTCTCCTCATTCCAGGCCCATTTACTAAACTTTCATATGCTATTCCAGCTAATCTTATGGTATTTCCCACTGAAAACCCTTCTCTCTATAGATATTTCTACATATATTATATCACCAATTTTAATCATAAAATATCTATTTAGACAAATCGCCTTCTAACCAATCTATAAATTGTGTAGCAGATCTTGGTGATCTACCATTATGCCACTTTTCCCACTTTAGGGCTTCTCTATGAACATACTCCTTATCTACATCCAATCCTCTAAGATCTACTAGACCATCTATAATCTCTAAAAACTCTTTTTGGTCAGGAGTAAAGAAACTAATTGTAATACCAAACCTATCTGATAGAGATAACTTTTCTTCCATAGTATCTTTTGAGTTTATCTCTTCCCTATCAGCAAACTTTTCAACAATTAAATGTCTCCTATTAGTTGTAGCATAAATTATTATATTATCAGGTTTATTTTCTACTCTTCCTTCCAATATTGTCTTTAAAGCAGAGTAGCTATCTTCATTTTCATCAAAAACTAAATCATCAACAAAAATAATAAACTTTTGCTTCTTATCCTTTAACAATCTGATGATTCTAGTAAAATCTCTTAATTGATCTTTATCAACTTCTATTAACCTTAATCCATCCATATAAAATTCGTTAAGTACAGCTTTTACTGTGGAAGATTTTCCTGTTCCTCTAGCTCCATATAACAATAAATTATTAGCGGGAAGACCTTTTAAAAAACTCTTTGTATTATCGATTATTTCCTTCTTTTGAGTTTCATAACCTATTAAATTAGATATATTTATTGGATCAGGCTCTAAAATTTCTCTTAAGTGCCCTTCATTATCATCATTAAATCTTTCCCAAACAAAGGCTTTATAAGCGGTGCTTCTTCCTGTTCCATTCTTTATATGAAAATCCTTTATCTTATCTATTCTATTCCCCCAATTATTTTCACACATCAGAATATGCTTTAATCTTTCTATATCCATTTCTGTTTTGGCTATGTACTTATCTTCATTTAAATTCCATCCTATAAGAGAATTTATAGTATTTGCTGAATCAAATTTATTTAATAATATACTCTTAATATCATGGCTAGTAACATTTGCTATGTCACATAACAAGTTTAGTTCATTAAATATACCATCTTCAGTAAAACTAGGTACCTCTCCAAAATTACTTAAAGATTGATTAAATGGATTTGAGCTTAATAGCATTTCATCTATTATAACTTCCTTAAATGATAATATCCTATTAACCTTAAATAACTCAAATGTAAATTCATTATATGCCTTTACACACTCCTCAATCTTAGAGTTATCGCACAACTTATCAACAAGCTTCCTAAATTTATCCCCAACTTTCTCTTCAAATATCCCCCTATACACACAAAGAGAATTTAAATTTAATTTAATAATTTCTTCCTTATTCATTTTTAGCCCCCATCTTCTATTTTTTGTATACACTACTATTTTATCACAACAAAAAAAGAAGGAAATCTTACATATGTAAAATTCCTTCTAATCTTTTATAAAACTAGTTTTTTGTACAATACTCTTCTATAGCATTAGCAACAATTTTTGCATTTGCTACAGCTTCAACAACAGTTTTAGCTCCAGTTACTACATCTCCTGATCCAAATACACCCTCTCTAGTTGTATGCCCTTGTTCATCAGTTACTAATAGTCCCCATTTATTTGTTTCTAAGCTTTCTGTATGAGAAACTATATTATTCTTCGGAGCTTGACTTACAGCTATTATTGTAGAGTCACACTCAAAGAATTCCTCTTCATCTTCCAATATCTTAGTTTGCACTCTTCCGTCTTCACCTTTAATATTTTCAGTTCTAACTAATTTAACTCCTTCTTCAGTTATTTCTAAAGGAGCTACAAAATGTTTAAACTTAATGTCATCTTCTTTAGCTTCTCTTATTTCATCACCTGTTGCTGGCATATCATCTTCACCTTTTCTATAAAGTATATATACTTCATCAGCGCCATTTCTTTTTGCAACTCTAGCAGCATCCATAGCTACATTTCCTGCCCCTATTACAGCTACTCTTTTTCCTAGCCTATATACATTTGGAGACTTTAAATAATCTATTGCATAATGAACATTTCCTAATGTTTCACCTTTTATATTTAAAGTTTTTGGGTTCCATACTCCTGTTCCAATAAATATAGCTTTATATCCATCACTAAATAGTTTATCAATAGTAATAACAGGACCAATTAAAGTATTTGGTCTTATTACAACACCTGAATCTAAAAGTCTCTCTTCAATTTTATCTATCATTTTATTTGGCAATCTATATTCAGGAATTCCATACCTTAAAACTCCACCAATCTTTTCATGAGCATCAAATAAAGTTACTTTATATCCTTTTTGCGAAAGTATAAATGCTATTGTTATTCCAGCAGGACCTCCACCAACTATAGCAACTCTATCCTTTGTCTTAGGAGTATTTTCTATCTCCATTTCTTCTAAATATTTAGTAGAAATCTCTGTTTCTATATCATGAAATCTTACTGGCTCATCTTTAATACCTTTTATACAATATCCTCTACACTGATCCTCATGAGGACATACTATTGAACATACTAAAGATAATGGATTGTTTTTAAATAGAACTTCTCCTGCTTCCTTTAACTTCCCTTCCTTATAAAGCCCTATTACTTCTGGAATTGGTGTGCTTATAGGACAATGTTGCTTACATCTTGGATTCTTGCATGACAAGCATCTATTTGCCTCATCTAAATATAACATTTCTCTTGTACCTCTCTTCACTCTTATCTAATAGTTTGTTATTTCATCATATATAATATTACAAGTAAAGACAAGAGTAAAAATATCATTATATTTATAAGCTAATTAATTAATTGATCATAGATTTTCTTAGATAATTGCGAAATGAACTCATCACTACCTCCATTGGTCATAATAGATATTATATATGGTTTATTAGCATATACAACAGCTACATCATGATTATATGCTCCATTTATACCTATCTTATGAGCCACCTTCACTGGAATATATTTTGGTATTTTAACCTTATCCCAACTTGTTTGTTGAAGACTTGATATAGCTTGTCCACCTTGATTGTAGATTTCCTTCATTAATAAAGCTGTTTCCTTTGCAGAAAACTCTTTAGCAAAAGTATTAATTTTTCTTCCTATAACGTTGCTTGTATAATTTTTAAACTCTCCATCATTTTTATCACAAACATAATATCCAAGCATATTAGATGCAAGATTATCTGAGTAACTACATGTGTATTTTAATAACTTCATAACATCAACCTTATCTCCTGGCTTTACTTCTTTTTGAAGTATTCCTGTGCCACCTCTAATCATAGCCCCTGGAATATCATTTACAAAATCCTGATACTCAAATGTTTTACCCGTATCTATTAATCCATTATTAAGTTTCTTTTGAGTATATAATATAACTGGTAACTTTCCTGTACTAGCCGAATAATATATTTTATTTTCATTTATTCCAAAGCTTTTTCCACTAGCTATATCTATATAATAGACACTAGCGTTCTTTGACCCTATATAATCTTTTGCAACCTGCTTGGCTCTCTCTATTCTATCTAATCCTGCTAAACTATTATTATTTGTACTTGGTTTTTTATTGGATTCATTAGCTACTGTGTTATTTTCTAACTTATCTTTTTCTTCCTCTTTCTTCTTCTTCTCTTCTTCTAACCTTTTCTTTTCTTCCTCTTCTTTTAGCCTTTTCTTCTCTTCCTCTAACTTCCTTTGTTCCTCTAATCTAAGCTTTTCTTGTTCTTCTCTTTCTGCTTCCCTTTGAGCTTGTTGCTCTGCTAATTCTATTGCAGCTTTCTCTAATTTAGCTTTATGCATTTTATATCCTCCTACTCCAATTAATAGAATCATCCCTAATGCTACTGCGCCCCAAAGTAAAAGTAGTTTTTTCTTTTTCATAGTTTCCTCCAACACTCTACTATATATGTTATTAATTCCCTATCAATTATATAAAAATAAAAGACCATTGCATATATCAATGGTCCTTAAAAATTATACTAATTGCTATGTTTTACGTAATTAAGCCTTCCACCTACATTAATTACATCAATTTCTTTTTCTGTTAAATTAACTATAACTTCAAATTCTGTTCCTTTAGTAACATTTTTAACCTTAACAGCTCCAACCTCTAAAGAGTGCTTTACATTATCAATAACTAAATCATCAACTAAATCTATGCTATTATAATCACTTTCTTCTTTAAATTCCATAGGAATTATACCATTATTAATCAAGTTAGCTTTATGAATTCTAGCAAATGATTTAGCAATTACAGCTTTTACTCCAAGATATAATGGAGCTAATGCAGCATGTTCTCTAGAAGAACCTTGTCCATAATTATCACCTGCAATTATGAAACCACCGTTATATTCCTTAGCTCTCTTAGGAAACTCTGCATCTACTGTATTAAAACAGAATTCTGAAAGATATGGAATATTAGATCTAAATGGAAGAAGCTTTGCATTTGAAGGCATTATATGATCTGTTGTTATATTATCCTCAACCTTTATTAATACCTTACCTTCAACACTATCCCCTAACGGTTTATTTACCGGGAATGGTTTTATATTTGGCCCTCTTACAACATCGACTTCTGCATTTGTTGGTGCAGGTGCTAATATCATTGAATCATCTATTAAAAATCTTTCAGGCATATCTATTGTTAAATCTACATCTAATTCAGTTGGATCTGTTAAAACTCCTGTTATTGCTGATACCGCTGCTGTTTCAGGACTTACTAAGAATACCTTAGCAGATAGGGTTCCACTTCTGCCATAGAAGTTTCTATTAAAAGTTCTTAAAGAAACTGCATTTGTTGATGGTGCTTGTCCCATACCTATGCACGGACCACAAGAGTTTTCTAATATTCTTGCACCTGAACTAATAATATCAGCTAATGCTCCATTTCTAGCTATCATCTCCATAACTTGTCTTGATCCAGGCGCTATTACCAAACTTACATTAGGATTAACCTTTCTTCCCTTCAGTATTTTAGCAACTTTCATTAAATCTTCATATGAAGAATTTGTACAGCTACCAATTGCTACTTGGTCCACTTTTATCTTTCCAAACTCTTTTACTTCCTTAACATTATCTGGACTATGAGGACCTGCAGCTAGCGGAACTAAGTCATCTAAGTTTATAGTTATTTCATCGTCATATAATGCATCTGCATCAGGTTTGAATTCTATCCAATCTTCTTCTCTTCCTTGAGCCTTAAAAAACTCTAAGGTTCTTTCATCACTTGGGAAAATAGAAGTTGTTGCTCCTAATTCAGCTCCCATATTTGTTATAGTAGCTCTTTGTGGAACTGATAGTGACTTAACACCTTCACCAGCATATTCAAATACTTTTCCGACTCCACCTTTTACAGTTAACTTTCTTAATACTTCTAATATTATATCCTTAGATGCTACCATCTTATTTAACTTACCTTTTAAATTAACCTTAACTACTTTAGGAGTATTTATATTATAAGCTCCTCCTCCCATAGCTAAAGCAACATCTAAGCCACCAGCACCCATAGCTAGCATACCAACTCCACCAGCTGTTGGAGTATGGCTATCAGATCCAATTAACGTCTCTGATGGTGTTGAAAATCTTTCTAAAAATACTTGATGACATATTCCATTACCTGGTTTAGAAAAATACACACCGTATTTTGAGGCTACTGTTTGTATAAACTTGTGATCATCAGCATTCTCAAATCCTTGTTGTAACATATTATGGTCTACAAACGCTACTGACCTTTTAGTTTTTACTCTATCAATCCCCATTGCTTCTAGTTGTAAATATGCCATTGTTCCTGTTGAATCTTGAGTTAAAGTTTGATCTATTTTAATTGATATTGGTTCCCCTGCCTTTAATTCACCTTCAACAATATGGCTTTTTAATATTTTATATACTAAATTATCGCCCATCTTAATTCCCCCTTAGTACTTATTGCGATTTAGTTAGCTTTTTCTTCGGATTGTCTTTTATATTCTTTATATAACCCAACAATCTCTTTATCAAATAAACTTCTCTTTAATCTAACAGAAGTTGATCTAACCATTTCTAATATAACTGAAGCTTCTTCATTAGTAAGTTCTATATTATATTCCTTAAACTTATTTACTATAGCTGCTTTACCTGAATGCTTTCCTATTACTATTTGTCTTTCAAGACCAACTACACTTGGGTCAAAAGCTTCATAATTTTTAGGATTCTTTATTGCTCCATCTGCATGAATACCTGATTCATGAGCAAACATATTTGTTCCTACTATAGCCTTCCAAATAGGTAACACTCTACCTGATGCCTTAGAAACATATTCTGAGATTTCCCTAAACATTGTAGTATCCATGTCCACATCGCAGCCATAAACAAACTTCAATGCCATAACCACTTCTTCAAGGGCTGCATTTCCTGCTCTTTCTCCTAATCCATTAACTGTTACGCCTACATGATTAGCGCCACCTCTTAATCCTGCTATGGCATTTGCAGTTGCCATACCAAAATCATTATGAGTATGCATCTCAATATCTAGCTTAGCATTGTCATATAGAGCTTTAATTTCCTCTTCTATTTGGAATGGGCCCATTACCCCAACTGTATCACAATATCTAAATCTATCTGCACCAACTTCCTTTGCAGCCTTCATAAACTTAATTAAAAACTCTCTATCAGCTCTTGATGCATCTTCACCATTAACAGATACATACAAGCCATTTTTCTTAGCATATTCTACAGACTTAACCATATTTTCAAGTACCCATTCTCTTGATGTCTTCAACTTATTCTTAATATGAATATCTGAAACTGATATTGATATGGCTACAGCATCTACTCCGCAATCTATAGACTCTTGTATATCAGATATAACAGCTCTATTCCAAGCCATTATACTGCTTTTTAGATTTCTCTTTACTATGGATTTAATTGCGCTTTTTTCATCTCCACCCATAGTTGGTATACCTACTTCTAATTGGTCTACTCCCAAGTCGCTTAACATTGTTGCTATTGCTAACTTTTCTTCATTAGCAAATACAACACCGGCAGTTTGCTCTCCATCTCTAAGAGTTGTATCTACCACATAAATTTCTCTTCCATTTTTCAAATCTTTTACTGGCATAATATCCCCCTTTTCTTATTTCTTTGTTATATCCATTTGATTATCTATATGAAACCCCAAAAAAAACATTGGATATAGCAATTTACTATTTTACCATTTTATTCTATCACATTAAATTATTATTAACAATAGAAAAATAAAGATTTTTGCAAGTTTTGAATATCTTCAATTCAATATTTTCTATATATTTTTAAATTTTCACTGAAATACTACTAATTATTGCAAGATTTATTATAAAAATTGCATCTAAAGAAATAAAAAAGGATGCAACTTAATTGCATCCTTTTCCTACTTGTATGTGGACTCGTGTGATTCTGTATGAGTTATTCTGTCATCTCTTTCATGTGACTTTCCAGATCCAAATCTTTCATCTAAGCTTAGATATCCTGTTACTCTTGAAATTCCTTGTATGTCATTACTACCACATTTAGGACATAAACACTCGTGGTTATGCAAAGTTTCTCCACAATCTTTGCAATATCTTATATGAAAATTAACACCAAGATAACTTATATTAGTATTTTTATATGCATAATCAATTATATCTTTTATTGTATCTCCTGTAGGATTATCATCTACCTCTATATAACTGATATGACCTCCATTACAAAGCTTGTGATAAGGTGCTTCAATATCAATTTTATCTTTGATTGATATTGGAAAACCAACAGGTATATGATAACTATTTGTATAATATTCTTTATCTGTAATTCCTTTTAGAATGCCAAACATCTTTTGGTCTTGTTTTATGAACTTTCCTGAAAGACCTTCTGCTGGTGTAGCATAACAACTCCAGTTAAGATGAGTTTTTTCAGTTAATCTATCTATATTACTTCTAAGGAATGTGATTATTTTTTCACCAAGCTCCCTTGAAGCTGGGTCTTCCCCATGATGTTTTCCTGTTAAAGCTACTAAAGTCTCTGCTAAACCTATAAATCCAATTCCCCAAGTTCCTTGTTTTAATATTGGCTCTATAGAATCTTCTTCATTAAGTCCCTCTGAACCTTTCATTAGATGCTGTCCTGCAACAAAAGGTAAATCTTTAACTCTTAAATTTTTCAATATTCCATACCTATGCATTAATGCTTCTTCAGCCAAATCAATTCTCTCTTGGAATAATTCAAAGAATTTATCAATATCACCCTTTGCTTGAATTCCTATCCTAGGTAAATTTATTGTTGTTGGAGCTATATTTCCTCTTCCTTTACATCCTGGTTCTCCATTAACATTTTTCATTAGATATGTTCTACATCCCATAGTAGCTGGCATATATCCCTTATCATAATATTCCTTATTAAAATCAGCATCAATATTCATAAAAGTAGGATTCATCCTTTTAGCCGCCACTCTGCAAGCTAATTCATATAAATAGTAATATGGATCTCCTTCTTCCCTATTAACTCCTTCTTTTACTCTAAATATAATATTAGGAAATATAGGCTGTTCACCTTTTCCTAATCCCTTTTCATATTCTTCTAAAAATATTTCACACACTAAAGCTGCATCATCACTGTTAGGAATACCTATATTAACAGAACTAAATGGAACTTGAGAACCAGCTCTAGAGTGCATAGTATTTAAGTTAAACACTACACCTTGCATTGCTTGATGTATTCTTTCTGTAACTTTTTTCTCTAAAATACCCTCTATTCTTTCACTTGAAACTCCTAATTCTTCTAATTCCTTTTTTATTTCTTTTCTTGTTGGTTCAACAAATATACCCAAATCGTTATCAAAATCTGGATGAGATTGACCTCCAAACATATCATTTTGTGTTGATTGTAGAAGTATACATGATAACTCTGCTGCTGTTTCTATTCTTTTAGGTGAATTTATTGTTCCATATCCTGTATTAAAGCCTTTTTCTAACACCTCTCTAGTAGGAATATGAAGACAATTTGTAGTTAAATTATAACTATCTAAATCATGATAATATAAATCTCCTGTTTCATGAGCCTTTGCTAATTTCTTAGGCATACTAGCTAATGTGTGCCATTTATTTGATTCAGATGCTATCCTTAAAAGTTTAGAGCTAAAGTTATTTCCTACATTTGCATTGTCTCTATCTGTTTCATATCCTATCTGTTGAATTGCTTTCATTAAATCAGACTTAATTTCTCTAATCTTTGTTCTCTCATTTCTATAAGTTGAATATGATATAGCGATGTTTTCATGACCACTATCTCTTAATGCCTTTTCAACTAAATTTTGAATTTCTTCTACAGATATATTTTTTTTCTCTGTCATTTCTATGTAATTTATAACCTTTTGCACACAGTCAAACACCTGACTAGTCTTTAAGCTTACCCCCTCTTCCGTAGCTGCTTTCTTTATAGCGTTGGATATCTTATCGATATTAAACTCAACTGTTCTGCCATCCCTCTTAACTACATATAGCATTAACAATTCCCCTTCCATACAATATATTGTGCCTATCACCTTTATAATTATACTTTATTAAATCTCACACTTCAATATTCCACAATTTTCAATTTTATCAAAATACCTTCATTTACTATACTATTTGTGCACTTATCTCCGCTTTTTATTTGTTTGTATTATTTTTCTAATAAGTGAATAAACTAGTACTATACCTATTTTTATTTTTGTTAAGGAGATAATGATGAAAAAAAGATTAGCTATAATAATAATAACAACTTTACTAGGAAGCTGCCTTTATGGTTGCAATAAAAAAGAAGCAATTAATACTACTAATGTGCTGGAAACCAAATATTCTTTTCCTTATACAGGAGAAGAAAGTAATCAAACTTCTATGAACAATACTCCTTTTATGGTTATGGTAGAAAATTCACCAGCTGCTCGTCCACAAAGCGGTTTATCACAAGCAGATATTATTTATGAAACCTCTGCTGAAGGTGGTATACCAAGATTTATGGCTTTATTCCATAGCCAATCACCTTCCACAATTGGACCGGTTAGAAGTGTTAGACCTTACTATATAACATTTTCTAGAGAAAATTCGCTACCTTTTGCCCATTGTGGTGGTTCCTTAGATGCATTAAATGAAATTAAACAAGATAATTCTATAATGAGTATAAACGAGATATCTAAAGAACATTACTTTTGGAGAGACCCTACAAGAAAAGCTCCTCACAATCTGTATACATCATCTGAGAAAATACGCAGTTTTATATCTACTACTGATTGGAATGTAAAACCAAAACGCTTCTCTAACTTTGATAATGAATATTATAAAAAGGATGATTATAAAGCATGCGATAACATTTTAATAACTATTAATAATCATTACAATACTTCCTACACTTATAATAATAATGTTTATACTAAATACATGGATGGTGAAAAAGCATGGGATATGGCATATGAATCTCCGCTTGAATTTTCCAATGTAATAATACAAAAAACTGATATAAATTTAGGGGAAGATGGATTGCATCTTGATATAAATCTAATTGGTGAAGGGGATGGTCTTCTATTGAGTAACGGAAAAATCTTAGATATTAAATGGAAGAAATACAGTGAACTATCTGAAACAAAATTGTATGATATGAACGGAAATGAACTTCCCCTTTCCATTGGTAAAACTATTTGGCATATTGTAGATAATAAAACTAGCATTAAATATTAAAATAAAAGAATCTCACCTTTGTGAGATTCTTCTTATCTTCCTACCTTTTTCTTTTTCTTTTCTATAAATAGCATCCTATCTGCACAAGAAAATATTTCATCCTTTTTTATAGTCGAATCAATACTTATTGTTGCTAATCCATATGTAAATCCTATTTTTATATTTTCTGAACTCTTGGTTAGAATATCATTTATTCTAGATAGCTTTTCTTTTACATCTTCAATAGTTGATTTCCTAAATATTATTACAAACTCATCTCCTGACATTCTTGCATAAGTATCATTTTCTCCAAGACACTTTCTCATTGCAGATGCCATTTTAACTAAAGCTTCATCACCAGCTTTATGTCCAAATGTATCATTTATAACTTTAAAATCGTCTAAATCAATAATTGCAAGAACACTTTCTACACCATTCTTCTTAGCATCATTTAATTCATCTTCAAATATTTCATTAAAGCTTCTTCTATTATAAAGTCCTGTTAGTTCATCATGAGTTGCCATATGTTTTAATTTATCTTGAGTTAAAAAGTTTTTAATTTCTACTTCAAACTCACGCTTTATATATCTTAATAATTTTATATCTTCCTCTGTGAACTTATTGTCTCCATCACCAGAATATATATTTATGACCCCTATAAGCTTACCATCAGAACTTATTGGAGAAACCAATATATACTCGTTCTTATGCCCTAAACTCGACTTTAAAATAGCAATATCTTTACAACCATTATATTTGTATAAAGCTAGCTCTTCCTTAGGTAAAGGACTCAAAATAATATCACTATTAAATCCTCTTATGGTCTTATAATGAAATAATTTATCATCCTCCTGAATCAATATACTTCCCTTATTACCCTTTTGAATTATATTGAGTGCTGTTGTTAAGATTAAGTCATAAACCTCTTGCTTAGTCTTTATCAATTGAATCTTATCACCTAATATACATATTTCTTTCCTTATTCTATCTGATTCATTTATTTTATTCCTTAATTCTTTTATCTTTAACGCTTGCACTATTAGGATACCAAATACCGTAAATAGATAGATAGTGATAAAAAAATTACTTTTCATAAATCCTCCATTTATGTAGCATACTATATAAATTATAGTACTTTTTGTAATGTTGGTACAGTTTTTTAAATGCTTATTTTATTATTGAATAACCTTATCACTTTTGATATAGTTAACTATATCAATAGTGATAAGGTTTGAGAAAATTACATATATTATTTATATAAATATTAGGAGGTTTTTATATGCAAAAAATAGGTATAATTACAGATAGCGCTTCAGACATAACAAATGACATTATAGAAAAATATAATATAAAAGTTGCGCCTTTTAGAATAATATATTCAGGTAAAGAATATGAGGATAAAGTTGATATAACTCCCGAAGAAGTATACTCTTCATTACACAAGGAGATTCCTACAACTTCTTTACCCAATGTAGAAAGAATAAATGCAATACTAGATGAATTTGAAAAAGAAGGATACACTCATGTTATATCCATAAATATTTCTAGTGCCCTTTCTGGTACTAGTAATTCTATTAGGTTATTACTTGAAGACCATCCTAAATTAACTTCATTTGTATTTGATACAAAAACTTTAACAATGGCAGAAGGTTGCTTAGTTATTGAAGCTGCAAAACTAGTTGAAGAAGGAAAAACATTTGAAGAAATCGTATCTATATTACCAACCCTAAGACCTAAGGTTCAATGTTATTTTACACTTAATACATTAGAATACTTAAAAAAAGGTGGAAGAATTGGTAAGGTATCAGGAACAATAGGCGAAATATTAAGCCTTAAACCAATTATAGAAGTTGGTGATGATGGTATTTATAATACTTATGCAAAAGTAAGAGGAAGAAAACAATCTCTTACAAAGTTACGTAAGATATTAGATAGCTACTTAGAAAAAGGTAAATGTAATGTTTGGGTTCTTCATGGTCATTCCGAGGAAGACTGCAAAGATCTTTACAATTCCCTTAAGGATTTAGATAATATAAATAACATAGAAACTGGTTCAATTGGTCCTGCTCTTGGAGTTCATACTGGTCCTGGTCTAGTCGGTTTCATAGTTCAAGAGGTAGAATAAATTAATGAATGATTTATCCTCTATGAGTCCTCAAGAGATAAAAGCTGCAGAAAAACAACTGTATGAAGAATATAAACAAAAGGTTGCTCAACTAAAGAAGGTTCAGAAAGAAAAAGAAGCTGTAGGTCAGGTCTTTACAAAAGGACTTCTCCCTATATATGTTCTTTACATCTTAAGTCTTGGCCCTTCAAACGGAAATGATATATCACACAAAATAGGCGAAAGAACTGGTGGTTTATGGATTCCTAGTACAGGAGGTATCTATCCTCTTCTAAAAAAATTAGAGAAGCAGGATTTAATTATTGGAGAATGGGATGATCTAGACAAAAAATTTCAAAAGATATATACTTTAACTCCAGCAGGAATGTTAGAGTTTGAAAATAAAAAACGACTTTTAAAACCTAAAATCGAAGAAGCATTAAAAGTCTTTAAAATAATTTATCGAGATATTTATTAGATATACTTTTTATAAGTATATCTTTTCTTTTTATTGCCATGCTAAATATAAGGAGGTAGTAAAATGAGAGGAATAATAATCGATAAGAACTTTTCGGAAGCTTTTGTATGCCTTGAAGATGGTGAAACCATTTCAATTCCATCATCTGAAGTTACAGATTCCAACGTAGGAGATATGATTACACTATCTAACATATCCATTCCTACAAATTATAACTCTAACACTAATCTGACAAATGAAAAATTACTAGATTTCTTTTAGTTAAAATAAAAAGGTGGAGTGGCTACTTATTTTGCTTGTTCCATAGCTACGTTCTAAGTCACATCAAAACAAATAGCCACCCAACTCATACTGAATGTAAAGAAATTATAAAATTATTATCCTTGATTTTATATTTTCCTAAGCATTAAAAAAGATGCCTTTTGGCATCTTTTTATTGATTATTCGCAAGTAATTGCACTTACAGGACAACTTGCTTGAGCATCTGCAGCTGCATCCTCACAGTTTGAAGGAACTTCATCACCAATTACATGAGCCTTTCCATCATCCTGTAATTCAAACACCTCTTCACAAATAGATGGACATAATCCACATCCTATACAAGTATCTTGATCTACTACTGCTTTCATTATTCATTCTCCTTCCTATAGGAATTTACATACATAGCTTACCCAAGGAAGAAAAAATTATTACTTTAACTAATATAATCCTTCAAAAATTAAAGAATATAATGGACTATCTATTACATACTCTTCTGCTTTACCTTCTTCTAAAGCTTCTGTAAAGTCTAAATCTATTGGTAATTCACCTAATAATGGTAGTCCTAGATATTCAGCATGTTCCTCTGCTGACTTCTTACTAAATACTCTTATTTTTTTATCACAATCTGTACATGTGATATAAGACATATTCTCAACTACACCTTTTATTTTTATGCCTATCTTTTCAGCCATTATTACAACTTTTTTAACTATCATTGACACCATATCTTGAGGTGTAGATACAATAACTAATTCTCTTATTGGGAAATCTTGCATTACTGTTAAAGCTATATCCCCTGTTCCTGGTGGCATATCTATTAATAAGTAATCTAAATCTCCCCACTCAGTATCTACATACATTTGGTTTAAAACCCCAGTTATTACTGGACCTCTCCAAATAACAGGTTGGTCTTCAACTTGTGTAACTAAATTCATAGACATAACTTTTATACCAGAATTAGTTTCTACAGGTATAAACTTAACTGTATTCTCATCAATAGGAATTATTTGCCCTCTCTTTTGGTTTATTCCAAAAAATCTTGGCATAGAAGGTCCTGTTATATCTGCATCTAATACACCAACAGAATAACCTTTCTTTCTAAGCATTGAAGCCATTATTCCTGTAACAGTAGATTTACCAACTCCACCTTTACCACTAATTACTCCTATAACATTCTTTACATTACCATACTTAGGTAAAACTTTAATTGAACATGTTGATGTACCTTGTGAAGAACATGTTCCTTTACTTGGACAATTATCACAACTACTCATTTTCTCTTCCTCCATTGTATATTAATTACCATTCATCTGGTTTTTCTCCTGGGTTTCCTATGTATATATCCCAGCTCTTATATTCATAATTTCCCACTACATAGTAGGTTTCATAAACTTTATCCTTTTTATTATCTACAGTTATTACAGTTCTAAATTTCTTTGAACTATAACCCTTATTCTTTACAGTTATCACAGTATCAAATTCTTCTGAATTATTATTAATCAACTTTGTACCTGCAACAACTTTATCTAAGTTCTTTTCAAACTTTTTTAAATCAACAGAAAACATATATTTTAAACAATCTACGTCTCCAGTTATATCTATACCTACCTTATTATCACCTTTTGATAATTCATCCTTTTTTAATTCTAATACCTGCAATATAGAATTATAGTAAATATCTTCAAAGTCTCTTGGTTTTCTTATAAATGATAAATTTTGAGTTATACTATCATCTAGACTTTTTGAAACAAGATAAGAGTTATTTTCATCATAAAAGTTTCCTACGCCTCTTTCATCTACGCTAACTACATAGTTATAGGACTTAACTTCATCTCCCATATATATTTCAAATACATAGTCCGGATCAAGGGATGTTTTTTCATCCTTAATATTTCCCTTTGAAAGTATCTTGTATATATTTTGTATTGCACTCTGATCATTTACAATAAATCTAAACCCAGCATCTCTTGAGCTTTGAATAATTATTTTATCCACCTTATTTTGAAGTAAATAATCAAAATCAGTATTTTTTAAGCCGACCTTTACTAAAGCAGTATCTATTAGACCACAACCCGTTAAAGACATACATATAAATATAAATACGGACACTAGAGTAAATCTATACTTCTTCACTTTCCTTTTTTCTCTCCTTTTGTTTTTGAATAAAATATACAGCTAATCCAAATATGAATGTAAAGATAGCTATAAATTGTGATGTGGATAAAACTCCAACATTTCCTCTTGGATCATTTCGTAAAAATTCTACTAGGAATCTTCCTACACTATATATAATAACATATAAGGAGAAAATATGTCCGTCTACCCTATTCCTTTTAGAGTACCATATAAGAAAAGCTGCTAAGGCAAAATCAAAAATAGCAGAATATATTTGTGTTGGATATAAGGATACCCCTGCTGGTGCTAAAGCCCCTTCTGGAAATATTACACCAAACTTGCCTGTGGTTTCAGCCCCATAACAACATCCTGCTAGAAAACAACCTATTCTTCCAAATCCTTGTGCTAATGCTACGCCTGGAACAACACAATCAAATATCTTCACAGTATTCCACTTATTCTTTCTACAATAAATGTATATAGATAATGCCCCTAGTATAATGGCTCCGTATATAACAAAACCTTCACCAAAGTTTAATAAAATAGATGGATTTTTAATTATATTTTTAAACTCAGTTATTATAAATAATAACTTTCCCCCTAGGACACCACATATAACGGCTATTACAATTAAGTTAAATACTTTATCTTCATCATACCCTAACTTTTCAGTTCTCTTTGTAAACATATATCCAGCCACAATTACACCTATGGCAATCATAAGACCATAACTGTAGACATTATGTCCAAAAATTTCGAATAAAACTAACCTCATGACTCCTCCTTGCCTCATAATCTAATAAATTAGGAGAAGCTTAATAGCTTCTCCTAATATTTAAATTATAATACTTTAAGTTATTAATGGCAAATTCTTATTTCTTTTGTGCACTAATGCTTGATACTATTACATCATATATAGCATTCATATTATCTTTATATGATCCCTTCTTTGCTGTAAAAGCAAACTTACCAACCTTTGCATCATTTAACCTTAAGTAATAATTTGTATTTATAAAAGAATACCCATTCTCCACTTTAGTTGTATATTCTAATTTAATTCCCTTGTAACCATTACAACTATAATTTTCAATATTCTCATTACTATGCTTAAGGGCAAGATTGTCTATATCTTTTTGTGCCAATGCCTTCACATCTTCTTCAGTACTCAATAGTTCTACATATCCCATTATATTTTTTTCTTCGCTATTAAACTCTGCTTGATAAAGTTTATATGAGTTAACTGCTTTTTCTTTGACCGCCCAAGTTTCTGGTATAGAATATGAATATCCCTGATCCTTCATTGAAAATTCCTCTAGAGAGCTTATATCATTATCTAATAAAGCTACCTGTTTAAAATTATTATTAAAGAATCTCTGAGAAAAAATTAATATTATTACTAGAATTACTAATATAGCAGTCATTAATAATTGCTTTTTTTTCATTTAATCAAGGTTATCCTACTTCATTGGAACTACAACTGTTGAACTCTTATAATCGTAGAACATTAACCAACAACCTTCTTTATCTTTGTCACCACTCATCCAAGTAACAAAACCTGTCTTTCCAGCGTAAGGTTGTTCATCTTTATCCTTCTTTCCAGGAACCCCATAAACTATATACTTTAGATTTCCTTTTTCATCACATTTATAGCCAAGCATGAAATAGCCATACTTCTTGATATATGGATAGTAGTTTAACATTGGATAATATGCTATTGTATATTTATTATAATTAGATATATTGCACATATCATCTAGACTCTTAATATTAACTTTATACCACTTACAATACTTAATTTCCTTAAACTTATTTTTAATCTCTTCAAAATCCTTAATAATACTCTCAAAGAATTCACCTAGTGAACCTCTCATTTCAAAATCATAAGGATCTAATTCCTTTTCTTCTACTATTTGTGCTTCATACTCATCGAATCTATATTCTTCTGATTCTACTGCATCTCTCTTTTTACAAGCTCCCATGCAGCCCATTTTTTCTGTATACTTTTGTTCACTATAACTTATATTCTCACACTTATCTTCTTTTTCTTCTTTATGATGATCCTCTTTGCATTCATCATGTTTATCTTTCTTTTTAACTTCTTCATTATAATCTTTATCATCATCCTTACATTTATCCTTCATTTCATCCTTGCACTTATCTTTATGATCCTTATCTTCATGGTGGTCTTTATGTTCTTTTTCTTCATGATGCTCTTTATGTTCAGGCTCTACACACTTAACTTCTTCAACTTTTTTCACTTCTTTTTTT
Source organism: Clostridiaceae bacterium OF42-15pH9A (assembly GCA_027692445.1). Taxonomy (GTDB): domain Bacteria; phylum Bacillota; class Clostridia; order Clostridiales; family Clostridiaceae; genus Clostridium. Next base: position 109,774 of record JAQEYV010000006.1, on the reverse strand, counting down.
ACTTCCTTAACTTCCTTTACTTCTATATCCTCTTTGTTTTTGTCAATATGCTTTAACACCTTGCACTTTTTCCAACTATCGCCTACATTCTCGCCATTCATAAATCCATACATTAAATATGTAAGTTCTCCGCCTACATACTTACATATTGCAGCACCAGAAATCTTATCATAAGAAAAATCTAAGCCCGCAATATTATTTACATAATACTCTTTAGAGGCTTCTCCTTTTCCTATATCACTAATCTCCAATACTCCTAAATCTACTATTTGCTTCATGTCTTTTTTATAACATATAAGTAAAATAGAATACTTTTCTTCTTTTTTTAAGTTTTGTGCATAAAAAGAGATCTTGCATTTATCTCCTTTAGCTTCTATTTTTGCATAACCTGACAATGCTTTTTCACCTGAAGCAGCATGAGTCTTCTCATCCTCCTGTAAAATTATAAAGTTTCTATACAATTTATTATGTGCCAAACGCCTATTCCCTCCACATATATTACTTCAATACATTATATGCTTAGTGGTCCTTATTATTCCTTTGTAAGTATTTCTAAAAAAAATAAAGGTAGATGTATTTATCTACCTTATAAAGCATTAACTATTTCTTATATTAATTATATTATCAGATAATACAGCAAATTCATGTAATGATAAGGTTTCTCCTCTTCTCTTCTGATCTATACCCGATAATTCAAAAGCCCTCTCTATATCTTCCTTTTTCATTCCTAAAAACTTAACAGCATTCCACATAGTCTTTCTTCTCATATTGAATGCATTTCTAATTATTTCAAACATAAGTTTTTCATCTTTAACTTTTACCCTCTTTTTAGATAACCTATCTAATCTTATTACTATTGAATCTACCTTTGGTCTTGGTATGAAGCTTCCTGGAGATACCTTTCTTACTATTTTAGTATCACAATAATATTGAACAAGTAATGATAGGGCACCATATTCTTTACAATTAGGCTCTGCATTTATTCTCTCTGCGACTTCCTTTTGAATCATTATAGTTAAAGACTTAAAATTATAATTACCTTTAAGTAATTTAGCTATTATTGGAGTAGTAACATAATAAGGTAAGTTTGCAACTAACTTAACACTCTTTTCATCACCAATAATCTCATTAAAATCAACTTTTAATGCATCTTTATGTATAAGTGTAAAATTTTCATACTGTCCAAGCTCTTCTTGAAGTATTGGAATTAAGTCATTATCTAACTCAATTGACACAACCTTCTTCGCCTTATCTATTAACTGTGCAGTTAATGAACCTACCCCTGGACCTATTTCTATTACTAAATCATCTTTATTTACTTCTGCACCCTCTACTATATCAGTTAATACCGAATCATCTATTAAAAAGTTTTGACCTAGACTTTTTGAGAACTTAAAATTATATTTCTTTACTAAGTCTTGTGTTTTATAATCTTTAATATCCATTTACTATTCTCCTAATTGTTCTTCTATTTTTTTAATAGCATCCATAAATTCTTCTGGAGTTATACCATAATTATTTAATCTAGAAATCATTTGATTTGCATTTCCATATCCTATCCCCAACTCTTTACCAAGTATTATTCTTCTCTTTTTAGAGTCACCAACTCCAGTTAATTTAAATCTAAACATATCTTTCATATCGAAAAATTCTCTTTTTTCCTCTAGTGTAACTTTTGCATTTTCAAGTGCTTTGATTATAGTTTCTGGGCTAGCATTTTCCACACCAATATCTCCATCTTTAAGTCCATCTTCTTGGGCAATATATGCATGTTTTACCCCTTTTACTCTTTTTGATATTATACTTCTAATCTTTTCTCCAGCAAAATCAGGGTCTGTAAGTACTATTACCCCCTTTCTCTTTTGAGCTTCCTTTATTCTTTCTATAATCTTTGCATTTATACCAAACCCACTAGTTGCAATAATTTCTGCATCTACGGCCTTTTTCACTGCTGTTATATCGTCTCTTCCTTCTACAACTATAACTTCTTTAATCAAATTGTTTCTTCCTTTCACTTAAACCTATATTTAATTTACATATATATATGTATTATGTCAAATTTCTAAAAAAATAAGAGATAACTTTCAGTTATCTCTTAAAATTAATTACCATTCACCTGGATAAGCAATTATTAATACTTCAACGTTATACTTTCTTCCCCAAGTTCTACATTGACTTGAAGAATTAAAATAAACATCAATAATATTTCCTTTAATTGCACCACCAGTATCTGCAGCTATAGCATAACCATAACCTTTTACCCAAACCTTACTTCCAAGTGGAATAACTCTTGGGTCTACTGCAATTGTACTCAATCCTCCTGGATTATATACTGGTGTTCTTCCTGTAGCTGTCTTTCCATGTCCAGAGTATGCTGTTGATTCCATAAATAATCTTTTCTTTCCTACTATATTACCGCCTCTATTAGCTGTAATGTACGCTCCACCTTTAACTACTAATTGATCTTCGGCAGCCTTGATTGGCTTTTGGCTAACTACTTCCTTAGAAACAACTTCGCCATCATGCTTAACAAGCTTATAGGTTACTTCCTTTTCACCATTAACGCCCTTACGAGTAACTTCCTTATATGATACGTCTTTAGTTTGATCAACTTCTGTCTTAGTGCTATATGGAATTACTTGTGTCTCAACAACTTCCTCTACTGTTACCTGCACCACTTGTACATCCAAGTTGGATTCAATTGGAGTATCTACAGAAGGTGTTACTATATCATCACCCTCTTGATATTCTATGCCTTTTTCTTTAAGCATATCTGTTTCTGCTACTAGCATCTCTCCTATTGTATCCTCAGCTGTTTCTAGCTCCAATTCTTGGCCAGCTATAACAACTTTTACCGGTACAGCCTTCTTAATAGTAATTTCTTGGTTTTCTGATACCTTGGATTCTAAGGATGGTTGTACTTTATCCTTAGCACCTAATTCGATGCCTTGATTTTCCAACACATCTTTAACAGTCCCTTTATATGTGACAAATGTTTCATTACTTCCGTCTATACTTATATTTACTGTCTTTCTCATGCTGACAACTGTCATAGTTAAAATTACTGCTAAAGCAGTTAATCCTAACAAAATCTTTGCCTTCGGACCGTTAGAAAAACTTTTCTTTAAGTATTCCTTAAATTTTTCTACCATTTATTTCCCTCCCTTGGCAAGAGCGTCTTTTGAATTATATATCAAATCTGCACTAATTGTCAAATTTCATACTCTTGCTACTACTGAACATACATAAAATGCACTCTGTGCATAAAAGAATAATAAAATAATTATAATAGCTTTTTTGTTCTTATTGGGCTCCTAAAAATAAATGATATTACTAAATTATACATAGCCTCTTTTTGAATTATTACCCTATAGTATATTTTTATTCAATCATATACTTATTTTACATTATTTACTTAATTTTATCAAATTGGAAAAGTTTTTATTAACAGCTTCATTCACTGTAATAGGATCTACTTCTTTTATTAATGCAATCTTTTCTATTACATATTTTATATAATCTGATCTATTTCTTTTTCCCCTATTAGGCTCAGGTGACATATAAGGACAATCTGTCTCTACAAATAACCTATTTAATGGTATTTCTTTAACCACCTCTACCAACTTTCTAGCATTCTTAAATGTTATCACTCCAGTAACTCCAATATAATATCCTCTTTTTACACATTCCTTAGCAAACTCTACACTTCCTGAAAAACAGTGTACTACCCCCACAACATTAGGAAACTCCTTAATAATTTCTAATGTATCTGCATGAGCATCCCTATCATGTATTACCACAGGAAGATTCATATCTTCTGCTAGCTTCATTTGAGCCCTAAATGCATCTTTTTGAACATCTCTTGGTGGATTTTCATCCCAATAGTAATCTAATCCAATTTCACCCACTGCAACTATCTTATCATTCTCATTAATAATTCTTCTAAACTCTTCTAATCTATCTCCTGTAAGCTCATTAGCATTCTCTGGATGTATACCTATAGCCCCATAAATAAAATCATTTTCTTTTATAAGCCCACAAGTTTTACCAACACTATCATATGTTGAGGAACAATTTAGTATTCCGATAACCCCATTTTCCACTAACTCCGCAAAGACCTCTTCTCTATCATTGTCAAATGCATCATCATCATAATGAGCATGGCTATCAAAAATTCTATACTTATTTTCCATATAAACACATCCTATCTAATAATTTATTTATATATTATACACCATTGACAAAAAAATAGCCTATACAGATGACTCTCTTTTATGAATCTCTACTATATAGACTAACTCCCATTAATTTCAACTTATTAAAAAGATATAGATTCTAACTTTCTTAAACTATTATCATAATCCCTAACCACGCCTTCGACATCACTTTTTAAACTACTTTCTAGATTACTATGTTCATCAATAAATTTATTAGCATTATCAATTCCAACTTTCATTGCCTCTATTGCATTATCTAATATTTCCTTATCACTATTGGCGGAAAGTAGTTTAGCCTTTTGAAAAAACTCGCTCATTATTCCTATTACTCCTAATGAATCATTAGCATCTCCACCAAGCTTCTCTATTCTATGTGTTATTGCTTCTTCATGTCTCTTAAATGTTTCTATAATTTCAACCAAAGAATCCTTTAACTCTTTAGACTCTGCTCTTTCCATATAATCTTTAAAAGTACTTCCTCCCATATGTATTCCTTTTAAGAACTTATTCATTTCTTTTATTACTTTAGCATTATCGTTATCCATAAATATCACCTCAAGTATAGTTTCATATAAATATCAACTTTTATACTACTTTTTATTTATGTCACACAACTGCCATATCCTGAGTTTATATTTAAATACATAGTAGCTAAGACATATAAGTTTTATGTTCTCTTATTTTTAATGTATGAAAAAAGCGGGGTAGATATTTATTTTGCTTGTTCCGTCACTACGCTCCAAGTCACATCAAAACAAACATCTGCCCCACTCCTACTAAAGGTAAGGAAATTATAAAATTATTATCCTTGATTTTATATTTTTTAATATGAAATTGTGATAATACCTTTGATTTATAGCTAATTAAAATTTTATATTTTCCTAGACATTGAAAAAGACCTAGAGTATTTATCCCCCTTTATATAAATACTCTAGGTTTTTTCAATTGTTAATATTTATTAACATCTTGTTTCCAAAACATATTTCTTTTTGACACTATTTTGTCATATTCATAATGTAACATATAACTTGTAAAGTAGTTAAAGCATTATTATTTACCCCTTATAACCATCTTAAATAGATTGGTTTATAGGACATCCCAAACCCCTATTGTGGATGTCCTATTTTTTTTGTTTAATTTTTCTCTTCCTTCATCAAATTCAGTTCTTCAATTACATTCTTTTTATCTATTTTTTCAAATAGTATGCTAATATCGTCTATTTCACCTGACTTTATTTCTACATAACTCCAAGTTGCTTCATTTAACCCTATAAAGCTCCTTATTTTAGAAGAGGACTCAGGCATAAAAGGTTCTAATAAATTAGATAAATTCGCAATTAACTGCACACATACATACAAATCTTTACCACATTCTATCTTATCTTTCTTAACTTTTACCCATGGCTCAAATTCATCAAACATTTTATTTGCTTTTCTTATCATTTTAACTATTTGCTGCAAACCATCTTTAAATTCTCCATCCTCTATTTTATCTCCAACACTAAAATATAACTGGAGCATCTCATTTTTCAATGATTTCGGTACTTCACCACTTGGAATTTTTCCTGCAAAATTTCTTTTAATAAAGGTTAAAGTTCTATTTACAAGATTTCCATATAACCCTACTAAATCATTATTGGTGGTATTTATAAAATCTCTCCATGTAAAATCAGAATCCTTATTTTCTGGACCATTTAATATTATATAATACCTTACTGCATCTGAATTATATCTATCAATTATGTGATCTACCCATATTGCCCAATTTTTTGCTGCTGAAAATCTCTTTCCTTCAAGCTTTAAATACTCTCCAGACACCTCTCTAATTGATGGATTTTTTATTCCTAATCCAGACAATATTGCCGGGAAAATAACTGTATGGAATGGAATATTATCTTTACCATGAACAAAGTACACCCTACTATCTTCACCGTCCCAATATTCCTTATAATCTTCTCCACGTTCTTCAAGAACCTGCTTACTTGCTGTTAGATATCCCATTACAGCTTCAATCCAAACATATATTTTTTTATCTTCATAACCACTTAATGGTACATCTATTCCCCAATTAAAATCTCTTGTTACAGCCCTATCCCTTAGTCCTTCATCAAGATATCTCTTAGTAATTACTTCAGCATTTTTTCTCCAACCTTGTTGCTTTATATACAATCTTCTTACATCATTTTCAAACTTAGACAATGCAAAAAACAAATGACTTGTATTTTTAATTACTGGTTCAGAACCACATATCTTACACTTTTTATTTAAAATTTCTGATGCTTCAAATATCTCAGAACATTCTAGACATTGATCTCCTAATGCCTCTCCTCCGCAAATTGGACATTTTCCCTCTATATATCTATCAGATAAAAACTCACCACACTCTTCGCAATATACCTGTTCAATATACTTTTCATATATATATCCCTTATTATATAGTTCTAATATAAAGTTTTTAACGCTATTACTATGATATTCTGTATGAGTTTGAGTGAATAAATCAAAAGAAAAATTCAGCTTTTTAAAACAATTTAAAAATTCATTATAATACTTTCTAGAAGCTTCTAAGGGTGTTATTCCTTCTTCCTTTGCTTTCATTGTTACAGGAGTTCCATGGGAGTCACATCCAGATACAAATACTACTTCATCTCCCATTAACCTATGATATCTAGCCAAAATATCCCCTGGTAATAGTACCGCTATTCTTCCTAAGTGCAATGGACCATTAGCATAAGGCCATGCATTCCCTATAATTACATTCAATAATATAACCCCCTTCAAAAATAATAAAACTTAAGCATAAACTTTCCTTATATAGGATATTCTTTTAACAAAAACCCAGCAACAGCTGGGTTTTATGCTTACCTTTATTAAATTTTTATCCTTATTATCTAACTACACTTCCTGTTGGTAATTCTCCAGGATTAACAAGTGTTAATAAACTATCATCATCAGTAGATGCTGCAAGAATCATTCCTTGTGATAGTTCTCCTCTCAACTTAACTGGTTTTAAATTAGCTACAAGTACTACATACTTTCCAACTAATTCTTCTGGCTTATAGTATTTTGCTATACCAGAAACCACCTGTCTTTCCTCTCCACCTAAATCAACTTTTAATTTAAGCAACTTCTTAGCTCCCTTAATTGGTTCACAAGCAAGAACTTTTACTACTCTTAAATCTAACTTTTCAAAATCCTCTATAGTTATCTCTTCTTTAATAGGTTGGATTTCTCTTTTAACTTCTTTCTTTTGAGCTGCTTGAATAGCTTCTAACTCAGCAAGTTTTGCATCTATGTCTATTCTTGGGAATAAGTTTTCACCTTTATGAACCTTAGTTCCTGCAACAGCTCCATCAAAGTTTGATAGTGTTGACCATTCAACCACTTTAGTATTTAATTGTTCATTAATCTTCTTAGCTGTATCAGGTAAGAATGCTGATAATAATACAGACGAGAATCTTAAACTTTCAGCTAGGTTGTATAATACAGTTCCTAATCTTTCTTTCTTGTCTTCATTCTTTGCTAATATCCAAGGAGTTGTTTCATCAATATATTTATTAGCTCTTCCTATTAAGTTAAATATAGCTTCTAAAGCTTCTGGAATTCTTAATTCATCAATAGCCTTTTCTACTAATTTAGGAGTCTCTAAGGCTAAGTTTATTAATTCATTATCAATATCTTCCTTAGCTGTTGGAGTAGGTATTACGCCATCAAAGTACTTTTCTACCATTGCAACAGTTCTAGATAAAAGGTTTCCTAAATCATTACATAAGTCTGAATTTATCTTCTTTATGAATATTTCGTTATTAAATAATCCATCTGATCCAAACGGAATTTCTCTTAAAAGATAGTATCTTACTGGATCTACTCCAAAGTTTTCAACTAGAACTACTGGATCTACAACGTTTCCTTTAGATTTAGACATCTTTCCTCCATCAACAAGTAACCATCCGTGTCCAAATACTTGTTTTGGTAATGGTAAATCTAATGCCATTAACATAATTGGCCAATAAATAGTATGGAATCTTAATATATCCTTACCTATTAAATGTACATCTGCAGGCCAATACTTTTTATATAATTCGTCGTTATCACTTCCATATCCTAATGCAGTAATATAGTTAGATAGTGCATCTATCCAAACATAAACAACGTGATCTTCATCAAATGTTACTGGAACCCCCCAGTCAAAGCTTGTTCTTGACACACAAAGATCTTGTAATCCTGGCTTTAAGAAGTTATTTAACATTTCATTCTTTCTTGATTCTGGTTGAATAAAATCTGGATGTTCTTCTATATACTTTATTAATCTTTCTGCGTACTTACTCATTTGGAAGAAGTAAGCTTCTTCTTTTGATTTTTCTACTGGTCTGCCACAATCAGGACAATTTCCATTTACTAATTGAGTTTCAGTCCAGAAAGATTCACATGGTGTACAATATAATCCTTCATAAGAACTCTTATAAATATCACCTTTGTCATATAGCTTTTTAAAGATATCTTGAACAGCTTTAACATGATAATCATCAGTTGTTCTAATAAACTTATCATAGCTAATATTCATCATTTTCCAAAGGTCCTTAATGCCTGCAACTATTTCATTAACATGCTCAATAGGTGTTATTCCTTTTTCTTCAGCTATTCTTTGAATTTTTTGACCATGTTCATCAGTTCCTGTTAAGAACATTACATCATAACCTGTTAATCTTTTAAATCTAGCAATTGCATCTGCAGCAACTGTAGTATAGGTATTTCCTATATGCAAGTTAGTTGATGGATAGTAAATTGGTGTAGTTATATAATATGGTTTTTTACACATTTTTCAAATTCCTCCTTTTGTTTTCTGATAATAAAAAAGTCCCTATATAGGTATTTTGCCTATATAGAGACGTAATAAACTTATTTACGTGTTACCACTCTATTTCTTTTTTATCTCACGATAAAAAACTCACTAAGTGACTATCATCACTCTGCAATATAACGGTTGCTACCGTAACCATCTAACTTATTTAAGCTCAAAGGTTCTACTCCAAGACCATCTTCATAAAGCTTCTTTGACATTAACTTTCACCATACGTTAACTCTCTTTAGACTTTCTACTTTACTACTCTTCTCTTCATTGTATTTACTTATATTTTATGATAAATCAAAAAAAAATATCTGTCAAATAATTTTAAAGTTACCAACATCAATAAATTCGTTTCTAAATTATCAAAGAAATAAATTAATACTATGATATAATATTCTAAAACAGTAAAGGGGAGATATAATTTGAATAGGTTTGAATTTCCTAAAGTTGGCTATAGAAACCTTAAAACTGCTTTAGCAGTATTTATATGTATGGTTTTATTTGAACTAGCAGGAGATAAGAATCCTTTTTATGCTTGTATCGCAGCAGTTATATGTATGAAAGATACTGTTGAAAGTACTTTTAGTATGGGTAAAAATAGACTTATAGGTACTCTTCTTGGAGGTCTTATAGGGGTACTTTTTATATTTATAGTAGATAACTTATTATTTCTACAATCTATAAATTCTCTTGTCACTGCTGTAGGTGTAATTGGAGCAATTTATTTATGTAATATAATAAAAAAACCTGGTGCTGTTACCATTTGCTGTATTGTTTTTATAGGAATCATGATTAACTACGATGGACCAGCCTCATATTCTTATGCCATAGGTAGAAGTATTGATACTTCTATTGGAATAATAATAGCAATATTTATAAATAAATATATAAATCCTCCTGTAGAGAAAAATAAAGATTAACAAATAGTTTTCAGAATATTCTTGATTGTAAATTTCTTCTTATATATAATAAAAATAACAGTCGAAAAAAGAGGATTTATTTTTAGGGGGTATTAGGATGAGTGATTTATCATTATTTAAAGCATTCTTGGTAGAAGCAAAGAAAAATTCTTATAATGGTCGAAATAAAAAAGTTCAATCTTCTAAACCAAACTCAGATGATTTTACTTTTAAGAAATACGATTATTACTACCTAGATAGCCACATAGGTAAACAAAGGTTTATTGGTCAAGAAGTTATTTGGAAAGATGAAAAATCTTATTGGGGAATGAATTATGCTGGAAAATTATTAACTAATGATATTCCAAGTGGTTTTTCAGACTTTTTATCAGAAGCTTTATCTAGAGTTTCTGAAGATGCTCCTTATAGAGGACCAAAGAGTTTTAGAAAATCTGACTTTGAATATCAATGTCTTTGGAACGGAGAAGTTGATTCTTTTAAAGGCGAAGAATTTATATCTTATAAAGGTTCTCCTATATTTAAATTAGATTTTCATGGTGGAACAATAAGATAGTCAATAAAAAAAGAACGATACTAAGGTAAGCATTACCCTAATATCGCTCTTTTTTATATTCTTATATTTATATATTCTTATATTTATATATTTATTTTTATATTTTTACTTATTCTTCAACCTCATCTACAGGTCTTCCTATGAAATATATTAATAAGCCAAGTCCTATAATAGATAATGGTAATACAATGTACACTGGTAACCCTAAACCAACAGGAATATAACCAAACAATATTGTAATCACTGCTACGAATAACGCATACCACATTTGAGTCTTAACGTGAGCAATATGATCACATCCCGCTCCCATTGATGACATTATTGTTGTATCTGATATAGGTGAACAATGATCGCCAAATATCGCCCCTGTTAATACAGCACTTGTACTCATAATAATATAAGTCATATCTGGTGAAATTGCATGTGCTAGAGGAATAGCAAGTGGCATTAATATCCCCATTGTTCCGTAAGCAGTTCCTGTTGCAAATGAAATTACAGCTCCAAATATAAATATTACACTTGGTAACAAGAATTGTGGTAATGAATCTGATAATAAAGTTACTAGATATTGTGCTGTACCTAATTCTTTAATTACCGAACTTAAAGACCAAGCAAGTATTAATATAACCCCAGTTATAATTAATCCCTTCATTCCATCTATCCAGATTTCTATACCTTCTGATATAGTAAATATCTTCTTACAAACACCTAAAATTAATGCTACGATACTTGCAAATAATGCTGCTTGGAATAACGCTATAGAAGCATCTGCATTACTAAAGGTTTGTTGTATTGCTGTAAATGAAAATGGGGATTCTGTTAACACAGCTTTTAATGCTATATCTTCTCCCACCATAATTGCAGTATAACCACTATAATAGAAACTTGCTAGAGCTGCTACTATTAATGTTCCTATTGGAATTATAGCATTCCATATACTTAATTTAATTCCTCTCTTAGCTTCAAATTCTTCAGCAGTTTCTTCATCTATTGCAATATCCTTTAATTCTTGTTCTCCTCTTCTTGCTTTTATTTCAGCTTTTCTCATTGGTCCAAAATCTCTTAAAAGTACAGCTGAGATAACTACAAATGCAAGTATTAAAATGTTATAGAACCTATATGGAATAGTTTGTAAGAATACTCCAAATGAATCTACATTTTGCCCTATTCCAGCAAATGCATCCCCTATTAATCCTACTTCAAGCCCTATCCATGTTGATATTATTGCAAGCCCTGCAATAGGTGCAGCTGTCGCATCTATTATAAAAGATAACTTTTCTCTTGATACTTTCATCTTATCTGCTACTGGCTTCATTATTGGTCCAACAATTAATGCATTTGCATAATCATCAAAGAAAACAAATAACCCTAATAACCAAGTAACAATTTGTGTACTTCTAGGTGTCTTTGCCCTTTTAGCAAGCGCTTCTGCTACAGCTCTAGCTCCACCCATCTTAGAAATTAAATTAATAACTCCTCCAATAACCAATACTTGTAATACAATACCTGCATTCCATGGATCAGCAAGTGAATTTAATGCTCTTTGTACAAAATCTAAAAATGCATGTATAAAAGCTCCAAATATATTATATCCTGCAAGCTGTACCATAAAACACCCCGAAAGTGTTCCTATAAATAATGATATTACAACATTTTTTGTTATAAATGCTAATATTATAGCTACCAATGGTGGTATAAGTGTTAATACCCCAAACTTTTCTGAATTTACTACAGCAGGCTCAACCTCTGCTGCAAATGCTACAGTTGATGATAATAAAACCAATATCAATGTAGACATAAATAATATTAAATTTCTACTTCTGTTTTTCATAATTATTCCCCCTAAAATTTTTAAATTGTGAAAAGACTTAGAGGTAAAAATAGGAAAAGCCTTGAGATAACACTCAAGGCTTAAAACACACACATTAAAATCCTGAATGATAGCTCACCACAAAAACATTTGTGACAGTCTTATACATATTCTGCATAAGCCCAGTATTAGAATATTAAAGCCTTAATTCTATACTTCGGCGATAATTCCTTTCCTATTGCTTCATTCTGCTTACGTCCACAACAGTACTATTAAGTATCGCGCCTCTACCTCTTCTCTTATTCACTTGTAATAATTTAGGTTAATTATACATAACTTCTTAATGACTTGCAAGGTTTTTTTTAATACTTTTTAGCAATTATTAACTTTTCCGTTTCTTTTTCTTACTTCTAAAACCGCCCTCTCTAACTACTGCTATTAATAAAAATATAGCAAATATAGCTGATATAATGTATCCTGCTATCCCTATTAAAGATATCCCTTTATATATAGGTCCTACATTATTACTTATTATTAAAGATGATGCTATTATTAATGATGAAATAAGTAATGCTCCTACTAATCTATTTACCATGTTGTTTATATGATCTACTGAATTCTCTAAATCTGTAATGGTAAAATTAACTTTAGCTCTACCATCTGATATACTGTTTAACGCCTCAATAGTTTTAGTTGGTACTCTAGAAGCATCCCTAAAAAAGGAATATGCAGATAACACCAACTCTTCTTCATTTATGTCTTTTAATAAAAATAGCTTATTTTTTCCCTTTACGAATGATGTTATTACCGATATTACATCTAATTGTGGATCCACTTCCGCAATTACTCCTTCTAGTATTATTAATCCTCTAAAGAGTATTGCAAGCTCCTTAGGAAGCTGTATATTGTTATTTTGAACTATAGAAAACATTTCTTCCAATAATACAGCTACCTTTATGTTTTTAAGCGATGTATTTAAATATGTTGTAAATAAATAAGATACGTCTTCATATAAATTTCCTTTATTTACTTTTCCTCTTTTTATTCCAATTGCTAAAATAAAATCTACTATCTTACTCTTATCTCCTGTAGCTACAGCTATCATGGCCTTATTTAGCCATTCTTTTAGACTTTCATCTAATTCTCCAGTTATACCAAAATCAATAAAGCATATTTTTCCATTTGATATTAATAAGTTTCCTGGATGAGGGTCCCCATGGAAAAAACCATCATCAAATATTTGCTTACAATATGATAATGCCAATTTCTTCGCAATTTCTTTGTTGCTATACCCTTCTTTTTTTATCATTTGCATATTATTTATCTTAAAACCATTAATATACTCTAATGTTAATACCTTTTCACTACACAAACCTAATATAACATCTGGAGCATATATAGGCACAATATTTTCATTATTTCTTTTAAACTTAACTATACTCTTACTTTCATCTATAAAATCTAGTTCCTTTTCAGTAGTTGATTCTAATTCCTCTATAACAGCAAGAGGATCAACTATATTAATATCAATCCTACCTTTAGATAACTTTATTATCCTTTTCAGTATATCTATATCAGTCTTCATAATGTTGTATATATCAGGTCTTTGAATCTTTACAATAACTGCTCTTCCATCATTTAATATGGCTTCATGAACCTGAGCTATAGATGCAGATGCTGTTGGCTCCTTACTAAAATATATAAAACACTCTTCAATGTTTTTATTAAGAGACTCTTCAAATACACTCCTAATATTCTCATAACTTTCTTTTGGAGCTGAGTCTTGTAACTTTATTAATTCATTTATATATTCCTCTGGTAACAAATCTGGCCTTGTACTTAATATTTGACCAATTTTTATAAAGGTTGGGCCTAATTCTTCAAATGCCATTCTTAAATTGCCAGGAGACTTTTTACTACTATTAAATTTACTATCAATTAAATATCCAAAACCATATGAAACAAAAACCTTTATAATCTCTTGAAACCTTTCTCTAGATTTCATACAAAAACTCAACTCCCTAAATAAAATCCCTTACTTAACTGTTTATTAAGCAAGGGATTTAAAATTCCTAATTAATCTTTTCCTCTAGTTTTTCTATAATTCTTTTCAATTCTAATACATCAGCCTTTGTAGCATAACTTTTTTCTTCTAAGATATCACTTAATTCTTCTTTAGTTAATGGCTTTATATTATTTACCTTTTCTAACATAGATTCCTTTGCACCGTTAGCTGTACTTTTTACATCCCTTTTTAATTCTTCTGACAATTCTTTTCCTTCTTCTAAAGTTAGCTTTCCTCTCTCAACTAACTGAGAAATTACATCTGTTGCTTTTTCATATGTTAAAGCAGCAGCACCAACTCCAGCTAAAAAGATATTCTTTGCGTCACTTACCATAAAACCACCTCCAACTTCTTCTTAATTATCCATAAACTATATTTACCCTAAAATACCAAATTATATACTCTATTTATTCATAAATTCTTCTATTTCTTCTACAGTCTTAATCATATCTTTTGTTAAGACTTCAACACCTTCTGATGTAACCACAACATCATCTTCTATTCTTATTCCAATACCTTCTTCTTCTATATAAATTCCAGGTTCAACAGTCCAAACCATTCCTTCTTGTAAAATAACATCTCTATTATTTCCTTCAATATCATGAGTATCTAACCCTAGACTATGACCTATACTATGCCAATAGTAATTAGACACATCTGCTTCATCTTTTATTAAACCTAAAGCTATGCACTCTTCTGCAATCCATTCTTTTGCTTTTTTATTTAACTTAAGGAAACTTACTCCTGGTTTTATTTCATTAATAACCCTCTCGTTAACTCTTAACACTGCATTATAAACTTCTTTTTGCCTATCACTAAACTTTCCACTTACAGGGAATGTCCTTGAAATATCACCGTTATAATAATTATATTGCGCTCCTAAATCAAATAGAATTAAATCTCCATCTTTTATGTCACAATTATTATCAACATAATGTAATATAGTTGCATTCTTACCTGCAGCAGCTATTGTTTTAAATGCAAAATCCTTTACCCCATTACTCTTACAAACAAAATCAAAATATGCTTCTAATTCATATTCCTTCATTCCTACTTTACAGTTTTTCATTAAACTGTTTACACCTTCAATAGTTATATTTATCGCCTTTTTTATCTCTTCAATCTCTTCCTTACTCTTGATTAACCTTAAAGGTGCAATTAATGGTGCTAAATTTCTTATATTGGCAAATGGATACTTACCTTTAACTTCATTTGCAAATTCTCCAACAACATTTTTTAGGCTATTAAAGTCTTCTCTATCTATATCTAAATATAAGTTTACTTCAACTAAATTATTAAATGTTTTATTTAAAAATAATTTAAAAGTACTTATAAATGCTACATCTTCAACTCCCGATATTTCTTTTCCCTCTTCAGGCCTTATACTTTTACCAACCCACTTTTCCATTTCTTCATCTATATCTTTAATAAATAATCTTTCAGTTATTTCTCCATTTATTTTTGTTAAAACTAAAATATGCTCCTCTTCATCAATTCCTGTGAAATAGTAAAAGTTTCTATTAGGGGTAAATTGATATTGTTCATCAGCACTTTTTCTTGGTGCATTACCTGCAAAAAGAATTACTATTGAATTATCATTTACCTTTTTCATAAGTCTTTCTCTATTTCCTTTGAATACCTCTTTTATCATATGGGTCACCTTTCCTTCCTTTAATCTATTAATAGTATATACTAATATTAAACAAAAAAAGAAGCTTTCGTAAGAAAGCCTCTATATAAACTTAATTTTGTCCATAAACTTCATCTGACATATTAATTATTTTTTTATAAAGTCCCCAAATTAATATTAATGAAAATATAACAATCATTGAGAACATCCCTACATAACTTTCAACTTTCATAGCCATTGCTACTAGTCCAATTCCTAAAAGCAGTATTACAAATACCATAACTACTGATAGAACATCATCCTTATATAAACTTTTTTCATCATTCCACTTCAATTTAGGATTAATAAAATCAAATAATATCTGTATTAAAGTTACTACTGCAACTCCAAATACTGATGATAGCACCCCTAATAAAATTATTGGTAAAGCTACTCTTAATGATACTAGAAGTATAAAAATAAGTATGGGAACTAAAGAATTTATACACATAGATGATATTATCTTAGACTTTGCCTGATCCTTATAAGATATAGGAATTATCTTTGAAAATACAAAATCGCTTCCTTCTCTGGACAAACACTTTCTACCTCCACCAGCTGAACAAATTGAAAAAGCTGCTAATAAAAATGCCCCCGCAATTATAACAGAGTTATATTTACCACTCAATATAATACCTTTAACATCAGTAAAGCTTCCATTAACCACATAAATTATAGTTAAAAAAATAGGCATATATAACATCATTACAATTGAATTTATAAAGAACTGCGGTGTTCTAAATACTATTCTTATATCTCTAATTACAAGAGACTTTATAGGAGATTTCTTTGAAACTATACTATCTATATTTTTTTCTTTTAATATATCTACGCTCTTACTATAAGTTTCAGATATTCCTATTATGCCTTTTAAATATAGTTTTCCTCCTACTGCATAATATATTATACATAGTAATATACAAATAGCTATGGAAATACCCATATAAAAAATCCCCTTAGTCTCACCATTATATAACAAACCGTATGCAGCATACTTATTTGTTATAAACATTCCAGATAAAGCACCTATAAGACTATTTTTTTCTTGAATGATATTAAAAAGTGACGAGGAACTTTCAAATAAAGTAGAACTTCTTTGTGAGAGAATATTTATTAAAACTACCAAAACTAAAGATAGACTACCTGATATAGCTCTAAAAGCATCTTTATGCTTAGATAAATTAGTAAATCTCATTAAAAGCATACATACTAAAGCAGCAATTATCATTGGTAAAATAGGACAAATAATAACTGTAAGTACAATATAAACAAAAAATATTGGACTCGCCGATGACTTTTGCGCAAAAACTAATAAAGGAACTACTATTATTGTAGAATATAAAATCATATTTATTAATACAGCTATAAACTTGCTCAACACTATTTCACTGCTCTTAAATGGCATAGGTAAAAAATACTCTATGTCATTGGAAAAGTAGTATGTATTCATTATAGTAAATATTCCCAAAAAGAAATTTATAACAGCTCCTATAAGCAATATTAGTGATAACAGCATTCCTTCTTGTCCAATTATTACAAAAGGCTCATATAATACATCTACAATAATTATCAGTGGTAATGACATGAAAGCTATTAACAACATCATTAATAAAACCATAAATCCAGACTTCATTTTTGAACCATTGAACATATCTTGAAGGGCATCTCTTACAAAGTATTTTGTAAGTACCTTAAGTCTATTCATTGCTTGTTAGCTCCAAGAACATTTCTTCTAATGATTCACTTGCCTTAAACTCTTCTCTCATATCTTCTAAGGTTCCATTGAAAATTAATTGCCCTTTATTAATTATTGCAACCTTATCACATATCTTTTCCGCAACTTCTAATACATGAGTTGAGAAAAGAACAGTATTTCCTTCATCAGTATGCTCTCTCATCATTTCTTTTAATATAAAAGATGACTTTGGGTCTAACCCTGTCATGGGTTCATCTAATATCCATACCTTTGGCCTATGAAGTAATACACCCATTATTATTATCTTTTGTCTCATACCATGTGAGTACGATTGAATCTTATCCCCTAATGCAGAATTCATTTCAAATCTTTCAGACATATCTTTTATTCTTAATTTTCTATCTTCACTTGATACACCATATATATCTCCCATAAGATTCAAATATTCCATTCCAGTTAACCTTAAAAACATATCTGGGCTATCTGGTACATAACCAAACTGCTCTTTTGCCAAAACAGGATTTTCAACAATATCAATATTATTTATAGTTATATTTCCTGATGTAGGAGCAATAATACCTGTTATCATCTTAATAGTTGTAGTTTTTCCTGCTCCATTTGGACCTAGTAGACCGTAAATTTCTCCATCCTTTATTTCTAAATTTAAATTATCCACAGCTTTGTTCTTTCCATTGTAAGACTTAGTTATCTGATTAATATTTATCATTATCTCTCCCCCTTAGAAATAATTTTATCAATTTTATTGCATATTTTACATAATTTTAAAAGAAAAATATATTTACTAAAAATATAGCACTAATTATAGCAATCATATCCGCAAAAACAGCTGCCCATACAGTATGTCTTACTTTTTTCACCTTTACTGCACCAAAATAAACTGTAACTGTATAAAATATAGTTTCTGTAGTTCCCATAATTACAGAGGCTATTAATCCTATTCGCGTATCTGGTCCATATGTCTGAAGTAAATTTGCAAATATACCCTGTGCACCACTTCCTGATAATGGTTTAATCAGTACCAATGGCGTTATTTCTTGAGGTAATCCTATAAGATTAGTTAAGGGAGATAATACTTTATTTAATATATCTAATAAATTAGCAGCCTTAAATATATTTACTGCTACAATCATAGCCAAAAGATAAGGAAATATTCTTATACATACTTGAAGTCCTTCCTTTGCCCCTTCTACAAACCATTCATATACTTTTCCACCCTTTGTCATTCCATAACCTATAATAAGTAGAACTATAATTCCTATTATACTTTTTGTTATATAATTGCCCATTTATAATCCTCCTTAAAAGTATCTCTGCAAAATCTTACAACATATTATTCCAACAATAGCTGCTGATGCTGTTGATAGTATTGCAGGCAAAATAATTGCTCCAGGATTTGAAGATCCAGCAGCTGCCCTAATTGATATTATTGTTGAGGGTACTAATTGAATACATGCAGCATTCATAACTAAAAAAAGAGCCATATCATTACTAGCCCTACCTTTATTAGGATTTAATCTATCCATCTCTTCCATAGCTTTTATTCCAAATGGAGTTGCAGCATTTGACAATCCCATCATATTCGCTGTTAAGTTCATCACTATTGCTCCAAGAGCTTTTTCATCCTTTCCTGCATCCTTAAATAGGAACTTTAATAATGGTTTCATTAATCTTGCTAGTTTCTGAGTTAAGCCACTTTTTTCTGCTATCTTCATAACTCCACACCAAAAACACATTATTCCAACTAATCCAATGATAAATTTCACCGTGCTATCTGCAGACCCAACAATAGTTGTTGATATTTCTGCCCCATTACCAGTAAATATAGCTACCAGTATACCGAAGAATATTAATATAAACCAAATATAATTAATCATATTATCCTCCTAACGTTAAGTTTTCTATTAAATATATGCCTTGCACTTAATATTTAGTAGTGATAGGATTAATATATACAATCTATTTTTTTACTTAAAGGAGATTAATTTATGAAAGAAACTAACTTAAAGATAGCTCAACAAGATATAGAAGATGCTTTAAAAACTGTTGAGGATATAGAAAAAGTAATTAATGAAGATGGATCATCTAAAGATATCATTAAGGAAAAATTCGAATCTTTAAACGAGAAGGTTAAAAAGTTAGAAGATATATTAAAGAGTGAAGGTATCATATAAAGTTAAGATAGTTAATTAGAATAATTATGATAGTAAAGTAAAAGGATGAAACTCTAAAGTTTCATCCTTTATTTTATTTCTATTTACTTAAATTACTGCTTCTTTTTCTACTATTTCTTCTTTGTCTTTAAGTTTTCTAACTGACATAAAGAAGATTATCAAAGTAATTAATGATGATAACCCATCAGCAACAGCTCCTGCAAGCCATACTCCTGTTAACCCAAAAATCTTTGGTAGTATTATTAAACAAGGTATTAATAATATTACCTGTCTTAATAAACTTAAGAACATAGATATCTTAGCTTTACCTATAGATTGGAAGTAATTAGAACTTATTACTTGAGCTCCTACTACAGGTAGCATAAATAAGAATATTCTCATACCTGTACTTGCTATACCTACTAATTGTTCATCTCTATTAAATATTGATATTAATAAGTGTGGTGCCATTTGTGTAATTATCCATCCAATTGAAACTATTATAGTAGCAACTATAGTTGCTGACTTTACAGCCTGCTTCACTCTCCTATATTTTTCCGCACCATAATTATATCCTATTATAGGCTGTGACCCTTGATTTAAACCAAAGATAGGCATCATAAATATCATAGCTACACTATTTATTATAGTCATAGCACCTATAGCTAAATCTCCACCATAAGTCTTTAATGCATTGTTAGCCAACACTTGAACTACACTTTGAGCTATTTGCATACTAAATGGACTTACTCCAATAGAAAAAATACTCAAAACTATAGCTTTATCTAAAGATAAATATTCTCTTTTAATTTTTAAATTGCTCTTACCTTTTGTAAAGTAATATAAAATCCATATAGTTGAAACTATTTGAGATATTACAGTAGCAATAGCTGCTCCTCTAACTCCCATTCCAAATACAAATATAAATATAGGATCTAGTATAATATTAGTACCTGCACCTATTAACATTGATAACATAGCTACCTTAGGACTTCCATCACTTCTAATTGAATGATTCAATCCAAAACTTAGCATATTAAATATAGTTCCAAAGAATATTATTTGCATATACTCTCTTGCATAAACTTCAGTATCTGCACTTGCTCCAAATAACCCAAGTATTTTATGCATAAATACAAGTCCTATTATAGTTATTAAAACACTTGCTATAATAATTAAAGTAAATGCATTTCCCAAGTGCTTTTCAGCCTCTTCTCTTTTATGTTCTCCAAGCTTTAAAGATATTCTAGCACTTGTTCCTATTCCAATTAACATTCCAAATGCCATTATTATAGTCATTATTGGCATTGTTATACCAACACCAGTTAAAGCTAATCCACCAATATCCTTTATATTTCCTATGTACATTCTATCTACAATGTTATATAGGGTATTTACTACCATACCTATTATAGCTGGAATGGAAAACTCCATAAGTAACTTTGATATTTTTTCTTCTCCAAGTCTAGCTTGTCCTCTCATGCTTAATTCCTCCTTAGTGTCTCACTAGCTGCTATTTTTTTTAGTAATATAAGAGTTAATTCTCTTTCATCCTCTGTTAAAATTGAAGTAATCTTTTCTTCCCACTGTCTATGTACTTCAAAAAAATCTTCTTTTATACTTAAAGCTTTCTCAGTAAGCCCTATTATATTAGCTCTTTTATCAATTGAACTTTTATTTCTATATATATATCCTTCTTCTTCAAGTTTCTTCAAAGCTCTAGCTGTGGTAGCCTTATCTATATTCAAAATATTACTTAAATCTTCTTGAGTTAATCTTTCTTTTTTATATAAAACTCTTAAAAATTGATATTGTCCTGCTCCAATATTATACTTTGCATATGCCTTTGAAAAAAAACTATTTCCGCTTCTATATATTTGGGAAACAAATTTCCCTATAGAATCGTATTCTTTATTTCCCATATTATCACCTAACTTTATTATAAATAGTTGCAACAGCAACTATTTTACTACTAATTAGTTGTGTTAGCAACTATTTTTTTCAAAATAAAAGAAGTAGCGCTTTGCACTACTTCCTTTTCTACTTAGTACTTTCTCTTTGTATTAGTTGATAGTCTAAAACATAATGACCTTGTTCTAGTTCCTTCTTATTTAGAAGTTTTATTAACATTCTCATAGCTACTGATCCCATGTCATAACTAGGCTGAGATATAGTAGTTATTCTTGGATAGAAATATGAAGAAACATAGTTATTATTAAATCCAATAACACTTATATCCTCTGGAACATTGTATCCATTTTCTCTTAACCTATTTATTGCTCCCATTGCTATTTCATCTGATGCACATACTATTGAATCAAACTTCTTATTACTTCCAATAAACTTTTCAACTGCTTCATAACCAGTTTTAACCTTTAAGTTATCAAAGTAAACTAATTCCCCATCAACATTTATACCTACTTCTCCTAATGCTTTCTCAAAACCTACAAATCTATCTCCCCAAGCATTCATTGTATCTTGTTTTACTCCTATAAATGCTGGCTTAGATAATCCTTTATCTAATAAATACTTTGTACCTTCATATGATGCATTTATGTTATCTATAGTTACACTTGGTAAAACTCCATCTTTATCCTTCGTTTCAACTAAGATAGTTTTTAAATCTAGTTCATTAATTAAATCAAGCATTTCTTCACTTAATGAACTACTCATATATATTACTCCATCAACCATCTTTTCCTTAAGTACTCTTAAATATTCTTTTTCTTTTTCTACATCAAAGTCTGAATTGCATAAGATAACATTGTAATCATAGATATTCGCAACGTCTTCCGCTCCTCTTACGATTTCAGGATAAAACTGACTTGATATATCTGGTACTAGTATTCCTATAGTCTTTGTTCTTTGAGTCTTTAAACTTCTAGCTACTATATTCGGTCTATACCCCAACTTTTTAATGGCATCTAGAACCTTTTTCTTAGTGTCTTCATTTACGACATCGATATCATTAAGCACTCTTGAAACTGTTGCAATTGAAACACCAGCCTCCTTAGCTACATCTTTAATAGAAGTTGCCATTAACTCATCACTCCCACTTCTTATATTTTAATTACTTAATTATAACCTATATATTCTCCCAAAAACAAGCAAATCCCTGCTTTATTTATAGTTTTTGTTAAAAATCTTTTAAAATACCCTTTTTAAAAACAAATTTTGAACAAATCAAAAGGTTACTATAAATTCTATAGTAACCTTTTAAACATTTATTACTCTATTTTACTACTTTAACAGCCATATTAAGCTTTTCTCCATTAATAGTAGCTTCAGTATACTCAATGTTTTGTTCGTTGCATACAACTTCTACTGTTAATGTTTCTTTTTTAATTGTATCTTCGAACTTCTTAATAACATCTAATAACATATCATTATTAGCTACATATAATGTAATCTTATCAGCAACTTCGAATCCACTTTCTTTTCTCATATTTTGAATCTTAGAGATGACTTCTCTTACGTGTCCCTCTTCTCTTAATTCTTCTGAAATATGAGTATCAAGAACCACACCAATTTCACCTTCACCTGCAAATGCATATCCTTCAAGACCTTGCATTGTTACAAGTAAATTTTCTTTGTTAAGTTCTATTTCTGTTCCATCTACATTTATAACTTCTACTCCACCATTATTTATCTTTTGAGCTAATTCCATTTGGTTTCTAGAAGCTATCTCTTTTCTTATTGCAGGAATCATTTTTCCATAAGCTCTTCCTAAAACAGGTAAGTTAGGTTTTATTTCAAAGTTAACATGTTCAGAAAGATCTGCACCAAATTCAATTGACTTGATATTTAATTCATCCCTGATGATATCTCCATAGTATTCTGGAAGCGATGCTATTGAAACTAACATTTGAGAAAGCGGCTGTCTATTCTTAATATTAGCACCATTTCTTGCACTTCTTCCTAACTTAACTATTGTGTAAGCTAAATCCATTTCCTTTTCTAAATCACTGTTAATAGCTTTTTCATCAACTGTTGGCCACTTACATAAGTGAATACTTTCTTTAGCTGAAGAATCTAAATTAACAACTAAGTTTTGGTATATTTCTTCTGTGATAAATGGTACAAATGGAGCTGCAACTTGCGATAAAGTCACTAGAACTCTATATAAAGTTACATATGCACCAATCTTATCATCAGTTAATTCTTCTGACCAATATCTTGCTCTGTTTCTTCTTACATACCAGTTAGATAAGTTATCTGTGAAGTCTTCAACTTGAAGAGCAGCATTTGTAATGTCATAAGAGTCTAATTTAGCATCAACATCTTTAACTAAAGTGTTTAACTTAGACATTATCCACTTATCCATAACATTATCAGAAACAAAATCTTTGTACTCTAACGGATTGAATCCATCTATATCTGCATATAAAACATAGAATGAGTATACATTCCATAATGTACTTAAGAACTTTCTTGATGCCTCTCCAACATCATCAGTTGAGAACCTAGTTGGCAGCCATGGAGCACTTGCAGTGTAGAAATGCCATCTTGTAGCATCTGCACCTTGGCTTTCTAAAACATCCATAGGAGCAACAACGTTACCCTTAGACTTAGACATCTTTAATCCCTTCTTATCAAGAACGTGACCTAAAACAATACAGTTTTCAAATGGATTTCTATCAAATATAGCAGTTGAAATAGCTAATAATGTATAGAACCATCCTCTTGTTTGGTCAACAGCTTCTGATATAAATTGAGCTGGGAAGTTTTGTTCAAATAGCTCTTTGTTTTCAAATGGATAGTGTAATTGGGCAAACGGCATTGATCCTGAATCGAACCAGCAATCTATAACTTCCTTAGTTCTTACCATTTCCTTACCACACTTTTCACATTTTAAATGAACATTATCTATATATGGTTTGTGTAATTCTATATCATCAGGTACATTTACGCCCTTCTTCTTTAACTCTTCAATACTTCCTATACATTCTTTGTGACCACATTCGCATTCCCAAATTGGAAGCGGAGTCCCCCAGTATCTATCTCTTGAGATACCCCAGTCAATAACATTTTCTAAGAATTTACCGAATCTTCCTGTTCTTATGTTATCAGGATACCAATTAATCTTATTATTGTTTTCTAATAACTTATCTCTTAGAGTACTCATTGCAACGAACCAGCTCTCCTTTGGATAGTAAAGAAGTGGCGTGTCACATCTCCAACAATGTGGATATGAGTGAAGGTGTTTTTCTGCCTTAAATAACTTATTATTTTCTTCAAGCCACTTACAAATGCTTTCATCACACTTCTTAACAAACTTACCTGCCCACGGAGTAACTTCTTCTACGAATTTACCCTCTTTATCAACCAAGTTAATGAAAGTGATTCCATTAGCCTTAGCAACAAGATTATCATCTTCACCATAAGCTGGAGCAATATGAACTATACCAGTACCATCTGTTAATGTTACGTAATCACCATGAATAACTTCAAAAGCCTTACCTTCCACCTTTCCAAATGGCATTAATTGTTCATACTTAATTCCTAGTAATTCTGATCCATTAAATTCTCTAACTATTTCAAATTCTTCTCCAAGAACCTTACTTGCAAGATCCTTAGCTAAGATATATACTTCATCTCCAACCTTTGCTTCTATATATGTATAAGCCTTATTTATACATAGAGCTAAGTTTGATGGTAATGTCCAAGGAGTTGTTGTCCAAGCTAATATATACTTGTTTTCTTCTCCAAGAACCTTAAATTTAGCAATACATGTTAAATCCTTAACATCTTTGTATCCTTGAGCAACTTCGTGTGAAGATAATGCAGTACCACATCTTGGGCAATAAGGCATTACCTTATGTCCTTCATATAAAAGACCTTTGTTCCACATTTGTTTTAAAGCCCACCATACTGATTCTATATATGGATTGTGATATGTTACATATGGATTATCCATATCTACCCAATAACCAATCTTATTAGTCATGTCTTCCCACATAGAAACATATTTGAATACACTCTCCTTACATTCTGTTACGAATTTTTCAACACCGTATTCTTCAATTTGTTCCTTACCTGATATTCCAAGTTTCTTTTCGATTTCAAGTTCTACAGGTAGACCGTGAGTATCCCAACCGGCCTTTCTAATTACCTTATACCCCTTCATTACCTTATATCTTGGAATTATATCCTTCATAACTCTTGTTAAAACGTGACCTACGTGTGGCTTACCATTAGCTGTTGGAGGTCCATCATAGAAAGTGAAGTATTCACCATCTTGATTCATATCAAAATTCTTTTTGATAACATCCTTTTCCTTCCAAAGGCTTGCTACTTCTTCTTCCATACCAACAAAACCTTTTGAAAGTTCAACTTTTTTGTACATCTTATTTGCTCCTTTCTCATGTATAATCAGATATTTTAAGTATTCTCTTTTATTAGATATCTAGTCATATCTAATTTTTAATAAATAAAAAAACTCCATCCAAAAGGACGAAGTTGAATTCGCTATACCACCTATGGCAAAGTATACCCCTATGATAAATTCAGGGTACTTATCTCAAGCACAATCATGCTCTATCCATTAACGCTGGCCAACGGGAATACCTACTAAGCAAAGCTGTTCAATTTCCAACTCCTAGGTGATTTTCACTAAGACACTATATAACTTCACACCCACCAGTTACTCTCTTAAAGTAGAAATCTTAATTACTTTTCCTAATCATAGTTTTTATATTATTTATTATATACCATTCCTGAAATAAATGTCAATTACTACAATATACTTACTTCTATACGTTTTTTATTCTTACTAGTTAATAATTTTTATTAATTAGTATTGACTTTCATTGATTGATATGTTTTAATATAATCAAGATAACAACAAGTTATCTAATCCCCTTATTTTCCTTAGTCATCAACTTAGGAGGTAACTAAATGGAAAATAATATAAACGAGAAAATCCTTGATAAAATCACAAAAGTATGTGTTTGCAAGGCGATACCAAGATCCAAAATTAAAGAATCTATAGAATCTGGAGCAAAAACTGTAGATGATGTAGCTAAAGCTACTGGTGCTACAAAAGGTGGTTGCAAAGGATGTAGATGTATCCCTAAAATTCAAGAGTTAATCGAAGCACATTCAATTGATCAATAGATATTTCCCTAAATATTATTGGTTGACTGATTATATCTCCCCAAGCCAATCTGTTCCCCACAGATTGGCTTATTTTTATATATTTTTTTAACTAAAAAGAGACCTCTTAACCAACTGTTAAGAAGTCCCTCATGTTACTATTTAATTAAATGCACTATATATAGACTTTATAGCCATTTCAAAATGCTCATTTTCAATTCCAACTAATATATTCATCTCTGACGATCCTTGGTCAATCATTCTAATATTTATATTAGCTTTTGCTAAAGCTCCAAATACCTTAGCTGCTACCCCCTTGTTTTTAGCCATACCCTTACCAACTGTGGCTATCATTGCCATATTAGGATGTACCACTATAGAATCCGGATTGCAACTTCTTCTTATCTCTTCAATAACTAGATCTTTCTTTTTCTTAAGCTCTGAATCTGCTATTACCAAACATACTGTGTCTATTCCTGCAGGCATATTTTCAAAAGATATATTATTCATTTCTAATATTGATAATACCTTTCTACAAAATCCTAATTCATTATTCATCATTGCCTTTTCTATTGATATAACAGTAAAATTCTTCTTACCTGCAATACCTGTAATAGTTTTACACTCTTCATTTTCAGTATTCTGAACTATTATAGTACCCTTATCTTCAGGTGAATTAGTATTTTTTATATTAATTGGTATTCCAGCTTCCTTTACAGGAAATATTGCTTCCTCATGAAGCACTGAAGCGCCCATATATGATAATTCTCTTAATTCCTTATATGTAATTCTACCTATAGTCTTAGGATTTTCAACAATCCTTGGATCTGCCATTAAAAATCCAGAAACATCAGTCCAATTTTCATATAAATCTGCATCTATACTTGCAGCAACTAAAGAACCTGTTACATCAGATCCACCTCTACTAAAGGTTACTATTTCACCTTGTTCATCTGCTCCATAAAATCCTGGAATAACAGCTCTTTCAATCTTGCATAACTTATCCTTTAATCTTTTATTAGTTTCTTCACTATTTAATGTTCCATCTTCATCAAATAATATAACTTCTTTTGCATCTACAAAATCATATCCTAAATAATTAGCTAAAATTATACCGTTTAAGTATTCTCCTCTACTAGCTGCATAATCCTTAGATGCTCCTTCTTCAATATCTCTTTTTACTATATCTAGATAAGTGCTTATATCTAAATCTAACCCCAAATCATTAACTATTCCAATATATCTCTCCTCTATATGCTTAAATACATCCTCTAAAGAAATACCTGTCTCAACATGCATATGACATAGATAAAGAAGATCTGTTATCTTTGTATCCTTCCCATGTCTCTTTCCTGGTGCTGATGGTATTACATACCTTCTAGCACTATCTGCAAGGATAATTTCCTTTACCTTCTTGAATTGTGAAGCATCTGCTAAAGAACTTCCACCAAACTTTGTAACCACCTTATTCATTTTTTATTGCCCCCAATTTTTCTTAATATACTTTAAAATATTTTTAAATCCATTCTACCAAATTTTTCATACTTTTCAATAGTAATGCAAACATTTTTTTTATTTTCTATCTTAACTCCCTATAAAAATGGTGATATTACTGGTATAATCGAAAAGAGTTTAACGAAGGGAGTTTTTTATATGACTAGTAAATTCTATTTACATAAAGGTAAAAATAAAAAAGCTGAAAATGGTCGTCCTTGGATATATATAGATGAAATTAATGAGTATGATGGTGACTATGAGAATGGTGATATAGTTGAAGTCTATAATCATAAAGGTTATTTCATAGGCAAAGGTTATATCAATGATAGAAGTAAAATAACTATAAGAATCATGACAAGAAATAAAGATGAAGTAATAAATAGAGAATTCTTCAAAAAGAGATTTGATTCTGCGTGGGAATACAGAAAAACTGTAATAGATACTTCTTCTTGTAGATTTATCTTTGGAGAAGCTGACTTATTACCTGGTCTTACTGTTGATAAATTTGAAGATTATTATGTAATTCAAATTTCAACTTTAGGTATGGATAAATATAGAGATATAATTGTTGATATCTTAGTAAATGACTTTGACGCTAAAGGAGTTTATGAAAGAAGTGATTTAGCAACAAGAGAAATAGAAGGATTAGAACAAAATAAAGGATTTTTAACAGAGCCATTTGATACTAATGTTCAAATTGTTGAAAATGGAGTTAAATATATAGTTGACTTAGAAAACGGACAAAAAACAGGTTTCTTCTTAGACCAAAAAGAAAATAGAGCCGCAATACACAGAATCTGTAAGGATAAGGATGTACTAGACTGCTTTACTCATACTGGTTCATTTGCTCTTAATGCTGGTATCGCCGGTGCTAAATCAGTTTTAGGTATTGATGTTTCTCAGCATGCTGTTGATTGTGCAACTAGAAATTCTGAACTTAATAACTTACAAGATATAGTTAAATTTGAATGCCACAATGCCTTTGATGTCTTATCATCTTGGTCAAAAGAAGGAAAACAATTTGACGTTGTTATACTAGACCCTCCAGCATTCACTAAATCAAGAAATACAATTAATGGGGCAAAAAGAGGATACAAAGAAATTAATCTTAGAGGGTTAAAAATGGTTAAACCAGGTGGATACTTCATTACTTGCTCATGTTCTCACTACATGAGTGAAGATTTGTTAAAATCGACAATAAATGAAGCTGCTCATGATGCCCATAGAATCCTAAGACAAGTAGAATTTAGAACTCAGGCCGCTGACCATCCAATACTTTGGAATTCTGATGAGAGCTACTACTTAAAATTCTTTATATTCCAAGTTGTATAACTTATCAGGGTGAGAGCTTATTTTTAAACTCTCACTCTGATAAATTTTTTATTTCATCTTTATAAGACCATGCTAAGCAATGCTTAGGATATCCTTTCTTACTGACCTCTCCAACTCTTAATGCATACTTCTTATTTTTACTAAACATTATTTCTTCTCTTAATATCCTCAAAATTGTTTCCACCCTACTTGAATACAAATCATACATTCCTTCTGGCGGCTCCCCCCAAGCACAAAATATATAATCTGCTTCTTTTATTTCATCTCGTATAACGCTATCATTTACCATCTCATTATCATTACCTTCTACATATTCTTTTCCCTCTAATAAATATTCTCTAAATAAATCTTCTTTATTAACTTCATAAAATACAAATAAATTTACTATTGTTATTTTCTTAATGCCTTTAAGCTCTGAACTTTTGCCGTTTAAATATTTTATTATTCTTCTATATTCACTATTACAACTATCACTCTCTATGCCTTTTGGCGCTCTTGATATTATTAAAACATTGTTTCCATCACTACCAAGTGTAAATGATGTTTTATAACATCTATCTCCAAACTCATCTTCAACTAAATTAATATTTTTTTTACTTATAATTTTAGGATATTTACATCTACACATTACTACTCCCCTTTGATCATATATTACTAATAATTACTTTGTAAATGTTTAACTTATTCCTATAATATGAGTTTTTATAAATTCAGTGAAATAAAAAAGTGGCTTCGCCACGCTTTAGCAAAGAAGTCACTTTTTTTCAGCTATACCACAGGTCCAAAAACTTGCTTTTCGTGTTCTGTGGTAGTACTAGAATTTTTATTTTTAACGTCTTAGCATATTTTCATCACTCAAGCTCTATATCCATAAGGTTTTACTACCCGAAATCTTTTATAACTGGTCTAGACGTTTAAAAAGCCCTGTTCCCAGGGCTTTCTTAGTTATTTATATTTTTAAGCTAAATTATTTCTCCATCCTTATATTCAGGAACTATAGTTGTTATATCTTTTTTTATACAGTAACTTATATCATTTCTTAATCCTAGACTCATCATAACATTATAGTGTCTTGCTTCTTTGATAAAATTAATAATATTAGGATTACCTTCAAAAGAAAGTAGTGCTGTCTTTGATAGGTCTGTTAACTCTAACTTATCACATTTTTCTATAAGAGCTTTTATAATTGCGCCTGAACAAATAAAATCATCCATTGAAAACTGACCATTAGTACCTGCATTAACTATCACAACATCTTCATTTAATGAAAGTAACTTTTCAGCAATAGATGATGCATTTAACATGCAGGCAACAAATATCCTTTTAGCCTCTAAACAACTAGTTAATGTTCTCGTTCCATTAGTAGTTGTAATTACTATAGTTTTTCCTTCTACTTTTTCTTTTGTATATTCTAATGGTGAATTAGATAAATCAAAACCATCTATTTTTAATGCTTTCCTTTCTCCACCTAATATACATTCTTTCTCTCCAATAGAAGCTTTCAACTTTAGGGCTTCTTCTATTGTTAATGTTGGAATCACTTTCTTACACCCATTCATTAATGCAGTAGTAATTACTGAAGTTGCTCTAAGCATATCAATTACTACTACCACCTTATTTTCAATTATATCTTTTCTAATATAATCAGCTGAAATAATAATATCTATTTTCATAATCTCATCCCCAAAAATTAATTATTTAAACGTCTTCCCTTGATAAATATCATTATCTATGAATGCTTTATCTATAGCATTTAAAATCTCCCATTTTTTTAAACTCCACATTGGACCTATTAATAAATCTCTAGGTGCATCACCTGTAAGTCTATGTATAACCATATCCTGTGGTAACATACAAACTGATTTACATAATAAATCAATATAATCCTCCTGAGATAAGAATTCTAAACCTCCAGCTTCATAAACTTTAACTAAAGGTGTATTTTTCATTAAATGCAATAAATGAAATTTAACCCCCTGCGCACCACTGTGAGCAATATAATCCACTGTTTTTAACATATCTTCTTTTGTTTCCCCTGGCAATCCAAAAATAGCATGAACTACAAAATCTATATTTCTCTTTTTTAATCTAGTAATAGCCTCTTCAAACACATCTAGATTGTATCCTCTATTTATCTTTCTAGCTGCGTCATCATTAGATGTCTGCAAACCAAGTTCTACCCAAACATAATACTTTTTATTTATCTCTTCTAAAAGATCTAAT
The DNA here is from genome assembly GCA_027692445.1 of Clostridiaceae bacterium OF42-15pH9A. Classification (GTDB taxonomy): domain Bacteria; phylum Bacillota; class Clostridia; order Clostridiales; family Clostridiaceae; genus Clostridium. The sequence continues at coordinate 77,678 of JAQEYV010000006.1, read as the reverse complement.
ACATCTTCTCCTAAACAATCAGGTCTTGTAGCTATAGCCAAAGCCACTACACCTTCTTGCCTTAAAGCTTCTTCATACTTCTTCTTTAGGACATCTACAGGTGCATAGGTATTAGTATACGCTTGGAAATATGCTATATACTTTCCTTGCTTCCATTTCTTATTCATCATGTCCTTTATCTCTATAAATTGCTTCTCAATAGAAAAGTCCCTATCCCCTGCAAAGTCTCCTGATCCCCTCTCACTACAGAATAAACATCCACCTTTGCTAATAGTTCCATCTCTATTAGGACAAGAAAATCCCCCATCAAGTGAAATCTTGAATACTTTCTCCCCAAATTTATTTCTTAGGAAATAATTTAAATTATTATATCTCTTTCCTCCCCAGTCTTTCACCATGGAAATCTCCTCCTCTTTTGATAATATATCATCTACTATAATAACAAATTAACTGTAAAATTTAAAATCCTAGTGTTTCCAAAAAAAATATAGCATCAATACACTTGATGCTATATATATCTTATTCTATTAAACCTTCTGATATCAAAAACTCTCTAGCCACCTCTTCAGGAGATTTACTTAATTTATCAACTTTATAATTTAGATCTATCATGACTTCTTCATCTATTTTCCCATCTAATACAGCTAAAGCTTCTTTTAGCTCTGGATATTTTTCTAAGGTATCCATTCTAATAACAGGAACTGCATTATATGGAGGAAAGAAGTCTTTATCATCCTCTAAAACATGTAAATCAAAGGCTTTTAATAATCCCTCTGTAGAAAAAGCATCAACAAATTGACACTCACCATTCTTTAAAGCTGAATATCTAAGACTTCCATCCATAGCCTTTACACTTTTAAACTTCAATCCATATATTTTACTTAATTCATTTAATCCATCATCTCTATTAACAAACTCCATTGTAGGACTGATTACAAATTCTTCATTATATTTAGCTAAATCAGATACTTTTTCTATATTATATTTCTCTGCAATTTCTTTAGTTGTTGCTATTGTATAAGTATTATTAAAACCAAGAGGATTTAATAATGTTAAATTATATCGCTCCTCCATTAACTCCTTACTTCTATTATAAATTTCATCTTTATCTCTTATTAATGGTTCTCCTAATACATTTAACAACAAAGTCCCTGTATAATCAACATACATATCAATTTCTCCATTTTGTATAGCTGATGATACAACAGAGCTTCCTCCTAAATTTAATTTTCTTTCTACATTAAGGTCAGTTTTTTCTTCTATTAAATCTGCTATCACATTTGCTAAAATTAATTGTTCAGAATAATTTTTCGACCCTACTACAATTGTATCACCTTTTTTTTCATTAAATATGTTAGATATACCTGTAAACACCAATAAAATAGCTAGTATAGCTCCAATTATCTTAAGCATCTTATTATTTCTTTTCTTTCCATTTGATAAAAGTCCAACAGGTGTTACTGCAACCTCAATCTTTCCAAATATAAAGTCTATAATTAATGCTAAAACACAGGCTGGTATAGCTCCTGCTAAAATCATATTGTTATTTACTGTTTGTACACCGGTAAATACCAAATATCCTAACCCTCCAGCCCCTATAAAGGCTGCTAATGTCATTAGTCCAACTGATGTTACCGCAGATATTCTTACTCCAGACATAATTAACGGCAAAGAGACAGGTATCTTTATCTTAATTAACGTTTGCCTTTTTGTTAATCCCATTCCTCTTGCAGCTTCTAACATATTTTCATCTATATTAGTTAGTGCTGTAAAAGTATTTTTTACTATTGGCAAAAGAGAATATAAGACAACAGTGGTTACAGCAGGAACAGTTCCTATTCCAAGTAGTGGAATCAGTAATCCTAATAAAGCCATAGACGGTACTGCTTGTAATGTATTTATTAATACTAATACGGGTTTTCTTAGAGGCTTAATGTTTGTAATAAGTATACCTAAAGGAATTCCTATTAATATAGCTAAAGAAATTGCTAACATAGTTAAAAACGTATGCTCTATTAATAGCGATAATATTTGATCCTTCCTTTCTAAAGCAAAACTAAAAAAGTTACTCATTAGCTTCTACCTCCTCTTCTAAGTATTGCTGACTTAAAACAGAAATCAAACTACTCTTAGTAACTAACCCAACTAATACCTTATTCTCATTAACTACAGGTAAATACCCTACAGTATTCTCATTCATTACTGTTAATACATCTACTAGATTGTCATCATCTTTTACATATAACAGCTCTTTTTCCATTATATCTTCAACCTTTGTATCTAATGGTATATCTCTTCTTATTTGTTTTAATGTAACAAGACCTATAAGTTGATTTTCTTTATTTACTACAAGTAAGCTATCAACCTTATTAGATTTCATCATTTCAATAGATTGAACTATGGTTCTAAAAGGCTTTACCTTAATAGGGTCTTGTATCATAATATCCTTTGTTTTTATAAATTCAGGTGTATCCCAAATTTTCTTACTTCCTATAAATTCTTTAATAAATTCATTTGCTGGTCTTCTTAATATATTTTCAGGAGTATCGTACTGTTGTATCTTGCCTCCATTCATAATACATATCTTATCTGCTATCTTTATAGCTTCATCCATATCATGAGTTACGAATATTATTGTTTTCTTCAATTCTTGATGAAGAGTAAGTAATTCATCTTGCAAAGAACTACGTGTAATTGGATCTAATGCACTAAAAGGCTCGTCCATTAATATTATGTTAGCATCAGTAGCAAATGCTCTTGCAACACCAACTCTTTGTTGCTGACCACCACTTAACTGAGCAGGATACTTATTCATATACTCATCTGAATTAAGTCCTACCATATTTAATAATTCAATTGTCTTTTCATTTATTTTATCTAATGGCTCCTTTTTTAACTTAGGTATTAATTCTATATTTTCTTTTATTGTCATATGTGGGAATAATCCTACATTTTGAATTACATATCCTATTTGCCTTCTTAACTGAATAGTATCTTCACTTGCAATTGAATTTCCATTTATAAATATAGATCCTTCTGTAGGCTTTATTAACTTATTAATCATCTTTAATGTTGTTGTTTTACCACAGCCACTTGGTCCAATTAATACTACTAATTCACCATCTTTAATATGAAGATTTATATCATTTAATATAACTCTATCACCTATCTTTTTAGTTATACCTTTAAACTCTATCATATTTCCCCTCCCTCTAACAACTTATAAAAAGAAATAAGTTGTTAGTATAATTATATTATACTTTCTATTTTTTATAAACCTTTATTTTTCCATTAATCTTCCATTTTATTCAACTTTATCATCTTCTCCTGTAATTAAGGCTTAAACTTCTATATATTCCTACGTAATCTTTAACTTAACTCTTAATTGCTAAAAAATAAGAAAGTTAACCAATATCATTGATTAACTTCCTACCTTCTATTCCTTAAATACTTTTAAGTCTTCCACATCTATTTTATATGTCCCCTCATTTTCCTTATCATTCCCTATAGCTTTCACTGTAATAAAAACACCATTATCATCAATTCTTACTACATCTGATGAATACTTTTCTACAGGAAAATATTCATTTAAGTTTAATTTCAATAATTCTCCTGTTGGATTTTTATATATTCTAATTCCACTTCCTTTTCCATCTTCTTTAATTTGAACTATTAGTTCTCCATCATCATTTGAAAAAAGCAGCTTTTCCACTATAGATCCATCTACTACATCGTAAGGTACTAACTTATTTAATATTGGCATCTCTAACGCATCTTGAATTACTTCATCAACATTTCCACCACTTGGGGATGGTGCGTCTCCTCCACCCTTACTATTTCCAGCCGTAGGCCTAGTATCTTCCACAATGGCTAAACCTATAAATGTTCTTAAACCATTTGTAGTTGTAAATGCAACTTTATTCCCTAAAAAGCCTATTCCCATTTTATTAAATGATCCTTCTGGAACACTCTCTTTGTCTACCACCACATTATCCCTATTAGGATATACCTCTCTTGGTAAGTCCTTCATTCTTAATAATAACTGACTCTTTCCTATTTCATAATCCCTTAGTCTTAAAGTATTTCCAACTTTATATACCTGTTTTTCATTTGTTGATTTAATCCCATCTACTAAATATTCTTTATCTTTCTTTGCAACCTTTATTACAACTGTATCTAAATCAATTCTGCTTTCATCTTTTTCTTCTTTAACCACTATATAAGTAAAATATGCATGATCTGCTCCTTCTGAAAGCTTATCTAATTTATATCCATTTATATTGTCATTTTGTATTTTTCTTATTTCTTCATTATCTTTTATTACCTCTGTGCTTATCTTATTGCTTTCATCAAAATTGCCTTTAGTGACATTCTCCATATAATTACTTGCTATTTTCCCAGCCTTCTTTATATTGAAAACATCCGAATTCACATCAACATTTTTCCCAGAGCATCCTACAAAAGAAAATATTAAAATACTAGATAAAAAACATGAAACGATTCTTTTCATAATAATTACTCCCTTCATTATACTTTCTTAGTTTTCCTAAGAAAAAATCCCTTATACATTTACTAAAGAATATTTGAATATTCCACATTATATATTAAGTATAGGAACAAGTTTGAAAGGAGGTTTTTAATTGAAAAAAGAATTGCTTAAAATATTTCAGGTAGCTGTTGTATTTATTGGAACAATCGTAGGTGCTGGACTTGCCTCTGGAAAGGAAATCTCTAACTTTTTCACTTCCTTTGGGCCCAAGAGCTTTATTGGAATTTTAATATGTGGAGCTTTATATATAACAATGGGTATTATAATCTCAAAAATAAGCCTTTTGTATAAATTAAATTCATATAGCGAAGTAATGCAAGTAATTAGCCCTAATATTTTTGGAAAGCTTACTGGAATTATTACTACGCTATACTTTATTTCAAGTGCATCAATTATATTAGCTGGAAGTGGAGCTTTAATACATCAATTTTTTGATATTCCAAAAATTGTAGGAACTTTAATTATGCTTTGTATATCCTTATTCTTTTTGCTTAGAGGAACTGAGGGATTAATTGAAGTAAATAGTTTTATAGTTCCTGGTTTAATACTAACAATTTCTTTAATTACTACTTTGTATATTGTATTTGGCAATGATGTAATGACACTTGATAACATTATTCATGCTCCAGCGAAAAAAAGTGGAGTATTTATATCTACATTACTATATTCAGGCTATAACATATTGTGTAGCTCAGGTGTCCTTGTTCCTCTTAGTACAAAGATGAAAAAGTCAAAAACTATGACTATAGGTATAGTATTAGGTGCATTAGGACTAACTTTCTTATCCATTGCAATAAACTCATTACTTTTAATTAATCAACCATATATATATGAGTATGAAATACCATTATTGTTTATAGCTCAACGTTTTGGACCAATAGTACAAGCCATATTATCAATGGTTATTTTATTAGAAATGTTCTCCACAGAAGTTTCAGACGTATACTCTATAGGAAAGACATTAGAACAAACATTTAAAATTAAGTTCAACTTAGGTATAGTTATAGTTTTAGCCATAGCATTACCAATATCCCAAATTGGATTTGGAACCTTAATATCTACACTTTATCCTATGTTTGGATGTTTAAGTTTAATATTCATAGCACAATGCATTATTTTTTATTTTAAACATAGAAAAGAAATGACCAACTAGATAGTTGATAGTATTTTATAGCAGTCTTATAATTTAATAAGTATAAATTATGAGGTGCTATAAAATGAAGTATGATTACCTATTAAAAAAATGTGATTTATGCCGAAGGCATTGTGGTGTTAATAGACTAAATGGTGAACTAGGTATATGTGCTGCTGATGACAAGCTAATTGTAGCTAGGGCAGAATTACACCTTTGGGAAGAACCACCTATATCTTGTGAAAATGGTTCAGGTACAGTATTTTTTTCACATTGTAATTTAAAATGTGTATTTTGCCAGAACCATGAAATAAGTCAAGAATATAAGGGCGCTAAGATAACCATAAATAGACTTAGTGATATTTTCTTAGAACTTCAAAATAAAGGCGCAAATAATATAAATCTTGTTACGCCTACCCACTATGTACCACAAATAATAGAAGCCATAGAAATATCTAAATCTAAAGGACTAAAACTACCTATCCTTTATAATACCAATGGTTATGACTCATTAGAAACTATCAAGTTATTAGATGGATATATAGATGTTTATCTTCCAGACTTTAAGTATTTTGATGATAAATATTCTATAAAATATTCAAAAGCAAAAGATTATTCATCAGAAATAATTCCCGTGTTAAAAGAAATGGTTCGGCAAACTGGTAAGCCATCCTTTGATGATAAAGGTAGAATTCTTAAGGGAGTTATTATAAGACACTTAATGCTTCCTGGCTTACTATTTGATTCTAAGAAGGTTATAGATAAAATATATTCTACTTTTGGTGATGATGTTTATATAAGCATAATGAATCAATACACACCAATGCATAACTCATCTAAATATCCAGAAATAAATAAAATTTTAAATCCAAAACATTATGATTCACTAATTAATTATGCTAGTGAATTGGGAGTAATTAATGGATTTATTCAGGATGAAGGTTCCAATACAACCGAATATGTTCCTAACTTTAACTTTCAAGGAGTACTATCAGATAAATAATAAAAAAGGTGGGATGGATATTTATTTTATATTTTATAATCTAAAAATGTAATAATACCTTTGATTTATATTATAATTTCCTAGACAGTAAAAAAAGAAACTCATACATAACAGTAAGAGTTTCTTTTTTACATCTATTAATTTGGATAATTAAAGAAAGGTGCAGAATTACTTCCCCTGCTCATTTCTCTAGAATTAGGTGGATAAAATATATTTTCACTTCTTAATTCTGCTATTCTTGTTACGCCTACATAAATGTCAGATATCCTATACCATGTTGCATAATCCACAACTCCTGTTTTAGGTAAATTAAATATTCCTTGAAATACTCTAACTGCTTCTGCAGTAGATTCACCATAAGTACCATCAACTGCCACTTTAGGAATTAAAGGATAATTTTGTGCAATTCTATTTAAAAACTCTTGTGTCTGCCTAACAGGTTCCCCATTTGAACCTACTGTTAAATCAAATCCTGGATATGAAGATGGACTACCACTAACTTGTTCAGCTGTTGTTAGTTCAATATCATTTCCATAATAATAAGTTAATATATCATAAGGTATATAACCTTGATCACCAAGGTACTTACTACCCCATTGACTTAACCATTGAGGACAAGTTACATTCTTACCATCGCAATATTGTGTTAATAGCGGTTGCTTTCTTCCAAATCTCCTAATATAAGTGGAGAATATTTCATCAACAATAGCACTTATACTATCATAAATATTTCTTCCATAATTAAATGCATGATCATAAGCTGTAGAACTTGTTATATCAAAATTCTTTCCTTTTCCTCTATACCATTCTGTATAAATTCTGTTTAACGTAAATGATATAATGCAAAATACATTTGCCCTTATTGTACTCTCTGGCCATGTAGAGTATATTTCACACGAAGCTACATTTTTTATATAATCTTTATATGGAACTTTATAATTAGGCGCAGAGTCATCATTAGGACTTCCTTGATGCACTGTTATAAATTCTGGAACTACAGGTTTGGGTAATACAACACCTCCTGTAGGTGGTGGAAGAGGTTTATCTGGCGATTCTGGTATCTTTGCTGGAAAATTACCAATCAATGTATTTGGTTGAATTATAATTATTTCTGCTCTACTTGATCTATTTGCATTTTCTTGAAGATTTACTTTCTGTAAGGCTGTTGATTGCGGAAATACTTGTACCCCTCTTATTGATATAGGACTAAAACCATCCCTTTCTACTAAAACATCATAAAGACTATAAGGTACATTATTAGTAGGTTCTTGAGAATAATCTAATGGTGGTGCTGATAAATCTATTACTTGAGTTAAACCCGAAGAATCTGTAAGTAATGTAGTATTAATATTACTTGCACTTGCATTGTTAGGGGCTGTAGTTTTGTTACCAAGAGCATTTATGTTTTGAACTTGGTCACTAGTTGTTGGATTTATAGTTACTCTACAGTTATCTATTGGTACTGCGCTTTCTCCTCTAAAGCATTGAACTTTTAATTGACCTATATCAGCCATTAATATCTCCTATAAAATTGTTTCATCATATATTATGCTTAGTGCTAATCATCTGTGATATAACTATAATGGTTTTCTTATAAATAGCCCTCCTACATTGAATTCTTCATACTTATTATCAGCTATATCATTATCATAAGATATTTCTCGATATGATCTTGAAGTAACATTTTCTCCATAATTCCCTCTCATGGCATTCAATATTCCAGTCATATCTATAATCCCATAGCCCCATTCTCTATTTGGATAAATATCTCCACCTCTCATACGGGTACCCCTAATAATATAAGACTTCACCTGTGTAGCATATATTTCAGGCTTATTTCTATCAACTACAGCCCACTGCAATATTAAAGCACATATTCCTCCAACTATTGCTGTTGCAACTGAAGATCCGCTTGCTATACCTACACTTCCACCAGGCCTTACTATTGGTGCATTAACCCCTCCTGCTACAACATCTGGCTTTATTCTTCCATCTGTAGTATACCCTCTACCAGAAGATCCCACTGTAGCATTATTATTTTGATTATAATAACCTACAGATATTACTGAATTAGCTGTTGAAGGTAACATTAACGTAGTATATTGGGATGGTTTTAAAAACCTTGTGTCAGGATCTAATAAAACTCTTTGTGGTAACCAAGCCCAATACATACCATCAACTACATATTCTCCATATAGAGTAAACTTCCATATACCTTCTTTTAAATATATACTTCTTATTACTATTCTTTCATCACCAGTAGCCTCATTAGGCATATCTATATCTATAGACATTATGGTTCCTTCATATAAGAACTTAATATTTCTTTTACCTCCAGACTTTGGAGATAGCCTATCTATAACTTCACCAGAAGGTGATGTTACGGATATTGATGCACTGTTAGGTTGTCTTATCCATATTTCAAAATTCAATGTATTTTGATTTTTTCCAACCCTTAGTTCAATTACCTCAGTGCTGCCAGCACTTCTGATATTACCTTCTGTATGTGTATCGGTATCGCCCTCATTTCCAGTTCCCACAACAGCAACATTTCCTAAGGTTCCAGTTATCCTATCAATAACACCACTAACTATAGTTCTACCACTATGTTCACCATAATTTGTTCCTAATGGAATTATCATAACTGTTGGCATATTTAACTCACTAGATATAGAAGCTAGATACCTCAATGCAAGCAGTATACTAACATATCCATACCTATTACTTCCTTCTGTTGTTAATCCAGCAGATACAAGTGTTATATCAGCAGCTTCCTTTAACTTAACAACTGCTATACTAGAATTAGGAGCTATACCTATTAAATCTGGATTTTTGCCTCTTGCTGCTGCAAGTCCTGCAACCATAGTTCCATGACCATTTGTATCCTTAGTAGCAACTATACTATATGGATCACCTCCAGATTTTTTTAGGGCTATAGCCTGATTTATTTGTTCTTCTGTATACTCTACACCCATCTTTAAACCATTTATTTCTTGCCCTATATTATCTAATGTCTGATCCCATATCCTTACTACTCTAGTAGTATCATCTTCTTTTTGAAATTCAGTATTTAAATAATCTATTCCTGTATCTATTACTCCAATCAATACCCCTTTTCCATTTAAACTTAAGTATGGATTAGTATGATAATTTAATGCATTGCTTGCTTCAGCTGGAGTTTCATCAGTTAATGTAAAAATTTGAGGATTTATATCATCTACAATTCCAAAGATATACGGATATATATTCTTAATGTTACTTGTAGGCGTATATACTATTCCATAATTCTCTGATATGGTTGTTACTTGTGTATTCGGCATATTACTAAGCTCTTTAAAGCGTTCCTCATTTGCAAACTCTACCAAGGTACCAACTATTTCATCTGAATTCGCATATGAATTCAAATATTCTTCTATAGTATCAAACCTTTTTTGTTGCCTATTCATAGTACTCCCCCTAAAGCTACTTACATTAATAACATTTAAAACATCCAATATCTGTTGCAAACTATTGTATGCACAAACTTCACCATATCCCCAACTTGTATTTGGATAATTTACATCCCTTCTTTCTCTCTTTGCTCCAGTTACCAAGAAGTACTTTATTCTGTTTCCAAATAAATAAGGATCATTCCCTTTAACAATTCCCCATTCCATTATTAATGCACATATTCCCGAAACGTGTGGAGCTGCCATTGAAGTTCCTGACTTTGTATCATATGACCTATTAGGAATAGTTGATGTAATACCTTCACCTGGGGCAACTATTTCTGGTTTTGCTTCAAAATACATATTAGCTCTTCCTCTGCCACTAAATGGAGAAATGTTATTTGTTAAATAATTATAACTTCCTACTGAAATTACACTATCAACCGTAGCTGGTATACCTAATGTATTATCTATACTAGGCTGTAGAAACTTTGTATTTGTATTTAATCCCTCTGAGACAGGTAACCATACATCAAATATTCCATTGTATTCATTTAATACTCTTAAAACAATCCTCCATACCCCTTCAATAATATACTGGGCATCCGTATATAAAGAAACGGATATCTCTCCTGTCATATCAAATGGTTTAGGTCCAGTTGTAAATACTCTATACCTATTACCAGAAATAACTCCCTCCTTATATCCTTCTTCTATTACTATTTCTCCAGATGATACTCCAGTTGGCGCTATAATCTCTATTGATGCCACCGGTAATATGGACTTATATAAATTTAAAAATACTGCTATTTCACCTGCAGCAACCTCAAAATTAATATCATTACTCTTCTTTAGAAGACCACCAACATGATGCGCTGCATCCCCTTCATTACCTGCTGCAACTATTATAGTCACTCTCTCATGATTAGCTATTGTTGCTATATATAACTCTAATAAACTACTTCCATCATGCGCCCCATCATTTGTACTTAAACTCATATTAACAACCAAAGGCATATTTAACGCTTTACTTTTATCAGTTAGAAACTTCAAGCCTCTCATTATGCTAGTACTTAAAGAAAAATAACCTCTACCTGTTTTCACCATCATGATTGAACTTTTTGGAGCAACTCCATAATATCTTTTGTCAATTCTTCCTCCGGCGCAAGCAATACCAGCCACATGTGTACCGTGACCAGTTAAATCTTCTGAAGGCACTACTGAATATGGATCTTGTGACTTTAATGCATTATTTATAGTGGCCTTATCATAAGTTTTACTTGGGTCTTGAGTTAAATCATATATATACTCTATTCTTGTAGTTCCATCGTCATTTAAAAAACCGGGATGAGTAAAATCTATCCCAGAGTCAATAAATCCTATTACTACCCCCTCACCACTAAGGGAATAAGTATTTCTAGTTTTATCCACACAAGCTGCTCTATTACTACCTTGGTCAGTTAGGATTATACTCTTAGGAAATTCTATATATTGTATCGCATTATTTTGTGCTAAGCTTACAATGTTGGTTGCTGGTATATTTACAATGGCATACCCATATCCTAAGTCTTCAATCCTGCCACCTATATTCTCTACTATTGCTTTTACCGCTTGAAATGGTTCTCCATATAAAATGGTTACCTCAACCTCTCCTTGAGCATTCTCACTTAATGTTTGTGTTGTATTTAATTTAGCCAAAAATTCCAAAGGTACATTCTTAAGTAAATTGCTTACATTATTTATATTCTCTATAATAAATCAACCTCACAAAATTACTAATAATTTTATTTATAAAATCCCACTACCAATATATAAAAAAAGATGCTATATGTTACCAACATATAGCACCTAAATAAGCTAAAGCTGTATTTCTAGTCTTTCTAACTTAGCTATAACTTTCACTTCATTCATTTGTATGGTTTCTGTCTTAGCTGAACCATCATTACCTATAAGTAATAACTTTTGACCACCTAAATTCTTTATTTGTCTTATAACTCTTTTATTGTCATACTCTATAAGAAATAATCCATTCTTGCTTGCTTCCTTAACTAAATGACCAAACACTATATCATCCTTCATCATTCTGAATCCAGACATACTATTATCCTCTACCTTTATATATAAAACTTTATCTGCAGGGTATCCTTCTACTTTATTTGAATATATAGGAAGTTCTTTACTTCCTAGCTCCTTTTTTAAGCTATAGTCATATATTATTACCTTTTTCAATACAGATGAGAAAGCATCTGTCCATACAGGTGAAGTTTCTCCAAGTACTTTTGCATTAACCTTCTTTTCCTTTTTAGTAACTTCCGCTACCTTTCTTTCTTCCATTAATACTTCATCTGTTACAACCATACTTATATCATTTAAATCCGTATTAAGGACTTTTGCTGCTCTTTCTATAAACCCTTCTTGAGCAACTCTTCTTCCCATTTCTACTTCATTAATAAATTTATCAGATACACCTAACTTTTTCCCTAAAGCCTTTTGAGTAAGACCAGCTTTTGTTCTTGCTTCCTTGATTTTCTCCCCTACTCTACTCACTTTTATCTTCCCTTCTAATGCTTATTCTATAATTTCAGGTTCTCCATAAGTTTCACCAAATGTATCAACTGTCATACTCTTTATAACTTGATCTTCATAAGGTCTATCATTATAATCTCTCTTTGTCTTTACAATTTTATCAGCTTCTTCTATACCTTCTATAACCTTACCAAATGCAGCATATTGCCCATCTAAGTGTGGTGCATTTTCAACCATTATAAAGAATTGGCTTCCTGCTGAATCTGGATGCATTGCTCTAGCCATTGATAAAACACCTTTAGTATGTTTTAAATCATTCTTAAACCCATTTCTGTTAAACTCTCCTTTTATTCCATAGCCAGGGCCTCCCATACCATTTCCTTCTGGGCATCCACCTTGAATCATGAATCCTGGAATTACTCTGTGAAAGATTAATCCATCATAAAATCCTCTATTAATTAAGTCTATAAAATTCTTTACTGTATTTGGAGCTACTTCAGGGTAAAGTTCTGCCTTCATAACCCCTCCATTTTCCATAGTTATAGTTACAATTGGATTCTTCATAATTATTATCCTACCTTTCTTTGATTATATTTAGTATTATTATCATAGTTTTCCTTGATAATTCATGTCTCAATTATATCTTATTCATTAAATATAATAAATAAATTAAAACAGAAAAAATCACTATTTAGATATTATGCTAAATAGTGATTCCTTAATTTATTTAAGCTACTCATTATCGTTCCTTCCTACTCAAGCTTTAGCTAATAAAAGCTGTTCCCAATACCACTCTTGAGTAATTATTATAATTTGATAAATTTTTAACATTGACGTTATTAAAAATCATATCTCTTCCTGATTGATTAATTATATCGCCAAATAAACATGTTAAAAATGTTGATGGTATATTTTCAACTCCTGAGAAGTCTAATGTAATTCCTTCGTTTATGCTGCTCTTTATTATATCTCTTAATATAATTGCATCTTCTATATTTATTTTATCTCCTAATACTTCTTTAACGTTAATTATCATACATAACACTCCTTTTTATTTTTTTAATTTTCTGATAATTTCTTCTCTATATATAATATACCAATTTCCAATTTGTTTGTCAACTATTTAACAAACTTTTCTATATTTATTTTATAACGCAAAGAAACAGTTGTAATACCATTAATAACAACTGCTTCTTGTAACCTTTTTATATTCCTAATAAATTTTTACTTAATTGAATTATTTTTTCATCTTCTAATGAATTATATATATTCACCGATCCCTTTTTGTCTGAATCAGTTAGTAAGCCACACAATTCCAACCTTCTTCTTAATTCTTTACAAGTTCCTAACCCACCATCAATTACTGGAACATCCATACCTATAACTTCATGTATTCTTTCTGCTATAAAAGGATAATGAGTACACCCTAATACTATGGCAGCAATATCCCCATTTTCATATTTGTTAAATTTCTCTTTTAAATAACACTTTAATTCATCACTATCTAAATCCCCTGCTTCAATAAACTCCATAAGCCCTGCACAAGGCATCGGTATTATCTCTGCTTCATTTTTATATTTACTCATTAAATTATTGAACTTTCTTTCTTTTAGAGTCATAGGGGTAGCCATTATAATTATAGGCCCATTCCTTTTCATTTTTACTGCTGGCTTTACTGCTGGCTCTATGCCTACTATAGGCACATCAGGATAATCTAACCTTAATGCTGCAACAGCTGCACTAGTAGCTGTATTACATGCTATTACTATAGCTTTTGCCCCCTTAGTAAATAACTTATCTACCGCTTTATATGTAAGCTCTTTTACTTCTTCAGTAGTCCTTACTCCATAGGGTGCATTTTTTGAATCCCCAAAATATATATAATCCTCATTTGGCATAAGTTTTATAGCCTCTCTTAAGACACTTAATCCACCTACTCCTGAATCGAAAAAACCAATAGGCATATTCTTCTTATCCAAAGTTTCTCACTCCATTTACTTATTTATCTATAACTATTTTATTACTTTACATAGAATAAATCTATACATTATATCTATTTACTGATATGAATAATTTATTTATATCATAATAATTCCTTGAAGTAAGTATATACGAATGTTATAATTTATATAATCAATTTTATTCGACTTATATATGAAAGGATGTGAAGAAATTCTCGCCTAATTTTCATATTTTTTATTTATTATGGCAGAATTTATACTATGATTAACAACTTAATTTATACCATCCCAAAGGATAAACATAGCAAAGAAGATATAAAATCTATACTAATTAATCATCCAGAAATAAAATTTGTTTCATTCGTAGGTATTGATCTTTCTGGTAATGATACTGACGAAAAAATACCAGTTAAAGTATTCTTAGATGACTTAGATTCATTTCTATATGGCGTTGCAGTACAAACTGATGGTTCCTCTGTTGTTCTTCCTGGAATTGCTACTCTTAATAATGCAAAAGTAGATATGGTTGCAGATTTAGATTGTAAATGGTTCGTAGACTATAACTATGACTTTATAGATACTTCTCTTAATAAGCCAATAGGTACCTTAAGAATTCCTTGTTTCTTATATCATGATGGTAAAGCTGTAGATTCAAGACATATTCTTAGCTCAGCTATAAAAACATTTAAAGAAAACCTTATTTATATCTTTAATAATAAACCTGAGATAATAAAAGCTTATGGTGCAACTAAGGAAGATATAGATGAAATAGTTATTACATCCGCTACAGAATTAGAATTCTGGGTTAAAACACCTAATGATAATGCAGAAGTAGAAGAATTATCAACCTCTGAAGTATTACATGAGCATTATTGGACAAGAACAAAAGGTTCTGTAAGAACAGCTTTAGAAGAAACTTTATTACTTATGGAGGCTTATGGATTTGAACCAGAAATGGGACATAAGGAAGTAGGTGGAGTAAGAGCTAAACTTGATTCATCAGGTCAATTCAATCACATAATGGAGCAACTTGAAGTTGACTGGAAATATGCTGATGCAGTTCAAGCTGCTGATAATGAATTGTTTGTAAAGATATTGACTCAAGAAACATTTAGAAGAAATGGACTTGAAGTAACATTTATGCCAAAACCACTTGATGGAGTAGCAGGTTCTGGTATGCACATACACCTAGGAGTAAGTTTAAAATTAAATAACGGAAAAAGAATAAACTTATTCCATGCAACTAAAGAAGACTTTTTAAGTATTCTTGGATATGGAGCAGTAATGGGTATCTTAAAGAACTATGAAGTTATGAATCCATTTATATCATCAACTAACAATGCTTTAAAGAGACTAAGACCTGGATTTGAGGCCCCAATATGTATAGTTACTTCACTTGGATTACATCCAACTAACCCATCAAGAAATAGAACTATTCTTGTAGGCTTAATAAGAGACTTATCAAATCCAGCTGCTACTAGATTTGAATTACGTTCACCAAACCCTCATTCTAACGCATACATAGCAATGGCGGTTTCATATATGGCAATGCTTGATGGCATACTATATGCAGTGAACAATAACAAAACTGAAGAAGATCTTCTTAAGGAGTTATCAAAACAATACGGAGAAGATGCAGACTATCTAGAAAAGAACAGATCTTACAGAAGTGAAGATGATGTATTTGAAGACTTCACTGAAGAAGAAAGAAATAAAATGTATGGAACAGCGCCAGCTACTATATATGAAAATCTTTCTGCATTAGATAAGTACCCAGAAAAAATCAATGTTTTAAAAAGAAACGATGTACTTACAGATCAATTAATTAATAGTTTTAAAATGGCTACACTTCAAAGATGGTGTACTGAAATAGGTAATAGAATAATCAATAAATACACTCATGAAATAAGAAGCTTCAAGCCACTACATTCTCTTGATAAGGCTTTAGATTTAGATGTATCTAATTGGATGAAAATTAATGAATTACGACATTATATAATGAAAGATTCTTATACAAGTAAAAGTTTATTTACAAGAATTAAATCAGCATTTATCAATGAGGATTATTCAAATGCCTCTGAACTTTATCTAGAACTAGAGAGTAAAATGGAAGAGCTTAGAAACCTATATTCTTCATATAAGAAAAATTTATTAGATATATAATTTAGAAAAACTCAAGTTATTGAACGGTCCCTGTTAAGTAAGCAGGAGCTGTCCAACAAAACTTGAGTTTTTCCTTTTAAATTATCCAATTAATAGCACTTTATTACAAAATATGATATAATTTTATTGATTTTATTTGTTAAGAGAGGTGTTTTGATGCGACTGGTTCCAATAGAGTCTGTCCGTACAGGATCCTATTTAGGTAAAACTATATATGATAATTCTGGTAGAACTCTCTTAAAAAGTGGTGTTCTTCTCACTGAAGGTTTAATTAAAAAGATTAAACAAGTAAATATATTTTCAATTTACATAGAAGATGGCTATAGTCAAAGTGAAATTGAAGATATAATTAAGCCAGAGCTTAGAAACAAAGCAACTTCAATAATAAAAGATAGTTTTAACAATATCGAAAAACTATCTAGTTTAAATATAATTAATTCAAAAGAAAAAAATAAGATTTTAAAGAAACAAGAAGACTATTTTAAATCTATTAATGATATTGCTGAAGAATTATTAAACAATATATTGGAAAATAAAAACTTATTAGTTAGCTTAGTAGATATAAAAAGTATGGATATGTATACATATCAACACTGCGTAAATGTTGCAGTTATATCTTTAGTTCTTGGATTAGGCTTACAACTGCCAAAGTCTGAACTTATAGATTTATGCACAGGAGCATTGTTACATGATATAGGAAAAGTGTTTATTCCTAAAGATTTAATAACTAAAGAAGGTCCATTAACATATGAAGAATTTTTAAAAATTAAAGAGCATCCTAGATTAGGTTATGACTATATTAATAAAAGTCCATCTATAAAATCTTGTATTAAAATAATTGCTCTTCAACATCATGAAAGAATTGATGGATTAGGTTATCCAAATGCTTTAAAAGGTGATGAGATAAATAAATTAGCTAAAATTGTATCAATTGCAGATGTATATGATGCACTTACCTCTGATAGGTGCTATAGACGTGCATTATGCGCAAGTGATGCTTTAGAATATATAATGGCAAATGTTAATAAGTTATTTGATTTTAATATGGTTCAAGTATTTTCAAAAATAATAGTTCCATTTCCTTTTGGAACTATAGTGAGGTTAAGCACTGGGGATATTGCTGTTGTACAAGAAACTCAACTAAACTATCCTCTAAGACCTGTTGTTAAGATTGTAAAAAGCTCAGACTCAAAAAATGAAGGAAAGCTTCTTAATCTTATAAATGAATTATCAATAGTAATTAATAATATAGAATATAACATTTAAGCTATTTATCTTTAGCATGTCTAACGTAAATAGCTTTTATTGCATTTATTCTTAACAATATATCGGGTGAGGCTTTGCTAATAATTCAATATTGCAACTTTTCTTTGCCTTTAAAGGTGTATTTTCAATTATGTATTCCGCTTCTTTATAATTTCTAGCCTTAAAGACTATTGTCCATCCATTTCTATCATATTTACCCGCACACATTATGTATTTGTTTCCATCATTTTCTTTTAAGTTATCTTTATCTATTATTAAACTTCTAACCTCTCCCATGCTTTTAACATTTAATTTTACAAATATATCATTATTCTTCATAATAGCCCTCCATACGAACATTTGTTTGTTAATTTGATTTTATCGAACTTTTGTTCGTATGTCAACAAATATTTATATTTTTATTCCAACATAAGAAAAGAAGACCATATGGCAATATAGTCTTCTTTTTCATTATTTAATTTCCTAAGTTGTAAACTTCTAATGCTTTATTATCTTCAAGATGTTCTTCCTTAACATCTACTATAGCTCTTAGAGTATCTAGCGCTGTAATAACCCCTATATTTCTTTCTACAGCTGCTCTTCTCATCATAAATCCATCTCTCTTTGAATCATTAACCTTAGTTGGAGTGTTTACAACTAATTCTACTTCTTTATTTTTTATAACATCTAATATATTAGGTGAATCTTCACAGATTCTTCTTACCTTCTTAGCATCTATACCTGCATCCTTAAGTAAGTTACAAGTTCCCTCTGTAGCTACAAACTTATATCCTAATTTAGACAATCTAACTGCCATTGGTAAGAACTCAGCCTTATCATGCTTATTTATAGTAGCTAATATTTCACCCTTCTTAGGGAACATTCCAGCTGCTACAAATCCTTTATATAAAGCTTCATTAACTGTTTTACCAACTCCTAAAACCTCTCCTGTAGACTTCATTTCAGGTCCTAATGATACTTCAACATTTGGTAGCTTTTGAGTTGAGAATACAGGAACCTTAACTGATATTAATTCTGGTTCTTTATATACATCTACTCCATATCCTAAGTCCTTTAACTTACTTCCTAGCATAACCTTAGTTGCTATATCAACTATTGGAACTCCACTTACTTTACTGATGTAAGGTACAGTTCTTGAAGCTCTTGGATTAACTTCTATTACATATAATTGCCCTTCAAATTCGATAAACTGAATGTTTATCATTCCTTTTATTCCTATTGCTAAAGCCAACTTCTTAGTATAATCTAGTATCTTGCCCTTAATCTCTTCACTAACATTTTGTGTTGGATACATAGTTACACTATCCCCTGAGTGAACCCCTGCTCTTTCTAAGTGTTCCATTATACCTGGTATAAGAACATCTTCTCCATCTGAAATCGCATCTACTTCTATTTCTCTACCCATTAGATACTTATCTATTAGTATTGGATTTTTTGAATCTTTTTCAAAGGCATGCTTTAAGTAGAATGTTAATTCTTCTTCATCATGAGTTATTTCCATACCTTGACCACCAATTACATATGAAGGTCTAACAAGTACAGGGAATCCTAATCTTTCAGCTTCTTTTAGCCCTTCTTCAACTGACCAGATTCCTTTACCCTTTGGTCTTGAAATTCCTAAATCTTCTAGTAAAGCATCAAACTTTTCTCTATCTTCAGCCATATCTATTTGGTCAGCTGTAGTTCCTAATGTTGGTATATTCTTTTCCTTTAAGAAGTTTGCAAGCTTAATAGCTGTTTGGCCACCAAATTGAAGTATAACTCCATCTGGATTTTCTTTTTCAACTATACTTAATACATCTTCTTCTGTTAATGGCTCAAAGTATAACTTATCAGAAATATTAAAGTCTGTACTTACTGTTTCTGGGTTGTTATTAACTATTATAGTTTCTATTCCTAGCTTCTTAAGTGCTAATACACAGTGTACTGAAGCATAGTCAAATTCAATACCTTGCCCTATTCTAATTGGACCTGAACCTATAACCATTACCTTTTTCTTATCTGATACTTCTACTTCATCATATTGTTCATAAGTTGAGTAGTAGTAAGGTGATAATGCTTCGAATTCTCCACCACATGTATCGACCATCTTATATGCAGGTTTTATATTCCAGATATCTCTTAATCTATTAATGTCTTCAGGAGAAACCTTTAACATGTCTGCTATAGCCTTATCTGAGAATCCTTTTTTCTTTAAGTTTAATAACCATTCTTTATCTAAATCATCTATCTTGCTTAATTTTAATCTTTGTTCTTCTTCAACTATCCACTTGAATTTTTCTACGAAAAATCTATCTATTCCTGTAATCTTACAGATTTTATCTACTCTATAGTCTCTTCTAAGCATTTCAGCTAATGCAAATAGTCTTTCATCATCTGGAGACATTACTCTTTCCTTAAGTTCTTGCATGCTGAACTCTCTAAACTTCTTGTGGTCTAATGAGTATTTTCCTATTTCTAAACTCCTTATTCCCTTAAGTAATGCTTGTTCTAAGTTTGCACCTATAGCCATTACTTCCCCTGTAGCCATCATCTTAGTTCCAAGTTCTCTATCTGCACCATAGAACTTATCAAAAGGCCACTTCGGAATTTTACATACTACATAGTCTAATGTTGGTTCGAAGCATGCATAAGTTTTTTGAGTAACTGCATTCTTTATTTCATCTAATCCATATCCTAAAGCTATCTTAGCAGCAAGCTTTGCTATTGGATATCCAGTAGCCTTTGATGCTAAAGCTGAAGATCTTGAAACTCTAGGGTTAATTTCTATTACAGCATATTCAAATGAGTTAGGGTTTAAAGCGAACTGTACATTACATCCACCTTCTATTCCTACGGCATTTATGATGTTTATAGATGCTGTTCTTAACATTTGATATTCTTTATCTGACAATGTTTGAGAAGGAGCTACAACTATACTATCACCTGTATGAATACCAACTGGGTCAATGTTTTCCATGTTACATACAGTTATGCAGTTTCCATAAGAGTCTCTCATTACTTCATACTCTACTTCTTTCCATCCCTTAACTGACTTTTCAAGTAAAACTTGTCCTATTGTACTTAATTGTAATCCTGATTCAAGAATAACTCTTAACTCTTCTTCATTATTAGCTATTCCTCCACCAGTTCCCCCTAGTGTATATGCTGGTCTAACTATTACTGGATATCCAATCTTACCAGCATATTCAATTCCTGCTTCTAATTCAGTAATTATTTCAGATTGAATAACAGGTTCTTGTATCCTATTCATCATATCTCTGAATAATTCTCTATCTTCTCCTTCTTTGATAGATTCAATAGAAGTACCTATTACTTTTACATTATATTTTTCTAATATTCCTGCATCGTGTAAATCAACTGCAAGGTTAAGTCCTGTTTGACCACCCATACCAGCAAGCAAACTATCTGGTCTTTCCTTTTCAATAACCTTTTCTACAAATTCTACAGTTAATGGCTCTAAATAAACCTTATTTGCAACTTCTCTATCAGTCATAATTGTAGCTGGATTAGAGTTAACTAATACAACTTCAATTCCTTCTTCTTTTAAAGCTTGGCAAGCTTGAGTTCCTGAATAATCAAACTCTGCCGCTTGTCCTATAACTATTGGTCCTGATCCTATAACTAATACTTTTTTAATATCTTTATTTAATGGCATATTCCTAACCTCCTATAGTGCGTATTCCATGAATTTATCAAATATATATTCACTGTCTTGTGGTCCTGCTGAAGCTTCTGGATGGAATTGTACTGAGAATATAGGTAACTTCTTATGCTTCATTCCTTCTATAGTTCCATCATTTATGTTGATATGAGTTGCTTCAACATCTTCTGGTAAAGTTTGAACCACATATCCATGGTTTTGTGAGGTTATAGTAACCTTATTTGTTTCTAAATCTTTAACTGGGTGATTACATCCTCTATGCCCAAACTTAAGCTTAGCTGTTTGTCCACCTAATGTTAACCCCAATAATTGGTGACCTAAGCAGATTCCTACTATTGGTTTCTTTCCAACTATCTTTTTTATATTCTCAATTACTTCTGGTAAATCTTCTGGATCCCCAGGTCCATTTGATAAGAATACTAAATCTGGATTTATAGCTAAAATATCTTCAGCTTTTGTATCAGCTGGGAATACTGTCAACTTGCATCCTCTCTTCTTAAAGCATCTTAATATATTTTGCTTTATACCAAAATCAATTACAGCTACATGCTTTCCTTTACCTTCAACTGTGTAAGACTTCTTTGTTGTTACAGTCTTTACAGCTTCTTTATTTGAGAAAGATTTAATTTTTTCATCTATATCGTTTTTATCTAATTCATCAATTGCAATGATTCCTCTCATTGTACCATTGTTTCTTAAAACCTTCGTAAGCGCTCTTGTATCTATACCTTCAAGTCCAACTATCTTATTTTGTTTTAAGAAGTCTTCTAGTTCTAATTCACATCTAAAGTTATTTGGCAAATTACATTTTTCTCTTACTATAAACCCTCTAACCTTTGGGCTATCAGATTCCATGTCTTCAAGGTTTATTCCATAATTTCCTATTAGAGGATATGTCATTGTTACGATTTGTCCATAGTATGAAGGGTCAGTTAAAACCTCTTGATATCCAGTCATACCAGTTGTAAATACTACTTCACCAACACTATCTTTTAGGTGACCAAAGGCTTTACCTTCAAATACCATACCATTTTCTAAAATAAGCTTTGCTTTCATGCTTAGCCCTCCCTTTTTTATGTTGAAGTTAAGATAACACTTTATCGACATTTAATATAAAAAGAAAAGGACAACAAAGAGACTTACAGAAACTCTGGTCTCCTCATTATCCTATTATATTTATAATTTTTAAATGTCTTTAAAGACAAAGCTATGCAAATATTTTTTAAAGCATTAAACATAGTTTCAGACTCCTTTCTGGCCTCTCTGGACCAATTTAAAGTGTATCTTTTCTTATTCATTTTTATTCTTTTATATTATTCTAGTTTATACATTATTTACTGTCAAGTTTATTTAGTAGCATTTTTAATAAATTTAGATATTATAGTTTGGATTGGATTAATTAATATATTTAAACTATACTAATTATATATTTTATTTATTACAAAGGAGGAGTTTTAATGAAACTACTATCGGATTTGCATACTCACACAATTGTTAGTGGGCATGCTTATACAACCTTAATGGAAAACATCAAGTTTTGTTCTGAAAATGGAATTAAAATATTAGGTACTTCAGAACATGGTCCAACTATGCCTGGTGCACCTCATCAATGGTATTTTGGAAACCTTAGAATTGTACCTAGAGAAATTGATGGGGTTATATTATTTAAGGGATGTGAAGCTAATATCTTAGATATAGAAGGTAATTTAGATATTTCAGAGCGTGAATCTCAATACCTTGACTATATGATTGCATCTTTTCATGAGCCTGTATTTACTCCTGATACATTAGAAAACAATACAAAAGCTATATTTAATGCTATTGATAATAATAAAAAGATAGAAATTTTAGGTCACTTAGGAAATCCAGCATATAAGCTTGATTATGAATCTATAGTTAAAAGGGTTAAAGAAAAAAATATAATGATAGAAATTAACACTTCATCTTTATTAGGAAACTCAAGAAAAGGAAGTGAATCAAACTGTAAGCAAATTGCTGAGCTTTGCAAAAAGCATAATGCAAAAATAATTGTTACATCTGATGCTCATATCTCATTTAGTATTGGCCAATTTAATAAAGCTATAGAAATGTTAGAATCTATTAACTTCCCAGAAGAACTAATAATGAACGATCCTAGCAAATTAATAGCTCATCTTAAGAATAAGGGTAGATTAACTGATTTATAAATAGAAAAGTAATATTTCACACAAACTTGAGTGAAATATTACTTCTTTGTTATTTAACTAGAAAAAACACTTATATTCTCTTTATCTAGCTCATTAACTTTATCTATTACTAAAGTAAAATCATTTATTAATTCTAATGATAACTTCTGTGCATCACTATATATACTGTTTGCTAAATTTAAATCATTACTATTGATTGCTTTTATAACACTTTTTCCACAACTATGAAATTTTTTATGTTTATCTTCAACGCCTTCCCAAATATTTAATACTTCTTTGTTGGTAGGAGATATAGAGTAATAGAAGTGTCCAAATGCACACTTATGCTCATTAACTTGTAATGGAACTACTTTTTTATTATCTATAATTTCTTTTAAAGTAAGCAACCAATTTTTATGGGCTACAATAGCATTTTCAACTGTTTCTATAAATAGTGTATTATTTACTCTATAATAAGGATCTTGTACAACTTTTCCTATTAAGGTTGCTGCATTATGTAGCTCCTCCTCCACATTAGAAAGTGGATTTATAATATTTCTTAAATCAGCTCTACTAGTACTTAAAACTTCTGAACTCCCTTTTATTTTCTCTATATGATCTCCACATGATATGATTGTTTCATTAACTTCTTCAAAAGTAGAGTTAATTTCTTCACTATTAGCTGCAATTACACTAATTTCTTCACTCATATTGTGTATAGTTTCCCTATTTCTTTTTCCTGTATTAACTATATTATCAATACTATCATTTATCTTTTTAAGATCTTCCACAGTATTATCGATACTCTTATCACTCTTAGTAGATGCATCTCCAATAGCCTTAACAAACCCATCCATATTTGATGTTAATAGTTTTGTTTCATCTGCTAACTTTCTTATTTCTTCTGCCACTATAGAGAAGCCTCTTCCGCCTTCCCCAGCTCTAGCAGCCTCTATTGACGCATTTAGTGCTAATAAATTTGTCTGCTCAGATATATCATAAATAGATGTTATTACATTTTTTATATTTGATAATACACCTATCAATTTTTTCATATCTTCCTTCATATTAACTGAACTTTCCATGGCTCTCTTTGATGAGTCTTGTATTTCGCATAATTCATTGTCACCCTTATTAATATCCTCTAGCAACTTATCTGAACTACTGGACATTTTATTAATTGAATCAGTCATAGCTCCATGTGATGCAGATACTTCTTCTGATGAAGCAATTACAATTCTACTTACCTCAGATAACTTACCTGCTAAATCGTCTATACTGTTACTTACCTTTTCTATCTCACTTACCTTATCAGTAAGTAATAAATCCAAGCTACTCATTTGCATTACAGATTTTAAAACAATTTTTGCAATTTGTTCAAATACTTCTTTACCAGTTCCAATTCTTAAATAAATATTTTTTATTCTCTTTAAATTATCATTATTTATTTTTATACCTTCTCTTGGCTCCTCTAAATAAGATATATTATTTATTATCTCTTCAACTAATTTATCTTTATTAACTATCATATTTATCCCCTCAACTCAAATAACTCTTATATTATTTATCGTGTGGAAATAATATTTCTTAATCTCTAGCTCTAGCTTCATAATTAATAGTTAAACTACTTATAGTCATAACAAAATCTATTAATATGTATACAATAAATAAAGGACTTACATTTGATATAAAATTAAAGTAATTATAAAACACTATACTAACTAATGGCTGTAATATATATACAACAAAAGAAGTCAAAAAGATCCAATAGAAAGAAAATCTTAAACATACGAATCCATCTATATTAAACTTATGATTACTGTAATCCCAATACATCTTATTAAATATTTTCTTCATTAGGTATCCGCTAATATACTCTACTGTTGTAGGAACTATAAAAAATAGAGTCCATAACAAAGTATTACTAAGCATTGTGAATTCACTTATATATATAATTATTGCCATAGCAAAACCATACATTGGTTTAAATGGCCCATTCAAGAAACCATCCTCTTTAAATCGTCCTGTAACTATAAAACAATATATTTCTTCTAATACCCATCCTAAAAATGAATATAAAACAAATATAAAAAGAATATAACTAAGCCAACTCATAATAACACTCCTCATCTTTTATTGATTAGTATTAACATAATTGGCTTAAAAAATTACTTATATTTTATCCTTTATATAATTTATTACAAACTTAATTGCACTTTCATCACAGGAAGCTGCTATTAAATCAATTTTTTCCTTTACTCTGTCTTCTCCATTTTCTACTACAAATCCATATTTAGCTACTTTAAGCATTTCTAAATCATTCATATTGTCCCCAACTGCAATAACTTTATTTTTATCTAACTTATATTTATTAATTAGAGTTTTTAATGCTTGTCCTTTAGATACTCCATTTCCAACTATATCAAAATAATTTTTTCCGCTTCTATAAGCTGATCCAGAATCATATTTACTGCAATATACCTCCTCTATTCTATTTAGTTCTTCCTCTTCTCCTATAATAAGAACCTTTACCCAATTTTTGTTCCACAAACTATCATCTACATCATAGACAATTTCATAATTGTGTCTATTATATCTTTCTGTAAATCTACAACTTTTATATACATATACAACTTCATCAGAAAATATTTCTATTCCTAAACTAGGATAGTCATTAGCTATTCTTTTTATTGCCTCTTTCCTATTTTCCTCTATATACACTTCACTTATTATTTCTTCTTTTACAACATCATATATCTTTCCGCCATTATGAATTAAAATTGGTAAGTTTAAATTTAAACTTTCCCTATATTCTAATACTGATGGTAACATTCTACCTGTAGCTACTGTAAATAATCCACCTTCATTAATAAAATAATCAATTGCTTCTCTATTATCACTAGATATTAATTTATCGCCTCCAATTAAGGTTCCATCCATATCTGAAACTAAAACATATCCGTCAAAAATTTTACTCACTATTTCCTTCCCCCTAATACTTATTGCTCTTTAAGACAACTCTTCTACTTAATGCTCTAGGAATGAATTTATTTCCTATAATCAAAACTTTATTCTTAATCCCTGGTACAATTATTGTTTTTCCTTTTTTATAATTAGCATAACCAATCTTTGCAACATCCTCTGCATTCATTAAATACTTTTTTGCACTTTCTGATTTCTTTATTCCAGCCTTACTTTGAAATGATGTTTTAACTGGACCTGGACATAAACAACTTACTTTAACTCCATATTCTTGTACTTCATCATGAATTGCTTCAGTTAAAGTTAATACATAAGATTTTGTTGCATAATAAAGAGCCATCTTAGGGCCTCCAACAAAAGCTGCTGTGGATGCTACATTCATTATTCCACCACTTTTTCTTTTAATCATTTGTCTTAAGAAATATTTTGTTATCTTTGTTAAGGAAGTTATGTTCAAATCTATAATCTTCTCTTCAAATCCATTATCTTCTTCATGAAAAAAACCAAATGAACCTATTCCAGCATTATTTATTAAGTTATCCACAATTAAATTATTTTCTTCCACAAATTTAAATAGTTTTTCACAAGAGTTATCCACCGATAAATCTAAACTAATTGTAATAACATCCACATCATAATTATTTTTCAAATATTCTTTTGCTTCATTTAACTTATCATTGTTCCTAGCAACTAATAAGATATTATTATTATCATTAGCAAATAACTTTGCTAACTCAAAACCAATCCCTTCACTTCCACCAGTTATTAGTGTGAATTTATCTTTCATCACAACCACCTCATACTTAAACATTAATCCAATTATATCATTGAAGAATTACATTGATAAAAAAATTTATATTAGAACACATATTTATATATTTATATGTTTATATATTTTTTTGATATATCATTTCCTCATAACCTACAAAAGGAAGCTACTTCTTAAATAAAGAAACAGCTTCCTTTTGCTAAACTATTAATCTCCAAAGTTGAGTTGTTATTAAACAAACTACTATTCCTGCTATAGTAGGAATTAAGAAGGATAATATAGTCCACTTCCAGCTTTTTGTTTCCTTCTTGATTGTCCATAATGTTGTACCACAAGGATAATGCATAAGACAAATAATCATAATATTAATAGCTGTTAGAAGTGTCCACCCATTAGCAACTAATAACTCTTTTAATGCAATCATACTATCAAACTCTAACATAGTAGTTGCTCTCATGTAACTCATTATAATTATAGGCATAACTATTTCATTAGCAGGTAATCCTAGTATAAATGCCATCAAAATATAACCATCCAATCCTATTGCATTGGCAAATGGTTGTAGAAAATCTGCACAATAAGTTAATAAACTTACCTCTCCTACAGATACATTAGCAAAAATCCATATAACCATACCAGCAGGTGCTGCTACTGCCATAGCTCGTCCAAGCACATATAATGTTCTATCTAATAATGATCTAACAAGAACTTTACCTATTTGAGGTCTTCTATATGGAGGTAACTCTAATATAAAGTTTGATGGTACTCCTTTTAAAACAGTCTTTGATAAAATCTTAGATGTTATAAGTGTCATAAATACACCTACTATTATAACTGCTGTTACAGCTAATGCAGATACAAGGCTACCAGTAAATCCACCAATTACAGAACCACCTATAAATAAAGATGCTATTGTTATTAAGGTAGGAAACCTTCCATTACAAGGCATAAAGACATTAGTTAATATAGCTATCAATCTTTCTCTTGGAGAATTAATTATTCTACATCCTATTACCCCAGCCGCATTACATCCTAACCCCATACACATAGTTAGAGCTTGTTTACCACAAGAACAGCACTTTTTAAAACATTTGTCTAAGTTAAAAGCTATTCTTGGTAAATATCCTAAATCTTCAAGTAAGGTAAACATGGGGAAAAATATAGCCATTGGAGGTAACATAACAGATATTACCCAGGCTAAAGTAACATATATTCCATCCATCAAAACGCTACTAATCCATGCAGGTATAAAACTACCTGCAAGTACTTCCCTTAACCAAATCTCAATATTACCAAACATGTTTGATAATAATTGTGATGGATAATTTGCAAGAGTTATGGTAATCCAAAGAACTACTAATAGTAAAAGTATCATTATAGGAATTCCTGTAACTTTAGATACAAGTAATTTATCTACCTTCTTATGGAATTCATTATATTTATCTTTTTTCTTTACTACATCCTTTGCAACTTCTTCTGCATTCCTAACTAATGTTTCTACTATCTCATCTTCTATAGATTTTTCAATGTTTACATCTCTTCTTATTTTGTTCACCTTATCCATAGAATCATCACTAATATTAAACTTTTTAGCTAATGAGCATACTATTCCCTCATTATTCTCTAACAACCTAATAGAAGCCCACCTTAACTTTTTCTTATCATTAGATAAACTTTCATTATTAGATAGAACAGCTTGTATGTCTTTTATTGATTCTTCAATTGTTTCTTTATACTTCACAAGAGCATAAGTATCTCTTTTCTTATTTATCTCCTCTAACACTTTCTGCTTTAGCTCATCTATTCCTTCATTTTGCCTAGCTGCTGTAACAACAACACAAGTATTAAGTTCCTTAGCTAACTTTTTTTCATCAATTGCTATTCCTTGCTTTTTAGCCTCATCTATTAAATTAACACAAAGTATAACCTTTTCTGTTATTTCAGATATCTGATAAAACAAGTTTAAGTTTCTTTCTAAGGATGTAGCATCTGCTACTACTACAACCAAATCAGGATTTTCAAAACAAATATAATCCCTTGCAATCTCTTCCTCCTCAGAATTAGACAACAATGAATAAGTTCCAGGTAAATCTACCACATTAATTTTTTCTTCATTCACTTGGAATATACCTTCAGCATTTGCTACAGTCTTCCCAGGCCAATTTCCTGTGTGTTGATTTAAACCTGTTAATGCATTAAAAACTGTACTTTTACCTACATTAGGGTTACCAGCTAGACCTATTCTATACTTATAATCATCACTAATCTTACCCTTTTCTCCTGATAGAACTCCAATACCTGTTGAATTTTTACTTAAGCCCATGTCTCCTCCTACTTATAACTTACTACCTGAATCTTTGCACCATCTTCTCCCCTTATTGCAATTAAGGCACCCCTTATTAAATAGGCTGTTGGGTCACCAAACGGTCCTCTATACATGACATCTATTTTAGTCCCTTCAATTATCCCTAAATCAAAAAATCTCCTCCTAAGTTCTCCCTCCGCATCTATGCCTACAACCTTAACAGTTGAAGCTAAATCTGCATTTACTAGATTCATATTTTTTCTCCCCTCGTTTAATTTTAGATATAGACTTATTTGTATATATTTATCCCTATTTTTAACCTATGACAGATTAATGTATATTGTGTCTTTAATCAGCATAAATTTTTATATTACGATTAATTATAAGAAAGAGGTTGGTACTTATATTTACCAACCTCTTTCTTATTCAAAAATAGAATTTAAAATTTCATCTTTATATAATAGTTCTTTTGCCTCTTTTCTATATTCTTCTTCATGAATAAATGTATGTCTATTGGGTTTTATGCTAGGTGCAATGTCAATAGCCTTTTCAAAGTCTTCTCTTTTAATTTTTAATGTTTTTACATAATCCCAAAATCCTGTAGTAGTTAATACTTCATTAACCCTTTTATATCTATGTTCTTGAACCTTACTCATAATATATGTAGCAATTCCGACCTGTACTCCATGAAGTTGCGGCTCATCTAATATCTTATCTAAAGCATGAGAAATCAAATGTTCACTACCACTAGTTGGAGAACTATTCCCAGCTATCTCATTGGCTATTCCACTCATGGCAAGAGAATCTACTAATTCTTTTAAAAACAAGTCATCTTGTATGGACTTAAATGGAGTTCTAACAAAACTATTTACTGCCTTTTTAGCTATCATTAATGCAAAGTCATCTAACTCGCCTACACCTTTATCAGCTTCATAAATCCAATCATATAAAGCTGTTATCTTAGAAATCAAATCACCTATTCCTGAATAAATAAATTTTTCAGGTGCACTTTTTATAACATCTAAATCAACTACTATTCCATAAGCTAACCTTGCTGGAACCGAAGTTCTCTTACCATCTACAAGTAATGATGCACTAGAACTTGAAAATCCATCACTAGATGATGATGTTGGTACACTTATAAATGGTATTTTTCTTAGGAAACCAACATACTTTGCTACATCAATTACCTTGCCTCCTCCAATACCTATAACTGCATCTGTATTATTGGATATTGAAAAAGCTAGCCTTGTAATATCCTCAATATCAGTAGTATCTAGTTCTTCATGGTGTAAAAGCTCTATATCTTCTTTCTCTAAAGACTCAAACACAGTATTTCCAAACAATTCAATAAGACCATTGCCAAAAAATATACACACTCTATTAAATTTATTTTCCCTTAAAAATTCACCTAAATATCCTAAAGTACCTCTTCCAACCTTCAAGAAAGCTGGTATAGAAATACTATGTGACTTTACTTTCATTCTTCTATTACCCTCTTTTCAATTAAACTTTTTTCTATATCCCTATAATCACTCATAGGTATAAAATTCACACCTTCCTCTTGTAACATTCCTTGAAGTTTTCCCTTTGCAAAGCATGTATCAGCTAACTTACATGGTGGAATATCTGGTGCACTATCCCCGGCATAATAAACATATGAATATTTATGTTTTAAATCCACTACAATTTTCCCTTTATCTATTCCATACACCTCAGAATAATATGGATTATTTTCATCTATATTTAAATGAATACCTCTATCCTTATATTCCCCTGGATTAGAATAAACTCTAATATCTGACAGCCCTTTTTCCTTAAGTAATCTATCTATATAGTAACTAGTTCCTGCACTTAAAATAATAAAATCTCCACCAGCTTCTTTTACCTTTTGAATTACTTTATCTGCATTTTTATCCCATTCAATTTTTAATATATCTTCTAATATTTCATTTTCATCTCTATTAATTGAACTATAAATCTTATGTAAAAAATCCTTATCCTTGTATTCATTCCTACGCCATGCTTTGTATAACTCTTTACCCTCTTCACCTAAGTATTCATCTATTATCATTTGATAAAAATCTTTATTTGTTAATGTTCCATCAAAATCTGATATAAAAGCAAACTTCCTACGCTCCATAATCTATGACCTCCTAAGTTATTTATCTTAGTTTTCCTTAGTTATCTATCTTTATACTAGGCTATATCTTTCTTATTCGATCCAATGAGATGGTCTAACTATGGAAGTAGGAAGCACTGTACTAATATCTCCTTTAGCTGAATTAATTTGAGCCTGTGTAATAAATATACTCTCTCTTAGGTTAGCTCCTCTTAAATCTGCATCTCTTAAATCTGCTCCAATAAAATCTGTGCCACTTAAATTTACACCGCTTAAATCCGATGCAATAAGAAGGGCACCGCTTAAATCCTCTCCTACTAAATTAACCTTTTTAAGATCTGATCCAATTAAATTTAGTCTCCCTGATATCATCTTTCTATTTCTTAATCTATTTTTACTATTTTTATTTAACTTATTTCTAATACCCTTACTAGTATTTAATAATAGCTTATTTACCCTAAATCTATGCCCAGGTAAATCAACTTTAATAATAGAATCCTTATCTAACTTTGTAATACTTTCTGTTTCATCTATCATCTTACTTATTTCTTCTTTTATCTTTTCATCTTTTTGTAATCTATAAGCTTCTGCTAAATACCATAGTATCTCATGTAGTTGCCTCATTACTATAAATACATCATACATCTTATTTGAATACTCAGGACTTTCTCTCCAATCATGTCCTTCATATGTAATCTGAGCGACTTTTTGTCCTGCACCAAAACAATCATATGCAGTACATCCCTTTAGTCCTTTTTTTCTTAAATCCCTATGTACCTTACACTTAAAATCACTTTGTAAATTGATGCATGGCTTACCAGATTCCTTATCTTCAGGAAATCCATCTGTTTTTTGAGAAATATAACGCTATGCAACAAAAACCAAAACACTTTTCACAATCTATCTTTAACTCTTTATATATATCTTTATTTATATATTTCATCTAATTTCTCCCAACTAACTTTTCTTTACTAAATTATATCATTTATTTCCATATATGTAGATTACTTAAAATAAAAAGAGATAATAAGGCAACTAAACTAAAGGAATAAAAAAGGGTAGTTATTTATATTAAATAACTACCCTTTTAATTTTTATTTTGTCTATAACTTAATATTTCTAACGAAGAATTCAACACAATTCTTAAGCCAAGCACTTATATTAGGATATTCTTTCTTTATTAATATTTTTATATCTTCTATTGGTGTATCTAATGGTAATACATTTGCTCCTTGTGCTTTATTTCCTATAGCTATATTAGCTCTTGCATAATCTCCTATGGCTATATCTGATGCTATAGCTGCTGCTCCAATTGAGCACTTTCCTATAGATAGCGCTCCCATAGAAAAAATTCCAATAGATATAACTCCGATTGAAAAAGTTCCTATAGATATAACCCCAATAGCTAAAAGTAATGCTATTGATATAGCTGCTAGACTAATTATACCTATGGCCATACAACCAAAACTTAATACTCCTAAAGAAATAATACCTGCTGAAGTAACATTATATATATCTGATAATATTATTAATTTCTTTAAATCCGGTACAGATTGTCCAGATTCCCACTTTGAAATTGATTGTCTTGATATCCCTAATCTCCCTGCTAATTCTTCTTGAGACATTCCATTCCTACTTCTTAATAATTGCAACTTCTCACCTAATTGCATGCCTCTCACCTCAATGAAGAATTATAGTAACTTTTCATATAAAACTCTACCAACTATCCTTTTCTTTCTGTCAACTACCAGTTGCAACTGTGTATTTTCAACTACTTTATTCTAAAATCATTTTTACATGAGGTATATCAACTTCTTCATATATATCTGAAACCACCTTAAAACCAACTTTTTCATAAAGATCTTTGGCATATAATTGAGCAGACAAAGTAATCTTATTCTCTTTTAATTCCTTCTGTATAAATTCAATACTTCTCTTCATTAATTCAGAAGCAATGCCTTTTCTCCTATATTCATTTAATACTAATACTCTTCCTATAGCTGCAGTATCATATGTTATTCCACTAGGAATTAATCTAGCATACGCAACTATCTTCCCTTCATCTTCTAAAAATATATGAAATACATTTTTATCAACATCATCAAAATCATTTTCTTGATAAATTTTCTGTCCACATACAAAGACTTCATACCTTACTTTACAAATTTCATATAATTCATCTAGCGTTAAATCATAAAATCTTTTTATCTTCCAGTTCATTCTTAAATATTCTCCCCTAACTACCTAGATATTTATATTTTTAAAAATATATAAATATAAGAAGCCACCTTAGTAGCTTCTTAAAATTTATCTTATTTGTCCATTCCCATAGATAATATATTTTGTGGTTGTTAATTCAGTTAATCCCATTGGCCCTCTGGCATGTAACTTTTGAGTACTTATTCCAATTTCAGCTCCAAAGCCAAATTCACTTCCATCAGTAAATCTTGTTGATGCATTAACATATACAGCAGCAGCATCTACTCTTTGTAAAAACCTTTGAGAATTATCATAACTCTTAGTAACTATTGCTTCTGAATGTCCCGAGCCATACTTATTTATGTGTGAAATAGCTTCATCTACATCTTTTACTATTTTAACTCCAATAATATAATCAAGATATTCTTTTCCCCAATCTTCTTCAGTTGCTGCCTGAACATCTTCTATTATAGTTCTAACCTTTTCATCCCCTATTACCTTTACATTCTTTTCTCTTAATGCAT
This sequence comes from Clostridiaceae bacterium OF42-15pH9A, assembly GCA_027692445.1. GTDB lineage: Bacteria > Bacillota > Clostridia > Clostridiales > Clostridiaceae > Clostridium. The sequence goes on along the minus strand of JAQEYV010000006.1, from coordinate 42,920 downwards.
TAATAACCATAGGTATAAATTTATCAGCAACCTTTTCACTTACTAGAAGCTTTTCTTCTGCATTACAAACAGCAGGCCTACTTGTCTTTGCATTTATAACTATATTTTTAGCCATTTCTAAATCTGCATCACAATCAACATAAACATGACAGTTCCCTGTTCCAGTTTCAATAACTGGTACTGTAGCATTCTTTACTACAGCTTGTATAAGACCTGCCCCCCCTCTTGGTATAAGCACATCTATATATTCATTTAACCTCATCATTTCTGTTGCAACTTCTCTACTTGTATCTTCCACTAGTTGTAATGAATACTCTGGAAGTCCGGCTTCCTTTATCCCTTCCACTAAAGCTTTGACTATAGCCATATTAGAATTTATAGCTTCACTTCCACCTCTTAGTATAACTGCATTACCAGTCTTTAAACATAAACCTGCTGCATCACAAGTAACGTTAGGTCTTGCTTCATATATTATTCCTATTACCCCCATAGGAACTCTTTGTTTACCTATTTGTAATCCATTTGGCCTCTTCCACATTGAAGTAACTTCCCCAACTGGGTCTGCTAATGCTACTACTTCCCTTAATCCATCTGCCATATCAGCTAATCTTTTTTCATCTAGTTTTAGTCTATCTAACATAGCTTCAGTAGTACCTTTTTCAATAGCCTTGTCTAAATCCTTCTTATTTTCTTTTATGATATAATCCTTATTTCCTAGAAGCTTTTCAGCCATCTTAAGTAAAGCTTCATTCTTTTGTGTTGTAGTTGCATTCATAAGTTCATATGATGCTTCCTTTGCTCTTTGCCCCTTTAAAATTAATTTACTCATTTTTTGCCCCCTCATATTACTTTTTACCTAAAAATAAAGTGCCAATATTTTCTCCAGCTAATATATCTAGTAATATATTTGGCTCACTTCCATTTGCTAATACCATATTAACTCCAGCATCTGCAGAAACTTTAGCTGCTGTTAACTTAGTAATCATTCCTCCAGTTCCTAAATTAGATCCTGCACCACCAGCACATTCCTCTAATTCAGGAGTAACCTCTTCCACTACTTCTAACATCCTTGCATTTTCATTACTTCTTGGATCTGAATCGTAGAACCCATCTATATCTGATAATATTACTAAAAGATCTGCTTTTACTAATCCTGCTACTATTGCAGATAGGTTATCATTATCCCCAAATCTAACTATATTTTCAATTTCATCTATAGAAACCGTATCATTTTCATTTACTATTGGAACTATTCCATTTTCTAATAATGTTTCAAATGTGTTGCATACATTTTCTCTTATGTGATCATCCTCAACAACATCCCTAGTAAGTAAAACCTGTCCTACAACATGGCTATATTCACCAAAGAATTTACTATATATATGCATCAATTCACATTGTCCTACAGCTGCTACTGCTTGTTTTTCTCTTATAGTCTTGGGCCTTTCTTTTAACTTTAATTTGCTTACTCCAACTCCAATTGCACCAGATGTAACAAGTACAACCTCCTTACCCGAATTCATCATATCAGATAATATTCTTGTTAATCTTTCAATTCTTGTTAAATTAATATTTCCATTTTCATAAGTTAGCGTTGAAGTTCCCACTTTAACTACTACTCTTTTTGCTTCTTTTAATTGCTTACGAAGGCCCATTTCTACATCCCCTTAATATTTCATTTATAATATTTATATTACTATACCTTTTTTATCTTATCAATAAAAGGGATTTTTATGTCCTTACTTTCTACAAAGCTTTTTATTATTAATTTTAATAAAGAATATATTGGTACTATGCAGAAGGCAACCAATGGGCCTCCTATTGCTGCTCCACCTACTACTAAAAATATATCAGTAATTGGATGTATATTCATTGTTTTTCCCATTATAAATGGAACAACTACTCTTCCCTTTAATGTTTGAGCTATTATAAATAACAATGTTAATTTTATCAACATGTTAAAGCCTATTATTGTTGCAACTATATATGGAATTATCATAGAAATAAAAAATCCTACAAATGGAATGAAGGCTAGTATAAATGTAGTAAATGCTAATAGTAATGCACTTGGCATACCTATTATTATGTACCCCACAAAAACCATAGTTGCTAAAGATAATGCTACTATAGCCTGACCTATTATATATGTAGATAGAACATCATCACATTTAGGCAATAATTTTTCAACAGTATCTTTATATTTTCCCGGGCAATATTTTAAAACAACATTTTTAAAATTATGACCGTCCCTTAATAAAAAGAATGTAATTAATATAACTAATAACACATTAGAAAATAACATCATTCCTTTATCAAATATATCTTTAGCATTTGAAACTAATAATGAAATATAATTCATTATTCCTGTTAATAATGAATTTATTGATGATTGTATACTATCATTATTTATAACCTCATTAGTAAATTCAGCTATCTGATTTCTATCGATATAAGTTAGTATTAGTGATTTAAGTTGTACTAACTGAACTACAAGGTATTCTCCGAAATATCTAATAACAGCCGCTAATATAAATGCTGTTATTGATAATGTTAATAAAGCTGACTTTGAAGTTTTCATTCCTTTTTTTATGAATATATCATTCAATGGTTTTAGAATATAAAAAAGAAATACCCCAAATATTATAGGTGCTACTATTACTAATAATATAACCTCTAAAAATTCATGTATTATACTAAATTTACCCAGCATATATAACAAAAATATTGTTAAATTAGCTATAATTAAATTGTTAATAACTTTCTTTTTATCCATAATAAACTCTCCTTTATTAGGGTTAGTTTATCCATAAAACAATTAAAAATTCTATTTGTGAGATAGTTATATGAAAATTTTTTCTTCACAACCTTACGATTTTTATAGGAACCTTTCAAGACGTTTAATTTTGCTAATATTATGATTAAAGAATCAGACTAAATTTAAAAGGAGTTTAGATAGTCATCTAAACTCCTTTTAATATTAATAGAAATTTTAATACAGAATAATACTGGGGATAGTATTATTTCATGAGTCTAAAGTTATCAAAGATTAATTAATCTTGGCAAGTTTCATACTTTCTTTAAATAACTTTAGCTTGATGGCTTAATTCAGCTATCTCTACCTCAATTTTAATATATATACTTTTTAATATAAACCATAAAATTTAAACGCTGTACCCATACAGCACTATATTTCTTCTCCATTTGATTTAATTACATTCTTATACCAGAAAAAGCTCTTCTTTCTTATTCTTCTTAAATCTTTTAAATCAAACTCATCTCTATTTACATATATAAAACCATATCTCTTTTTAAATCCTTGATGTGTACTAATTAAATCTATAGCAGACCATGGACAATAACCTAATAACTCTACGCCATCAGTTATAGCAAGTTTTGCTTGCTCTATATGCTTTCTTAAATAATCAATTCTATAATCATCGTTTATAGTGTCTCCATCTTCTAAGTTATCATAAGCTCCCAACCCATTTTCAGTTACTATTAATGGTAAGTTATATCTTCCATATATCTCTCTTAATGTTGTTCTAAATCCTACTGGATCTATCTCCCATCCAAATTCAGTTCTCTCTAAGAAATCATTGTGTGCACCATTGAATACCCCTAAATCTCCTGTAGCAATTTGTTGATCTCCACCAACAAACTTACCTTCTGAATCATCAATTTTACTTTCCTTAACTGTAGCTGTACTATAATAATTAAATGCTATGAAGTCAGGGTCTCCCCCTTTTAATATTTCCATATCTCCATCTTCTATCTTAGGTTCAATTCCCTTTTCCTTCATATAGCTCCATGCTATTGCATTATATCTTCCATATACAGCCATATCTAAGTATAGCCAGTTCCTTATTGCATTAAAATTTTGAGCAGCTAACACATCTTCTGGTTTTGGTGATGCTGGATATATAGCACTTATATTTGGTGCAGGTCCTATCTTGCCACCTTCAACCATCTTATGACATAATTTCATAGTCATAGCTTGAGCAAGCATCATGTGATGATTTTGTTGATATAACTCTTTTTGTATATCCTCACAACCTTCATTTACAGTACCTATTGCTGCACCATGTAGAATCATCATATTTTGTTCGTTTATAGTTAACCAGTACTTAACCCTATCTCCAAAATTTTCAAACAAAACCTTTGCATATTCTACAAAAGCATCTACTGTATCCCTGTTAGACCATCCCCCTCTTTGTTGCAATGCATCTGGTAAATCAAAATGATACATTGTTACTAATGGTTCAATATCATACTTCTTTAGCTCATCAATTAAATTATTATAAAATTCTATACCCTTTTTATTAACTTCCCCAGTTCCATTTGGAATAATTCTTGTCCATGATATTGAAAATCTATACGTTTTAAAGCCCATTTCTGCAAATAGTGCTATATCTTCTTTATAGTGGTGATAATGGTCACTTGATACTTTAAAATCAGCTGTTCCTTCTGGTAGCACCTTAGTATCCTGCACTGATGCTCCTTTTCCGTCTTCATTATAAGCACCTTCTACTTGATATGCTGATGTAGATGCCCCCCATAAAAAATTCTTTGGAAATTTACTCTCAACTTTATGATACATATTTTATACCTCCTAGTTATTCCTTCTATACCTTCATTCTAATTCATGTTTCCTCTGATTTACACATCTATTTCCTCACACTGTACCCAAACAGTTTTCACCACTCAAGCTCTATATCCATAATATTTTGCCACTCAAAAATTTTTATAATTTTCTAGACATTAAAAAAAGCTTGCCATATTAGCAAGCTTTTATTTATTCTACTAAATTCATAAATCCTTTTCCTAAAACTTCACTTGTAGCATTAACTGTTATAAATGCTTCTGGATCTTCTTTTTTTATAAATTGCTTCAATTGTATAAATTGCCTTCTACTTAAAATAGTTAATATGATAGTATTTTCTCTTCCCGTATATCCACCTTTACCTTTAAATACAGTACAACCTCTATCTACATCTTTATTAATATACTCTACAACTGTTTCTTCCTTTTGAGTAAAAATAAGTACTTGTTTACAAGAATTAAAACCATCTATAAATTTATCTATTAATGTTCCAATTAAGTAAACACTTAACAATCCAAATAACCCTAGCTCCATACCAAATGTATACATAGCAAGCAATATTACTATAGAATCAGATATAAGTTGTCCCATGCCATATCCAATATGAAAATACTTGCTTAATAACTTGGCTATTATACTAGTTCCGCCTGTAGAAGCATCCTGCATAAACATTATAGCCGTTCCCATAGCTAATAATGCACTACCAAAAATAGTTGCAAGTATTAAGTTGTTCGTTAATGCAAATGATATTCCCGACCTTTCAGTTATGGAAAGTATTGTTGAAAGACCAAAGGCTGCATAAATACTCTTTATCCCAAACTCTCCACCGATAAATATAAATGCAACACCAAATAATATTATATTTGCAACAAACATAATAATTCCTGACTCTATTCCAGTTATATCATGTAATACTAAAGCTAAACCTGATACTCCACCACACGCTATATTATTAGGAAAAAAGAAAAATATAAATGAAGCTACTACTAATAATACTCCAAATGTTATAATCGCATACTCTTTTACCTTCTTCATCTCGTTCCCCCTATTATGTATTTATCTACAATATATATTAACACAATAGTACTCATTTTATAGGTTAGGATAGATAATTTAATTTTTTTATATAAGAATTAAATATTTCTAAATACCCAACTCTTTATATATAGCTTTAGCTACTCCACTATTATCATTAGTATCCGTTATATTTTTTGCAATTTCTTTTATCTCTGGAATAGCATTTTCCATAGCATATGCTTTTTCAAACTCAGTGAATAATGAATAATCATTAAAACTATCTCCAAAAGCTATAACTTCTTCATTTTTTATTTCCATATTCTCAGTAACTTTCTTTAATATATAACCCTTTTGAGCTCTTTCATCTGTTATCTCAATGTTAGTTATAAAAGATGATAAAACTGCTAAGCCCCCAATATCATTTAACTCTACCTTAGTCTTCTTAATAATTTCTACATCATTGCTAAATGTAATTATTTTTCTTATTTCTATACTACTTTCTATGAATTTATCAATATCATCTATATACTTAAGCGTTTTAAAATGTTCATGCTCTTTAGCTATTTCTAAGGCCTTATCATAGTCTTGAACCTTTTCAAAGTTTTGTACCCTATAAACCATCTCTTTTAAAGCTTCTTCCTTTGTATTTGTTGTATATGAACCATCATCAGTATATAATTCAACTATTAAATCTTCTTTACAAAGAATATTAAGTATATCTTTTATTTTTCTTTTATCCATACTTATGCTTTCAATAAGCTCACCATTTTCATCTCTAAACTCTGCACCATTCATTAGTATATACTTACACTTTATTCCGTACTTATCCATAAAAGGTTTTACACTATCATACATTCTTCCTGTGGCTATTATAAAATGTACTCCTAGCTCTTTAGCTTTTAATATAGCCTTTACGTTCTCTTCTGTTATATCATGCTGAGAATTTAATAATGTTCCATCCATATCTGACGCTATTACCTTTATCAACTTCATATCCTCCCTTTTCATTAGCATTCCTTTAATATTATATCAGATGCTGTCTAGTACTATTATTTAATACTTCTACTTCATTTTTTCGATAATTAATTCTTAATTTCTTTAATGTTTCTACATAATTATTAAAATTTTTTAATTATTTATACTATCTTTTTTGTAAAAAGTATAATAAAATATAATCATTGCATAATTATAAACTTAAAGGAGACAAAAATGAATAAAAATTCAAATATAACACTTTCATCTTTTTTAAAATTTTTTATTCCTTCTATTATAGGTATACTACTTTTTATGATACCTATAAATATAGGTGGTGAAGTTACTATACCAGTAGCATTTCTTTCTAACTATACAGTTAATTTAATTGGTGATATTCTTCCTTTAATTACTGTATTACTTATTTCAATTTCAGCTTTAGGAAGTATTTTGGTAAAATTTACAAAACCTAAAAATAAAGTTTTAAATGAACTTTTTTCTGTTTCACCAATCTGGCTTTTTGCTAGAATAACTGGAATGATACTTGCTATAATGTCCTATTTTAAAATTGGACCTGAATTTATATGGTCTGAAAGTACTGGTTCTATGATTTTATTTGATTTACTACCAGTATTAGCATCAATATTCTTATTTGCAGGTTTATTTCTTCCACTTCTACTTAATCATGGATTATTAGAATTCGTTGGTGCATTATTTACAAAAATAATGAGACCTATATTTAAATTACCAGGAAGATCATCTATAGACTGTATTACTTCATGGTTAGGAGATGGAACAATAGGAATCCTTTTAACAAGTAAGCAGTACGAAGAAGGATTTTATACTAAAAAGGAAGCAGCAATAATAGGTACTTCTTTTTCTGCAGTATCTATAACTTTTAGCTTAATGGTTATATCTCAAGTTGGGCTATCTCACATGTTTGTTCCTTTTTACATAACAGTTACTTTAGCTGGTATTATAGCGGCAATAATTATATCTAGAATACCTCCTCTTTCAAGAAAACCAGATACATATATCGATGGAAGCTCTAAAAAGGGAGATATTGATTTAATTCCAGATGGATACACTACTTTCTCATGGGGATTACATAATGCATTAAACAAGGCTGAAGAAAATGCTAGTATTAAAAAGATTTTATTAGATGGATTCAAGAATGTTTTAGATATGTGGATAGGTGTTTTACCTGTCGTTATGGCTATGGGTGGAATTGCAGTCATGATTGCTGAATATACAACATTCTTCCAACTACTAGGAATGCCTTTTATTCCTCTTTTAGAATTACTAAGAATTCCTGAAGCCGTACAAGCTTCTCAAACATTAGTTGTTGGATTTGCTGATATGTTTATTCCTTCAGTATTAGCCTCTTCAATAGAAAGTGAAATAACTAGATTTATAATAGCTGCAACATCAGTAACTCAGCTAATATATATGTCCGAAGTAGGTGGCTTATTATTAGGTTCAAAGATACCTGTTAATTTAAAGGACTTAATAATAATCTTTATTCAAAGAACTTTAGTTACCCTACCTATTATTACCTTGATGGCAAACATAATCTTTTAAATAAAAATAAGCCAAGTTTTACTTGGCTTATTTTAATATCTATCGAATAATCTATTAATATCTATAAGTAAATAAACTACTAGTGCTACTAATGCAAATTCATCTTTATAAATTCTTATACTCAAATGATTATCGTTAAACTTATTTCTTTCATCTATATTAGCTATTACTAATCCATTCTTTAACAAGTCAAAACTTCTCTTATGTGTTACGGTCTTACTTACTGTAAAATCTCCAAATATCCCTCTTATACTCATACTTGCAAAGTAATAATTTTTAAATATATGAAAAATATTTCTTTCTTTATCATCAGATACATTATACTTTTTGGATTCAAAATCATTAACCTTACATGTAGTAAGTATTAATTCATTATTTTCTAAATCAAATAACTCAAATTTATTACTATCATTGTCACTAATACCATAATAAAATAAGCTTTTCCCACTATCATCTTTTATATTATATCTACTTTTATCTCCATAAGCAGAATCTATAATATAATAATTACACCCCATACCTTTTCTCTCCACATTTTATAACTTTAATAGTCTAAATCTATTGTATGCACACATAATCTCCTGACGCCTTGGTTTTGATAGTCTTCCATTTCCACCAGCAACCTTATTTACTTTTATTAATCCATTCTTATCTATATAATTCATAATATTATCTACTACTTCTCTAAGCGTTAGCTTACTATCTATAATATTATCTTCAGCCCACTTAATTATCTCTCCTATTGCATATACCTGTTCACTATCTACTAATTGTTCTACTAATTTAAGGTCTATATTTTCCTTATTAATACTTAGACCATCAAGTCCAAGTCCTTTAACTTTTACTCCCTTAGGACCCTTTTCAATACTACCCTTTTTTACTACTCTATTAAAATCAATATTTATTTTAATGCTATTATTTTTTATTCTTTCTAGGATTTTACCACTACTTAGTTCCTTAGCTTCATTTGTAACAACCTTAGGCTCATAAGCTTCCATTTGTATAACATTATCCGCTATATCAAAATAATCTCCGGAGCTACCTACTACAATTATAGTTGATAACTCTATTTGTTCATATAATGCTTTAGCTACTTCAATAAAAGGAGTTATTGGTTCACTTTCTTTTGCTACCAATTTCTGCATTATATCATCTCTAATCATAAAATTAGTTGCTGATGTATCTTCATCAATTAAAATCAGCTTTGATCCAGACTCTATACTCTCAATAATATTAGCTGCTTGTGATGTACTTCCACTTGCATTATCACTTACAAAGTTCTTTGTATCCTTTTTATTAGGTAAATTATTTATAAATAAAGATATATCATCTTTATGAATAACCCTTCCATCTTCTGCTCTTACTTTCATTGCAGAATCATTAGTTATTACAAATTCTCTTCCATCACCTTCAATATGATTATATACTCCTAGCTCTAATGCCTTTAATAAAGTAGATTTACCATGATATCCTCCACCAACAATTAAAGTTATTCCTTTAGGTATTCCCATACCCCTGATTTCCCCCAAATTAGGAGTATTAAAGCTTACCTCCAATTCCTTTGGCGAAATGAACTTAATACAATTCTTAAGTGGCCTTGAAGATACCCCACTTTCTCTTGGCAGTATTGAACCATTTCCTATAAAAGCAACCAACCCACGCTTTTCTAAACTTTGCCTTATGTATTGTTGATCTTCAACTAATTCTACTCTTTTCTTTAAAGCATCTTTATTAATATTGTTATAAATTATTGACTCATCTATTATCTTTGGAAGATAATCATATAATATCTTTTCTAACTCTCTAGCTAATACACTTCTCCCCCTTGCAGGAAAACCAACCTCTATTCTTACTTCTATCTTATCATTATCTATTAATATAGCTGTTCTATCTAATATTTCCTGAGTACACTTACTAATAGAAATTAATCCACTTTTCCCTGAACCAAAAACCCTTGAACTATACTTATTTATATTTTTATAGAAAATTCTAACTAAAAAGTCTTGAACTGCAACTTTTTTGTTATAGTTATCAAATAGGTTATTAGGTATTTGAGCATACTTTTGACTCATTATTACCCTAACCCTAGATGGAGATGCAAATGGATCTCCTTGTACATGATCTATTGCTAATTTGTAATTATTAAAATCGTATATTCCTTCAAGAGACTTATATGCCTTATAACCTCTACCATCTATATCATAAAGCATTTTTCTTAATTCATTTAAGTTCTTCATTTATTTATCACCTTCTGCAAAATATTCATCTACCATCGCTTCTGCTACCCTTCTATACATATTACTCATTGAAACCATAGAACATATAAATAAGAACTTTTCTTCATACTCATTAAATTCTTCACTATCATCTATAATTCCTTTTACACAATCTATCTGTTTATCTATATTTTCCAAAAATTCTTCATAATTAGAATTATTAATATCTAAATATAACTTATACAGACTTCTTAAATCATATTCTTTATCTTCATCATACTTTTTTACTATATTATCAAATAAGTCTTTAATATCACTTATTGATAGAGAACCTTTTAAATCATATATCATACTCATCAATAATAAGTGTTCTTTGGAATACTTTTTATTTTTTATGCTCATTAATAACTTTGCTTTAGCATAATTATTAATCATTGTTTTAGTCAATACTTTATCATTATTCTTCCTTTTCGAGCTAGATAACTTTTGCTCAAATATTTGAATTACCTGATCCATATATAAATCTATTTCTGGTATATCTTTCTCTTCTACCCTTTCAGTTAAAGCTAACTTCTTTATTATTTCATCAACTCTTGTTTCATTCATATTAAATCTCCTTAAACTAGTTTTAAAAACTACTTATTGTTACATTTTAATTTTAATAGTAAATAAGAGATATTTCAAGAAAATGGTATGCCTTATTATTTAGAACAGCTATGAAACTTTTTTATTAGATTTGACTATAATATATCTATATATAATAATTTAAATATGATTTCAAGTAGTTATAAAAACTACTTGTTTTAGATTGGAGGATTTTATGGATAAATATCTTAGAGAACCAATTAACGGATTGACTCATCTTATAGGAGCTATACTTTCATTAATAGGTCTAATACTTATGATAATAAAAGTTTCATTAGACAATGGAACATTACTTGAATATGCTGTCGCAATTATATTTGGATTAAGCATGATTCTTTTATATTCTGCTTCTGCAATTTATCACTCTGTTATATCTAGCGATAAGGTAATTAAAACATTAAAACGATTGGACCACTCAATGATATTTATACTTATAGCTGGTTCCTATGCACCACCTTGTTTGCTAGCGTTGCATAATAAAGCTGGGTATATTCTTTTTGGAATTGTAGCTGCTACAGGTATCTTAGGAATAATTTTTAAAATGATTTGGATTACTTGCCCTAAGTGGGTTAGTAGTGTTATGTATATAACCATTGGTTGGTTTGCTATATTTGCAATTTATCCTTTATCACAAGTACTTAATCCTATAGCTATATTTTTATTAGTTTTAGGTGGAATCTTATATACTATAGGTGGAGTTATCTATGCTATTAAATCTGATAAAATAAGAATTGGATCTTTTGGTGGACATGAAATATTCCACATATTCATAATGCTCGGTTCCCTATGCCACTTCATATGTTTCTTTAAATATATATTGTAATAAGCCTACTCTTCATTAATTCGGATAAATTCCAAATTAATGAATTAATAAAAGAAAGCATTTGGCTACCTCCATTGCCAACTTGCTTTCTTTTTTTACATTATTAAATTTTCATACTTTCCATTAATTAAATTTAATATATCATCTGGATTTGCTTCAATTTGCATTCCTATCTTTCCACCACTGAAAATAATTTTTTCTAATCCTTTAGCAGACTCATGTATAAATGTTTTATATAACTTTTTCATTCCTATAGGTGAACATCCACCTCTTATATATCCTGTGTACTTGTTTATATCTTTTACGTGTATCATTTCAACATTCTTTTCGCCTGCAACCTTTGCAGCCTTTTTTAAATTCAATTCTTCACTAACAGGAATTACAAATACATATAACTCTCTTGAATTTCCTTGTACAACTAATGTTTTAAATACCATACTTACATCTTGCGAAAGTTTGTTTGCAACAGATACCCCATCAATATGACCATCTCCAGCTTCGTATGTATATGTATTATATTTTATTTTTGCTTTATCCAAAATTCTCATTGCATTTGTTTTTTGCATAACTCTACTCCTCACAATTAATTTTATTTATTATTATACTCCTGATAATTTTTATTTAAAATATTCTATGTTCTGTTTTTTCTATGTTATAGTAAAAATTTACTTATATTAAAAACTCTGATTGTCGATTAAAGCGTTATTCTATGTTATAATAACTGAATGAAATAATAAATGAAATGAGGTAGAAATTATTGATAACAGTATCTAATGTTAGCTTAAGATATGGCGGTAGAAAATTATTTGAAGATGTTAACTTAAAATTTACTCCAGGTAACTGCTATGGTGTTATAGGCGCAAATGGTGCAGGTAAATCTACATTCCTTAAGATTTTATCTGGTGACGTTGAACCGAATACAGGAGAAGTTATTTTGGCTCCAAATACAAGAATGTCTGTATTAAAGCAAGAACATAACCTATATGATAATTATCAAGTTTTAGAAACTGTAATTATGGGTAATGAAAGACTTTACCAAATTATGAAAGAAAAAGACGAATTATATGCAAAGCCAGATTTCAGCGATGAAGATGGTATAAGAGCTTCTGAATTAGAAGGTGAATTTGCAGACTTAAATGGATGGGAAGCAGAATCTGAAGCTTCATCACTACTTCAAGGTTTAGGAATTGGAACTGAGTCTCACTACAAAATGGTTGCAGAATTAACAGGTTCTGAAAAAGTTAAAGTTCTTTTAGCTCAAGCTTTATTTGGTAATCCTGGTGTTCTAGTTCTAGACGAACCTACAAACCACTTAGACCTTAAGGCTGTAAATTGGTTAGAAGATTTCTTATCAAAATTTGAGGGTACTGTTATAGTAGTATCCCATGATAGACACTTCTTAAATACAGTTTGTACACATATGGCTGATGTTGATTTTGGTAAAATTAAGTTATTCGTTGGTAACTACGACTTCTGGTATGAATCAAGTCAATTAGCTTTACAAATGGCTAAGGATCAAAACAAGAAGAAAGAAGAAAAAATTAAGGAACTTCAAGACTTTATTGCAAGATTTAGTGCTAATGCATCTAAGTCAAAGCAAGCTACATCTCGTAAAAAGTTATTAGATAAGATTACTTTAGATGATATTCAACCATCTAGCAGAAGATATCCATTCGTTGGATTTAAACCTGAAAGAGAAGTTGGTAATGATATATTAACAGTAAAAGACCTATCTAAAACTATTGACGGAGTTAAGGTTTTAGACAATGTAAACTTTATGGTTAACAAAGGCGATAAAATTGCTTTAATAGGTAACGAAATAGCTGTTACTACACTATTTAAAATATTAGCTGGAGAAATGGAAGCAGACAGTGGAGAATTTAAATGGGGAATTACTATAACTAACGCATACTTCCCTAAAGATAACTCTCAATATTTTAATGATTGCCACTTATCATTAGTTGATTGGTTAAGACAATACTCTGATGAAAAGGCAGAAAGTTATATAAGAGGATTCTTAGGAAGAATGTTATTCTCTGGTGAAGAAGCATTAAAAGAAGCTTCTGTTTTATCAGGAGGAGAAAAGGTTAGATGTATGCTATCTAGAATGATGCTTTCAAATGCAAATGTATTAATGTTAGATCAGCCTACAAACCACTTAGACCTTGAATCAATTACAGCTGTAAATAATGGTCTTAAAGACTTCAACAGTAATATATTATTTGCTTCACACGACCATCAATTCGTTCAAACAATAGCAAATAGAATTATTGATATTAAGGATGATGGTTCTATAGTTGATAGAAATATGACATTTGATGAATACTTAGAATTTTCTAATGCAATGAACTAACTAAGATAGGTTTCGTATTTTTGCGAAACCTATTTTTATTTATCTCTTACCAATTCAATCGAAAGTCACATTTTTCCTATAACTTCTTAACTTCTTAAAAATATATAAATATATATTTTTATCCTTTAATTTAAAAGTACTATTTTAAATAATAAAAGCTGTACTAAACTTCGTACAGCTTTTATTGTTATTCTACATTGAATCCCGAGTCTTCTATACAATTTTTAATTTTTGATTCATTAGCTTCATCACTATAAATAACTTCTACAGTGCCTCTTGCCATATCAACACAAACGTTTTGAACCCCTTCTACTTTATCTAGAGCATTCTTAAGTTGTTTTTTACTTGTTGAATTAACTAAATTATTTACTTCATAGTGAACTCTATTCATAACTATTTCTCCTTTTCACAAGATAACATTAATAGTATGTTCAAGTTCACATTTTTATATTAAATAACTTCTTCTGAAGTTTCTTTTTTCTTATATTTATAGTGTAATAATTCATGAGCTTTTCCATGACCTGGTTGTCCCATATACTCATCATACATTTTCATTAAAGCAACATTTTCATGCGACTTTCTCTTCTTAGCACTCTTGTCTTGATTATAAAGAACAGATGCTCTTACTGATTTAATATCAACTTTTTCTCTCTCTAAATTATTAACATGAGGTTGTCCACCACCATTTACGCATCCACCTGGACATGTCATAACTTCGATAAAGTGATATTCCTTACTATTCATTCTTCCACTTTCAATGAATTCAAATAAGTTGGCAGAACCATTAATTACTGCAACATTATAGTCTTTACCACCTATATTTACAGAAGCTTCTTTAATTCCATTTAATCCTCTTACTTCTGTATAATCTAAGTTTTCTAGTTCTTTCTTTTCAACAAATTCTTTTGCAGTTCTTATAGCTGCTTCCATTACCCCACCAGTAGCTCCAAATATAGCTCCTGCTCCAGTATATTCTCCCATTGCAGGATCAGCCTCACTATCTTCTAACTTAGCAAAAGCAATTTTCTTTTCCTTTATAAGTTTAGCTAACTCTCTTGTAGTTAAAACTGCATCTATATTTCTTAATCCATCAAGCTCCATGTCTTCTCTATCTGCTTCAAACTTCTTAGCTGTGCATGGCATAATTGTTACTGTGAATATTTTTTCTGGAGCTATTCCAGTTATATGAGGATAGTATGTCTTACTTGCTGTACCAAAGATTTGTTGAGGCGACTTAGCAGAAGATAAATTTTCTAATAACTCTGGATAATAATTTTCCACTTGTCTTACCCAACCTGGACAACATGATGTAAACATTGGGAATGGGCCTTTTTTCTCTATTCTTTCTAAAAGCTCAGTAGCTTCTTCCATAATAGTCATATCAGCACCAAAATTTATATCAAATATTTTATCAAATCCTAATTCTCTTAATGCAGTATATAACTTACCAGTTACATCCACTCCATAGCCCATATTAAATAATTCTCCCATTGCTGTTCTTACAGCAGGAGCCATAGCTACTATTACATGTTTTTCTGGGTCTTCTAAAGCTTCTTTTACTCTATCAATATGAGTTTTTTCTGATAAAGCACCAACTGGACAAGCAGCTACACATTGACCACATAATAAACAATTTGTTTCATCAAAACATTTTTGTTCTTCTGGCGTAACTATTCTTTTACCATTAACATTTACTAACTTAATAGAGCTTGTACCTGTTTTTTCAGTACATGCTGCTGCACATCTTCCACATAAAATACATTTTGATCTATCTATTGTTATAGATTTACTTCTAACATCAACATACTCTTCTTTATTTTCTACAACAAAAGGAGTAGTTGCTTTAGCTTTAGTTTTTATAACTAACTTTAACAATTCACAATTTTCTCTTCTAGGACAAGGACCGCACTTAAATTCATGCTTATTAAGTATTGTTGAAATTCTTGCTTTTACTCTTTCTTGAACCTTTTCTGTATCAGTTCTTACAACCATTCCATCTTCAACTTTTGTTAAACAAGCTAAAGCCAAATTATTTTTCCCTTCAATTTCAACTGCGCATACACCACATTTACCAACATTACCGCATTCCTTTAAGTAGCATAAAGTAGGTATGTCAATTCCATTTTCTCTTGCAACTTCTAACACTGTGTTACCTTCTGTTGCTTTGCACACCTTATCATTGATTATGATATTCTTCATCCTGTACCTCCATAAATTTCTTCTTGTAAACCAAAATTCTATTTTCTTCCTCTAGTTTATCATATAAATTAAAAAAAACTGTAATTTTCAGATAATTCGTTAAATTTTTATCAAACTGTTTGTCACCTTTATTTTAACGCTAAAAAAGAATTAGTTCAATGTGAATTAAATCCAATGTTACTGGAGTACACTTTTCATAAGAATATAGTTGAACTTTTATAAATAACTTCATTTTTCTTTCTTTAATAGGATTATAAATTTTGTTTACAATAAAACTATGTGGTAAACTTTAATTTAGAATAAAATATTTTAATATTTGCGTGAGGTAATATATGATAAAAATTTATGATAGAAAAAAAGATTCTTATGAGATAGAAAAAGTAGCTGGATCAAAATATATAAAGTGGTGTTATGAATCACCTATTGGTAAAAGCCTTACAGAATTAATAATAAAAAAGAAACTAGTGTCAAAGATATACGGAAAATACTGTGATACAAAACTTAGTAAAAAGAAAATCCCTAAATTTATAAAAGACTTTGATATAGACATTAATATGGCTATTAAAAAGCCTAATGATTTCTCATCATTCAATGACTTCTTCATTAGAGAACTTAATAACACTGCAAGACCTATTGATATGAATGCAGATATTTTAGTATCTCCAGGAGATGGAAGACTTTTTGCCTATGAAAATATATCTATGAATAAACTTGTTCAAGTAAAAGGATTTACTTATAGCCTCTCTGAATTAATAGGAGATAATAAAATAGCCTACCAATATGAGGGTGGTACTTGTTTGGTGTTAAGACTTTGCCCTACTGATTATCATAGATTTCACTTTATTGATAATGGTATTCCTAAAGAAAGTCACTTTATTGATGGCTCTTACTATTCTGTAAACCCTACAGCTTTAGAAAGAATTCCAAAATTATACTGCCAAAATAAAAGAGAATGGTCTATTTTTGAATCTGAAAATTTTGGAGATATTATTCATATAGAAGTTGGTGCTACTTGTGTTGGTACAATAATTCAAACTTATGAACCTGGTAAAAAGGTACTTAAAGGTGAAGAAAAAGGTTATTTTAAGTTTGGGGGTTCCACAACAATACTATTCTTTAAAAAGGATATGATTGAAATTGATGAAGATATACTTGCCCAAACTGACTTTGGTTTTGAATGTAAAGTTCAATTAGGCGAAAAAATAGGACATAAAAAGAAGACAGATTAAACTGTCTTCTTTTTTATTAATTCTACTAATACTTTCTTAAACACATCTATATTTTTATCTAAAATAACTATATTAATATTCATTTCTTTTGCTCTATCTATTACGGTCTTTTTTACAGGTTGCTTTGTCGCAACCAATATTTTTATAACATTTCTTCCCCCTAATCTTTCGCTATAAACCTGTAGTTCATTTAAGGCATCCTCATCATACTTATCGCTATCTTTGCATGATATACATATTAAAACTGAATCTCTTATAGCTACAATATCTAATTCATTGCGTACTCTTTTTAAGTCATCACCCCAATAAAATATTAAGCCACTTTTTACTTCATCAATATCTTCAATACTTTGAACTACTAGTGTAGTTAATACTTCTAACCAAGTACCACTCTTAAATATAAATCCCTTTAAATAATCATTTTTAAATAATACTTCAATATTGTCCTTATCCTCTACAAACTCAACCTCATTCTTTTCTTTCAAACAATTTAATATACTATAAATTATTTTTAACTCTTCAGTTTCTACAAGATACTTATTTATATTTATCCTTGAAGTATCCTTGTAATCATGTTTGAAAATATTGTTATCATATAACTTCTGCTTGTATTTATGCCATATATCCAAATTACTTAATATTGCTTTTGTAAATTCCTGAATATCACTTTTTTCTGCCAAACTAGTAGAATCTAATGTTATATTAGCTCCAGATAGATGTATAGCATCAGATATACTTATATCCTCTAAAGATTGCTCTATTATTCTATATTCCTTATTAAAAATGTATCTTCTCTTTTTCAATAAATCTACATAAACACACTGTATATTTAATTCAATTGCTATTTTTAACATTATTAATGATGTTATTCTATTGCCACCCGTAAGATTAATTATTATCTCTTCTTCCTTATATTTTGAAATTATATTTTTAAGATTATCATAATTATCTTCCTCTATTAACTCATCAATTACTTCTATTCTATTTAAATCTAGATATAATTCTTTAAACTTATCTAATTTCTTTTTTTCTTTTTTTCTATATAGCATTACTACAGATTTTATTTTATATTTTTGAGCTAATAAAATTCCAACTTCATTATGTTCGTCTAATTGGTTAATAAGTAAATTAAATTTCATCAAACATCTTCCTTATCATTATTCTCCATTTTAATTTAACCAATTAGCTACTTTTTAATCCATATATTAGACTTCTAATTCTACCTTTAAGTTACCTACAGATTGTTCAACAGAGTATTTCTAAAGAACAAAAAAGGTAAGCAAATTATAAAATTATTATCCTTGATTTCATGTTTTTTAATATGAAAATGTAATAATACTTTTGATTTATAGCTAATTAAAATTTTATATTTTCCTAGACAATAAAAAAGAGAGTCTTAAAAAAGACTCTCTTAATGGCAGGGCGTACAGGAATCGAACCCATAATCTACCGTCCGTAGCGGTATGTTATATCCGTTTAACTAACACCCCATATAATATAAATAACAGAATTATATTATCATAAAGGTTGAGATATATCAAGACTAATTAATGGTAATTATTTAAAGGTATATATCTGAAAACTCTATTTCTAACATTTCTACTTTATCCTTTTTAAATAAATCTTTATAATCCTTTCTTCCATCTACTAATGTTATAGGTAAAGAAACAGTAAATTTTGATCCTTTTCCTTCAATACTTTCTAACTTTACTTCTCCATTATGCGATTTGGTTAGATAGTTTACTAAATCTAATCCAATTCCACTCCCTCTATACTCATTTTCCTTATTTAATGTAGATTGCTTAAATCTATTAAATATAAGTTCTTGTTCAATTTTAGGTATTCCTGGTCCATGATCTTCTACTGATATATTTACTGTATTATTATTCTTTATAATATCAACTAATATATCAGAATCGCTTGGAGCAAATTTTATGGCATTTGATAATAAATTCATAACTATTCTATCTATTGCATTTGGGTCTGCTGCTACTATACATTCTTCCACATTAGTATCAAATACCATTTGTATATTCTTACATTGTGAATACTTTTCTATAGAATCAACTATATTCTCCACAACACATACTATATCTATATTCTTTTTATTTAATTCATAATATTGATTCTCTAATTTTGTAGTATCTATTAGGTTATCAATTAATTTAATTATCTTTAAACTATTTCTTTTTATCATTTCATTATATTCTTCTTTCTTATCTTCAGACTTAGTATATTTAAAACATTGAAGTATACTTAATATTACATTTATAGGGCTCCTTAAATCATGTGATATATTTAATAGAAAATCTTCTTGTAATTTAATTTTCCCATTAAGCTCATTAATTTTTTCTAACAACTCTTCTTTAGTCATATTATTTATAGAAATATTCTCTGTCATATTAATCCCCTTCATTATACAATTAAATTATATCTCGCATTTTTTCCATATATTTGAAATTCTATATACATATTATCACATCCAATTCATTAAGACAATTCGTTTTTGTAAAAAAAAGGAAATAAATATTGTAAAAATAGAGGGATTTCTCCCTCTAAACTAATTAATATTAAATTTTGTACTACTACCTTCTGCAGACACACTTATTTCTAATTGAGCTTCTATTCTTTCTTTTAATTCCGGTACGTGCGATATTATTCCAACTAATCTTCCACTTCTTTGTAGCTCTAATAATGTATTTATTGCATTTTCTAAGGATTCAGGGTCTAATGTTCCAAAACCTTCATCTATAAACATAGTATCTAATGATATTCCCCCTGCATTAGCTTGAACTACATCAGATAACCCTAGTGCTAATGATAATGAAGCCTTAAAACTTTCACCTCCAGACAGAGTCTTAACATGTCGGCTTTTACCTGTGTAATTATCATATACCTCTAGCTCTAACCCTTGCTGCGATGTTCCTTTTCCTTTATCTTCTTTTCTTTTTAATATAAATCTATCATTAGTCATTTTTGATAATCTTATATTAGCTGAATCTATTATTTCTTGGAAGTATGATGCTAAAACAAACCTTTCAAAGGTAATATATGGACTCTTTTTACCATTTGCTAAATTTGATAATTCCCCTATTACTTTATATTCCTCTTCTTTATATGAAATTAACTTCTCTACATTCTTTATTTCTTTTAATATTGCTGAATTATTATTAATTAGTGAATAAACCTCTTTTATGTTTTGATCTACTTCTTTCAAATTAGCCTGTTTGCTGCTTATCTCACAATCTAATTCTTCTAAATTCACAAATTTAAGGTTCTCTGTCTTTTTTATTAAATCTTTTTCTCTATCCTTTAAAGACTTTATATCTTGCCTATACGAATTAATCTCTAATGTATAAGAATCTATTAATGAAATATACTTTTTAGAATCTTCATACTCCTCATAATCAATAAAATTTAATTCTTTCAGCTTAATATTTATACTAGCTTTAATATCTTTTATATCATTGGTTAACTCATCTATTGATTTTCCTAATTCTTTTACCTTTGATTGCTCTGAAGTTAGCTTATTATTAAGATTATTTTTTAACTCTCTTGCATAATCTAAATTCTTTATTAATGTATTTAAACACTCTTCAAGACTAACTATTTTTTTATTTAATAAGTTTAACGACCTTAATTCTTCTGGAACTTCCTTCTCTATATTATTTAAAGTCTCTTCTTCAGCTCTTAATTCACCAAATAAATTTGTATATTCATTACTTAACTTATTTAGAGTCTCCTCTTTATCATTAAGTAACTTTTCTATATCTGACAATCTTAATTCAAGTTTTTCTCTTTTACTTATTTCTTTTTCTAGTTCTTCTCTTTGAATTTTTACATTCTTTAATTCATTACTTAACTCTATTCCTTTTATTTTTATTTCTTCAAATGAATTTTCATTAAATATCTCACTACAATTAATTTCACTAGATAATTCTTTTAACCTAGGAGTTATAGCATCACTTATTACTACATCAACTGATTGCTTCACCTTGGCCATTTCCATTAGAACCTTATTGTATTCATCTTGTTTTTTCTCATATATATTTTTAATACTCTTTAATTCCTCTTCAGTAGGTATATTATCCATCCTTTTTGCTGGACTAGGATGTTCTAAAGAGCCACATACAGGACAAGGAGTATCTTTCTTTAAATTAAGAGCTAATATTCCTGCCTGCTCCTTCATGTATATTTCTTCTTTTCTTTCGTACTCTTCTTTTTGGTTCTTATAGGAAACTTCAATTCCCTCAAATGTTACTGCAATTTCTCTATGTTTCTTTTTCTCTTCATAAAATCTAGCTATATTCTTGTAAACTTCTCTAACCTTAATAATTAACTCATTCTTTTCCTTCTCAATCCCCTCTAACTTAATTCTATCTTTTTCTAACTCATTAATAACTTTTAATCTTTCAGTAACCTCTTCCTTTTCATTTTTTAGATCTTTTATTAATCTATTTTCTTCTTCTGCTTTCAACTTATTTAAGTCTATATTTCTATTAAGTATCTTTATCTTACTTTTTTTATCTTCAATACTTTTAACCTTTGATTCCTTTTCCCTAAGAACACTTATTTCTTCTCTAATTTTAGTTCTTTCTTCTTCTTTTTCTTCTTGAACTTTTAAGTTTTCCTCTGCTTTACTTAATTCATCTTTTACTATATTTAAAATATTTTTACTATATTCTACTTCTTCCTCTTTTTGCTTTTTGCTTCTTTCCCGAGAAGATAAATTATCTTGTATATATATTATTTCCTTAGCATTAATAGCTCTTTTTAAAATAACTTCTTTTCTATCTATTTCACTCTTTCTTAAAAGCATCTCATTAATTTTTTCAGATATACTTTCTTTTTCTTTCAATAAGTAATTATTATTTTTTGACTTTATCCTTCCTTCCTGTAAAATTAATATTTCCTTGGAAATATCATTATACATTTTTTCTAATTCTTTATATGAGGAAGTATCCTGCTTTATTATTAAATCTATCTTATTTATTAAAGAATCAAATTCTATAAAATCATCAATATTTATAACTTCTTTACTTTTTATATTTTTTACATTTGTTCTAACTCTATCTTGGGACTTTTCTAACTCTTTTCTTAATGTACTAGCTTTATCATTTAATAGTGATTGCATCTTTTCATAAGTATATGTGCTAAATATTTTTCTAAATATACCTTCACGCTCTTTTGAGTCCGCAAGTAATAATCTTTTAAATTCTCCTTGAGGTAACATGACAATTTGCTTGAACTGTTCTTTATTTATTCCCATTAAAACATTTATTTCATTTGTTACATTCATTGCACCAGTCTTTACCTTACCATCAGGTAAAACCAATTCAGCCTCTGCTGAATGATTAGTAAATCCCTCTCCCTTTACCTTAGGCTTTAGCTGCTGAGGAACTCGTCTTATATGATATACTTCACCTCTAAGTTCAAAGTCTAGTTCTACATATGTTAATTTATCTTTTTGTGCAAAATCACTTCTTAAAGAGTCATTCTCTCTACTACTGCCACTTGCCTCTCCAAATAATGCATAACTAATTGCATCAAAAATAGTTGTCTTTCCTGCACCTGTAGGACCAGTAATTAGAAATATATTCTTTCCGTTCAAAATTTCAAAATCTATTACTTCCTCATTTGCATAAGGCCCAAATGCAGACATTATTAACTTTATTGGTCTCAATTACTTTCCCTCCTCTCTAAAAACTTCATTTACTACATCTCTTATTACTTCCTTCTTCTCTTCTGTAAATTCGCCAGAACCTAATCTATCATAATATTCTTCAAATAACTCTAATTCAGTTTTACTTTTATATCCTTTTGATGCAGCTGTAAGGCTTGTTCCTATATCCTTCTTTTCTTCTCTCTTAAGAATCATTATGTTAGGATACGCACTCCTTAGCTTTCCTATAGGATCTATTATCTCACCTTCATCTGTTAATATTGCTTGAATGTAATCTTCCCTATTAGAACAATCCTCTAACCCTGCTTTTATTAATTCATCTAATGGTCCCTTTATAATTCTCATATTTCTTTTTGGTCTTAACTCTTCTTGCCTTATGTTAATCTTCTTATTTCCATCAATCTCAATAATAACTACACTTTTTTTATGATTAATCTCTGAAAATGAATATTTCATTAATGACCCTGAATACCTTATTTCTTCTCTTCCAACTTTTTGTCTACCATGTAAGTGACCTAAAGCCACATAGTCGAAACAATCAAAATTATCACTGTCAATTAGGTCTGTTCCTCCAATTGATAAAGGTCTTTCAGAATCTGATACTTCTAACTCAGCTAACTCATATAAATTCTCTCCATCTTTATCTATGGCATCCTTTCTCTTATATGTTACATATCCATGTGTAACTACTATATTTCTCTCATTTTCATTTAAGTTTGGTTTAATCCTATTAATTATTGCTTTCATTGCATCATTATGATTTCTTATTTCAGAATTATTAAACTTTCTTCTTAATATTGCTGGATCAACATAAGGAATCATATAAAAGTTAACATTACCTTCTTCATCATCTATCGTTATACTCTTTATTTCATCTTCAATTATTCCTTGTATATATAGGCCTTCTTTTTCTAATATCTTGCTACCAAAAGAAATTCTTTCTCCACTATCATGATTTCCAGATATAGCTACTATCTTAACCTTATTATCTATTAATATTTTACTAAAAACTTCATTTAATAAATCAACTGCTTCTACTGGTGGAATAGATCTATCATAAATATCACCAGCAATAATAAGAACATCTGGTTTTTCAAGATTTATTAATTTAATAAGTTCATTTAAAATATATCTTTGATCATCTATCATTGAAAACTCATTTACTATTTTTCCTATGTGCCAATCACCAGTATGAATTATTTTCATTTTAACTCCTCCAAAATTTATTCTTAACTTAATTATAAAATATAAAAAGGTGGCATAGCCACCTCTTTATTGAATATTCATATTTTCATCAATTTCACTTCTCATATTTCTTAATACTATAAAAGAATAAAGGAAAGTTCCAAGTACCCTTACAGAATCTAAATATACATTAGGAACAATTATATTTAAAATAAGAATTAATATTGTTGGTAAAGTAGCTGCATATATAGCTAAAGAAAATAATTGAGAAAATCTTAACCCTAATTTAAATATAAAATTAGTTAATAATAACATTGTAGCTATTATTAATGCATCCATAATTAATGTTATAAATGTTTCAAGTATTGTAATCATAGGTGCAATTACATAAATAAATTTACTGCTTAATCTTAAGGTTTCCACGATATTATCATTAGTAATAATCATACCACCTAAAAAGTCACTGTATTTTGCTTGAGAAAATCCTAGCATTACTTCTGAGTTTGTAACGATACCATCTTTTAATATAAGTATGTACGAATCTACATGAACTGTTATATTTTTTAATTCCTCAGATTGACTAATATCTTTGCTCTCATCTAAATAAATTAATGTATTTCCATTTTCTATTTTTAGTGGTGAAGTAACTAAATCTAAAGTACCATTTTCTATCTTAAACTTGTTTTTATCATCTTCTAAAGTTTGTATAGCTAAATTTATATCCTTATTTAAAGTAAATGTTGTAGTTATACCTTTTATCCCACCAACAATGATGCTTAATATTAAAGCATATAGTATTGCTCTCCCAACACCTTCTCTTATATAGTTTTGAAACTCTCTTATGTTATATATAGAATTTTTAAATTTCTCAAAAAAGCTTTTATTTTTCATTATATCCTCCATAAACTCAATATTAAGTATAAATACATTCTACATCTTTATTAACACTTAATTCAACTAATATCTATATATCTAATGATTAATATTAATGTTTTTAGTCAATGATTATTATATATTCCATTATCAAGGAGGATTTTTATGTATAATAATAGCTCGCATTTATTTATTAATACTAAACGTAATAAATCAAATTTCAAATTATATTTATCTATTATACTTTTTGTATTAATTATAGTATCTGTAATTATATATGAGTTTTTTAGTTATAAATTATTAATACACAATTTTACTTATTATTTTGATGAAAAGAAATTTTCTAATGCAAATAATATTGTATTAACTACAGAAAACCTTAATCCATTTAAGGCTATCTTATTAGAAAAAGACCTCTCTCAATACTTTAACAATAAATTAGATTATTTATCTGAAGCTATTTCTGATGAGGAGATATCTTTAAATGATGCTCTCGACATAACTAAAGAAATATATAGATATAACTTATCTTCTTCAGATAATACTACACTTTTCACTAGTTCAGATAATAATGACTTTAATAAAGGCGTATCCCTATTTAATTCACAGGAATATGCCAAGGCATATGATTCATTTAATAAAATTAATTCTAGTGACCTTGAATATAAAAACGCTCTATCCTATATGGATAAATGTAAAACAAATATAAAATCTGACTTATTAAATCAAGTTGATGAGCTATCTAGTAATCATTATTATACAAAGGCATTGGGTCTAATTGAAGATGTTAATTATATACTAGGAAATGATAATGAAATACTTGATAAAACTAATGAAATAAAAAATAATAGATCTAATTATTTAGCAAAACAAAATGAAACTGATCAAGCTGCCTCTGCATCCATTATCAACAATATATCAACTTCAAATATAAACGAATTAGTTATTGAAAGCTTGACTCCTTATTTAATTCATGTAGATTTAAATGCTCAAAAAACTTATATTTATAATGGAAATTTAAGAAATTGGAATCTAGATAAGACTTTTACTTGCTCTACAGGTATAAAGGGAGAAGAAACTCCTCAAGGTGTTTATACTATCAAAGAAAAAGGGCAATGGTTCTTCTCTGAGCAATATAACCAAGGAGGGAAGTACTGGGTTCAGTTCTTAGGTGACTACTTATTCCACTCACTTCCTTATAATAAAGAAAAAACAAATATAGTAGATTACACACTAGGAACTCCAGCATCTCATGGATGCATTAGATTAAAGGATGAAGATTCTAAATGGATATATGATAATATTCCAAAGGGTACCAAAGTAATAATTAAATAAAAACTAGTTAATATTGTTTTTTTAAGTATTACATGAGACTATATAATTACTTAAATTTAAAGTATCTTAATCTTAACTTACCTCAATGGATACCTTATAATATTCATTGAGGTAATTTTTTTTTAGGAGGAATAATATGAACTTTAATATTCCTAGCAATGTACAATTAATTATAGATACATTTTATAAGAATGGATATGAAGCTTTCATGGTGGGTGGATGCATTCGAGACTTACTTCTTAACAAAACTCCAACAGACTATGATATTGCTACTTCTGCTCCACCAGATATTACACAACAATTATTTTCAAAAACTATTCCTACTGGGATTAAACATGGAACTATTACAATACTTATTAATGAAATACCATATGAAGTTACTACATATAGAACAGAAGGACAGTATATCGATAATAGGCACCCTAATGAAGTAAAATTTGTTGCTAATATAAAAGATGATTTATCTAGAAGAGACTTTACTATAAATGCATTTGCTTATAACTATAAAATTGGTCTATTGGACTATTTTAATGGATTAAATGACTTAAATAATAAGCTAATAAAATGTGTTGGTGATCCAAATACTCGTTTTAATGAAGATGCTTTAAGAATGCTTAGAGCTATAAGATTTAGTGCTCAATTAAATTTTAATATTGATAAAAAAACTTATTCTAGTATAAAGAACAACTATAAACTTATAAATAATATTAGTAAAGAACGAATTAGGGATGAACTCGAAAAAATCTTGTTATGTTCTAATCCTATTAAAGGATTAAATTATTTAAATGAAACTCAAATTTCTCCACTTATTTTCTCAAATATAGGGGACGTTATTCCTTTAAATAAAAACCTATCCCTTTTACCTAAAGATATTTGTATAAGAATTAGTGGACTATTTAGAAATACTAATCCTGATAAAATAAAACTATTATTGAAGGACCTTAGGTTTAGCAATAATGAAATAAATAAAATATGTTTATTTATCAGCAACTATAAGTACCTAAGTAATACTGCCTCTAAAATTGAAATAAAAAATATTATTGCTAATATGGGTAGGAATAATATTAATAATTTAATTAGTATATATGAAGTCTTAGAAGAAAAAAAATTAGATAATTTTAAAAAACACTCTAATTATATAATTTCTAATAAAGATGCTCTGTATATAAAAGAACTTAATATAGATGGTTCTATACTAAAAAATAACCTTCAACTCAACTCTGGGAAAATAATTGGTGAAACTTTAAACCACCTATTAACTCTTGTTATTAATGAAACAATAAATAACGATACTACACTTCTTCTTGAAGAAGCAAAAAAATATATAAAAAAGGAGGTGAACTAGACATTTTCTAGTTCACCTCAACTAATATTTCCTTCTCTAAATAAAACGAATATAGGTAACATTCCTTTATTTTTGCCTTAGTTATTTTTTCTAAAGCTTCTTTATAATACTGAATTTGCATTCTATACTTATTTATTAACTCTTCTTCGTTCCCTTGTTCAACATAGTCAGTCTTATAATCTAAGAGTATAACTTCATTATCTTCATAAAAGAAACTATCAATAACTCCCTGTAACCTAACTTTATCCCCTTCAACCTCTTTCGGTAAATCAGGATCTATTCTATGAACGTCTATCTCCGTATAGAATGGTAATTCTCTATATACTATATCTCCTCTATTATATGCACTTAGCATTCTTTCCCCAAGTTTACTAATGAAAAACTTCTTAACCTTATATGGATTTATTACTTTATATTCTTCTTTACTAAGTAGTTCCCTATCAACAAACTCTTTTAATTGCACCTTTATTTCTTCAATAGTGCTTACTCTACTTAAATCTACCTTCTGCATTACAAAGTGCATAGCCGTACCCTTTTCAGCTGATGTAAGACCTCTTTCCTCTTGTAAGAACTTAGGCTTTATATTGCATATATCTTCTTCAAATAATTCTTCTGTATCTATTACAGGAACCTGTTCAAAATTCTTCTTTTTTAGTTCAGAAACCGAAAAGTTACTTTTTATTAATGTAGATTCCCTAAATTTATATCTAAAATCTAATCTTCTTTCTATTTCCTTATCCACAGATGCACAATCAAAATTTATCAACAGGTTATCTTCATTAATTTCATCCACATCTGAAATTTTTTTATCCACAATTAAATCAGATTTAGTCCATGTTTTTACACTCCATGTGGATAAGTCATCTTTTATACTTATGTCATTTGCTCCAACTAACTCTCTTAAACTTTCTCCATCTCTATGCTTACATATAGCCATACCAATCCAATCTAAATACGACTTACCCTTTAAGACCTCTGATGGAAGTATTATATCCTTATCCAGAGCTGCTGCATTACAACACTTCGTTATCCACTTTTCCAATCCATTAACAGCACCAGTTATGATTAACTTTTCCTTAGCTCTAGTAAATGCAACATAAAGAATTCTCACTTCTTCTGATAATGTTTCAAACCTTATTCTCTGCTTTATTGCTTCTTTAGGTAAAGTTGTATAACTTACTCTCTTATCTAAATCAACAAGTTCCGGACCAAATCCTAGCTCTTCATGATATAAGATATTATTATTTAAATCCATTAAATTAAATTGCTTTCCTGATCCACATACAAATACTACAGGGAACTCAAGCCCCTTACTTTTGTGTATGCTCATTATTCTAACAACATCTTCATTCTCACCTAAAACTTTAGCACTTCCCATATCCCCTGAAGACTTTCTTAACTTATTTATAAAATTTATAAAATTAAATAACCCTTTAAAACTTGTTTGTTCATATTGCTTAGCCCTTTGAAAAAGTATTCTTAAATTGGCCTGTCTTAACACTCCATTTGGCATTGCTCCAACATATCCATAATAAGCAGTATCAGTATATAGGTACCATATAAATTCATCTATTGGTGTATATATAGATTTCTTTCTCCATACATTTAATCTCTCTAAGAAAATATTACACTTTTCAATAAGCTCTTTTTCACAATCAAATTCTTCATTTGATATAGATACTATATTCTCATAAAAATATTTATCTTTATCTACTAATCTAATATTAGTAAGATCTTCAGCTGAAAAACTCATTATAGGTGATCTTAATACAGCTATTAAAGGTATATCCTGCATAGGATTATCTATCACTTTAAGTAGAGACATTATAGTTCTTATCTCTATTGATTCAAAATATCCTGATCCAGTATCAGCATAAACTGGTATCCCCTCAGCACCAAGTTCATCTAAAAATACTTCTGACCAGTTTTTTGTAGCTCTTAATAGTATAACTATATCCTTGTACGTTACAGGTCTATATTCTCCTGTTCCTTTATCTAGTACCTTAAATACTTTTCCATCCTTATTACTTAATAGTTCTTTTATTCTATTAGCAACAATTCTAGCCTCTAGGTTTATAGCTCCTAAATCTTCTTCTTCTTCAATTAATATTTCTTCCTCAACCTCTGTTGATTTATCCAATATATTCAATTCTATTTTGCCACCAACTACATAGTTATCATCTTCTGCTTTACTATAACTAGCGCCTAAATTCAAAGCTTCTTCATCAGTATACTCTAGCTCACCAACAACCCTAGACATAATCTCTTTAAAGATATAATTTACACCTTTAATTACTTCATCTCTACTTCTAAAGTTTTTATAAAGTTGAATTTTTATATTTTTTCCTTGTTCCTTTGAATAAGTATTATACTTTTCAATAAATAATTCTGGCTTTGCCTGTCTAAATCTATATATACTTTGCTTAACATCTCCAACCATAAATACATTTGGATCATCACTATATTTCCTAGATACTAAATCTATAATTGCTTCCTGAACTGCGTTTGAATCTTGATATTCATCTACTAATACCTCATCAAAATATTCCTTAAAATTATCAGCAACCCCTGAGTTCTCACTAGTTAATATCTTCAAACATAAATGTTCTAAATCATTAAAATCTAAAGCCCCTCTTTCCTTTTTAGCATTAGAGAACTTATCTTGGAATTCTATCACTAAGTTAGATAGTGTTTTCATATAAGGATATGATGATTTAACTGAATGTAACATTTCATCTGGTGTCATAGAAAATATTTCATCTCTTAACTTATTTATTTTCTTTTTAACGTCATCTCTTATAGCTTTTACTCTACTTTGAACATTCTCATCAGATACATTGGCTTTCCTTACAGTTTTTAATTTTGAAAAACTAGCTGAAGATAACCTATTATATATCTCAACTACTCCAGCACCTAAATGTTCATAAATCATCTGTAGCATTGTTATATCATCTCTAAAGGTATCTATATAAGGTTCCAGACCACTAGTTTCTTCACATAGCTCTAAGGCCTTTTCCTCCATACTAATTAACCCTTGTAACTCAATAACTAAGTTTTCTATAAATACTTTCATCCATGAACTCTTATCTAGGTCTTCAATAGTACTTATATTAAATTCTTCGCTCTTATCTCTTAGCCATTTTTGAGGCCATGGTCCGCTCATTGAGAATTTATATAAATCTAATACTATATCTTTTAACTTATCATCACTTTTTGAATCACTATACGCTTCTACTAAATCTAAAAAATCTTTATCATCATTTTCATATTTATCTTCAAATAATTCCTCTAATACTTCACTTCTTAATAACATTCCTTCTGTTTCATCTAATATTCTAAAGGCAGGGTCTAAATCAATTATATGAAAGTTATTTTTTATAACATCTAAACAAAAAGAATGCATTGTAGTTATATTAGCTCTACTTAATAATGTAAGTTGCTTTTGAAGGTTCTTTGAATTTGGACTTTTCTCTAATGCTTTTGTTATAGCTGATGCTATTCTTTCCCTCATCTCTGATGCAGCTGCACTAGTAAATGTAACAACTAATAATCTATCTATGTCTACTGGACTCTCTTCATTTGTTATAATTCTTATTATTCTTTCAACTAATACAGCTGTTTTTCCTGAACCAGCGGCTGCTGCTATTAATAAATTGCACCTTCTTGTCTCTATCGCCTTAAACTGTTCTTCTGTCCACTTAGTTTCCCCCATCCTCTAAACCTCCTTTAACCTTTTCTATCATATCAGTCCATATTTCTTTATCATCCTTCTTTAAAACAAGTTTATATTTATTATCTTTTATACTCGTATCAAATTGACATATAGCTGAATAGTCACAGTAATCACAATAAGAAGTTCTTTGATTCTTACATGGTTCTATTCTTATTTTTCCACTTAACATATCCTCACATAACTCAATCATCTTAAAATTAACATATTCTCTTAATATGTTAAATTGCTCTTCAGTAATTACTGAACTATTTGAAGAAAAGTCTCCATCCTTTTTAAATGTGGCTGGTATTACTAACGAATATGTCTCCATATCATTATCCATAGCTTTTACTAATTCAGCGTCCTTTAAAAGTAATCCATTCATCTTTAGCTTATCTAATACTTGTTTTCTTATCTCCTCATCCTGAAGCTCTGACTTACTTTTTATAATAGGGTCATCAATTTTAAAATATAATATTGCCCCTGGCATAGCTTGAGTATGAAGTATATATTCTGAATTCTTAAGAATCGCATCTAAATAAACTAATAACTGAATTTGTAATCCATAATATAATTCATTTAAATCAAACTTTTTAGAACCTGATTTATAATCTATTACTCTTATATAAGTGTTTCCATGAAGATCTAAACTATCTATTCTATCTATTCTTCCAGTAAGATATACCTCTTCTCCTGAAGGTAGTTCTAGCTTAATTGGAGCTCCATCTCTTAAATTGCCAAATTGAAATTCATTACTAAATATCTCAAATTGTCCTTTTCTCATCTGTTCAGCTAAAACTGATACAGACTTTGCTATAACTCTTTTAAATCTATTAGTAAAATACTTATATTTTTTACTACTATTAAGTATAGAATTACTATCTTCAATAAGTTTTTTTTCTATTAAATCAGATACTATGCTCCTACATCTTTCAGAGTTTAATTGTGACCAAGATATTCTTTCTCTCTTAACCTTATTAGTGAACTCATCTAAAATTTCATGCATAAAAGACCCTAAATCTGGAGCTGAAAATTCGTATACTTTTCTATCCCTAGCTTTAAGACCATATTTTATAAAATATGAGAATGGACATTCTGCATAATTTTCTAATCTTGAAACACTAAATAGTAATCTACCATCTTTTATGCTATATAACTTCTTAAGTTTTTCTCTAGCTACTACTTCTCCATCATTAGAATATTTTAACCCTTCAAGTATATTTCCTGACTTATTATAGAATTCTTCCTTATCTTTATACCAACAATATACATCTTTCCAATAATCCTCTACATCTTCATTCTCATAGTTCCTTCTTAAGGCTAATATTAATTCATTGAATGTTGGTATTGGAGCTGTAACCTTACTATACTTATCTGCTTTTTCCTTTAAATTAAATAAATCACTTTCTTCTATTAGCTTAGGAAAAATCCTCTTTAATCTTGGTATTACAATAGATGCTCTCAATGACTTTCCTTCAAAGTCAGCCATAGGATAACTTATCATTAAGTAATCACTAGCTAATGTTAATGCAGTGTATACCATGTACTGTTCCTCAAAAACTTTAGCCCTAGTACTTGATGATAACTCAATCCCATTTTCTTTAAGTAAATCTCTATCCCTATCAGATAAAATACCTTCATCCTTATTTGCCGCTGGTAATATCCCGTCATTAACTCCAACTATAAATAGTACTTTTACATTTCTACCCTTTATTCTTCCTATATCTCCTATATTTACTTGATCTAATGCTACTGGTATTATGCCTATCTCCCTGTTTTGAAAGCCTGCATTTAAAATCTTATAGAATTCATTTATTGTAATTAAATCCTCCCCTATAACATCAACTGCCTGATCTAATATATCTATCACTATCTCTGATACTTGTTGGTACTCCATAACCTTACCTTGCATACCATACTCATCAAATTTACTTATCCACTCTTCTATTGTATTAAAACAATCTAGTTCAACTAAAAACTCGTAAATAGCAGTACATATTGCCTTTACACTCTTATTACCTCTTATCCTAGAATGTAATTTAATTAATGGTTCTCTAACCTTAATCATAACTTTTATAGGATCTATCTCATCATTATCCTCTTCTGATATACTTAATTCATTGGTCCACTTAAATCCTTTTATTCCATTAGCAAGCACATAGTTTTCTAAAATATCTATTTCATGTCTATCAATGTTAACTAAACCGCTCTTCAGATATTTAAATACACTTTCATATGACCAATTTCTGATCATAACTTCTATTGATGATAATATAAGAATTATTAATGGATTGCTTAATATATCAATCTTTTTATCTAAAAAAAATGGTATATCATATTCATTAAATATAACTGTAGCTATTTTTTCATAATCATCTATATTTCTACACACAACCGAAATATCTCTAAATCTATATCCTTTATCTCTTACAAATCTTAATATTTCCTTTGCTACATTCTCAACTTCATCATAAGAATTATTTGCTTTATACAAACGTATAGTATTTACATCTTGCTTATAACTTTTAAATGGATATGTAAAGAAATACTTTTCTAGATGCTTTAACTCATCATTATCTTTAAACCTATTATTTTTATTATTATTTAAATTTACTGGCTGCTCATATCCTATATGCTCATCTCTCATCATGTTAAGTATTCTTAATTCTGTTGTTTTTAACGAATTAAATATATCAGTTACTTCACTACCATCACCACTGATAACTTCATCCATGCAAAGAGCTATATTTACCCCCTTACACTTCTTAGCCAATCCTTTTATTACCTCCATCTGCTGAGGAGTAAATGTTGTAAATTCATCTATCCATATCTCTGCATTATCATATAATCCACAATTACTTAATTTATTTGCTAAGTATGTTAACTCATCATCAGTATCAACTAAATTTTCTGAAATACTTAGATCAAATTTCTCAAATATATTGGCTAAGTCTGTTAACTTCGATTGTAACTCCTCATCATCTACCTTAGCAATTCCTTCTCTTAATACGTTCGGAGTAACATTATACTTCTTAAATTCGGTTATAGTATCTGATATTATATCTGTAAATCCCTGCTCTTTTGAAATTCTATTAAAATATTGAAGGTTTTCTTCACTTTCTTGCAATATTTTATGAATAAGCATGCTCTTTCCAGCATCTCTCATTCTATCATGAACTCTTCCACCACACTCCTCGAAAACCCTTTGAGCCATAGTTTTAAAGCTTAAAACTTGTGCTCTCAATAAACCTTCTTCTCCTACATCTTTTAATAACATAGTTTCTCTTTGAAATGTATATTGTTCAGGTACTAAATAAATTAATTTATTATCATTATTATCATTTAGCCTATTCTTTATTGATTCTAAACAATATGTACTTTTTCCGCTTCCTGCTCTACCATAAATAAATCTTATTCCCATACTTTTTGCTCCTATAAGAATTTAATCTCTTCTTTTAATACTTTCCCTATATTTCTATTTTATAAGTATTATAAATATAAAAAAAGAGTATCTTTGGTAGATACTCTAATTAATTTATTCTAAATCAATACCATACTCATTTTTATACGTTTCTTTTAATGATTTAACTTGCTCATCAGTACTTATTTTCAAATCATATATTGTCTTTGAAAGCTTGGCCATAGGTTCGGTATTAACAGATTGCGTATAAACAGATAATGAATATGGTCTTTCTGTATATATTATTCCTGTATCATGTGTATATTGATTATAACTTCCTATTTTATGAGCTACTACATCATAAGGTAGATACTTATCTAATCTATCATGAAATATAGTATTTTTCATGTGTTCTATTATAGTGTCATAAAGTGGATTATTATCTGGATTATCATATAATCTCTTTAAGATTATTCCTTGTTGCTTTACTGATAAATTATTTATTTCATCATTTCTAGGTTTACCAGTTATTCTTAATACATAGGAGCTTATTGGTTCACAGGTCTTTTTTAACATCTGAGTAGCTATATTATCAGAATAAGTTATAGCTAATTCCATAAGCTTAGAAACCTCTACCTCTGTTTTACCAGCAACAACATAACTTTGAAGTATCCCAGTTCCACCTTCATATTCCTTAGATGTATAAAGTACTGTATCAGTCTCCTTTAATTCCCCTCGCTGTATTGTATCTGCAACGTTCATAACAAGTGCTACTTTAATTGTACTTGCTGCAGTAAAATATTTATTTTCATTGTAAGCTATAACTTGTCCACTTGTTAAATCTTCATAATAAACTCCATAATTATCCGATCCCTTTACCATGTTATTTATAGCTTCCTCTATAGCCTCATTTTCATTATCATATATTCCTTTAATTTGTTCATTTAACTCCATTATTTTTTCATTCTTAATTTTTAATTTTTCTCGTTCAGCTGCCTTTGTTGTAATTACATTTGATACCCCTATAAATCCAACACTGGAAATTAACATAACTATTATAGTTACTATAAAAATCTTCTTTCTCTTCACATTATTCCTTATTTCTCTCCTCATTTTATCCCCCAACCGTTTATAACTACATTATAAATTGTAACATATATAATGTTATGAACAAATAGAGTTTGTTACTTTTTGTAATATTTTAAATAAAAAAGCATCTAACAAAAGTTAGATGCTTTTTGGCGGAGAATCCGGGATTTGAACCCGGGCGCCAGTTGCCCAGCCTACGCCCTTAGCAGGGGCGCCTCTTCAGCCACTTGAGTAATTCTCCATGTGCCTTCTAAATAAAAAATATAGTGGCGGAGAGACAGGGATTCGAACCCTGGGTACCCGTGAAGGTACGCCGGTTTTCAAGACCGGTGCCTTAAACCAACTCGACCATCTCTCCTTAACTTACAGATGCTATTATATCAACCACACAATATATTGTCAACAGATTATTTGAAATTAAATTATATTTTTATAGATTATTTTAAAATAATTAATTTATATTATATAATAAAGTATCTTATATTAGGAGGTAAAGTATGACTTTATTTGTTTCAGACTTAGATGGTACTTTATTGAATAATTCCGCTGAGTTATCTCTAGAAAGTGCTATTTTATTAAATAAATCAATAGAAAGTGGTATTAATTTTACTATTGCAACTGCAAGAACTCCAGCAACTATTGTTAATATACTAAAAGATATTAATATAAAGCTTCCCATAATAACTATGAATGGTTCTGCATTATATGATATAAAAAATAATAAATATTTAAACTTTACTTCTTTGTCAAAGGAAAAAGGACTAGAAGTATATCAACTAATAAAATCTTTTAATATTAATGCTTTTGTTTATACAATTAATAATAATCACCTTTACGTATATTATGATAAACTTACACATCCTTATCAGTTAGAATTTTATAATTCAAGAAAAGCAACTAAATATAAAACCTTTATCCAGGGAGAATTAAATCCAAATTTTGATGTTTTATATTTTACAATCATGGACTATGAAGATAAAATCAACACACTATATAAAAAATTAAAATTACTTAGTGACTTATATATTGTTAAATATAGAGATACATATAATAAGGATATAGTTAATCTAGAGATATACGACATAAAATCTTCAAAAGCAAATGCTATTAACATAGTAAAAGATATATATAACTTTGAAAATTTAATAACTTTTGGCGATAATTTAAATGATATTCCTATGTTTAATATATCTAATGAATGTTATGCTGTTGGAAATGCTGTACAAGACTTAAAAGATATTTCAACTGAAGTAATTGGTAAGAATACAGATAACTCTGTTGCAAAGTTCATTTACGAATATATTTAGAAATAAAAAAACCTCAACAATTTGTTGAGGTTTTTTGTGGCGGAGAGACAGGGATTCGAACCCTGGGTACCCGTGAAGGTACGCCGGTTTTCAAGACCGGTGCCTTAAACCAACTCGACCATCTCTCCATATCACGAATTGTATTATACCAAGTTTTTATATAGTATGTCAACAAAAATATCACTTTTTTTATTTAAAATATAAAATAAAGTACTTAAATCTTCTATTTCTCACACCTCTTCGTGTTTTTTATATCACAATCTACTTCTATTGTTTATATAAATAACCTGAGCCTTTTCATATTCTATTATTCCAAAAAAGAAGGTTAGTTATCCATTGATAACTAACCTAAATAATTACTTTATAACACTCATACCACCCATATATGGTTGTAATGCTTTTGGTATATTTACAGATCCATCTTCATTTAAATTATTTTCTAAGAATGCTATTAACATTCTAGGTGGTGCAACTACAGTATTATTTAATGTATGGGCAAAGTACTTACCATCCTTACCATTTACACGTATCTTTAATCTACGAGCTTGTGCATCTCCTAAGTTAGAACAACTTCCAACTTCAAAGTACTTCTTTTGTCTTGGTGACCAAGCCTCTACGTCTATAGACTTAACTTTTAGGTCTGCTAGATCTCCTGAACAACATTCTAAAGTTCTTACTGGTATATCTAAAGTTCTAAATAAATCAACTGTATTTTTCCATAACTTATCGAACCACATCTTACTTTCATCTGGATGACACACAACTATCATCTCTTGTTTTTCAAACTGGTGAATTCTATATATACCTCTTTCTTCTATTCCATGTGCTCCCTTTTCTTTTCTAAAGCAAGGTGAATAACTAGTTAAAGTTTGAGGTAATGATTCCTCTGGTAATATTGTATCTATGTACTTACCAATCATTGAATGTTCACTTGTACCTATTAAATATAAATCTTCACCTTCAATTTTATACATCATTGCATCCATTTCAGCAAAACTCATTACTCCAGTAACTACATTACTTCTTATCATAAATGGAGGTATACAGTATGTGAATCCTCTATCTATCATAAAGTCTCTTGCATATGAGATAATAGCTGAATGAAGTCTAGCTATATTTCCCATAAGGTAGTAGAATCCATTCCCAGCAACCTTTCTTGCACTATCTAAATCTATCCCATTTAACTTTTCAATTATATCTGTATGATATGGAATTTCAAATTCAGGTACAACTGGATCTCCAAAAATCTCTAACTCAACATTTTCGCTATCATCTTTTCCTATTGGAACAGTTGGGTCAATGATATTAGGTAAAACCATCATAATATCATTAATCTTCTTATCTAATTCTGATTCTTTTTCTTCTAATTGTGCTAAACGCTCAGATTGAGCTGTAACTTGCTTCTTTATTTCTTCAGCTTCATCTTTCTTACCTTGCGCCATTAAAGCACCAATTTGCTTCGATATCTTATTTCTTGATGCTCTTAATTCATCAGCTTCTGTTTTTGTCTTTCTATTTTCGATATCTAAAGCTATAACTTCATCTACTAATGGAAGTTTACTATCTTGAAACTTATTTTGAATATTCTTTTTTACAACTTCAGGATTTTCTCTTACAAATTTTAAATCTAACATTTATTAAATTCCTCCTACATATTAATTTACATACAAAAAAGAGTCCATTCATCCCTTGAAAAGGGACGAAAGACTCCGCGTTGCCACCCTAATTGATAGAAATATCTATCCACTTAAATAATTTAACGATTTCCCGTACTGCTCATCACAGTCCCTCCAAGGTGGATTCACAATAACTAAATATCAATTTACACCAACCATTGACTCTCTAAAATTTTAATTATTATTACTAGCCTCTTCATAGGTTTAATATTAAATTATAATATATCATTACTATATTATAACTCATTGTTTCTTGTCAATATTTTACTAAATATTATTGTATATATTCTTCGTACAAATTATATCTATACCTGTATTAAGTATATTTTTACATATAATATCACCAGCTTTAGTTGAACTTCCAACATATATTCTACTTAGTACCTTAGAAAATTCAACAAAATCACTTCTATCTACTTCTTTATTACTTTTTACAGATATAACACGATTTCTTTCATCGCCCTTTATCCTTACTATGCTTGTAAATGTCTCTTTCATCTTATCCCCCTAAACACCATTAAATTCTTTAATTCTACTAGGCCACAATTGGGAATTCTTTGAGTCTTCTACTACATCACTAGGTCTTTTATTCATTTCCCTTGCTAAAATATTTAATATTTTTCTATCACAATATGAACCATAACAACTTCCAAGGCCAGCACCAGTCCTTCTCTTTATTCCCTCTATGGTTCTTGCCCCCAATGGTCTTCTTATACAATCAACTATTTCTCCTTCAGATACCTGATTGCAAACACATACTATATTTCCATATCTCTTATCTAGTGAAATTATTTCATTCCTTTGACTTTTATTCATTTCCCTAAATCTATATACTTCTCTTCTCTTATCAACAAAGTTCTTTTTATAAGTAGCTTTCATATTATTTGCTATAGTATAGCTCATTGTTTTAGCTATAGCAGGTGCAATTGTAATTTTCCCATAGTGAGTTCCCGTTATACTTATATAACCCATATCAATTTTACTATCATCAATATACATTAGGTTTTTATTGCACTCTTCATTAAATATGTTACTTATATTATTTCTTTTAACCTCTGGAAATACCTTATTAGCATATTTTATTCCATCTTCTACAGTTAATTGATGAGAGCTTTTAATTCCAATGATATATCCATTAGATAGGTTAGGTATATTTAAAACAAACTTATCTTCATCTATTGTATTAATAATGACTTTACTTAGGTCATTCCCACTATCCCCATCTACTACTAAATAAGTTGTGTTATTCATTATTTCATGCCTATTAACTTCTTCACCATCTATCATGTATTTTTTATTTGGAATAGTATTTATTACAACCTTACATGTAAATTTATTTTTATTTGTAGTTACTTTAAATCCCTTTGATATGCTCTTTATATCTAGGACCTTCTCTTCAAATCGAAAATTAACCCCGTTATCTGCAGCTACCTCTCCATATGCAATAGCTAAATCATAGGGTGCTATTATCGCTACATTTTCTGAGTATAATGATTTTTTCACATCATATTTTATATTAGGTTCTATATCATATACATCTGAGCTATCAATTAAATGTACATTTTCTATTCCCCTCTTTTTAGCCCTATCATACATATTGATTAAATCTTTTATACCCTTTTCATCAGATGCTATCCTTAAAGCTCCTACCTTCTTATAAGCAACATTGAATTTAGAACAAGCCTCTTCAATTAGCTTACTTCCATTTTTCTCAAGAGATGACATTAATTCATTTGATGTCTCTGAACCATCATAAACGACTGATGTATTCACAAATGAGATATCATCAACTATATCATAATCTTTTTCTATTAATGCAATATTCAAATTATACTTTGACATTTCATAAGCAACAGAACACCCTAGTATCCCACCACCTAAAATTAATACATCATAATCCATTAAATATTATTCCTCCACCCTACTTAATTAAAAAACCTCTTTTATTTAGTTCATCTAATATTAAATTTATATCATCTTGTGTATCAGCAGATATAGTATGTAGATGTATTCCATTTGTCAACATAGATAACATCTTTGCACTACTATTATTATATTTTTTTATAAAATTCTCTAAATCATTTAGATTTTTTATCATTAACATTCCTTTTATCTCTCCATATAAAGGGTGCTCTACAATAACATCTTCCACAGTCCCTCCATACTTAACTATAGCTCCTAACTCACATTCTAAATCATCTTCTTTATGGTTAACAGCAACTATAACTGTAATCTTATTAAATTTATCTCCACCTACCATATATCCATCTGGTGTTGCTATAATATTTTCTCCTCTTGCCCTTAATAATGCTATATCCTTAACAATTATTTGCCTCGTTACATTATATTTTTTTGCTAAATCACTTCCTTTAACTGGTTCATTTAAGTTGACTAACATTTTTATAATGTCGTTTCGTCTCTCATTAGAATTCATCTAAATCCCCCTACCTTAATTGTTATCATCGCACTCTTTTATAATCTTTAAATAAATATTAGATCCTACATTTTTATAATGATGTTTTTCTATAGCCTCTAAGAATTCTCTATCATATATTCCACTTGATTTCTTTAACATATTAATAGATTTCTTAGGATGATTATAATATAAATCTATCTTTTTATTATTACTATATTTAATAAGATTCCCATTCATAAACTTATCTAAGATAACTAAAGCTGATTTATCAATTACATTCAATTTATGTTCACTCTTACCTATATCGTGTAATAAAGCTATCTTAGCTAGTTTCTTTTCATCTATATTAGTTTTATTTGAATATATATTTAATGCATCTTTACAAACTCTTATAGAGTGATGCTTATCTGATGTACCTAACTTATTAAATAACCTTTTTTCTTCCTTACTTAAATATTTATTTAATATTTCTTCATTAATAGGTATAAATGGTGCTGTAATAGCCCATATAAATTGTTTCACTCTATATAACATAATAACATATACCTCTCATTTAAACTTGTGTACGTAATAATGATATCACTATCAATATCTACTATCAATTATCTCACAATATTTGATATATAAACAAAAAAGCTATTATTTAATTAAAAACTTAAATAACAGCTCTTTTATGTAATTCACAAAGTAAAAGAAGCTTATTTTTTGCCCTATCGCTATACTACTTCTCTCTTAATGTCTTTTATAAACTTTAATTATATACAAATACTATATACTATTAAAAGCCTTATACTTTTTTATACAAAAAAAAGGAATTACAAAAGTAATTCCTTTTATGGTGGAGA
The DNA here is from genome assembly GCA_027692445.1 of Clostridiaceae bacterium OF42-15pH9A. Lineage (GTDB taxonomy): Bacteria > Bacillota > Clostridia > Clostridiales > Clostridiaceae > Clostridium. Next base: position 419 of record JAQEYV010000006.1, on the reverse strand, counting down.
TAAAGAGATTCGAACTCTTGACCCCCTGCGTGCAAGGCAGGTGCTCTCCCAACTGAGCTATACCCCCAAAATGGTGGACCTTCAGGGACTCGAACCCCGGACCTACCGGTTATGAGCCGGTTGCTCTAACCAACTGAGCTAAAGATCCAGTTGTTACCTGGCAACGTCCTACTCTCCCACACAGTCTCCCATGCAGTACCATTGGCGCTATAGAGCTTAACTTTCCTGTTCGGTATGGGAAGGAGTGTTTCCTCTATGCCATCATCACCAGATTCATTACAAAATAAATTATACAAACTATATTTTATTTTGTCAACATATTTTCAGAGTTGTTCTCTGAAAATTGCACATAATTATTGAAATATTTTTAACTTGGTCAAGCCCTCGACCTATTAGTATCAGTCAGCTACATACATTAC
>JAQEYV010000005.1:0-197547 GCA_027692445.1 Clostridiaceae bacterium OF42-15pH9A | reverse complement strand
TTCGCGATCAGAGAAGGTGGAAGAACTGTAGGTTCAGGTGTTGTTACTAGCATAATCGAATAATTTTAGAATCATATAATGTTTAAATTTAAACTTGATTGTAAAGAGTAGAGGAGACGTCCTCTACTTTTTTATATAAAAAATATATATATTATATTTAATGATCAAAGTTATATATAATCTACTAAAAGTAATGTAATAATGTTTAAGAATAAGACTTTAAGTTTGGTGTAGGTATTAAAAAGTGTTGTTTATTATAAAATTACTAAATCTTGGATAATATATAAGTATTAAGCATTAAATGCATAATAAAGTTCTTGAAAATGAATAAAAAAGAATATAAAATAAAGTACAGTTGAGATGAAAAAAAAGAGCTAAGATTACTCAAATAAAAATTAGAAATAATGTAATTAAAAAAACTTGAAAACATTAATGAAAAATAGTATAATAAAGAAGTTGCAGAGCAAACAGCGATGAATCAAGAGGTTGCCGGACTTCCGGGTAATTCTTGATGAGTATGTCTGGATCTAGAATCCGACGACAGGGAATCTGTTAGATTATGTTTAAAAGTGTGAAACACCAGGAACAGTTTACAGATAACCGCTGTTGTGCGTTAGAAGTAAAGCGTACATGAAAAGGAGGGAAACCAAGATGTCAAAACAAAAAATAAGAATAAGATTAAAGGCTTTTGATCACACAATATTAGATCAATCAGCTGAAAAAATCGTTGAAACTGCTAAATCAACAGGAGCTAAGGTTGCTGGTCCAGTACCACTACCAACAGAAAAGGATGTTGTTACAATATTAAGAGCAGTTCACAAATACAAGGACTCTAGAGAGCAGTTCGAAATAAGAACTCACAAGAGACTTATAGATATCGTTAATCCATCACCAAAAACTGTTGATGCATTAATGAGATTAAATCTACCAGCAGGTGTAGATATCGAAATAAAGCTTTAATAGCAAAACTTTTAAATAGAGATTGAACTATTATGATTGTGTTACAATCCGCTAATTAGTTTGGGAGGTGTAAGTAAAATGAAAAAAGCTATTATAGGTAAGAAAATAGGAATGACTCAAATTTTCAATGAAAATGGAAAGATGATTCCTGTAACAGTAGTGGAAGCAGGTCCATGTGTTGTTGTTCAAAAGAAGACAACAGAAAAAGATGGATATGAAGCTATCCAAGTTGGTTTTGGTGAAATAAGAGAAAAATTAGTTAACAAGCCAGCTAAAGGACATTTTGCTAAAGCAGGAGTTTCGTTAAGAAGAACACTTAAAGAATTCAAGCTTGAAAATGCTAGCGAATATGAAGTTGGTCAAGAAATAAAGGCTGACGTTTTTGCAGTAGGAGATAAAGTTGATGTATCAGGAATTTCTAAAGGTAAGGGATTCCAAGGTGTAATTAAGAGATGGAATGCTCAAAGAGGGCCGATGTCACATGGTTCTAAGTTCCATAGAGCAGTAGGTTCAATGGGAGCATCATCAGATCCATCAAGAACATTTAAGAATAAACATATGCCAGGTCACATGGGTGCTGTTAATACAACAGTATTAAACTTAGAAGTAGTTAAAGTTATAGCTGAAAAGAATTTAATACTAATAAAGGGTGGAATCCCAGGACCTAATAAAGGTACAGTAGTTATTAGAAATACAGTTAAGGCTTAATTTCTGTAAGAAAGGAGGACGCACAGGATGCCTACAGTAGGATTATTTAATAAAGAAGCAAAGCAAGTTGGAGAAATCCAATTAAACGATAATGTTTTCGCAGTTGAAGTTAATAAGGATGCAATGCACCAAGTAGTTGTTGCATTACTTGCAAACAAGAGACAAGGAACTCAATCAGCTAAGACAAGAGCTGAAGTAAGAGGAGGCGGGATCAAGCCTTGGAGACAAAAGGGAACAGGTAGAGCAAGACAAGGTTCTATAAGAGCTCCACAATGGATTAAGGGTGGTGTTGTTTTTGCACCAAAGCCAAGAGATTACAGAATGTCAGTACCAAAGAGCATGAGAAGAGTAGCTATGAAGTCTGCATTAACTTGTAAGGTTCAAAATGAAGAAATGATCGTTTTAGAAAATCTTGAATTTGAAGCAATCAAGACTAAGTCTATGGCAGAAATGTTAAGAGCTTTCAATGCTAATAAGACATTAATAGTAACAGCTGAATCAAACGAAGTAGTTTATAAGTCAGCTAGAAATATTGAAGGAGTTTCAGTAATTCCTGTAAACAACATCAATGTTTATGATTTACTAAAATTTGAAAAAGTGATCATGACTAAAGATGCTGTATCAAAGATTGAGGAGGTGTACGCATAATGAAATTAACAAGCCATGATATAATAAGAAAGCCTGTTATAACTGAAAAGACTATGACAGCTATGGCAGAAAATAAGTACACTTTCATAGTTCACATTGATTCAAACAAATCTCAAATAAAGAGAGCTGTTGAAGAAGTGTTTGGAGTTAAAGTTGCTAGCGTTCAAACTATAAGAACTATGGGAAAAACTAAGAGAGTGGGCGTACATGTAGGAAAGAGATCTGACTACAAGAAAGCTATTGTAACACTTGCAGCAGATAGCAAGGGAATAGAATTCTTTGAAGGATTACAATAGTTAAATAAAGGTGATTTATTGGTGTGAAACACCAGATAAGCTGTAAGAAGGAGGTAACAAAATGGCAGTTAAAAAGTTTAAACCAACTACCCCTTCAAGAAGAGAAATGACAATGGCAACATTTGAAGAAATTACAACAAATGTACCAGAAAAATCACTTCTTGTTTCTTTAAAGAAAAATGGTGGTAGAAATGCACAAGGTAAAATAACTGTTAGACATCGTGGTGGCGGTGCTAAGAGAAAGTATAGAGTAATTGATTTTAAGAGAAATAAGGATGGTGTTCCAGCAAAGGTTGCTACAATAGAATACGATCCAAATAGATCAGCATACATTGCTTTAGTAGTATATGCAGATGGGGAAAAGAGATACATAATAGCTCCAGCTGGTTTAGCTGTAGGAGATGTAGTTGTATCAGGACCAGAAGCAGATATCAAAGCAGGTAATGCTCTTCCATTAAAGAACATACCAGTTGGTACAGTTGTTCACAACATAGAGTTACAAGCTGGAAAAGGAGCTCAATTAGTTAGATCTGCAGGAGCTTCAGCTCAATTAATGGCTAAAGAAGGAGACTACGCTACATTAAGATTACCTTCAGGTGAAATGAGATATGTAAGAATTGAATGTAGAGCTACTGTAGGAACTGTATCTAACTCAACTAATGATATAGTTAATATAGGTAAAGCAGGTAGAAAGAGACACATGGGATGGAGACCTACTGTTAGAGGTTCTGTAATGAACCCTTGCGATCACCCTCATGGTGGTGGTGAAGGTAGATCACCAATCGGTAGACCAAGTCCAGTTACTCCATGGGGTAAACCAGCACTTGGATACAAGACTAGAAAGAATAAGAAGTATTCTGATAGATTTATCATTAAGAGAAGAAACGATAAGTAATATGAAGAGAACCTATTCTCTTCATGGCTTATCAGCCTAAGGTTAGTGAAGGGAGGCAATATAAGTGAGTAGATCAACAAAAAAAGGACCTTTTGTCCATGAAGGATTAATTAAAAAGATTGAAGAAATGAATGCAAATGGTGAGAAAAAGGTTATAAAGACTTGGTCAAGAAGTTCAACAATTTTCCCACAAATGATAGGTCATACAATAGCTGTTCACGATGGAAGAAAGCATGTTCCTGTATATGTATCAGAAGATATGGTTGGACATAAGCTTGGAGAGTTCGCTTTAACTAGAACTTTCAAAGGGCACGTGGACACAGATAAGAAGTCTAAAAGATAGTATAGGCGCCAGGAAAGGAGGAACAAGATATGGAAGCTAAGGCTATAGCTAAGTATGTAAGAATGTCTCCAATTAAGGTAGGAGCAGTTACAGATTTAATAAGAGGAAAAGATGTTAAAGAAGCTTTTGCTATTTTACAATATACTCCAAGAGAAGCAGCAGTAGTTATAAACAAAGTTTTAAAATCAGCTGTTGCAAATGCAGAAAACAATTTTGCATTAGATACTGACAAATTATATGTTTCAGAAATACACGTTGGTCAAGGTCCAACATTAAAGAGATTTAGACCAATGGACCATGGTAAAGCGTTTAAGATTCTTAAGAAAACAAGCCACATAACTGTAGTTGTTAAAGAAAGAGCTTAGAAGAAGGAGGGAAAGATAAGTGGGTCAAAAAGTACATCCTCACGGACTTAGAGTAGGTGTTATCAAAGAGTGGGATGCAAAGTGGTATGCTAATAAAAAAGACTTTGCTGATAACTTAGTTGAAGATAACAAGATCAGAGAATATGTAAAAAAAGAATTATTCTCAGCAGGTATTTCAAAGATCGAAATAGAAAGAGCTGCTAAGAGAATTAAGTTAAATATACACACTGCAAAGCCAGGTGTTGTTATTGGAAAAGGTGGAGCTGGAATCGAAGCCTTAAAGAAAAAGATAAACAAGTTAATTGGCGGCAAGAATGTTTTAATAAACATTGTTGAAGTTAAGAATGCTGAATCAGATGCTCAATTAATGGCAGAAAATATTGCTGCTCAATTAGAAAAGAGAATCTCATTTAGAAGAGCTATGAAGCAAACAATTCAAAGAGCTATGAAACACGGAGTAAAAGGTGTTAAGACTGCTTGTTCAGGAAGATTAGGAGGAGCAGAAATAGCTAGAACAGAACAATATCACGAAGGAACAATTCCACTACAAACTTTAAGAGCAGACATTGATTATGGGTTTGCTGAAGCAGATACAACATACGGTAAGATCGGAGTTAAGGTTTGGGTTTATAATGGAGAAGTTCTTCCAACTAAAAAAGTTGAAAAGGAAGAAGCTGACGCATAAGAAAGGAGGAATAGATCATGTTAATGCCTAAAAGAGTAAAGCATCGTAAGGTACAACGTGGTAGAATGAAAGGTAAAGCTACAAGAGGAAATTTCCTTGCTTATGGAGATTTCGGTATTCAAGCTACTAGTTGTGGTTGGATTACAAGTAATCAAATCGAGGCAGCCAGAATTGCTATAAATAGATACATCAGAAGAGGAGGAAAACTTTGGATAAAGATTTTCCCAGATAAGCCAGTAACTGAAAAACCAGCTGAAACAAGAATGGGTTCAGGTAAAGGTTCACCAGAATATTGGGTAGCAGTAGTTAAACCTGGTAGAGTTTTATTTGAGTTATCAGGAGTTAATGAAGAAGTTGCAAGAGAAGCTATGAGACTTGCATCACACAAACTTCCTGTAAAAACAAAGTTTGTTACAAGAAGAGATTTTGAGGAAATGGGTGGTGAAGAATAATGAAGGCTAGAGAATTAAAAGAATTAAGAGCAAATAATCCTCAAGATTTACAAGCTAAATTAGGAGATTTAAAAGCTGAATTATTCAACTTAAGATTCCAATTAGCTACAGGACAATTAGAAAATCCTATGAGAATAAGAGAAGTTAAGAAATCTATAGCCCAAATAAAAACCATCTTAAGAGAAGAAGAGCTAAAGGTTCAACAGTAATCGGAAGGAGGTATTCTTTAAATGGAACAAAGAGCACTAAGAAAGAAAAGAATTGGTAGAGTTGTTTCTGACAAAATGGATAAAACTATCGTAGTTGCTGTTGAAACTAAGGTAAGACATCCGTTATATGGTAAGACTGTTAACAGAACTACTAAATTTAAAGCTCATGATGAAAATAATGAAGCTAGAATAAATGATAGAGTATTAATAATGGAGACTAGACCATTATCTAAAGATAAGAGATGGAGACTTGTTGAGATAGTTGAAAAAGCAAAATAAGCTTTAAAGACTGAAAGGAGGGTAATTCAATGATACAACAACAAACCTTACTAAAGGTAGCAGATAACTCAGGTGCAAAAGAAATCATGTGTATCAGAGTTTTAGGCGGATCTAAGAGAAAGTTCGGTAACATTGGAGATGTAATAGTTGCTAGCGTTAAAAGTGCAACACCAGGCGGAGTTGTTAAAAAAGGTGACGTAGTAAAGGCTGTTATAGTTAGATCTGTAAGAGGATTAAGAAGAGCAGATGGTTCATACATTAAGTTTGATGAAAATGCTGCAGTTATAATAAAAGATGATAAGCAACCAAGAGGAACTCGTATCTTCGGACCAGTTGCTAGGGAGCTAAGAGATAAAGAATTTAATAAAATCTTATCATTAGCACCTGAAGTTCTATAATAGAGGAGGTGGCTAACTTGAAGGTACATGTAAGAAAGAACGACACAGTTGTAGTTATTTCAGGAAAAGACAAAGGAAAAACTGGAGAAGTTTTAAAAGTATATCCTAAGACAGGAAAGGTTCTTGTAAAAGGAGTTAACATAGTTAAGAAGCACCAAAAGGCTACTAGAAATCAAGCCGAAAGTGCTATTATAGAAAAGGAAGCTGCTATATACAGCTCAAAGGTTATGTTATATTGTACAAAGTGCAAGAGTGCAACTAGAATTAGCAATAAGTTATTAGAAGACGGAGCTAAAGTAAGAGTTTGCAAGAAGTGCGGAGAAACATTCTAGAATCTGAAAGGAGGTAAATCAATATGACAAGACTTCAAGAAAAGTACGAAAAAGAAATTATACCAGCTATGATTGAAAAGTTTGGTTATAAAAATATAATGGAAGTTCCAAGACTTGAAAAGATAGTAATCAATATGGGTGTTGGAGAAGCTAAAGAAAATCAAAAGGTTTTAGAAGCAGCAGTTAACGATTTAACATTAATAGCTGGTCAAAAGCCAATATTAACTAGAGCAAAGAAATCTGTTGCTAACTTTAAGATTAGAGAAAATATGCCATTAGGATGTAAAGTTACATTAAGAAAAGCAAAGATGTATGAATTTGCTGATAAGCTAATGGCAATCGCTCTACCAAGAGTTAGAGACTTCAGAGGTGTTTCAAGCAAGTCATTTGATGGAAGAGGAAACTATTCACTAGGAATTAAAGAGCAATTAATATTCCCAGAAATAGAGTACGATAAAATCGATAAAGTGAGAGGAATGGATATAATCTTCGTAACTACAGCTAACACTGACGAAGAAGCAAGAGAATTATTAAGATTCCTTGGAATGCCATTCGCTCAATAATAAGGAGGGAAAGTCGTGGCACGTAAAGCTATTATTGAAAAGTGGAATAAGACACCTAAATATAAAACAAGAGCTTATACAAGATGTAGAATATGTGGTAGACCACATGCAGTACTTAAAAAGTTCGGTATATGCCGTATTTGTTTCAGAGAACTTGCTTATAAGGGACAAATCCCTGGATGCAAGAAAGCAAGCTGGTAATATCGATTCATAGAGCGAAAGGAGGCACATTAAATGGTTATGACAGATCCTATAGCAGATTTGCTAACTCGTATTAGAAACGCAAATGCTGTAAGACATGAGGTAGTAGAAGTACCTTCTTCAAATGTAAAGAAGGCAATAGCAAATATATTATTACAAGAAGGATATATTAAAGAAATAGATGAGTACAATGATGGTGTTGTACCAATGTTAAGAATATCTCTTAAATACGGTTCTAACAAAGAAAGAGTTATTACTGGAATAAAGAGAATATCTAAGCCAGGACTAAGAGTTTACTGTAAAAAAGATGAAACTCCAAAGGTGTTAAACGGATTAGGAATAGCTGTTATATCAACTTCTAAGGGAATAATGGTTGATAGAGAAGCTAGAAAGATGGGACTAGGCGGAGAAGTAGTTTGCTACGTTTGGTAGTATCTTATATAGGAAGTAACTAGATAGATTAAATATATGTTTGTACGAGAAGAATACAGGAGGTGCAATTATGTCAAGAGTAGGTAGATTACCAATAGCTATTCCTGCTGGCGTAACTGTAACTGTATCAGCAGATAATGTTGTTACAGCTAAGGGACCAAAAGGTGAGCTAGTAAATGCTATGCACAAAGACATTAAGATAGTGGTTGAAAACAACGAAGTTGTTGTTACTAGACCTAGTGATGTAAAAGAGCACAGAGCTCTTCACGGATTAACAAGAGCACTTATTAATAACATGGTAATTGGAGTTAACGAAGGTTATCAAAAGACTTTAGAATTAGTAGGTGTTGGTTATAGAGCTCAACTACAAGGAAAGAAACTTGTAATGAACCTTGGATACTCACATCCAGTTGAAATAGAACCAATGAATGGAATTACTTTCGAAACTCCTGCTGCAACAAAAGTTGTTATCAAAGGTATAGATAAGCAAGTTGTTGGAGCACAAGCGGCTGATATCAGACGTTGGAGAAAGCCAGAACCATATAAGGGTAAAGGAATTAAATTCGAAGGCGAAGTAATCAGACGTAAAGAAGGTAAAACTGGTAAGAAATAATAGAAAGGAGTGAGCTTTATGTTCAAGAAGGTAGACAAAAAAGCAAGTAGAGTAAAACGTCACCTTAGAGTTCGTAAGAAAGTTTTCGGTACTCCTGAAAGACCAAGACTTTCAGTATACAGAAGTGAAAAAAATATTTATGCACAAATAATTGATGATATAAATGCTGTAACTATAGTTTCTGCTTCAAGCTTAGAAAAAGACTTCTCTGCAAAGGGCGGTAACAAAGAAGGCGCTAAACTTGTAGGAGAACTAGTGGCTAAGAAGGCATTAGAAAAAGGAATTAAAGATGTTGTGTTCGATAGAGGTGGATATGTATATCACGGAAGAGTACAACAATTAGCAGAAGCTGCTAGAGAAGCAGGATTAAATTTCTAAAAAATAAGGAGGGAAATACATGAGAATCGATCCTAGTCAACTAGACCTTAAAGAAAAGGTTGTTTATATAAACAGAGTTACTAAGGTTGTTAAGGGTGGTAGAAACTTCAGATTCAGCGCTCTAGTTGTTGTTGGTGACGAAAACGGACACGTTGGAGTTGGAATGGGAAAATCTATCGAAATTCCAGTAGCAATCAAAAAGGGAATAGAAGATGCTAAGAAAAACTTAGTAAAAGTTTCTATGGTTGGAACAACTGTTCCTCATGAAATATATGGAACTTTCGGAACAGGAAAAGTTCTTATAATGCCAGCTAAAGAAGGTACAGGAGTTATTGCTGGGGGTCCTGCAAGAGCTGTACTTGAATTAGCAGGGTTAAAGGATGTTAGAGCTAAGTCATTAGGTTCAAACAATCCAAGAAACATGGTAAATGCAACTATCAACGGATTAGCAAACTTAAGAACAGCTGAAGATATAGCTAAATTAAGAGGAAAATCTGTTGAAGAGATTCTAGGTTAGGAGGGAATTGGCGATGGCTAAGTTAAGAGTTACTCTAGTTAAGAGCTTAATAGGTAGAAAGAAAGACCATATCGCTACTGCAAATGCCCTAGGACTAAAGAAAATTGGTAAAACAGTAGAAAAAGAGGAAACTCCTCAAATAAAAGGTATGATTAAGAAGATTGACTATTTACTAAAGGTAGAAGAAGTATAATTTAGAGGAGGTGTACTGATAATGAAACTTCATGAATTAAAGCCAGCAGCAGGTAGCAAAAAGGCTCCTAAGAGAGTTGGTAGAGGTACTGGTTCTGGTTTAGGTAGAAATGCCGGAAAAGGTGAAAAAGGACAAAACGCTAGATCAGGCGGTGGAGTAAGACCAGGTTTTGAAGGGGGTCAAATGCCTCTTTACAGAAGACTTCCAAAGAGAGGTTTTACAAATATATTTGCTAAGAAGATCGTTAGTATCAATGTAGATAGATTAAATATATTTGAAAACGGAACTGAAGTTACTCCTGAAGTATTACTTGAGAAGAGAGTAGTAAGTAAAGTTATGGATGGCGTTAAGATTCTTGGAAACGGAAACTTAGAAAAGAGTTTAACTATAAAAGGATGTAAACTTTCAAAATCTGCAGTAGAGAAGATCGAAGCAGCTGGAGGAAAAGTTGAGGTGATTTAATATGCTATCAACCCTACGTAATGCCTGGAAGGTTCCAGAATTGAGAAAAAAATTCTGTTGGACAATATTTTTAGTAGCGATTTTCAGGATGGGAACTCATATTCCTGTTCCTGGAATCAATGCTGAATTTATATCAAGAATACAAGAGATGACTCAATCTGGGTTACTTGGTTTCTATGATTTAATATCTGGTGGAGCATTTAGTAACTTTAGTATATTAGCATTAGGTGTAACACCATATATTAATGCATCAATTATAATGCAATTATTAACAATAGCTATTCCATCTTTAGAGCAACTATCTAAAGAGGGGCAAGAGGGTAGAAAAAAAATACAAAATGCTACTCGTTATGTCGCTATTGTAATTGCTGTAATATTAGCTATTGGTTCAGTAGCTTCATTTGGTTCACAAGGTGCAATGATATCTAGTTCAAGCTTAGAATTAGTTATAGTAATAATGTCCCTTGTTGTTGGATCAACATTCTGTATTTGGTTAGGAGATCAAATTACAGTTAAGGGATTTGGTAATGGAACATCAATATTAATTTTTGTTAATATTATTTCTAGATTACCACTTACAGTTAGTAAAGTTTTAAGCTTAGAAGTAGATAAAGTAGCATTAGCTTTATTTATAGTAGCTGTTATTGCTCTATTAGCAATATCTATTTTCTTTAGTCTTGCTGAAAGAAAGATTCCAGTACAATATGCAGGTAAAGCTGTTGGTAATAAAGTTATGAAAGGACAATCTACACATATTCCGTTAAGTATAATAAGTGCAGCTGTTATTGCAATTATATTTGCAATGTCAGTAATGGGATTCCCAAAAGCTATAGCTCAGTTTTTCCCTAACAGCAGTGTTTCACAATGGATTATAGGTAGTAGTTACAGCATCTTTAATGAAAAGACATGGATGTATCCTGTAATCTTTGCTTTATTAACAGTATTCTTTACTTGGTTCTATAATGAAGTTACTTTAAAACCAGATGAAATGGCTGAAAATCTAAATAAGTCAGCAGGTTTTGTTCCTGGAATAAGACCAGGTGAGCAAACAACTGAGTATTTTGAGAAAATATTAGCTAGAGTATCAATTATAGGTGGTGTATTTGCTGCATTTTTAGCAGTAACTCCTATTTTAGTGGAACAATACACACCATTTAAAGGAATTCAATTTGGTGCAACAGCAGTGTTAATTGTAATAGGAGTAGCAATGGACTTCTCAAGACAATTACAATCTCAAATGGTGATGCGTCATTATGAAGGATTTCTTAAATAGAAAATAAAATGGAGATGATGCCCGTGAAGATTATATTACTAGGTCCTCCTGGTGCAGGAAAAGGAACACAGGCAAAATCAATTAGTAATAGATATTCAATTCCTCATATTTCAACAGGAGATATTTTTAGAAAGAATATTTCAGAAAATACTCCACTTGGAATAGAAGCTAAAAAGTATATTGATAATGGTCAGCTAGTTCCTGATCAAGTTACAATAGATATGGTAAAAGATAGACTTCAACATAATGATTGTGAGAATGGATATTTATTAGATGGCTTTCCAAGAACGGTAAGTCAAGCAGAAGCTCTTCAAGAGTTCTTACAAAAGAGAAATGAGTCTTTAGATACTGCTTTATGCATAGAGGTACCTAGAGATTTTATACTTGAAAGAATGACAGGAAGAAGAGTGTGTCCATCATGTGGGGCAAGTTATCACATAAAATTTAATCCACCGATTGAAGGTAAATGTGAGCTTTGTGGTTCGGATGTAGTTCAAAGAAAAGATGATACAGAAGAAACAGTAAAAGAAAGACTTGATGTATATGAGAGACAAACACAACCACTAATTGATTTCTATAAGGAGAGAGAGTTACTTTCTACAGTAGATGGTACAAAAGCTATTAATGAAGTGTTTGAAAGTATTTGTACTATATTAGGAGAGCCAGTTTAGTGATTATTATAAAAAATAATAATGAACTTAACTATATGAGGAAATCAGGCCGAATAGTAGCAGAAACATTATTATTAATAGAAGAAAAAATAAAACCTGGTATAACTACAGCAGAGTTAGATAGGATAGCGGAGGAGTTTATTATTAAACAAGGAGCTAAACCTTCTTTTAAAGGATTGTATGGTTTTCCCTCATCACTTTGTATATCTATCAATGAGCAAGTAGTTCATGGAATACCAGGAGCCTATAAGTTAACTGAGGGCGATATTGTAAGTGTAGATTGTGGTGCTGTTTTTGAAGGTTTTCATGGAGATGCAGCAAGAACTTTTTCAGTAGGAAATGTTTCACAAGAGGCACAAAAGTTAATTGAAGTTACGAAAAATTGTTTTTTTGAGGGAATTAAATTTGCTCATATAGGAAACAGACTAACGGATATTTCACATGCAATTCAAACGTATGTTGAGGATTCAGGTTTCTCAGTTGTAAGAGATTTTGTAGGTCATGGAATCGGAAGAAATCTACACGAAGATCCTGAAGTACCCAATTTCGGTATGCCGGGTAGAGGTCCAAAGTTAAGAGAAGGAATGGTATTAGCAATTGAACCTATGGTTAATGTAGGTGATTGCAAAGTACTAACTCTATCTGATGGATGGACTGTTGTTACAAAAGATAGGAAACTATCAGCACATTATGAAAATACTGTTGCGATTTTACCAGATGGGCCCGAAATATTAACACTAATAAAATAATAGTGTTTCTTAGTTATAAATTCGTAATGTTACGGTTTATACTAAGGTAATCATCGAGGTGAAGAATTTGCAAAACAATGACTTGATTGGAAAAGTAGTACTATCAAAAGCTGGAAGAGATAAAAATCATTTATATATAATAACTAATCAGATTAATAGTGAATATGTACTAGTAGCCGATGGTAATGTTAAGACTATAAATAATCCTAAGAAAAAGAATCTTAAGCATTTAAGTATTCTGTGTGATATAAATGAAGATGTAAAATTGTCGATTTTAAGAAATGAAAAAAGTACTGATTTAAAGATTAAGAGACTTCTAAAATTAAAGGGCATTGTTAAGGAGGGTTGATTACCTTATGTCAAAAGACGATGTTATAGAAATGCAAGGTACTGTTCTAGAATCATTACCCAATGCTATGTTCCAAGTTGAACTTGAAAGTGGGCACACAATTCTAGCACATATATCAGGCAAATTAAGAATGAACTTCATAAGAATTCTGCCTGGAGATAAGGTTACAGTAGAATTATCTCCATATGATTTAAGTAGAGGTAGAATTACATGGAGAGCAAAATAAAGCAGTATAAAATCTACTGTTACTAATACAAGGAGGGTTAGCTATGAAAGTAAGACCATCAGTTAAGCCTATTTGCGAAAAGTGCAAGATCATAAGAAGAAAAGGAAGAGTAATGGTAATCTGTGAAAATCCAAAGCACAAGCAAAAACAAGGCTAATATAAAATAATATTAGACAAAAAATACAAATTAGGCATTTAAAATTTATTGACTTTTTTAGTAAAGTCAAATATGATTATATAGTCAATAATCTAATAATTAGGTTTTAGGAGCGGCTGCATTAGAGAAAATATCACTAATGACCTAAACTTTATTATATATATTAAATTACTATAAAATCTATTTTTTAAGGCATTTTAATTACCAGGAGGTGTAAATTTTAATGGCAAGAATAGCAGGTATTGACCTACCAAGAGAAAAAAGAGTTGAAATAGGTCTAACATATATATTCGGAATTGGTTTAGCAACATCTCAAAAGATTTTAGCTGAAACTGGAATAAATCCGGATACAAGAGTTAAAGATTTAACTGAAGATGAAGTTAATGCAATTAGAACATTTATAAAAGAAATGAATGTTGAAGGTGATTTAAGAAGAGAAGTTGCTTTAAACATTAAGAGATTACAAGAAATCGGATGCTACAGAGGAATTAGACATAGAAAAGGTCTTCCAGTTAGAGGACAAAAAACTAAGACTAATGCGAGAACAAGAAAAGGTCCTAAAAAGACTATCGCTAATAAGAAGAAGTAATAAGGAGGGAAGATAATGGCAGCTCAAAAAGTTAAAAAGACTAGAAGAAGAAAAGAAAGAAAAAACGTTGAGCATGGTGCTGCACACATCAAGTCAACTTTCAATAACTCAATAGTTACTTTAACGGATGCAGCAGGAAATGCTTTATCATGGTCAAGTGCTGGAGCTCTAGGATTTAGAGGTTCAAGAAAGAGTACTCCTTTCGCAGCGCAAATGGCAGCTGAAACAGCAGCTAAGGCAGCAATGGAGCATGGATTAAAGAGCATCGAAGTATATGTAAAGGGACCAGGTGCAGGTAGAGAAGCAGCTATAAGATCCCTACAAGCAGCAGGATTAGAAGTAACTTTAATTAAAGATGTTACTCCTATCCCTCATAATGGATGCAGACCACCAAAAAGAAGAAGAGTCTAGTATTAACCATCATAGGAGGTGTAATTAATGGCAAGATATACTGGAGCTACATGTAGATTATGTAGAAGAGAAGGTATGAAACTATTCCTTAAAGGGGATAGATGTTATACAGATAAATGTGCTTTTGCAAGAAGAAGCTATGCGCCAGGACAACATGGAGCTAGCAAGAAGAAGTTATCAAACTACGGAATTCAATTAAGAGAAAAGCAAAAAGCTAAGAGAATATACGGAGTTTTAGAAAGCCAATTCAGAAATTACTATGAAAAGGCTGAACACATAAAAGGAATTACTGGTGAAAACTTATTAAAGTTATTAGAATTAAGACTTGATAACGTAGCATATAGATTAGGATATGGTGCATCAAGAAATGAAGCTAGACAACTAGTAACTCATGGACATTTCTTAGTAAATGGAAAGAAAGTAGATATTCCATCATACAAAGTTTGTGTAAATGATGTAATAACTGTTTGTGAAAAAAGTAGAGGAAGCGAAAAGTTCAAGACTTTCGTTGAAAATCCAAAGACTTTACCAAAATGGTTAGAAGCAAATATCGAAAACTACGAAGGCAAAGTAGTTGCTGAACCAACAAGAGAAGATATTGACGTTCCTGTTAATGAAACGCTTATCGTCGAGTTATACAGCAAGTAGTATATTAATATTTGTTAATCATACATTTTGTATGATTGCAAATATGAGAATCAGTTGCCCTCAAAATAAGGTTGCCATTTTAAATATAAGGAGGGTTTGTGTATGTTAGAGATTGAAAAGCCAATAATTGAGTGTGTAGAATCAAACGAAGATGGTACTTACGGTAAATACGTAGTAGAACCACTTGAAAGAGGATACGGAATTACTTTAGGTAATGCTCTTAGAAGAATTTTATTATCATCTTTACCAGGTGCTGCAACAACATCAGTTAAAATTGATGGAGTTCTTCATGAGTTCTCAACAGTTACTGGAGTTAAAGAGGATGTTACAGAATTAATTCTTAACATCAAGGCTTTAGCTTTGAGAATGAATGGTGAAGGTCAAAAGACAATTTATATAGATGCAAAAGGTCCTGGAGTTGTAACAGGAGCAGATATAAAGACTGACGGTGATGTAGAGGTTGTTAATAAGGATTTACATATTGCAACGCTTGATGAAAACGGAAGACTTTATATGGAACTAACAGTAAACAAAGGTAGAGGATATGTTACTCAAAATAAAAATAAGAGTGAAGATTTACCAATATCCGCTATTGCTGTAGACTCAATATACACACCAGTTAAGAGAGTTAACTTTACAGTTGAAAATACTAGAGTTGGTCAAATTACTGACTATGATAAGTTAACTTTAGAAATCTGGACTAATGGTACAATTAAGATTGATGAGGCTATAAGCTTATCAGCTAAAATTCTTATAGAACATTTCAAGTTATTCATGTCATTAACTGACAATACGAATGATGTTGAAATTATGATAGAAAAAGAAGAAGATAAAAAAGAGAAAGTTCTAGAGATGACTGTAGAAGAGTTAGATTTATCAGTTAGATCATATAACTGTTTAAAGAGAGCTGGAATTAATACAGTTCAAGAACTTGCATCAAAATCAATGGATGATATGATGAAAGTAAGAAATCTAGGAAAGAAATCTCTTGAAGAAGTTGAAAGAAAATTAAAAGAACTAGGCTTAGGTTTAAGACTAAACGATGAGTAAGGAGGTAAATCCATGGCAGGTTATCGTAAGTTAGGTCGTCCTACTGACCAAAGAAGAGCTATGCTAAGAAGTCTTGTAACAAGTTTCTTAAAATACGGTAAGATTGAAACAACTGAAACTAGAGCTAAAGAAGCAAGAAGCCTTGCTGAAAAAATGATTACTCTTGCTAAGAAGGGTGATTTACATTCAAGAAGACAAGTTCTAGCTTTTGTACAAGAAGAAGCTGTTGTAAAGAATCTTTTTGATAATATAGCTCCACAATACGCTGAAAGAAACGGTGGATATACAAGAATGTATAAGAAGGGTCCTAGAAGAGGGGACGGAGCTGAAATAGTTATACTTGAATTAGTATAATAATAAGGGGATTAAGTTGATACTTAGTCCCCATTTTGTAATATAAAAATATATTTTTAGAGTATAAAGAGTGTTCTATATAGTCTAAAGATATATGTCAAATAGGAGGTAGTGTATGGATAACTTTATGATAGACATAGATAATGTAACCTTTAAATATACATCAACTGAAGAACAAGAAGATAAGGTGGTTATTAAAGGGGTTAATTTAAAAGTATCTAAAGGTGAATTCGTAGTAGTGCTAGGACATAATGGGTCTGGAAAATCAACTATTGCAAAACATATAAATGCATTGTTAACACCTTCATCAGGTACTGTATTAGTAGATGGGATGGATACAAAAGATCAGCTAAACTTATGGGATATTAGAAGCAAAGCAGGAATGGTTTTTCAAAACCCTGACAATCAACTTGTAGCAACAATTGTTGAGGAAGATGTAGCTTTTGGTCCTGAAAATTTAGGGGTAGATCCTAAGGAGATAAGAAAGCGCGTTGACGATAGCCTTGCTAAGGTTGGGATGAGCGAGTATAAGAGACATGCTCCGCATTTATTATCTGGTGGACAAAAGCAAAGAGTTGCAATTGCAGGAGTTTTGGCTATGCAACCTGATTGTATTGTATTTGATGAGCCTACTGCAATGTTAGACCCTAGTGGTAGAAAAGAAGTTATAAATAATATTAAAGAGTTAAATAAAGAACATAATATTACTATAGTTTTAATAACACATTATATGGATGAGGCAGCACAAGCTGATAGAATTATAGTTGTTGATGATGGCCAAATTAGGATGGAAGGAACACCTAGAGAAGTATTTTCTAAAGTTGATGTTATGAAAAAAATAGGATTAGATGTTCCACAAGTTACTGAGTTGGCTTACGAATTAAGAAAAGAAGGTATAGATATAAGTACTGAAATTTTAAATATAGATGAGATGGTGGATGCAATATGTCAATTAAAATAGAAAGTTTAACACACATTTATATGCCAGGAAGTCCCTTTGAAAAAGTTGCTTTAAAAGATATTAATCTAACAATAGATGATAATGATTTTGTAGCTTTGATTGGACATACAGGTTCAGGAAAATCAACTTTAATACAGCATCTAAATGGATTATTATCTCCTACAAAAGGGAAAATATATATTGATGGTGTAGATATAACAGAGAAAAATGTAAAGTTAGTAGACATCAGAAAAAAGGTTGGTCTAGTATTTCAATATTCAGAATATCAGTTATTTGAAGAGACAATAGAAAAAGATATTGAATTTGGACCCAAAAATCTTGGATTATCTGATGAAGAAATACACCAAAGAGTAGTTAAAGCTATGGAAATGGTAGGATTGGATTACGAAGAATATAAAGATAAATCACCATTCGATTTAAGTGGTGGACAAAAAAGAAGGGTAGCAATAGCTGGAGTAATTGCAATGAATCCTAAAACATTAATTCTTGATGAACCTACAGCTGGTTTAGATCCAAAGGGAAGAGATGATATATTAACTCAGATTAAAAAGTTACATGATGATTATGGAATGACTATAATACTTGTTAGTCATAGTATGGAGGATGTAGCCAATATTGCTGACAAAGTTATAGTAATGAATAATGGAAGTGTAGAGTTACAAGGTCCTATTGATACTGTATTTAGAGAAGTAGAGAAATTAGAGAGCATTGGATTAGCAGTACCACAGGTAACATATTTAATGCTGAAACTAAAAGCATTAGGCTTTGATGTATCAGATGGTATTTATACAATAAAACAAGCCAAAGAAGAAATAATTAAGCTTCTTAACAAGAATAACTAAGGAGGTGGAATTATGTTAAAGGATATAACTATTGGACAGTATATACCTGGTGAATCATTTACGCATAAATTAGATCCAAGAACAAAAATAATAATAGCTATATTATTCATTGCTTCTTTATTTATAATAAATAAGTTTGTTGGATATATTTTAGTAATTGCCTTTTTAGGAGCTATAATAGCAAATGCTAAAATTCCAGTTAAATTTATTTTTAAAGGATTAAAGCCGATTTTATTTTTAATAATATTAACTGCTGCATTAAATATATTTATGATAAAAGGTACTGCTGATACATTAGTATTTGAGTTGGGTTTTATTAAGATATATTTAGAAGGACTGAGAACAGCAGCATTTATGGCGTTGAGGTTAGTATTTTTAATTACAGGAACTTCATTGCTAACTCTTACAACATCTCCTATAGAATTAACAGATGGAATAGAAAGGTTATTAAGACCTATTGGAAAAGAAATAGCACATGAATTAGCAATGATGATGACTATTGCTTTGAGATTTATTCCTACATTAACAGAAGAGACAGATAAAATAATGAAGGCTCAAAAAGCAAGAGGTGCAGATTTTGAGACAGGAAACATTATTCAAAAAGCTAAGAGTTTAATACCTTTATTAGTTCCTTTATTTATAAGTTCTTTTAGAAGGGCTGATGAATTAGCAATGGCAATGGAAGCTAGATGTTATAGAGGTGGTGCTGGGAGAACTAGAATGAAAGAATTGCAGTTTGCTTCTATAGATATTATAGCTTTTGGCATTTTTTCTATTTTATTTATTGGAAGCTTTATAATAAGATTTGTTTTGTAAGGTGTAGAAATCTATGAGAAATATAAAGTTAACTATAGAATATGATGGAACAAGCTATGGGGGATGGCAGAAGCAAAAGAATAATAGAACCATTCAACAGTGCATTGAAGAAGCAATTAGGTTACTTACAGGTGAAGAGGTTGAATTAATAGGAAGCTCTAGAACTGATGCTGGAGTTCATGCTAAAGGTATGGTTGCAAACTTCATTACTAATAGCCAAATTCCAGCTGATAAATTTAGAGAAGCTATTAATACTAAATTACCAGATGATATAGGAATAATTAAATCTGAAGAAGTTGATAAGAACTTTCATTCAAGATATGATAGCAAAGGCAAAACTTACTGTTATACATTAGTAAATAGATATGAAAAAGTATGTATAGGAAGAAATTATGTATATCAAGTTAGAGATGAATTAAATTATAATCTAATGAAAGAGGCTGCAAAATATTTTTTAGGTAAGCATGACTTTAAGGCGTTTAAAACTAATGGAAGTTCTGTAAAGACTTCAGTAAGAACAATAAGTGGCTTGGAATTAGAATTAAAGGATGATGTTATAAAAATATTTGTTAGTGCAGATGGATTTCTTTATAATATGGTAAGAATTATAGTAGGCACCTTAATTGAAGTTGGAAAAGGAAAAATAAAACCAGAAGATATAGAAAGTATAATAAAAAATGGAGATAGAAGTAAGGCAGGACCTTGCGTACCACCTAATGGATTAGTATTAGAAAAAGTTTTTTATTAATAAAAAAAGATATAAATAATGTTGACACGCCCGTAAGCGTGTATTATAATAATATTGTTTGTTAGAATATTTATGTATATAAGATCCACTAGCCCCGGGTCTTGACATAAATGCGGTAACTTTAAAGAGTGAAGCTAAAATGTAAGTTCAGGGAGGGAAAGAGATGAAATCATACATTGCGAAAGCACAAGAAGTTGAAAGAAAATGGTATGTTGTAGATGCAGCTGGAAAGCCACTAGGAAGAGTAGCAAGCCAAGTTGCTTCAATATTAAGAGGAAAGAATAAGCCAACATTTACTCCAAATGTTGACTGCGGAGATTTCGTTATCGTTATTAATGCAGAAAAGGTTGTTTTAACTGGTAAGAAGTTAGATCAAAAATTAATGAGAAAGCACAGCCTATATCCAGGCGGATTAAAGGAAACTCCATATAGAGAAGTACTAGATAAGAAACCTGAATTCGCTTTCGAAGAAGCAGTTAGAAGAATGCTTCCAAGTGGTGTTTTAGGAAGAAAGATGCTAACTAAGTTAAAAGTATATAGAGGTGCTGAACACAATCATTCAGCTCAAAAACCAGAAGTGCTTGAATTAAAGTACTAATACAAGCTCGGGAGGAGGAATAGAAATGGCAAAAGTTCAATACATGGGTACTGGAAGAAGAAAAAAATCAGTTGCAAGAGTAAGACTTGTACCAGGAAGTGGTAAGGTTGTTGTTAATAAAAGAGATATCGAAAATTACTTTGGTTTAGAAACTTTAAGAGTAATAGTTAACCAACCATTAGTTTTAACAGGAACTAAGGATAAGTTTGACGTTTTAGTAAATGTTCATGGTGGAGGATTTACAGGTCAAGCTGGAGCTATCAGACACGGAATTACAAGAGCTTTAGTTAAAGCTGATGAAGCTTTAAAGCCAGAATTAAAGAAGGCTGGATTCTTAACAAGAGATCCAAGAATGAAGGAAAGAAAGAAATACGGTCTTAAGAAAGCAAGAAGAGCTCCACAATTCTCAAAGAGATAATACAAGAGTTTTTCAAAGTCCCACAAACCAAGTGTTTGTGGGACTTTTCTTTATATAAAAATAAATAAAAACTTCTATTTTTAAGTGTATAACTAACATATAACTAACGTATCTCTAACAAATACTATATTAAATTAATGGCTTTTCTTAGTTCTTCAATGTCTTTATGGGTATAAATTTTCTCAGTAGTTTCATAGCTACTGTGACCTATTATTTTCTTTATAGATGTTCTATTTGCATCAGCATTATTCATTAAGGTTGCAAAGGTATGACGTGCATCGTGTGGTCTATGATTCATATTAAGTTGCTCCATTATAGGTATAAATCTTTCTCTATAATAATTATCATATTTCATTGGTTTATTTCTAGAGTTAACTATTAAATATTCATGACCTTCTTCTAAGCGATTTTTTATGAAAGGAAGAATCTTTTTATTTATAGGTATTATTCTATTTTTACCTGCATCAGTTTTAATTCCACCTGTAATAATTTCATTTTCTAAGTCAATATCTGTGGATTTTATTAATAGTAACTCTCCAATTCTAAGGCCAGAATAAATCATAATTAAGATCGTATCAACAAAAGGTATTTGATCTGCCACTTTAAATAATCTTTTTATTTCTTTTTCAGAGAAAGGAACTCTCTTAATAGAATCAATTTTCTTACCAAGTTCAACGTAGTTAGAGTAATCTTTTTGGACAATATCATTCTTCATAGCATATTTATATAGCTGATTATATAAGCTCTTAATCTTTCGTTGAGTACCATATCCTTTACCACAAGTATTTATTACATTTTGTAGATGATTTGCTTTAATATCAACAAATCGTAAGTCATGTAGTTCTTTAGAAGTATCATAAGCTGCATTATATCCATTTATAGCTGATTTTGATATATCTATATACTTTTCTTTGCTCCACTTAGTAAAAAGCTCAGAGAAGGTTATAGATGATGCATCAATGTTATAAGGATTTGAATTATAATCAGCTAATGCTGCAAGTGCTAACTTTCTAGTTTCATAATATCCGATTGTTTTATATAATTGTTTTCCTTCATCTGACCAGCCAATGGTTTTTCTAACCATAAATGGCTTTCTTCTATTTCCAGATAATTTATAAACAGTTCCATAACCATTAGGTAATCTCATATATGTAACATCCTTTCAATTAATTTATTTTAACTATACATAAAGTGTTTATCTTAATTAAAGTGATTTAGAGAAAATATTAATCATTAAAATATGTATTAATACTAAATATTACAGGCTAAATACTGAGCTTCATGTCTGCTAATAATTTCTTTGACTTTATTAAGTCTAATATCATCTATGCATATAGATAAAATTTTGTAATTTATGATTTCTTCAGTAACATTAAATCTTTCTGCAAGAGTATATATGTTGTTTGAACAATCCAAAATAGCTTGCACAAATTCTTCATCACTAATAAAGAAGTTAGAAGCCCATAGTTTTGCTTTAACTTCTTCTTTTTGCTTTAATATATCTCCAATATAAGAAGTTTCCTGTTTTATTAAGTTGCCTATAGTTTTAAAGTGATGACCAAGTTCTTCAGCTAGTATAGAGTAATACTCTTTATCATTACTAACACTTTTATTTATTCCTATAATAGGATTTATTCCAGGAATATTGATATAAATTCCTGATGCCTCTGGAATTCTTAACTCCTCATCTACGTTTATATTTTCTTTTTCAATTAAACTTAGTAATTCTAGTCTTTTTCTCATATGTCTTTTCATCCCCTTGAATAATATGGTATATTTATATATATAGCATGCAAACAAATGTTCGTCAAATGTCTAAAAAACTATGAGATTCATATTTTTTGTAGTAAAATATATTTATGTGATAATTAATATATAGGAGGATATTTATGAGTTTTAGATTTGAAAGAGATATGACTGAGCTTTTAATTAATGAATTTGAGGAATTTATGAATACTATAAAGAAAGATTACAAAGATTATATATATGCTTGTGAATATCCTATTTATTATAGAATGGTTGATTTATGTATTGCTTCATATTGTAATGAGTATAACCAATTTATGGAGTGTATTGATTATGAGAAAGCTATAAAAAAATTATCATCTAAATGTTTTAGCATTCTTGCATTGATTAGCGCAAATAAGAAAGTATCAATTAATAAGATAGAAAAAGAACTTTTTATAAAAAGATTAGAGTTAGAGAAGTGCTTAGATATTTTATGTAAATCAGGTCTTGTTGAGAAAGTAACAGAGAGATCTTATGTTTTAGGAAGTTGGAATGTAATACTTCCTAAAGAAATAATAGCAGTAGAGTTAAAGTTGTCAAAGTGGCAAGAGGCTCTAGAACAAGGTATTTTTAACCTTCAATTTGCTGATTATTCTTATGTAGTACTTGATAAAGCCCGAATTAATGAATCAAGTCTATTGGTTGAAGAGTATAAAAAAAATAATGTCGGATTGATTTATATGAGTAATGACGGGAAGTATGAAGTGAAGTATATGCCAAAACGTAATAAGAAAATAAGTATATATAAAAGCCATTACTATAAAATTAAAATTTTAAAAGACTTTAGTATAAATATAGATAAATGGAAAAAGATCTCGTAATATATTTAATACAAGATCTTTTTTTATTTATAGTAAAGAATATTTTTTTATGAAATCGTCCAAGCATTTACTCCATATTTTTATATGACTAAAATCTTGTGTAAGATTTTTAGCTTTAATAATATTCAATAAATATGAGGTTTTCATATCGGCATTAAGTAACCATTTTTGGGTAAGGTTAAGCCTATCTTTTAATGGTAATGAAGATATTTTAGATGAAACTTGGGAAAGCAATTCATAGCGATGTAACTTTGCGGCAGTTACATTATTTCTACTTTCTTTCCACTCAGTTAACATCTGTACATCTTGATTTTTTATTAATGTGTCATATAAGTTTGTGCTAAATTTAGTGATATCTTCTTCTATAAAATGAAGGAGATTTTTATCTCTTAATTTTGATAAATCTTTATTAGATAAAAAGTCTCCAATTAATGAGTATGAAAAAAAGAATGGTAATGAAATTCCAAAACCTTCTTTATCAATAAAGTCCTCATAATTTAGATACTTCTCTTTATTAAAGTACCCACTTCCAAAAGCTTTTGCACCTACACATAATCCAAGAAGTCCAGCTAAGTCCGTATAATTTAATATGACTTCTTTATTGTATAGTTCTCCAAGTACATAAGAAAATTCAAGAATAGTTTTTATTATATTTACATCTGTAATTTGTTGAGAAGTAGTAGTTTCAAATGTGATATAGTATCCTGAAAATTCATTAAAAGAAGATAAGTTATCAAGTATTAATGAAAGCAATGAATTTTCTTCAAAATCTCTTTGAGTTAAAACAGTTTGTGAAAATGCAACTGAAATTAAAACAGGTTTGGAAATATTTTTTATAAATTCTATACTAGCATTTATCCATTTTAATTGTTCACAAAAAGCATCTTCAGTATCAATTATTAGTGGTGTAGGAATAATTATGTGGGAACAATTCATGGATTGTTGAAACTCTATGCAGTCTTGTATTCTTTTTTTTAAGTCTAAGTCATTAATTGGATAGAACACATTTTCATAAGATTGTTTTGTAGATAATTGTTTAACAAACTCAGTTAATTTCATTGTATTACTTTCAAATTCATCGTAATTAGGGTTGAACCAAGGATAGGTTGATAGTCTTGTAAAAGTTTTTTTACAAGAATTCTTTAAAGATAATGGAAAGTATAGTTGAGGATCAAATAGTCTCAAAGAAGTTATAAGAGTTACTCGTCTCTCAACAGAAGGTTTATCTAGCTGAGCAGAAGAAAATATAACTCCTGGTATAGAGAGTTCAGAATTAATGTTTGTAGTGTATCCACGGTTTAATAAGAACATGTATTTTACCTCCCAAGTTTATTACATATCATTTCTCTAGTAAAAGGACGTAGATATGGTATTTTATTCATTAATGAAGTTATTAATTTTTTAATTTTAATATCTATAAAACAATTATGTGGAAATTCTGGAATAGGCTTTGTAAACATATCATTCTGATTTCTATTAAAAGGATGATATCCTGTAGCTATTTCATATGCTGTAATTCCTAAAGCATAGTAATCAGCTTTTTGGGTTAAGTTTTTGCGACCATTCAATTGTTCGGGTGCAATATACCCTATAGTTCCCATTATTGTACCAGCTATTGTCATTGTAGATTCATCTAAATATTTAGCCATACCTAAATCTACTAGTATAAATGAATTACCACATTTTATTATATTATCTGGCTTAATATCACAATGAACAACACGTTCTTTCCATAAGTTATCAATTGCATTAGATATGCATAATAATAAATTAATTACATCATTTTCATTGAATTGATAGCCTTCATTTAGCAAACGTCGTAAATCTTTACCATTTACGTAGGATGTTTCTGTAAAATAACACTGAATAGAGCGTATTGTTATTTCACCATGATTAAATAAATTAACTAAATTGCTACAATTTATTTTACTAAGTTTTTTGGCTTCTATTTCTGTACGAACTTGTTGATGATTAGGGCTATAGATTTTTAAAGCAGTCATTTTTCCGCTTGGATATATAGCTTTAGCTACAGTACCTTCTCCTCCAGATTTTATTATGTCTACAGAACTATAGTATGGAAATGAGGATAAGATGTCATATTCAGTTAATGGTGGGTTAAAAGGTGCAGGCATAAAACTCCTCCTTAGTTTATGTTATTTGATTTTTTAGGATATAGTTGTAAAATAAGGTGGCTCTAAAACATTCTGTATAGTTTATGAATTATTATTAAATAATAAGTGAGAAGTCATCTCTTATTTGTTACATATTAGTATAATTGTTGAATTATATGAGGTTATTTATTATATAAATTTTTGAATTATATTTTTAAACTTGTCTTCGTATTGATATAAATCATTTAGGTTGTCAATATAGATTCTTTCTTGACCTTTATCAACAGTTGGGAATACTATTGATTTTTTTGTTCCTAAGTATAATCTACAAATCCATTTACGAGTATTATTTTGATATAGTATACCAAAATAAGTTTCAGTATCTTTGTAATTAATATCATCTGGATTAATATCTGCCCTTAATATTGATTTTATAATAGCATATCCTTCAAGCTCTTCAGAGGTAGTGTTAATTTTATTAACTATATCTGATTCGCTAGGTGTTTCATCAGATAGTGCAATTTCAGATTGAATAGAATTTTTATTATTAAGAGTTTCGGCAAACTTTGTACTAAGAGTTTCGTTCATAAATTGATTAAAAGATTTTTTTACTATAGGCATAAATTTCTCTACAACTGCTGCCGTTTTTCTTCCTTCGTAAACTTGTCCAAGAATATAGTTAGTAAAATCTTCAGAAGTATTATTTAATTGTTGTTTGAAAAAGTCTTTTATTAGATTTGAGTATTTTAATTCTTCAGCTGAACTAAGTATTGAGTTAACATCAAGAGAATCACGTTGAAAGTTAGTAAGATAGTTAATTTGTGTATCAGTTAGATTATTCAAATCAACCTCAAAAAAAGGACGTTTATCCATTTTATTTATTTCGTCTAAATCTGAATAAAAGCGATATTTGATTCCATTAGTTAGTACTCCAAATTTTGCTTTAGATGAATTAAAGTATCTAAATAATTGTGAACCATGCTTGTCAAGTTTTTCTGTACAAGATTTAGCTTCTATAAGAATAGTAGGTTCATTGTCAATAATTATTGCATAATCAACCTTTTCACCTTTTTTAACTCCATAATCGGCATCAAATTCGGGACAAAATTCTAAAGGATTGAAAACATCATATCCTAAGATTTGAAAGAATGGTAGTATTAAAGATTGTTTTGTACCTTCTTCAGTTTTTATTTGTTCAACTAATAAGTCTATTCGTTCTGATAACGAGTAAAGTTTATCTTTGATTTCCATAAAATCCTCCCCTTTATGTAATAAAATTTATATATTATGTTAAATATTACCCCTAATATTTAAAAATATAGGCGCTCATTATGAACACCATATTTTCTGTACCATATTGTCAATAAGAAGTGAAAAAATAAAAAGATTAATTCTTATATTTTTGTTTTATATATTCTATATAATTCTCAATTTCTTTCCTAGCTTCGTCAGGAAGATCTTTATAATCATAATCACTATGAAGAGCAATCGTTTCTTCATGATTTTCCTTAAGAACTTCATCTGCTGAGCTTTTTATATCAGAACGTCCCATAAGATAATCGACTGATACATCAAAAAAGTTAGATAAAATGTTTAGCATAGAGGTATCAGGGTTCCTTTTTCCAGATTCATACATGCCTATTGCACTAGGTGAAATACCTAGCTTATTTGCTAGTTCTTTTTGAGTTATATTTTTACTTTCTCTTAGAGATTTTAAACGTTTAGCAAGCATAATTTAACCTCCATTCTATATAAATTATTTTATCACAATATGTGTTATATAAAAAATAAACTCACGAAAAGTGTTGACATCACGTAATGTGATTGATAAAATACAAGTATACAATCACAATATGTGAGTAGGGAGGAGGAGGGATATTGTTAGCTCAATTTAGAGTGAAAAAAAATTTTACTCAAAAAGATATGGCAGAAATGTTAAATACAACATTATCATTTTATGCAAAGATAGAGATTGGTGTAAGAAATCCTAGCTATAATTTTCTCGTGAAGTTTAAGGAAGCTTTTCCTAATGAATGTATAGATGAAATTTTTTTTAACAATATAAATCACGAAACGTGATTTATATTAATAATAAGATATAAATTAATAAAAATAAATTGAGAACTAAACATTACTTTTTGGATGATTATTGTATGAGTGTACTTGTTTGGGCTATTTATATGATTTAATATACATTCTTTAATTTATGAAGGAGGTAAATAGTTGTGAAAGATAATCAAAAAGGAAAGAATGCTCAAGAAGAGTTAATTCAGACGATTCGTATGAAGTTCTTGAGAATTCCAATATAGAACCCAATTTCTATAATATTTTATCATAACTTAAAAAAGGAGAGATTAATTTGAAAGAGTATAGAAACATTTATCAAATTGCGAGAGAAAGTACAGGATTAACACAAGAAAAAGCATCTGAATACATGGATATATCAGTTGATAGCTTAAGAGCTTATGAAGGAGGTAAAAGAATACCACCTGATAAGGTAGTAATTAAGATGATTGAAATATATGATACTCAATATTTGGCTTATCAGCATCTTAAGACTAGTGATGAAGTTGGAAGAGAGTATTTACCTAGTATAGAGATTAAAGACTTACCAGTGGCCATATTAAGGCTACAAAAGGAAGTCAGTGATTTCATAAAGTTAAAGGATGAAATGATTGATATAACATGTGATGGAATTATAGATGATGAAGAGAGACCAAGGTGGACTTTAATAACTAAGGAGCTTGATGATGTTGTTGAAGCAATTATGGCTTTAAAATTTGCAAGATAGGAGTGATATATATGGTTGGAAATATAAAAGTAGTAGATGCAGCAAGAATAATGGGTAAATCTCAACAATTTGTAAGGATTGGATTGCAAAGAGGCTTATTGCCTTTTGGAACAGCTATACAAATGACTTCTATGTGGACATATCATATATCGCCTAAACTATTTTATGAATATATGGGTCTAGAATTTAAGGAGATTATAGAAAAGGAGTGTAGTGATGGAAGAAAACATAATTGATTTAATTGGAGAAATAACAAAGTTATCCATGAAGTTAAATAATAAATATGAAGATGATTTTTTTGTTAGATATTCAGGGCATACAAATGGGTTTGAGATATTTTATATTGATGGTGGATATAGAGAAAATGAGAGTTTTGAGCAAAAGCATTTAATCCTTTCATTTATTAAGAATACAGAAGAATATGTAGGGAAATTAGAAGGTGTAAAAGAATTGCTTTTAAAAAAGCTAGAAAATAAAAATGAACCTTTAAAAAAGGTTCAAAAACAAATCAAAAAATAGATACGGATTGCCGTCCGTATCTCCATTATATCATAAAAGGAGAGAAAAGAAAATGAATAATATTACAGTTATTGACTTAGGAAATTACAATGTTAAAGGAATTGATACAAAAGGTAAGCAAGTTACTTTTAAAAGTAATATAAGTAGAGATTATGAAGCTTACCCAGATGGATTTAGTTACGTTAATTTAGGTGGAGAATTTACTTTTTTTGAGAAAGGTAACTTTAGTAAGGAATATATAAAAACTAAAAAGGATTATATAGCACAGTTACTATATGCCATAGCTAAGTTAAATGAGGAAAGTGAGAGTATTGAAACTAATTTAACTCTGCTTTTACCAATAAGCGAAATGGATCATAAGCAAAAGTATATTGAGGATCTAAAGGGAAAGGAATTTAAGTTTGTCGCAAAGACCACTAAGAAGAGCAATAAGGTTGTTAAAATCTCAGATGTTTTTGTAGTACCAGAAGGATATGCAAGTTATTTCACTTTAGATGATAAAACTAAATCAAGCAATGTGTTGATACTTGATATTGGAGGACGTACTACTAATGTAGTGGCTATGGATAATGGAAAGCCACAAGTATTAAATACTTATAAAATTGGTATTTTAGACTTCTATTTAAAGCTTAAGAATTTAAATTCAGATAAGGAATATAAGATTGAAGATATTGAAAAAGCAATAACTAAAGGTGATATAAAAGTATCTAAAAAGCAGTTAGCAGCTTTTACTAATGATGTGATTAATGAAGTGAGTATAAATATAAATTTAAATCATTATAACTATGTTATTTTTACAGGTGGTGGCTCTATAGTCATCCAGGACATTATTAAAGAGAGTCTACCTTCACAATGCGTACTAGCTACTAATGCCTTAAATACTAACATACGAGGAGCATTAGAAGCTAGTAAAGAGATATGGAAGTAGGTATTTTATATGGCAAAATCAGAGAGAATAACATTTCTATTAAATAAAGAAAATCCTAAAGATAAATTAATATTAGATTTATTAAGCAGACAGTATAACAAATCAGATTTTATCAGAGATATTTTATATAAAGTTGCTATTTTTAATGATGATAATACAATGATAACACCATTATCACACCATGATAATACTATTACAACATCATTATCACATGATGATAATGCATTTAAAGTTGATGTAAGTAAAGTTGAAGATGATGAAGTTGATTTATCAATATCATCTTCAAGTGATCCAAGTAAAAATGCACTAGATTTTTTAAAGGATATGTAGAAGGGTGGGATAAACTTGAAACATACAATAAGTGGTTTCAATCAAAGTAAATTAATTGAGTATGGATTAGATTTAAAAGATGCTCTTTTGTTAAGATACTTTGTAGATTTTAGAGATGCTGACAGTATGAGTATGATTATTGTTGAAGGAAAGCCATATTATTGGCTTAACTATAAACATTTAAAAGAAGATATACCTATTATAGGAATTAATAATAATGATTCGTTGAGAAAAAGGCTTAAGAAGCTAGAAAACTGTAAGGTTTTAGGTCATTATCATAAATTAGAAGGTGGAAGTTACTCATACTACTGTTTAGGTGAGAATTATAAATATTTAATAAAAAAAGTGGAAGACGGTAGTAATTTTAATAATTATAACCATCCGGTTAAAAAGTCGTACCCTGTCCGACCAAAAAGTCGTACTCTTCCGGTTGAAAAGTCGGAACAAAATAATCTTTCTACTAAAGATAATAATTATATATATAGTTCAGATGATATAGAGCTTATTTGGGGGATGTACCCAAATAAAAAAGGAAGAGCACAGGCTATTAAAAAAATACCAAAGATAATATCGAGCATAGGTATAAATCAACTTATTAGATGCATAGAGAGATATTCTTTGGAATGTAAGGGTAAGGATAAGCAGTTTATTCTTAATGGCTCTACTTTTTTTAATAGCAGATATGAAGATTATTTAGATTGTAATTTTACAGATGAGAAAGCGGAAAATAAAGAAGAAGTTAAGCCTAAGGAAAATAAATATAAATTCATACTGGAGGATATGTAGGATGAATGATACAAGACAATTACCACATAGCATTGAAGCAGAGCAGGCAGCTCTTGGATGCATTATTAATTATAAAAGCCAACTAGCTTTAGCTGAGGATGTACTTAAAGATAATGATTTCTATTGGGACAAGCATAAGAGAATCTTTAGTACAATAAAGGCTCTAAGCAGAAAAGATATGAATATAGACTTGATTACTTTACTTAATGAGTTAAAGGTATCAGATAGCATAGATAAATGTGGTGGAGTAAGTTATATAACAGAGTTAGCGACTAATACAGTGTTTAGCAGCAATGTTGAATCGTATGTGAAAATCATAAAAGATAAATCTGATAGAAGAAATCTTATAAGAGCAGGACGAGAGTTAATATCAAAAAGTTATGAAGAAGGTGAAGTTGAATCAATAGTTTCTGCTGTAGAAGATAAAATATATAAAGTTATCAACAGTAAGGAATCAGGAGATATCATAGATATGGGACAATCTGTGGAAAAAGTGTTGACAAGAATAGAAAATAATTATTGCAATGGTGGTAAGATACTTGGCAATACTACAGGATTTAAAGAAATAGATAATACTATTTCAGGACTTCAAAAAGGTGATTTTATTATTGTTGCAGCAAGACCTAGTATGGGAAAGACAGCCTTTGCTCTTAATATTGGACAACATGCATCCAAGAGTGCAAGCGTTGGAATATTCTCACTAGAAATGACCACAGAGCAGCTTATGGAAAGATTAATTTCATCAAGAAGCTTAGTGGAGTTTGGAAAGATAAAAACAGGAAAGTTAGATGAAGCTGAGTTTAGAAAAATAACTGATGCCGCTAATGTACTAGCTAAAAGAAAAATATTTATTGATGATAAGTCAACTAATCTTTCAGATATTAAAGCTAAGTGTAGAAATCTAAAGATTAAAGAAGGCTTAGACGTAGTTATTATAGATTACTTACAGTTAATCGAAATTTCAGATAAGACCAATTCGAGAGAGCAAGAAATTGCAAAGATTTCAAGAGAACTTAAGAAATTAGCTAAGAAGTTAGAAATAACAATAGTTGCTTTATCGCAATTATCAAGAGCACCAGAGCAAAGGACAGATCATAAGCCTATACTTTCAGATTTAAGAGAATCTGGTTCTATTGAACAAGATGCAGATGTGATTTTTATGCTTTATAGAGATGAGTATTACAATAAAGAATCAGAAGAAAGAAATATAGCTGAATTAATAATAAATAAAAATAGAAATGGTGAAACCAAGACAATTAAATTAGGATGGATTGGTCAATATCAAAGGTTTGCAACATTAGATAGAGAAAATTGTTAGTAGGTTAAAATCTCATGGGCTTTGATAAGGGATTACAATAAGCTGCAAAGCTTACTTCCAGGGAGGAGAAATCCTCCCAATAAATTAGATAGGTTAGGGAAGTGATTTTATTGGAAGAACTAATAATTAATAAAGTTGATAAAACAAAAGAGTATGATTTTTCTACCGCTTATGATAGGTTGCTTAAGGAAAATATTATAACAAGTATAGATACTAAAAATAGTTATAGATTAGATAGATTTGTAGGAGGAAAAGTTAAGTTGAAATTTTATAATCCTGCAATATCGAGATGGCAAAATACAGATTATATGTTGAGTAAAGAAATTTTAGGGAAATGGTATATAACAAAAAATTAAATTTAATAGTAAAAATAAACTACATATGTAGTAAAAAAATATTACAAGGAGATAGTTAAGTGAAAGAAGTATACATCAAACATTTATCAACATTGGAGTTAAGTGGTTTATGTTTTAGGGTATTACTTTTATTAAATATACAAAGCTATACCCAGAGCTCAATAGCAATATTATTACATGCAGATAGACAAGCAATAAATAAAGTTTTTAATAAACTTAAGTCAAATGGATTAATAGAGCTTGTAAAGGTTGAAGGGAAAAATAAACTTTATAAAGCAGTAGTGGATGTCAAGAGATTGACAATTAATATACCAGGGCAAACAAAATTTTTATAGGAGGGCTAATTAGAATGGAAATAATATTGAGATACAGAAATAGGGGAGAATCAAACATTAATGAGATTAGATTTGCCGATTATTGTCCATTTGGATTTTGGATGGCTCAAAACTGTGAAGAAATTGAAGTTGTTGAGTGTACTCAAGAGGAAGATTTTTAGTGACTGATAAGTCGCAATTGCAAGAAAGTACGACATAAATGCTCTTTGAAAATTGAATAGTACGGTATTTACAAAATATGTTATAATTAACTAATAATTATATTAATTCTAAATAATTAAGGAGATGATTTTGGATGAGTAGAAAAGTAGACAAAAGGTTTCACTTAAATTATTGGAAATTAAGTTATAGGAGAAGGTTTGTTAGAAACTTATGGATGTTACCTTTGTTAATGGTAACAACTGGAATGTTGATAACGAGAGGAGATAGTATACTTACTTGTAGAATAATACCAATAATATTATTAGTAAGTAGTGTGTTTGAATTGATATATAATTATTTGAAATGGAAAAAAACTGAAAAATCTTAAAATATTAAATTATTAAAGATACCGTATTATTCAAAATTGAATAGCGGTATTTTTTTATATCCCAATTTGTAGAAAGTGCGAACTAAGTGATCTTTGAAAATTGAATAGTACGGTATTTACAAAATATGTTATAATGAATTTGTAATAGTATGATTTACATATAGTTGAATAAGGGGGCTATAATAAAATGACTGTTAGTATTCAAGAGCTATTTAGATACTCACTTGCTATTGTTATCCTAGTTTCATTTATTGCAATGATTGTTTGTTTTTTGATTGGTTTAAAAAATAAAAACTATGCAAAGGCAAAAATATTTGCGATGATTTATGTATGTTCAAATCTATTGAGACTTCTATTAAGCTATTTTAATCTGTATTAATTCAAGGCTTTGTTTTAAAGTATTACGAAGATAAAATTAAATATTAAATTAATAACAGTACCGTATTATTCAAAATGAATATGCGGTATTTTTTATGTCGTAATACTAAGAAAGGGTGAGGTATTGCTGGATAAACAGATGTATACAATTCATCTGAAACAGTTAGTACAACTGAACTTAAAATGTATAATTATTTTCAATT
Organism: Clostridiaceae bacterium OF42-15pH9A; assembly: GCA_027692445.1. Taxonomy (GTDB): domain Bacteria; phylum Bacillota; class Clostridia; order Clostridiales; family Clostridiaceae; genus Clostridium. The sequence continues at coordinate 163,565 of JAQEYV010000005.1, read as the reverse complement.
TATAAGATGTATTTGTATACAATACTTAAAAAATGGCTTATTTACAAGCTTATTAAAGCATTATATCTAAGAAGGAAATATGTAAATGGAATTTAGGTTAATAGATAAAAATAAAACACGCGTAAAGTTTAGTAATAAGAGGGAAAATATTGTTATAGAGCAATTAAAATATTTAGGACTAGTACCAAGTAAAGAGAGTAGTAAGTATACGTATTTTATATTTGCAGGAGATATAGCAACAACAGTTAAATGTTTGGGATTAGAGTATTAGTAAGTTAGGGAGTATATAAAGAAAAAGGTGTTCATAATGAACACCTTTGGGCTAGAGAAAGACATAGTTAGCGAATCGTTTCTCTAACCGAACGCTTATTCTTATAATAACATATAGATTGAAAAAGGGATAGGTGATTTTATGGAAATAACTAAAGAGCAATATAAAAAGATAAAAAAAGAAGTGGAGAATGATTTAAGAAATTACCCATATTATTTAATTTCAATAGAGATGCCTGGACTTGGTTCAGCGTGTAGACCAGATTTAATTTTTGATAAGAATATTAGTCCATCAGATCCAGTTGGCAAAGCAATAGTAGACCAAGAGTATAAGAGAATAATAGTTAATGCTATAAATTATGTATATGATAAATTAGATAATGATAGTAAGAAAGTCGTTGATTATAGTTACTTTAGGGATGATAAAACTAATCAAGAAGTAATAGAAGAACTAAAAATAAGTAAAAATAGGTTTTATGAAATAAAGAAAAAGGCTCTTAATAAATTTATGATAGGACTTGGATATTGCTAACTAGGACAAAATAGGGAGAAAAAAAGGATTATTTAGGGAGTAAATTAAGACTTTTTAATGGATAAATTAGAGAATACTGATTACTATATTAGTATAGTGAAAAAATATATAGAGATTTAATACATAAGCACAAGCAAGTAAGCCTGTGCTTTTATTTTTGCAATGGAGGTGAGAAAAATAGTAAGTATATATATTAGTTATAAATGCACTAGATGCAATAAAGAAACAATATTACTTACAGATGAAGTTGCATCTACATTGAAAACTGGTAAGTGCTTATCATGTTCTCATTGTGGTTGTAAGAAGATAAGGGAAGAAAAATCAACTGATAACTTAAAAGAATGTATGGAACACGCTGCATATAAAAAAGTTAATGGAGCAATTAGGCAGGTGAGATAACATGGGAAGGAAAAGACCTGCTAGACCTATTACAAGAACTAGTGATGTATTAGATATTCAAGATTATTTAAAATATAAAAATTATAGAGATTATGTTCTTTTTTTAGTTGGTGTTACTACAGGATATAGAGCAGGCGATTTAGTTAATCTTAAAGTAAGAGATATTAAAGAGGCCATGCGAAAAAAAGAATTCACAATTTATGAGGGCAAGAAGATGAAAACTAAGAAGATAAGAGAGAAGAACAGAAAGCCCAGAACAGTAGAGCTAATACCAGAATTAGCAAAGATATTAAAAGAATATATTAAAGATAAAAAGGATTATGAATATATGTTTAAATCTAGAAAAGGAGTTAATAAGCCAATAGGTATTCAAGCTGTAACTAATGCAATAAAAGAAGCTGCTAACTATTTTGGACTTTATGACATAACAGCTCACAGTATGAGAAAAACATATGCTTATAAGATATATATTGAAAGTGATAGGGATATAGTTGTTGTTAAAGAATTATTAGGTCATAGCTCTATAGAAGAAACAAAAAGATATATAGGATTAGATAGAGAGAAATATCATCAATATTCAAAGTCATTAAGAGATTTTGTGAGATGATATTTTTTATTTTTGACTATGAATGTTTAATAATTTGGGCTATAAACATTGAAGGTGAAAAAAATAAGTGCATATATTAGTAGGAAAAATTAAAAATGAATGTGTGATTCCCTAAGATAATTAAACATTCAAATCGAAAAACACGAACATTTTTAGGGCACTTATTCATGTTTTTAACAATCTTTTTTATAAAATGAGGTGCAAAATGAAGCGAAAAAGTATAGTCATTGAGAGTGAAGAAGTTTTGAAGAATATATTAAATCGCTTAAATAGTTCAGAGAGTAAGATTTATTTATATGACAGTAAGGACAAAAGCAAGATAGCAATAGATGATGAGCTGTTAGAAGGAATAAAAAGTTACTATAAAGCTAAGGTTTGTTTATTAAAGATTAAATAAAAGGATGTGTATTGTATGACAAAGGATTCAAAAGAAATTAGAGAAATGCAAAAGATATTTATAGGCTTAGCAGACATTACAGGAAAGATGGCAGATATGGTTGATAAGGAATCAAATGGAGAAGAAATTAATCAAGGGGAATTTGAAAGCTTAATAGGATCATATATGTATAAACTTGTTGAATTACAAAGCTTATCTAATAATATGTAGCCTATGTTTAAAAGAAAAGGAGGGAGATTTATGGTGATTTTACAAGCAAAAAGTATGATGTACAAAGATGATATTACTAAAAAAGAAAAAGTACTAAGTAAAAAGATAGGTAAGAAAGTTGTTATTATTCCGGCTGAATATGAGGTTATAGATTTAAGAATGGATAAGGTATCCGTCTTGGATTGGGTGTTAAATAAAATTGATAGAGGCAATAATGGCTAGGGAATTTGCAAAAGCATTTTATAAAAGTGCAGCATGGAAGAAAACAAGAGAATATATATTTAATAAGTATCATGGACTATGTGTTGATTGTGGTAATCCTGGAGAAGAAGTACATCATAAAGAGTTTTTAACTCCATATAATATTGATAATACTGATATAACATTAGGTGAGAATAATTTAATATTACTTTGCAAAGAGTGTCATCATAAAAGGCATAACAAACGTAAGAAATCAACTAGAGAAGGATTAGTATTTAATGAACATGGTGAGTTAGTGAGATGTGATGAATAGATTTGCTAATTAAATAAAAGTTAGGATAGCCCCCCCTAAAAAATATAAGGGGGTATCTCTTTAGGGACCGAGGAGGGTACCTAAATCTTCCTCCGAATGAAATTTTAAAATAGAAGGGGGGATATTTTTTGAATATATCCGAACAATTAGAAAAAGAAAAAAAGATTAAGCAGGAAGTAAATAGAATTAAGAAGTTATACAAGGATTTTGAGAAAGATAAATCTAAAGTTCTTGAAGGATTAATAAATGAAGCTGCTTTTATGAAGTTATCTCTTGAAGAGTTACGTAATGATTTAATTAAAAATGGCTTTACAGAATTATTTGAACAAGGAGAGCAGTCTTTTTATAGAGAAAGACCAGAAGTTAAAGTTTATACTAACTTTATGCAAAAGTATTCAGTGGTTATGAAACAATTAATTGATTTATTGCCAATTGAAATAAAGAAGGAAGAAGCTGATGCTCTTATGGAATTTATGAAAAAGGGGCGTTTGAAAAAATGACATATATAGAAGAATATTATGAAAAAATTATGTCTGGAGAAATTAATGCTTGCAATAGAATTAAGCAAGTATATTCTTTATTAGTAGATAAAATAAGAAATCCAGATAAGTATGATCCTTGGGTATTTGATGAAGAGTTGGCCAATAGACCAATTGAATTTATTGAAACTTTTATTAAACAATCTCAAGGAGATTTAGGAGCTTGCTTAAAACTTGAACTATTCCAAAAGGCAAAGCATCAAGCAGTTTTTGGATTTGTTCATAAAGAAACTAGATTAAGACAATATCAGGAGGTTCTTGATATACGAGGAAGAAAAAATGGTAAGACAACAGAGTTAGCAGCAGATGAATTATATATGCTAGTTGGAGATGGTGAAGGTTCTCCGGAAGTTTACAATATAGCTACTAAATTAGATCAAGCTAAAAAAGGATTTAACGAGTGCTATAAAATGGCTCAACAATCAAAAGAGCTTAGTAAGCATCTAAAAAAGAGAAAATCAGATATTTATTTTCATGGGAATTATGGAACATTACAAGCTTTAGCTAGTAATTCTAATGGACTTGATGGTTTAAATAGCCATATGGTTACAATAGATGAATTAGCAGCAATAAAAAATAGGGATATATATGACCTTATGAAACAGTCAATGAGTAGTAGAAGACAACCTTTATTAAATTGTATTACTACAAATGGATTTGTTAGAAATTCTATTTTTGATAGTCAATATGAATATGCTTGTAAGGTGTTAGATGGTAAAACCAAAGACGATAGGTTTTTGGCTTTTATTTATGAGCTTGATGACAGAGAAGAATGGGACAAAGAAGAGTGCTGGATAAAGGCTAATCCAGGGCTTGGAAGTATTAAAAAGATAGAGTTTTTGAGAGATTGTGTCAATAAAGCGAAATCAGATGATGCATTTAAAGCTACAGTAATGGTAAAAGATTTTAATATGAAAGAAAATTCTGCTAGTGCATGGTTACGTTGGAATGAGTTAAATAATGAAAAAGTATTCGATTTATCTGAAATGAACTTTAGATATGGAATAGGATGTTTTGACTTGGCAGAAACAACTGATTTAGCATCAAGCAATGTATTTTGTAAAAGAGCAGGTGATGATAATATTTATTGTATATCAATGTATTTTATTCCAGAAGAAAAACTGAATCAGTTTGAGGATAATAAACAAGATGATGATGCACCATATAGGCTTTGGGAAAAACAAGGATTATTAAGAGTTTGTCCAGGAAACAAAGTTAATAAATATGATATGTTAGATTGGTTTAAGGAAATTAGAGATAAATATGATATTTATATACCGTGGATTGGATATGATCCATGGCATGTGGATGATAGTTTATTAGCAGCTTATAAAAATGAGTTTGGGCTAGAATCTATGATTAAAGTTAGACAAGGTGTTTATACTTTATCTGCTCCTATGAAGGAAATGAAAGCAGATTTAATTGCTAAAAAGATTGTTTATAATAATAATCCCATAGATAAATGGTGTCTTAGCAATATGGAAATTAAAGTTGACACTAATGGTAATATTCAGCCTATTAAAGGATTAGATCCACGAAAAAGAATTGATGGTGGTGTATCAAAAATAATAGGATATGTAGTATTAAAGGATAAAGAAAGTGAATACGAAAGTATGATTTAAGGAGAAAGGGATATATGAAAATAATAGATAGATTATTTAATAGAAGTCCTTCTAAAACTAGATTTGAAATGATAGAAGATAGAGGGAACGGATTTTATGCTTGGAATGGTTCTATATACAAAAGTGATGTAATAAGAGCCTGTATTAGACCAAAAGTAAAGGCTATTGGTAAACTTGTGCCACAGCATATTAGAGATGATAAAGCAAATAATACTTTTAAAGTAAATCCTGAACCTTATATAAAATTTTTATATGAAGAGCCTAATTCTTATATGAGTGGACAAGTATTTAGAGAAAAGATGGCTACTCAACTAGCACTAAATAATAATGCTTTTGCATTACTTGTTAAAGATGAAAATGGATATCCAGTAGAAATGTATAACATTCCATGTGTGGGAGTAGAAGCAATTTACAATAAGCAAGGCGAGTTATTTTTAAAGTTTACTAATAGAAACGGAAGAGTAGTCACATATCCTTATACAGATATCATTCATTTAAGACAAGACATTAATGAAAATGATTTATTTGGTGATAGTCCAAGGGAAGCATTGTTACCATTAATGGAAGTAGTATCTACAACAGACCAAGGTATTGTAAAAGCTATTAAAAATAGTGGTGTAATTAAGTGGTTATTAAAGTTTAATACTGGTATGAGACCTGAGGATATTAGAAGCAACACAGAAGAGTTCACTAAAAACTTTTTAGATATTAATAATAGTGGAGGTGCTGCTGGAGTAGATGCAAAAGCAGATGCAAAACAAATAGAGCCCAAAGATTATGTTCCTAATGCAGCTATTATTGATAGAACAACTCAAAGGATGTATTCATTCTTTAATACAAATGATAAAATAGTTCAGTCTAGGTATACCGAAGATGAATGGAATGCTTATTACGAGAGTGAAATTGAACCTTTAGCAATGCAATGGAGCAATGAAGATACTAGAAAAATATTTACTAGAATGGAAAGAGGTTTTGGAAATAGGATAATATATTCAGCAAATAATCTTCAGTATTCTAGTATGGCTACAAAATTAGGATTAGTTGCAATGGTTGATAGGTCGGCTATGACACCTAATGAATGGAGAGAGGTTATGAATTTACCTCCTATAGAAGATGGAGATAAGCCATTAAGAAGACTTGATACTATGCAGGTAAATCAAATGGAAGAGAAGTTATATAATAAATTAATTAAAGAATTGAAAGGGGGTGAAGAATAATGATATATATTGATGTAAAAGGAGAGGTTGTACCTAGTGGTAATGAGTGGCTATATAGTTGGTATGGAATTCAAGCAACATCTCCAAATCAGGTCACAAGAGCTCTTAAAAATGCAAATGGTCAGCCAGTAACTATAAAAATAAATAGTGGTGGTGGTGATGTATTTGCAGGATGTGAAATATATAATGAATTAAAAAATTATAGTGGAGAGGTAATAATAGAAATACATGGATTGTGTGCAAGTATAGCAAGTGTTATTGCTATGGCTGGAAAGTGTAAAATGTCTCCGTTAGGTGAGATTATGATACATAATGTATCAACATCAACTAGTGGAGATTATAGAGATATGGAGCATAGTGTTGAAGTGCTAAAGAAAGCAAATAAAACAGTTGCTAATGCCTATATACTTAAAACAGGAATGTCAGAAGAAGAAGCATATAATTTAATGGATAAAGAAACTTGGCTTACTGCTGATGAAGCATTAGAGTTAGGATTAATTGATGAAATAATGTACTCTGATGAAAAGGTAGATAAAAATATGGTCAATCTATTAAAGAATAGTGCTAGAAAAATGTATAACTCTATTGGAAAGATAGACAACAACTTATTAGAAAAATTTAAAAATTATAATCCAGTTATAAATCATCCTATTCAAGAAAATAAGGATGATTTTTTTATGCAACAAAACAAAGCAAAATTAGAATTACTAAAATTAAAGGGAGGCGTTCTATAATGAACAAAGAAAAGTATTTAGAATTAAGAAATGGACTTTATACAGAGGCTGAAAATCTTATTAATGAAGGAAAATTAGAAGAAGGAAAAGCAAAAATGAAAGAAATAACAGACTTAGATAATAAGTTTGAAAAAGAAGCAACAGAATTAGCAAATTTAGCTGCATTAAAAGATAATGCAAAAGTATCTTTAGCAAATGGAGCTCCTATTAACAATTTAGGAGGTAATATTAGTTCATTTGGAGAAAATGCAGTAGAAGACGTATCTAACTCAATTGAGTATAGAAAAGCATTTATGAATTATGTAACAAAGGGGACTGCAATACCTGGAGAATTAAAAAATGTAGCAGGGCCAACTAAAACTACAGATGTAGGAGAAATGATTCCTGAAACAGTATTATCAAGAATAATTGAAAAGATGGAAGCTACAGGAATGATACTTCCATTAGTTACTAGAACTGCTTATAAAGGTGGATTAACTATTCCTACATCTACAGTAAAACCTACAGCAACTTGGGTAGCAGAGGGAGCAGGAAGTGAAAAGCAAAAGAAGTCTACAGGTTCTATAACATTTGCATACCACAAATTAAGATGTGCTATATCTAATTCATTAGAAGTAGAAACAATGGCGTTACCTATATTTGAGACAACTTTTATTAATAATGTAGTTGAAGCTATGACAAAAGCTTTAGAGCAATCTATTATAAATGGAGATGGATCTGGAAAGCCTAAAGGAATTTTAAAAGAAAGCGTTGCAGAAGGACAAAATGTTGATGTTGCAGCAGGAGGAAAGTTAGAGTATCAAACTTTAGTAAATGCAGAAGCAGCATTACCACTTTCATATGAAAATGGAGCAGTATGGTTTATGACTAAGAAGACATTTATGTCATTTATAGGAATGGTTGATACAAATGGCCAACCTATTGCAAGAGTAAATTATGGAATTAATGGTCAAGCAGATAGAAGTTTATTAGGAAGAAAAGTAATATTAAATGATTATATGGATTCATATACAGATACTGTAGAATCAGATAAAATAGTAGCGTTTTTATTTAATCCTTCTGACTATGTTCTTAATACCAATTTAAATATGACTATTAAGAGATATGAGGATAATGATACTGATGATCTAGTAACTAAAGCTGTAATGCTAGTTGATGGGAAAGTTGTAGATAAAAATTCACTTGTTACTATAACTAAAAAAAACGCTTAATTGAAGCAGAGTTGCATTCAGAAGTAGATTATTCAAACAATACAGTTGCTGAACTTAAGCGAATAGCTAAAGAAAATAATATTACTGGCTATTCTAGTATGAATAAAGTTCAGCTTATTAAAGCACTTAGTGAATAGCTAAGTGCTTTAATTATGAGGTGATATATGTTAGAGAAAGTCAAGTTATCGTTAAGGATAAAGAGTTCTAAGTTAGATGATGAAATAAATGATTTAATAGAAGCTTGCAAAATAGATTTGTCTATTAGTGGGGTTAGGCAAATAAAGGATGAGGATCCAATTATTCAAAGGGCAATAATAGTTTACTGTAAAGCTAATTTTGGTTTGGATAATAAAGACAGTGAGAAATATCAAAGATCATATGATTTGCTTAAACAATCTTTAAGTTTGTGTGGTGATTATAATGTGGTTTGATACTGTGGAATTAGGGAAATTAGTGATTGTAACTAATGACAATATGGTTGAAGAAGAAAAATTAGTTACTAGAGAAGTGTTTTGTAATGAAAAATCTGTAGGAACTAATGAATTTTATCTTAGTAATAAACATGGCAATGAGATTAAAGTTATATTAGAGGTAAAGCAAGTTGATTATGGAAAAGAGCCTTATGTTATTTATGAAAATGAAACATATAAGGTTATAAGAACATATAAAAAAGATACTGAAAATATAGAATTACATTGTACATTGGAGAAAGGGTTAGTATGAGTGCAGAATTAGATTTTAGCTGTATAGAAAAATTACAAGATAAACTTAAAGATATGGGGAAGAAAGGGACTACACTTGAAAATAAAGCGTTGTTAGCTGGAGCAGAAATAATCAACAAGGAAATAGTTAAGAATGCACCAGTTCGTAGAAAAGGCTCTAGAAATTCAAAAGAGAAACTTAAATTATCTAAAGTAAAGAAAGAAAAAGGCATTAAAGTAGTAAAAATAGGGGTACAGAAAGATGATAATAGTGAGGCCTTTTATCTTAAGTTTTATGAATATGGCACAAGTAAGCAAGTTGCAAGACCATTTATGAGACCAGCTTTTGAAAGAAAGAAGAAAGAAGCTTTTGAAAAGACAAAAGATGTAATAAGGGAGGGATTAGGATTATAAATATAAACCAATTAGTAGAAGAAACGTTAAGGAATATAGGTCTAAATGTTAGTTATAGAAAATATAGTGGTCCTAATGATACCTATATTACATTTTTTGAGGTGAACAACTATGATGAAGATTATAGTGATGGCACGAATGAAATAGAGGTACACTCTTTACAAATAGATTTATTTACTAAGAGTGATCCAACACAATTAAAAAAAGATATTAAACAAGCACTTAAAAGAAATTTTGAAGATGTTACGTACCAAGACTTATATGAGGTTGATACTAAAACATATCATATTGCTTTTAGGTGCTATTTTTATGAAGAAAAGGAGTGAATCAAATGGCAAGGATTAAAGGAGCAAAGAACTTTCACCTGGCTGATGTAACCACAAATGATGAAACATACACAGCAGAGGTACCTAAAAGGTGTGAAAGGCTTATTGCAATAGAAATTGAAACAAAGGCAGATAGTGAAAATGCTTATTCTGATGATGAAGTAGAGGAAACTGTATATGGAACAGTAGAAAGAACAGGAAAAGTTACACTTAACTATCTTACTCCAGAAACTAAATTGTTGATGTTTGGTGGTGAAATAGATAAAGATGGAGTATATTTTCCACCAGGAGAAGTTGAAGTAAAGCATAATGCATTAGGGTTTCAAATGCCTACTACTGGCAATAAAAATAAATATGCTTGGTATTATGATGTGGTTTTTGAATATCCAAATGAAAAGGCAGAAACTGCAGAGGGAAAACCAAAGCTACAACAAGTTGAAATTCCATTTAAATGTTATAAAAATAGAGAGCTAGATACACATGTGGCAGAACTAGATATGAATGGAGAAACAGCTAATGTTGCAAAGGAAAAAACTTGGTTTAAGCAAGTACCAACAACAAAAGTACAGAGCCCAACAGAAGGACAATAGAGGACTAGGGTAAAACCTAGTCTATATTTTTAGGAGGTATTTATAATGAAAGCAAAAGATCTAAAAAATATATTAGTACCGCTTGAATTATGTGGAAAAATATTTAAAATAGCATTTGATTTTAATGCTATTTGTGAATTAGATGAGGTTTATGGGGAAATGGATGAGGCAATTAATGCTATGAAGAACGGGAAAGGTAAATATAAGGCTCTAAGAGCATTAGTTTATTCATCTATAAAGCCTAGAAATGAGAAGATAACATTAGTTGAAGTTGGGGAATTGTTAACAGAAGCTATGAGCGATACTGAAAAAGCGAACTATATAATGGAGCAATTAAATAAAGCTATGGAGTTAGCTAGTCCCAATATGGAAGAGGGGGAATAGAAGCCGTGTCTGATGAAGAGGAGTATAAACCACTTGATTGGGCATGGCTTTATTATATGGCAACTGTAGAGTTAAGAATGAGTGAAAAAGAGTTTTGGAATTGTACACATAGAAAACTACAAGCTTTATTGAAAATTCATTTTGAAGTTCTTAATAAGAAAAATGGTATGGATGAAGAAGTAGAAGAAGTTTATGGCGACACTATTTCTCTTTAAAAGAAAGGAGGGATTAAATGTCAAGTGTAGATGAAATGGTCATAAAGTGGTCTATGGATAGCAAAAGTTTTAATGATGGACTTACAGCTATGAATAGAAATATGAGTGTTCTTAAGAGTGGATTTAATGCAACTGCAACTAGACTAAAAGCTTTTGGAAGTGAAACTGATCAGCTTAAGAATAAACAAAAATATTTAACAGAAGCAATTACTATTCAAAAGGGAAAAGTAGACAGTCTTAAAAATAGTTATGATAAGCAAGTAGAAGCAACAGGCGAAAATTCTAGAGAAGCACAGAACCTAGCTATAAAATTAAATAATCAGATTAGTTATTACAATAGACTTGAATCTGAGCTAAAACAAACTAATACTGAATTAGAACAGCAATCTAGTAAATGGAATAAAGTAAGTAAATCCTTAGAAAATACAAGCAAAAAATTAGAGGGAATTGGAAGTAAGTTATCTGGTGTTGGGAATAAACTTACTTTCGGGTTAACTACCCCTTTGCTAGGAGCAGGAGCAGCATCTTTTAAATTGGCTAGTGATATGACAGAAAATATAAATAAAGTTGAGGTCGTTTTTGGAAAGAACGCTGAAAAAGTTCAGCAATGGGCTAATACTACACTAAAGCAATTTGGTATATCTAATATGAAAGCATTAGAGTTAGCTGGCGGATATGGTAATTTAGCAGTTAGTATGGGATTTAATTCAGATAAAGCTATGGAATTTGGTATAAGCTTGACAGGATTGGCAGCAGATATGGCATCACTGAATAATACAAGTCTAGAAGAAGCCAGTAATGCATTAAATGCCATATTTACTGGTGAAGCAGAGCCAATGAAAAAATTCGGTGCAATAATGACAGAAAATAATTTACAGCTATATGCTACTGAAAATGGAATTAAAAAGAAAGTATCAGCCATGACAGATGAAGAGAAGATAACTCTAAGATATAATTTTGTATTAGATAAAACCAAAACAGCACAAGGAGATTTTGCAAGGAGTAGCGAATCTGCATCTAATCAGACAAAAACGTTTGGACAAGCTATGCAGCAATTAGGAGCAACGTTTGGAAATAATCTTTTACCAGTTATTACTCCATTTATAGTTAAATTAAATGATGTAATATTAAAGTTTGCTTCCTTGGATGTCAATACACAACAGAATATAGTTAAGTTTGGATTATTTGCAGTAGCTGTAGGGCCGGTTATAAGTACTATAGGTAAATTAAGCACAGGAATAGGAAAGACTATGGATTTTGCAAATAAGGCAGGACAATCATTTAAAAAGATGAAAGAAAGTCAAGCACTTGTAACATTAGCAACAAAGGCTCAAACTCTAGCTCAAAAAGCGCTTAACTTTGTTATGGGATTAAACCCAGTGACACTGATAATAACTGGGTTAATCGCTTTAGGAGCAACATTTACAATACTATACAATAAGTGTGAATGGTTTAGGAATGGAGTTAATGAAGTATGGTCTACTATAACAGGGATATTTACTAATTTTGATAATTTTCTAACTGGAATATTTACCATAGATTGGACTAATAACTTTGGAGTATTGGGAAATATATTTAATTCTTTCTTTGCAAACGTAAGTAACTATTGGGAAGCTATTAAAAATGTTTTTAGTGGAGTAATAGACTTTGTAGCTGGAGTGTTTACTTTAGAGTGGTCTAGAGCTTGGGAAGGTGTAAAAAATATATTTGGCGGAATAATGGATGGATTAGGAGCTGTTATAAAAGCACCACTTAATACAGTTATAGGTCTTATAAATATGGCTATAGATGGATTAAATACAATAAGCTTTACTGCACCAGATTGGGTTCCAATAGTTGGAGGAAAACATTTTGGAGTTGATTTACCTAAAATAAATTATTTATACGAAGGTGGAATTATAGATAGACCTACATTTTTAAATAGCAATACAGTTGTAGGAGACAGCTATAAAGGACTCGGCAGGCAAGCAGAGGCTGTTATTCCATTAGCACAGATGTATAGTAATTTAAGAAAGATAGTTAAAGAAGAGTCAGGAGCAGGACAAACAATTATTTACACAACAAATATCTTTAAAGTTGATGGAAAGGAAATGTATAGAGAAACTACAAGAAAAGTAGTTAATACTATTAATAGAAGTACTAATAATTATAAGAAAGGGAAAGGAGGTTTTGCATATGGCTAAGTATTTTGTAGTATATGGAAACGAAACAAATTTAGATTTTAATACACATGTGGTTACAAGGCCAGTAAAACCTTCTGCGGAAATGCAATACGAGGAGATTAATATTCCTGGTAGAGAACCTTTATATAGAGAATTGTATTATAAAGATATAGAAGTGACTATATCTTTTAATTTTGTCTCTAAGCCTTCCGAATGGGAAAATGACTTTAGAAGAATAAAGAGATGGATTAAGAGTGGTTCTGAAATATTAAAATTTAGTGATGATTTAGAAGTATGTTATAAAGTTAAAAAAGTAAGGATAGATACATCTGAAAGAATAGCTAAAAAGCTTGGAAAGTTTACAGTTATATTTACTTGTAGTCCATATACTTATTTTTGTGATGGAATAGAAGAAAGAGAATTAGAACAATATTTATATAATTATGAAATGGTTACAAAGCCTGTTTATCGAATAACAGGAGAAGGTTTATTAAAACTTAATATAAATGGTAAGGAAGTACAAATAAATGTAGGACAAGAAGTTATAGTGAATACAGATTTAGGGTTATGTTTTAGGAATGGAATAATAAACAATGTAGCTCTAAAAGGCTCTTATAAAGATATGTACTTACAAGAAGGAGATAATACATTTGCATGGAGTGGTAACTTTAAAATATATATCATTCCAAATTGGAGGTGCTTAAGTTAATGAATCAGATAGAAATATATCTTAAGACTAATACAAATTATTCAATGAATGGGGATATTACATTAACACCTATAAGTTGTACTTATAAAGCAAGTGAACATTTAGTTACTTTAGAGCATCCAATAGATGATATTGGAAGATGGAAGTATGTAGACTATGAAAATGTAATATCAGTTGAAGATGAAAAGAAAAAGCTTTATAGAATTTTTAATGTAGTAAAGTCTTTGGATGGTATAACAGCTTATGCAAGGCCTTTATTTTTTGATTTAATAGATAATGTTTTGTTAGATGTTAGACCAACTCTAAAGAATGGAGAGGATGCATTAAATATAATTCTAGAAGGTACTGGATTTACTGGACATAGTAATATTTCTACTATCAATACATCTTATTATGTAAGAAAGAACATAGTAGAAGCCATTCTTGGAGATGACGAAAATTCTTTTCTAAATAGATGGGGGGGTGAGGTTTATTTAGATAACTTTGATATTTATATCAATGATAAGATTGGATCTGATAATGGTGTAAGGGTTGAGTTTGGATACAATCTTAATGAAATAGAAGAAGATATAAATATCGAGGAAGTTGCTACAAGAATAATTCCAACTGGCTATAATGGAATAATGATTGATGGTAGTACTCCTTGGGTAGATAGTCCACTTATAAAGAAATATACAAAGCCTAAGATGAGAGTTATAAATTTTGATGATGTTAAGGTTAAAGAGTCTGAAGCAGATGAAGAGGGATTTAACACTATAGAGGAAGCAAGGCAAGAGTTAGTAAAGAGATGTAATAAACTTTATGAGGAAGGTATAGACAAGCCAAGTGTTAATTATAAAATAGATATGATTAATCTGGCCAATACCACAGCTTATAAAGATTATATTAAGTTAGTGACTGTTAATGAAGGTGACACAGTAACGTGTTATATTCCAGGATTAGATATAGATGTTAAAGCTAGAGTTATAGATTATGAAGAAGATCTTATGACAGGAGAATATATATCTTTAGAGTTAGGAAATGCTATTTCTAACTTTTTTAAAGAACAAGCAGATGTACAAAGTAAAATTAATAATATATTAAATTCCAATGGAACAGTAAAAGGAAATGAAATACAAGGATTTTTAGATGCGACTAAAGCTAAGTTAAAAGCTCAAAAAGAGATTGGACAATTACAAGATGTAAGAGCATTTATCTGGGAAGACTTAGATCCTAATTCTTCTACATATGGGTGTATGATTGGAGGAAGTGCTGGAATACAGATTAGTCAGCAGAGAACTCCAGACGGAAAGGATTGGGATTTTACAAGTGCATTTACAGCAGAGGGGATAATAGCTGATAAGATTGTCGGAAGATTATTTTCTTCTAAGAATGGAATGACAAAAATATGGATGGAAACTGGTACATTTGAAAGTGAACTACCTGATGGTAGCAAAATAGTTATAAGTCCAGAGAAAGGCTTTTATAATAAGTTTGGAGATAGTGAAAGGGAATATTATCATTTGAATTACTATGATTTAAAGAATATAACAGCAAGTAGTACAGGTACTTGGAACTTAGAGATTGCTTTACCGAATGAATTTAAAGGTAAAAAGTTTATAGTAGATTGTAATTACAAGGAAATTCTATCATCATATCCTTTAACTATATTTGGAAACCAAAGAATTTATCAAGATGTGGATTATGAAAAAGGATTAATAAAATTAAGTGGTACTATAATTTCGCAAGCAATAGAATTTTATACAGCAGATAATAAAACTTATTTAATGTCCTACAAGGGCAATAAAAAGATTACAGCTAAAATATCTATTAATGTAATAGCATAGGAAGGAGATATAATATGAAATTTCCTAAGAAGGTTGATATAGATGTTAGTAAAGATTTATATAATCCTATACAAGTTAAACAAAGTGATAATGCAAGGTACTTATTATTTAGAATACTAGATAATGGAGTACCTTTTGATTTAACTGGAAAGACTGTAAGGTTCTTTGGTAAGAAACCCGACGGAAAAGAAATATACAATGATATGACAATAACCTCGGCAACTAAAGGAGAATGTGAATTAAGGCTTACAAGTGGGGCTTTATCTACTCCAGGTATATTACAACTAGAAATTGAAATAAAAGAAAATGAGGATGTTTTAACAACCTTTTTACTTGATGTAGATATTAAGAAATCTTTACGTTCTAGCAGCAGTATACAGAGTTCCAACGAGTATACAGTTATAGAAAAAATAATTGAGACTATGAAGGAATGGATAGAAAAGGCTAAAGATGCTGTAAAAAGGGTAGATGAAGCTATTAAAAAAATTCCTCCTAAAGAAGAGTTAATAGGACCACAAGGACCTAAAGGAGATAAAGGTGAAAAAGGAGATAAGGGAGATCCAGGAGTAAAAGGTGATAAAGGTGATGAAGGCGATACAGGATTTTTTGGAATGAAAATAAAGGAAGACGGACATTTATATGCAATGGTAAATGATAGCAAACCTATACCACCTTTAGAAATAGATGAAAGAGGACATTTAATATATAGGATAGATTAAGGAAAGAAGGTGTAATTAATGGCTCAAGAATTAGATTTAGGAAGTGTAGTTGGACCACAAGGACCTAAAGGAGCAACAGGAGAAAGAGGCCCACAAGGTCCAGCGGGTGCTAGGGGTGAAACTGGACCAATTGGACCTACAGGACCAGCGGGTGCAAAAGGAGCAGATGGGGCAACATGGATTACAGGAACAGTAGCACCATCTACTCAAGGAAAAACAGGAGATTTTTATTTAAATACTTCAAATTTTGATGTATATAGTAAAGCTACTGGAAGTTGGGTTAAAACTGGAAATATTAAAGGTTCAACTGGAGCACAAGGTGCTCAAGGACCAATAGGTCCAGCTGGTGCAAAAGGAGATAGAGGAGCTCAAGGCCCTGCAGGTCCAGCGGGTCCTACAGGAGCACAAGGTCCTAAGGGAGATACTCCACAATTAGCTTTTACAATAAAAGAAGACGGACATTTATATGTAACAATATCTTAATAAGGAGGGAGAAAAAGTGGCATTAAAAGAAATTGATTTAGGAAATGTTAGAGGTCCTCAAGGTCCTGCTGGACCTAATGCAGTATCTACTACAACAACTACTACAGGATTAACAAATGGACATTTTTTATATAATAATAATGGAAAAGTTGGAGGTAAGGCAATAACTCCTGCTACTATAGGTGCTTTAGCTTCTAATGGTAAAGCTGCTGATTCATCAAAGCTTAATAATGCAACAGAGTCTACATCAGGTACAGCTAATACTATCGCCAAAAGAGATAGTAATGGGGACTTAACAACTAGATTCTTTAAGAGTAGTTATCCGAATCAGAACAGAATGAATGGAGCTATAGCTTATAGGGTTAATGATTCAACTGACAATAATATTAGATTTTGCAGTGATGTACAAGCTATATTAGAGTGGTTAGGAACAAACAAAGCAAAATATGAACTGTTAGGAACTGCTACTAAATTTGATATTGTTATGCCAAACCCTAATGCTAATTTTATACGTTGTACATTTAGTTGTGGTAATAAACAAGAATTGTCTTCTATATATGTAAATGTTAATGGGAAATATGTTACTGACTGGACTGTAGGAGCAAGCTTTAGTATGGTAATAGAATTTATGAAAGTTAGTGAAACTTCATATGTAATGTCAATGAATCTACATTGTGCTATGAGAAATAGCGATATGTCTTATAGATTAACAACATCTACTAACAAATTAGATTATGCATCTATACAAAAAATAACCTTTGAACATTCACAGGCAGGCTATAAATTAGAAAATTGTGCTTACACTTTAGAATGGTATTAGGGGGAGGATTATATGAAGTATATTTTAGTGAATACTTTAAGAAATAATACAATTGAAAAGATTATACCTAAAGAAGCAGGGGTAACATTTATTCCTTCTTCTTATCCGTCTTACTTGAAGATGATAGAAGATATAAATGATGAAATTAAATCTTTAAATTATAGATATGATGAAGAAACAAAGTCATTTATTGAATTAAGTGAGAAGGATATAAAGGAAATGTCATATGAGGCTTTAGTTGAAGAAAACTTACAACTTAAGTTGGCTATGGCAGAACTTTCGGAAGAGAAGGATCAGGAAATATTAGATTTGGAATTAGCGTTAGCAGAAATAGTGGAAGGAGGATTAATTTAATATGATTAAGATTTATGCAGATTTAGTAGAGGCAAAAGAAAGAAGTTTAGACGGAGCAAATGGAATAAAGAAAGTGCCAGATAAATATTTAGATGGAGTTAAGGAAGAACTTAAAAAGAGAGGATATGAAATAAGTTAGAACCAATTTGATAGGTTCTTTTTTTATATAAAAAGCTAAAAGAGAGGTGGGCCATGGAGACAGTTAGTATTGCACTATTATGTACAGTAATAGGTTGTGTAATAGGAATAGGGACATATAGCAAAACAAGAGATAAAGATATTAGAGCAGATGCAGAAAGATGGGGGGTGATGTCTGCTAAATTAGATTTTATAACGACAACAACAAGCGAGATAAAGACAGAAGGTAAACTTAGAGATGAACGAATGAATAAGGAAATGTCAGATGTTAAAAACAAATTAACTGAAGTAGAACAATCTACAAAATCAGCTCATCATAGGATAGATGAGTTAGTAAAAGAAAAGGATGGGATGTAAAAATGGAAGAAAACAAAATCAAAAAGGAAGTTACTATTTACACTAAGGAAGAAGGCTCTTTTAAAAGCAGAATAACTAATGTTGGTACAATTATTTCTTTAGCTTCTATTGTTGCAATATTACTTGTTAATGTTGGTGTTATAGATGCAGTCCAATCAGAAACCATTAAAACAGTTGTTTACTTAGTGTGTGGTGCAGGAGTATTACTTGGAATTTTAAATAATCCAAAGGGAAGCGGTATATATCTTCCAGGAGTAGACTATCCATTATGGGGAAAACCAAGTGATGCAGAGATAAAGAAAGTATTGGGAAATACTGTAATAGAAACTGTTAAAGATTTAGGAGCTATCGATGTATCTAAGGATAGCGAAAATATAAAAGAAAAGTTAGAACATAAAGAGTAGTCAAATAGGCTACTCTTTTAATTTTATAAAAATAAGGAGTGATTTAAGTGATAATAGGTGTAGATAAAGGACATACAGTACAAAATGGCGGAGTTTGTGGAGCTTGTGGCTTATTAAAGGAAAGTGTAGAGAATAGGCCAGTTGGAGACAAGGTTATAAAAAAGTTAAGAGCTTTAGGCCATACAGTAATAGACTGTAGTTGTAATAGTGCAAGCAATGTAGATGAACAATTAGTAGCTATAGTTAAAAAGGCTAATGCACAAAAGTTAGATCTATTTTTAAGCTTACACCTTAATGCTGGAGGAGGTACAGGAGCAGAGATATATACTACCAATACTAGTGGAGCTAAGGAAGAAGCTAAGAGATTAATAGAAACTTATTGTAAGAGAACAGGGTTTAGAAATAGAGGGCATAAGTATAAAGAACTATATGTATTAAGGCATACAGTAGCGCCAGCTATGCTAATAGAAATGGCTTTTGTAGATACAGAAGCAGACTTTAAAAAGTGGAATGACTTAGGAGCAGAGTTAATAGCAAATGCAATAGTAGAAGGAATTACAGGGCAAGTAGTGCAAGAAAAACCTGTAGAAAATAAACCTATAGTTAAGGAGGAAGGAAAATTGTTAAAGAATTGTAAGAAGAACGTATTAAAATATGGAGCAAAGGGGACTTATGTATTTTTAGCACAATCAAGTATGAAAGCTTTAGGATTATATAATGGCCCTATAGATGGTTCATATGGTCCGGCTAAAGGTAATGGAAGCTTTTATCAAGGTGTTGTAAATTTAAATGCTAAATTAGGATTTAAGAACGACAGTAATTTAGGTCCTGCATGTTGGGAGTATATTTTAACTAAGTAGTATAATAAAGTTGGTCTTAAATTGCTAATCAAATAAAAAATACAGTAAGTATAGTGAATATTATTACTTACTGTATTTTTTCTACAAGGTAAATAGTGTTTTTATGACAGCGTATATTAGCTGGAAGTATTATACATTACAAACTAACATAATTGCTAATTACCCATTATTCTTTAATTTTCTATAGTATACAATTCCAACGACGTATAGAACAATCCATAACGCGGAAAGATATAATATTATTAGTAAAGAATTATAAATTTCTAATGCATTAAGGATTGAAAATATGATAATTGATATAGGAATAATTATCATACCTATTATATATGCGTATCTACCAGCCTTATCTCTATATAAAGTATTTCTTTCATCATGTAATATTATTTCTTCATTTTCAATTTTTTTTGAAAGTTTATCCACTCTTTTTGGATTGCTCCAGTAAAAATATCGGGATATCATTATTATACCTACAACTATTCCTGCACCTGCAAAACCTGAAAATAAACTACTTAGTTTACCTTCGTTTAAGCAGGTCATAACAACAAAGAAAATGCCAGCTAAGATATAACAAATTCCATACCATAGATTATTTTTTAATTCGTTCTTTTTCACTTTTGGCTCTCCTTCCATAAAAAAATTTCTTCAATTGGCATTTCAAATAAATCAGCTATTTGAAATGCAAGTTCTAAAGAGGGGTTGTATTTCCCAGTTTCTATAGCACTAATAGTTTGCCTTGATACCTTAAGTAACTTTGAAAGCTCATCTTGATTTAGCCCCATTTTTTTTCTTATATGTTCAACACGGTTTTTCAGAATATCGCCTCCTTTTTTGTAAATGTTCCTTTACAATTTTAATATATAATGATTAATACCTTTTGTCAAGTTTCCTTTACAAAAGATTTGATTTTATTCTTTTTTTGTATAAATAAAGTGTTGCTTATAAACAAACTTTTGATCAATAATTTTTAAGAGTATAATATATGTTTAACAGCATTAAAAAAGAGCGATTAATCACAATAGGGGAGGATTAATCGCTCTTTTTGTTTATATATGGTTCTAGGAGTATTAATTTAATTGAAAATTAATACCAACTTATGTTTCAATAAAAAAATATCATAAAAGTAACAAAAAATCAATAAAAACTAATTTATGGTGTAAAAAGGTATATAGTTGGTTATACTTATAGATAAAAGCTAGTAGATAGGGATAAAACCTTGTTTGCTAGCTTTTTTTATTAAATTCAGGAAAGAGCTTATAAGGTATTAAAAAATTTCTAGAACATGAGTCTCAAGAAACGACATAAAGGTATGCACAGATTTCTCAAGAGAATCTTAAAAAGGAATATAAGAGATTAGTAAGTAAAAAAACGCTTCATTATATATAGATTATTTTAGGTATATTAATGTAACAAACATACAACTAACAAAATAGTTTATAAACTCGATAAATACTATATTTCAAATTCTCAAAGAGATAGTATGGAATGTTCAAAAGAGAGGTTTTACCTCTCTTTTTTTATTAATGAAAATGGTAAAAAAAGGTTTATTAAATTCATGTTAAAAATATTTATATTATATTAACAAAAGGTAAAAAATAAAGTAAACTAGGTTATGTAATGCTAGAAGAGTTGGAGGAAAAAAACCTTGGAATCAACAATAATGATAATTATGAAATTAATGGGTGGTCTTGGACTATTTATTTATGGTATGAAGCTAATGGGAGATGGTCTAGAAAATGCAGCTGGGGATGGATTAAAAAAGATCCTTGAAAAAGTAACTAGTAATCCAATAAAAGCTGTTCTTGTTGGTGCTATTGTTACTGCTGTAATTCAAAGTAGTAGTGCAACAACAGTAATGGTTGTTGGATTTGTTAATGCAGGTCTAATGAATTTAACACAAGCTACAGGTATAATTATGGGGGCTAATATAGGTACAACAATAACTGCTCAGCTTGTATCATTTAAACTAGATCAGATAGCGCCGTTATTTGTATTTGTAGGAACAATAATGGTTATGTTTGCAAGAGGTAAAAAAAGAAAAGACATTGGTAATATAGTATTAGGTTTTGGTATCTTATTTACTGGAATGGGAATAATGAGTGGCGCAATGAAACCTCTAACTAGTTCACCAGTGTTTGAACAGTTAATAGTAACTATAGGAGACAACTGGCTTATAGGAGTAATTGCAGGTGCTACTATAACAGCGATATTACAAAGTTCATCTGCCACTACAGGTATATTAGTTGCATTAGCTACAGCTGGTGCTATTAACATACAGGTTGCTTTACCAATAATATTTGGATGTAATATAGGAACATGTATTACTGCTATCATTGCTAGTATTGGTGCTAATAAAACTGCACATAAGGCTGCAGCAATACACTTAATATTTAATATAGTAGGAACAATAATATTCTTACCATTCTTAGGTTTACTAGGTGTGGCGGTAACGAAGATGAGCCCAGATGTTAGCAGACAAATAGCTAATGCACATACAGTATTTAATATTGTAAATACAATGTTATTACTTCCATTTAGTAAATACTTAATTGTAATAGTTAATAAAATTATTCCTGGTGAAGACGATGAAGAAAAGGCTGGGCCAAAATATATAGATGATAGATTATTAGAAACACCTGTAATAGCAGCAGGGCAAGTTATAAAAGAAACTATAAGAATGGCTAATAAGGCTAAAAAGAATTTAGAATTATCTATGGATGCATTCTCTAATCAAGATGAAAAATTAGTTGAAAAGGTATATGAGAATGAAAAGATAATTAATATTTTAGAAGAAGCAATAACTACGTATTTGGTAAAGCTTGCTAAATGTGAAATGTCAGATAGAGAGAAAGATATTGTTGCATCTACTTTCCATGTAATAAATGATATAGAGAGAATTGGAGATCACGCTGAAAATGTAGCTGATTTAGCCGCTCAAAGAATTAATAGAAATTTATCATATAGTTCGGATGCAATGGAAGAGTTATATGAGATATATAATTACACAGTAAATGCATTAGAAATATCTATAGAAAGTTATGCTAATAGAGATGTAGAAAAGGCTAGAAGTATAAGAGCTATAGAATCAAGAATAAATTCTTCTCAAAAGAAATTTAGAGATAAGCATATTAAGAGATTATATGATGGAAAATGTAATGCATACGCAGGGGCAATATTCTTAGATTTAATAACCAATTTTGAAAGAATTGGAGATCATTCTACAAATATAGCAGAGAGTGTTATTGAAAATTATTCAGCATAGTTTAATCCCCCATAATATATGGGGGATTTTTTCTTTGAATAAATGGACAAATTAATCACATAATAACTTTGTGATAATAAGTTTGAATGGAGGATGCACTATGAAAGTAAGACGAATAATAGTGGCAGTATTTATAGCATTGTTAATAATAAAAGTACCTGTTATGGCAGAAGAAGTATCAAAAGGCATTGTACTTATAGATGCTGGTCACGGTGGCATTGATGGTGGTGCACAATCAAAAAATGGAACTATTGAAAAAGATATAAATCTTCAAATTAGTAAAAGATTAAAAGAAAGACTTGAAAAAGAAGGATATAAAGTATATATGACTAGGGAAGAAGATAAAGAATTATCTCCTAAAAAGGTAAAAGATTTAGAGGCTAGATGTAAAATGAAGATAGAAACTAAATGTGATGTTTTCATTTCAATACATCAAAATAAATTTAATAGCGAAAAATGTTTTGGAGCTCAAGTATGGTATGCAAGTAACGAAAAAAGTATGAAGTTAGCAAAGTATGTACAAGATTCCTTGAAAGAAGGAGTGAAAGATAATAATAAGAGATTAGAAAAGGCTGCAAAAGAACAATATAAGATATTAAGGGATAAATATGATGGTGCTTGTTTAATAGTAGAATGTGGTTTCTTATCAAATAATGAAGAAGAACAAAGGTTAAAGAGCGAAAGTCATCAAAATCAAATTGTAGAGGGAATAACAATTGGAATAAATAAATATTTTGATGAAATAAAATAAATTTCCGGGGAAATATGTAGAAGAAAGAAGGTGTTTGTATGCACCTTCTTTTTTTATTACGAATTTTGCGAGTAATTGAAAAGTAAATAAACTATTAGTATAATATGGATGTGTATCATATTAGAGGTAGAGGTGAAGTTTATGAGAGAGATAAATGTAAAAGAAATAGAAAATGTAGTTAAACAATTATGTATTGATGCAAATTATTATATAAGTGATGACATAAAAGATGCCCTAAATAAGTATAAAGAAGAGGAACCATTCATAATAGCAGAAGATGTATTAAATAAAATTTTATTAAATGCAGATATAGCTACTAATGAGAATGTTCCAATATGCCAAGATACTGGAATGGCCTGTATTTTTATAGAAGTTGGACAAGAAGTTCATTTTGTTGGGGGATTACTTGAAGATGCAATTAATGAAGGGGTAAGAAAAGGGTATGATGAGGGGTTTTTAAGAAAGTCAGTAGTGAAAGACCCTATAGATAGAATAAATACTAAAGATAATACTCCAGCTGTAATATACTATAATCTAGTAAAAGGGGATAAAGTCAAAATTACTTTGGCACCTAAGGGGTTTGGCTCTGAAAACATGAGTAAAATAGCAATGCTAAAACCAGCTGACGGATTAGAAGGTGTAAAAAAATTTATTTTAGATACAGTTAAACAAGCTGGTCCTAATCCATGTCCGCCTATGGTCATTGGAGTTGGAATTGGTGGCACCTTTGACAAGGCAGCATATTTAGCTAAGAAGGCATTAATTAGACCAATAAATGAAAGAAATAAAAGTGAATTTTATAAAGACCTTGAAATTGAACTTTTAGAAAAAATTAACGAGTTAGGTATAGGACCACAAGGTTTTGGTGGAAGAACAACAGCCATTGGATTGAATATAGAAACTTACCCTACCCACATAGCAGGATTACCTGTTGCAGTAAATATAAATTGTCATGCTACAAGGCATAAAGAGATAATATTATAGGAGGTAATTATGGAAATAAATTTAAAAACACCATTAACTGAAGAAAAAGCAACAAGCTTAAAGGCAGGAGATACTATATTATTATCAGGTACAATTTATACTGCAAGGGATGCAGCACATAAAAGATTAATAGAATTAGTAAATAGGGGAGAGGCTTTACCTTTCAATATCAAAGATGAAATAATTTATTATGTTGGCCCTACTCCAGCAAAGCCTGGGGAAGTTATTGGTTCAGCAGGCCCAACCACTAGTTATAGAATGGATCCATATGCTCCTATACTTTTAGATTTAGGTCTTAAAGGAATGATAGGAAAAGGCTCAAGAAGTGAAGAGGTAATAAATGCAATTATAAGAAATAAGGGAATTTACTTTGGTGCTATTGGAGGAGCAGGAGCATTAATAGGTAAGAGTATTATTAGTTCAGAAATAATAGCATATAACGATTTAGGTGCAGAAGCTATTAGAAAAATTGAAGTTAAAGATATGCCCTTGGTTGTTATAGTAGATACTGAAGGAAACAATTTATATGAAATTGGACAAAAGAAATATTTAGATAACAAAAAAGCCAGATAAAATATCTGGCTTTTTATTATAGGTTTTGGAATCCACGCCCCTTAACTTCAGAAACGTCTAAAATACTAATGAAAGCTTTGGGGTCACATGATAATATTCTGTTTTTTAAGGTAATCATCTGCCTAGAGGTAACTAGACAGTATAACATTCTCTTGTCTTGATCTGTAAACTCTCCCCTTGCAGGAAGAGTAGTAACTCCCCTATGCATATCAGCTATTATGTATTTAATAATTTCTTCTTCTTTTTCCGTTAGTATCATCATTAACTTTTTGCTTGAGAAACCTCTTATAACTTGGTCCAATACAAGACCTTGAATAAACATTGATATTAATGTGTATAAAGCTCTAGGAATACCAAATATTATAGCTCCTATAGTTACTATTATTAAATTTATAGCAAAGTTAACTGCTCCTATATTAAAATTAGAATATTTTTTTCTAATTAGCATGGTTATTATATCTGTACCACCAGCAGAGCCATTACGTAAAAAAACAAGTCCATAACCTATTCCGCATAAAACTCCTCCATAAATACAGTAAAGAAGCATATCATTTACTTTTATATATGAAGAAAATTGCTTAGTAATGATTAGTGACGTTGATAAGGAAACCATACCTATGGCAGAATAGATAGTAAAATCTTTACTTAATTTTTTATAACTTAAAATAAAAAGTGGAATATTTAAAATAAAAAGAGTAATACCAGAGGAGATATTCCACATGTATTCTAAAATAAGTGCAATACCTGTAGCGCCACCACTTAATAATTGAGCATGGCTCAAAAATAAGTTAATACCTAAAGATGCTGTAAAACAACCAATAAAAATAATAATTACATCTAAAATAAAGCTTTTGTTATTTTTTAAATTTTCCATAAAAAAACCCCTAAATTAAAAAATTAATCATTTGATTTATACTCCCTGTCCATTATATATAAAGAAAAAGAGAAATAAAACACTTTACTGTGAAAATTATAGTAAAATTATAGATAGAGGTGATAGTTATGGGTAGAATAAATTTACCAGGGAGCAAGGAAAATAAAAAGATTTTACTTATTATACTAATAATTATTGCTATAATTGTTATAGCAAAATTTAAGATAGATAATAAGCAAACCAATACTTTTCAGTTTGAAAATAATGAATATAGTATAGAAGAAGGAAAGTAATAAAAACTTAATAAAGGATTATTAAAGATATGATTTAATAAGAATAGGATATAATTTAAATATATAAGTTTAAGGGGGCAATTCGTGTGTATAATGTTTTGGTTGTAGACGATGAAAAAGAAATTAGGGATGCCATTGAAATATATCTTAGAGGAGAAAAGTTAAATGTAATAAAGGCTGAAGATGGTTTAGAGGCTTTAGATATATTAGAGGGCAAACAAATACATTTAATTATATTAGATATAATGATGCCTAAATTAGATGGAATAAAGACATGCTTAAAAATTAGGGAAAGTAAGAATATTCCTATAATAATGTTATCAGCAAAAGGAGAAGATTCTGATAAAATTTTAGGATTAAATGTAGGTGCAGATGATTACATAACAAAACCATTTAACAATTTAGAGTTAGTAGCGAGGGTTAAGTCTCAATTAAGAAGGTATGAAAAGCCATTGAGTATAGAAGAAAGCTCAGTTATAAAGGTAAAGGACTTAGAAATAGATACTTTACTTAAGAAAATAACTGTAAGAGGAGAAGAGATAAAAGCTACAGCAACAGAGTATAAAATATTGCTTTTATTGGCTTCAAATTTAGGTCGAGTTTTTTCAATAAAAGAAATATATGAAAAAGTTTGGGAAGAACCGTTTTATAAAAGTGAGAATACAGTTACTGTTCATATAAGAAGAATAAGAGAGAAAATAGAATTAAATACAAAGGAGCCAGAGTATATTAAGGTGGTGTGGGGTATTGGCTACAAAATTGAAAAAGAAAATTAAGAGCTATTTCAATCATATATGGATGATTGAAATATTAATAGTAGCACTTACTTGTATATTTTTTGGAGTTGAGGTATATAAAGATGTATTTACTAGATATTCTTCGAAGAATTTATCAGCTATGCAAGCAACTATAAATCCTAAAGGATTTTATAAGCAGACATTTTTAGATGAAGTAAAAGGACTTCAAAAGTATATTTATAATAATACATTTGGATTAGAAGAATTATATTATAATGACAAAAATAGAGAAGAAGTTTTAAAAGCATATTTCATTAATAACTCCTATGAGGGTAGTGATATAGATTCAAGTGATAGTAAGCTATATTTTATTATACGAGATAAGAGAGATAATTCTATTATAACGAATGATTTTAGTGAGACATTAAGTGTAAGCGATGGATTAACAGAGCAGGATATACAGGATTATTTATATAGTAAGTATAAAGGACGTGAAATGCTTAAGATAAGTGATAACGAGAATATTTCCGAAGAGAACTTAGTATATAATAGTGGTGTATTATCAAACTTTCAGGAATATTACTATTCAGACATAAATAGATATACAAACATTAATAATTTAAAGATTGCTATTTTAAACTTCATAATTATTTTTATTGCTATATTCATGTTTATAAAAATAATATTTGTATTTATAAGAAGTAGAGGTAAAGTTGAATTAAGAGGGAATTTTGTAAAAAGTGTAATATTTGTGCTCAAGTATGGGGTTACTTATAAGGAAACTAGAAGGACGTTAATGATAACTTTTAGCAGCTTATCACTATTTTTTATAATATATTTATACTTATTAGCAGTAAATGGTGGGTATGAGAATAATATATTAGCTAAATTTTTTTCTATGTATCCATTTAAGGGAAGTTTCTTGATAATGTTATTGCCTATGATAGGAATAATATATTCATTAAAGAAATCTATTGAGATAATTAAGGTGAATGAAGCTATTAAAAGATCTGACGATGGTAATATAAATTATGAAGTTAAAGAGCAATGTAGTCCAGAGGTTAGAGAGTTACTTAACAATATAAGTAAAATAAAAGAAGGGTATAGTATTGCAGTAGAAGATGCATTGAAAAATGAAAAATTAAAAACAGAACTTATTTCTAATGTATCTCATGATTTAAGAACACCATTGACATCCATAATAAATTATGTGAATATTTTAAGACAAGATATAACTAAAGATGAGAAGGAAGATTACCTAGCTATTGTTGAAAAGAAAGCTAAGAAGCTGAAGGTTTTAATCGATGATTTGTTTGAGATGTCTAAGATTAATAGTGGGAAGATGGAATTGTTTAAGGACAATATTGATATAGTTTCCCTTATTCATCAAACAATAGGTGAATATTATTATATTTATGAAAGCAAAAGCATAGAATTTAAGGTTGATAGCTATAGAGAAGAGGTATATATTGACCTTGATGGAAAGTTGATTTCACGAGCAATAGAGAATATCATAATAAATGCCATGAAGTATTCATTAGAGGGGACTAGAGTATATGTAGATATTATAGAAAAAGATGGATATATTGTTCTTTCTTTTAAGAATATATCTAATTATGAAATGAATTTTGATAATAAGGAGATTTTTGAAAGATTTGCAAGAGGAGATTCTTCTAGAAATTCTAGAATAGAGGGGTCAGGGCTAGGATTAGCTATAACTAAAAGTATAATTGAATTACATGATGGAAAAGTATATATAACAAGAGAGGGAGATATGTTTAAAATATTTATATATCTACCTTTAAATAAAGAGAATGAAGTAGATCTAGGATAAGTCTAGGTCTATTTTTTATTCTCTAAGTAATAGATTTTATCTATTAATAACTATTACAGATAAGTGAAGTAATATGGAGTAAAATAATAAAAAGATATAATTTTTAACCAGAAAAGGAGTATATAGAATTTTACATACTTATTTATAAAAATTATAATGTACTATATATTGTACTGGAATTAGTGAATGGTTGAAAAAAATACTATATATAGTGGAGGAGTCAAGTTGGAAAAGATAGAGAAGTTATGTAGAGAAGGGCTTTTAGCAATTAAAGATAATGAGGGAATATATACCCTAGATAGGTTGAAAGAAGCTTTGGAGCATATTATAATACCTAAGATGGATGATAAACAGCTTATGGAATGTATCATTCAAGTATCGTTAGAGTTAACTACGGAGATGGAACCAAAGTGGCAGTATGTTTCAGCTAGGTTATATACTCTTAAGCTTTATGAGGAAGTGAAAAAAATAAGGGGAAGAGATAGTAAGTCAGGATTATATTCAGGCTTGTATAAATTTATTGAGGAGTTAACTGAGCAAGGGTTATACGGAAAATATATATTGGAAAATTACACAGAAGAGGAAGTTAAAGAATTAGAGAATGTCATAAAGCCTGAAAGAGATTTTTTATTTACCTATAGTGGAATAAGTTTATTAAGTAAGAGATATCTTGTTCATAACTATGATAGAGAGGTTGTTGAATTACCTCAACAAATGTTTATGGGAATTGCTATGCATTTAGCTATTCCTGAAAAGAAAGAGAATAGAGTGAATTGGGCTATAAGGTTTTATGATGTATTAAGTTCATTAAAAGCAACTATGGCAACTCCAACTATGTCAAATGCAAGAAAACCTTTCTATCAATTAAGTTCATGTTTTATTGATACTGTGGATGATAGCTTGAAGGGGATATATAAATCTCTTGATAATTTTGCAGAGGTATCAAAGTTTGGTGGTGGTATGGGCATATATATAGGTAAGGTAAGAGCGTTAGGCTCTGCTATAAGAGGCTTTAAGGGAGCATCAGGAGGAATAATACCTTGGATAAAACTATTTAATGATACAGCTATAGCAGTAGACCAACTAGGCGTTAGAAATGGGTCAGTAGCTATTTGGTTAGATGCATGGCATAAGGATTTGCCTGAATTTCTTCAATTAAGAACAAATAATGGTGATGATAGAAAGAAAGCACACGATATTTTCCCAGGATTATGTTATCCAGAATTATTTTGGAGATTAGCAGAAACTGATATTGATGCTAATTGGTACATGATGTGCCCACATGAAATAAGAACTGTAAAAGGATATTCATTAGAGGATTTCTATGGAGAAGAGTGGGAAGAAAGATACTATGATTGTGTTAATGATTGCAGAATAGAAAAGAGAGTAATGTCTGTAAAAGATATAGTAAGGTTAATAATTAAGAGTGCGGCAGAAACGGGAACACCATTTGCATTTTATAGAGATACTGTAAATAGGATGAATCCTAACAAGCATAAGGGGATGATATATTCATCTAATTTATGCACAGAAATAATGCAAAATATGAGTCCTATGGAAATAAGGAAATCAGAGATAGTTGACGAAAATGGAGATAAAATTGTTGTAGAAAGAACTAGATCAGGAGATTTTGTAGTGTGCAATTTATCTTCTATAGTTCTAGGAAATGTAGATGTGCTTAATGATAAGGAGTTAGATTATGTAGTAGAAACTCAAATTAGAGCAATGGACAATGTTATAGATTTAAATTATTATTCTGTACCTTTTGCTGATATTACTAATAAAAAGTATAGAGCTATAGGCTTAGGAACAAGTGGATATCATCATATGCTTGTAAATAATAGAATTCATTGGACATCAGATCAACATTTAGATTTTGCTGATAAGGTATATGAGAAAATAAATTATTATGCAATTAAGGCAAGTATGAAGATAGCTAAAGAAAAGGGAAGATATTCAGAATTTGAAGGCTCAGATTGGCAAAACGGAGATTATTTTTCTTTAAGAAGATATGATTCTGATGAATGGAATTCTTTAGAAGAAGAGATTAATAAGTATGGGATAAGAAATGGATATATTATGGCAGTGGCTCCAAATGGTTCTACAGCTACAATTGCTGGTACAAGTGAAGGCGTAGACCCTATAATGTCTAGGTTCTTTTTAGAAGAGAAGAAGGGAAGCATAGTGCCTAAAACTGCACCACAGTTATGTGATGATAATTATTGGTACTATAATTCTGCCTATAATATAGATCAAGAATGGTGCGTTAAAATAAATGGAATAAGGCAAAGACATATAGATCAAGGACAATCGTTCAATTTATATATAACAACAAATTATACAATGAGGGGTATAATGAATCTTTATGTTGAAGCTAATAAATGTGGAGTTAAATCAATTTACTATGTAAGAAGTAAATCCTTAACGGTAAGTGATTGTGAAAGTTGTTCAGCATAAAAATATTTAGAGGGTGAAAGTTATGGAGATAAATAGAAAACCGTTGTTTAATGAATTTGGGGATATTGAAGTTAGTAAAAAGAGAATGATTAATGGTAATACCACAAATTTAAATGACTTTAATAATATGAAGTATGGATGGGTTAGTGATTGGTATAGGCAAGCTATGAACAATTTTTGGATACCAGAAGAAATTAACTTATCACAAGATTTAAAGGATTATTTTAAATTGAATGAGGCAGAGAGAAGTGCATACGATAAAATATTATCATTTTTAATATTTTTAGATTCAATTCAAACTGCAAATTTGAGCAATATATCAAACTATGTTACAGCAAGTGAAGTTAACCTGTGTTTAACAATTCAAGCATTCCAAGAAGCTGTTCATTCACAAAGTTATAGTTACATGTTAGATACAATATGTTCTCCAGAGAAGAGAAATGAAATATTGTATCAGTGGAAGGATGATACAATATTATTAGAAAGAAATAAGTTTATAGGAGAACTATATAATAATTTTCTAAGAGAGCCTAATAAGTATAACTTAGTAAAGACAATTATGGCTAATTATATATTAGAAGGAATATACTTCTACTCTGGATTTATGTTCTTTTATAATTTAGAGAGAAATGGTAAGATGCCTGGATCTGCACAGGAAATTAGATATATAAATAGAGATGAGAATACTCATTTGTGGCTATTTAGAAATATAATTAAAGAACTTCAGAAAGAAGAACCAGAGTTATTTAATGAGGAGTTAAAAAAAGAATTAGTAGATATGATGAAGAATGGTGTTAAAAATGAGATTGCTTGGGGACATTATGTAATAGGTGATAACATACAAGGAATAAATAAAAAATTGATAGAAGACTATATTAAGTATTTAGGAAATTTGAGGTTAAACGCTATAGGATTACCTAAAATATATGATGGGTATGATAAAAATCCTGCATCGTGGGTAGATATATTAGCAGATGCTAATTCGGTTAAAACAGACTTTTTTGAAGCAAAATCTACAGCGTATGCAAAAGCTGCCACTCTGATAGATGATTTGTAAAGGCTGTTATTAGAGTGAATTTTAATTGTATAAAAGTTTTGATACAAAATGTTAAAAAAGAAAGAAATTAAATAATAGGTGTTAACATGTTTTGAAAATATGTTATAATAATTGATAGTTGCATTTATAATGTAAAAGGTTTACTATAGGGTATTAATTTATTTAAATAAGAGTTTTGAGATGGTTAAATTAGTGGAATATATAGTTTGAGGAGGATCATTAATTATGAAAAAAGGTATTGCTGCTTCAAAAGGTTATGCAATAGGAACTGTATTTTTACAAGAACATGAAGAAATAGTTATAACAGATCAAAAAGTTACAGATGTGGCTGCTGAAAAAGAAGCTTTACAAAAATCTTTAGATGCTTCAAGAGCTCAATTAGAAAAGATTAAAGAAAAAGCTGCTGCAGAAATGGGAGAAGAAAAGGCTGCTGTATTTGAGGCTCATATAACATTATTAGATGACCCAGAATTCACAGGGGCTATGTCTATGGAGATTGAGTCAAATAGTATAAATGCTATGAAAGCTGTAGACAATGTTACTAATATGTTTGTATCAATATTTGAATCAATGGAAGATGCATATATGAGAGAAAGAGCTGCTGATATTAAAGATGTATCTAAGAGAATAATTGCTAACTTAGCTGGTAAGGGTGCAGATGCGTTTGCTATAACTGAAGCTAATACTGTAGTAGTTGCTCATGATTTAACTCCATCAGACACTGCTCAATTAGATAGAAGTAAAGTTGTAGGTTTCATTACAAACATAGGTGGAAGAACTTCTCATGCTGCTATTATGGCAAGAACATTAGAAATTCCAGCAGTTTTAGGACTAGGAGATATTACTTCAGCTGTTAAAACTGGAGATAAGATAATAGTAGATGGTATTACAGGTGATGTAATAATAAATCCATCAGAAGATGTAATAGCTGAATACGAAGTTAAGAAAGAAAAGTTTAAAGCAGAACAAGAAGAATTAAAGAAGTTAATAGATGTTAAGACTACTACTAAGTCAGGTAAGAGAGTAGAAGTTTGTGGAAATATAGGTCAACCAGAAGATGTTCTAGGTGTTATTGCTAATGGTGGAGACGGTGTTGGTCTATTCAGAACTGAGTTCTTATATATGGATAGAGACAATGCTCCAACTGAAGAAGAACAATATGAAAGCTACAAGTTCGTTCTTGAAAAAATGGAAGGTAAACAAGTTGTTATCAGAACATTAGATATCGGTGGAGATAAAACATTACCATACTTACCATTACCAGAAGAAATGAACCCATTCTTAGGATACAGAGCAATAAGACTTTGCTTAGATAGAAAAGAAATATTCAAGGTTCAATTAAGAGCATTATTAAGAGCGTCTGTTTATGGAAACTTATGTGTAATGTTCCCAATGATCTCTGGATTAGAAGAATTCCAAAATGCTAAGGCTGTTGTTGAAGAATGTAAGGCTGAATTAAGAGCAGAAGGAAAAGAATACTCAGATTCAATCCAATGGGGTATCATGGTTGAAATCCCAGCTGCGGCAGTATATGCTGACGAATTAGCTAAGCATGTTGATTTCTTCTCAATAGGAACAAATGACTTAATACAATATACATTAGCTGCTGACAGAATGAGTGAAAAGGTATCATACCTATACAACCCAATGCATCCAGCAGTATTAAGATTAATAAAGATGACTATCGATGGTGCTCATAAGCATGGTAAGTGGGTAGGAATGTGTGGAGAAATGGCAGGAGATGAAGCTGCTATTCCAACATTAGTAGAATATGGATTAGATGAGTTCTCAATGAGTGCTACATCAATTTTAAATGCTAAAAAGATAATATTAGATCAAGAATAATATAAAAGTACTCGCATATGCGAGTACTTTTTTGCAAAGTTATCCTACAATTAGTGAAGTAGAAAATGCTTAGAATTCATATTACATATAGAAAAATTAAGTTATGAGGATATTTAGTTTTAGAATAAAGGTGTTGCCGAATAGCAACACCTTTTATTTTATAAAATATAAATATAAAATCTATTATAAGCACACAATATTTATGTGATAGAATATAAGTTGAAAAATAAGGAGATTATATAGCAATATGGAAAAGTTATTAAAGATGTTCTTTTCCTTTTTTAAGATTGGAGCATTTACATTTGGCGGTGGATATGCCATGATTCCGCTTATTGAAGAAGAGGTTGTTAATAAGAATAGGTGGATAGAAAAAGAAGAGTTTATGGATATATTAGTCATATCTCAGAGCTTTCCAGGTGCATTAGCAATTAATTGTTCAACATTTATAGGATATAAATTAGGAGGTATGATTGGCGGTATAATTGCAATATTAGGAGTAACTTTACCATCCTTTATAATAATATTATGTGTAGCTACAGTATTTATGCAATTTAGGGATAATTACTATGTAAATTTAATATTTAAGGGGATTACAGCTGCAGTACCTATGTTAGTTTTAGCTGGTGTAGTAAGCTTGTTGAAAGGTGTAAATAAAAATATATCTAATTTAATGGTTGGAATTATAGCTTTAATTGCATTAGTAGTATTTGATATTCATCCTGTTATAGTTATTATTTGTTCAGCTATTTATGGTATTCTATTTCTTAGAGAGAAGGTGAAATAATGGAGACCCTATTAAAATTATTATTCACATTCTTTAAGGTAGGTTTATTTAGCTTTGGCGGTGGATATGCAATGATACCATTTATGCAAAAAGAAATTATTGAAAAGCATCAGTGGTTAAGCAGCAGCGAATTTGTAGATATAATAGGGATATCTCAAATGACACCAGGACCAATTTCAGTTAATTCAGCAACTTTTGTAGGATATAAAGTTAATGGAATAGTGGGAAGTGTTTTTGCTACATTAGGGATAACGGTGATTTCTTTTATACTTGTATCTATTGCATCTAAGGCTATAGATAAGTTTAAAGAATCTAAATATTTAAAGGCAGCACTTTTGGGAATGCGACCTGTTCTTATTGCATTAATAATAAATGCATTTATATCTTTAGCTAGAGATGCATATGTAGATGTGAAATCTATTATAGTTACTCTGATTGTAGGAGTCTGTTTATTATCTAAAAAGATTCATCCTATACTTACTATAGTAATAGCGGGTTTATTAGGAATTATATTGTGGGGGATTATTTAAATGAAACAAAAGAATAAGAATAAATTATATTCAAAGGCAATTAAATATTATGAAGAAGGAAAGATTGAGAAAGCATTATTAAAGTGTGAAGAGGCAATAAGTTTAAATTTAAGGAATTCTGCTGCATTGAATTTAAAAGGTCTTTTATTATATTTAAAAGGAAATTTAGATGAGGCAGTTGCTACTTGGAAGATTAATTCGGATTTTAATGATGATAAAATTGCCAAAAACTATATTCAAGATAGCAAAGCTGATTATAGTAGAATTGAATTATTTAATAAAGGAGAAAAACATTTAGATAGATTAGAAATAGATGAAGCTATAGAGAGTTTTATGAAGTGTAGGGAAAGTGATTTTAATTCATTAAATGTAAATCTCTCTTTAGCAAAGTGCTATTTAAAAAAGTGTGAGTATGCATTAAGTTCATTTTATTTAATAAAGGCTCTAGAAATAGATAGATTTAATAATGAGGCAAATAATATAAAAAGAAGTATAGAGTCATATAGTAATGAAAAAGTGAATGTGGCAAATAATTTATTAGATTTGAAGAAGGTTGTAGTTTGTATAGGAATTATATTAATAATTATTGCTGTACCTTTAATAAGCAATTTATATATATATTCTGTAAAACAGAAGGAAAATATAGACAAGCAGTATTTTAATGATAATAATATGAATGAAGAAGTTGAAAAAGAGGATAATAAAGAAGAGAGTTCTATAGACTTTAGCAAAATAGATACATATATAAATGAAAAAAAATATCTAGAATTACATAATATAATCAGTAAAGTTAGGGTAGAGGATTTAAGCAAAGAAGAACAAGTATTTTATTATAAGAGCAAAGAAGCCTTAGAAGCTAATGGTGTTGATTACTTATACAAAAGAGGAATGGAATCTTATAATAATAAAAAATATGAGAGTGCAAAAAGTGATATGAATTTAGCTTACATATATGGAAAAGAAAATTATCTATATCCACATATCTTGTTTTTTAATGCGGTAATTGAAGAAAAGTTAAATGATTTTGATGAATCAATAAAGTTTTATGAAGAATACGAGAAGTTATTTTCTAAAGGAGAATATATTGAAGAAGTATTGTATAAATTAGCGTTAATGTACAAGGAAAAAGATATTAATAAAAGTATTTACTATGCAAAGAAGTTAAAAAAGAGCTACTCAGAATCTATTTATTATAATAAAAATATACAGAATATCTTAGAGCTTAATTAGAAGGGATGTGTCTTTGTGATAACTGTAATAAGGGATGTAGAAGTATATTCTCCTGAATATTTAGGTAAGAAGAATGTAGTTGTGGTAGGAAACAAGTTTGAAGGAATATATGATGAAATAAATATACCGAGTGATTTTGTAGAGATAAAAGTAATTGAAGGAAAAGGTAAACTGATGTTTCCTGGATTTATAGATGCTCATGTACATATATTAGGTGGAGGGGGAGAAAGTGGATTCTCATCAAGGACACCAGAAATTAAGTTTACAGATTTAACTAAGGCAGGAATTACTACAGCAGTAGGATGTTTAGGGACAGACAATGTATGTAGGGATGGAAAAGCTTTAGTAGCTAAAGCAAAATCACTTGATGTAGAAGGAATTACAACCTATTGTTATACAGGTTCTTACTCAATTCCTGTTAAAACAGTTACTGAAAGCATAAAAGAAGATTTGATGATGATAGATAAGTATATAGGAGTTGGCGAAATTGCTATATCAGACAATAGAAGTTCACAACCTACCTATGAACAATTTTTAGATGTCATTGCACAAGCTAGAGTAGCTGGCTTACTATCAGGAAAAGCTGGAGTTGTTAATATTCATGTAGGTAGTGGAAGACGTAAACTAGATATGATATTTAGAGTGTTGAAGGAAACAGAAATTCCAACTACGCAATTAATGCCTACTCATATTAATAGGAATACTGAGTTATTTGAACAAGGAATAGAGTTAGTAAAGCAAGGTGGATATATAGACTTAACTACAAGTTCAGATCCTAATTTTTTAGAAGAAGGAGAATTATCAGCTAGTGAAGGATTAAAAAGAGCCTTGGATACAGGTATAAATATGAATAATATTACATTTACATCAGATGGAAATGGTAGTATGCCTAAATTTGATGAGAATGGAAAATTAATTGGATTAGGAATTTGTTCTGTAAGTAGCTTATATAATGAAGTTAAAAGAGCAATACAAGAACAAAATGTTCCTATAGAAATAGCAGTGAGAGTTATTACATCAAATGTAGCTGATTTATTACGATTAGGTAATAAAGGTAGAATTATATCAAGGAAAGATGCTGATTTTGTGCTAGTTGATAAGGAGGATTTATCAATTACAGATGTATATGCAAAAGGCGAAGCGTTAATAGGAGAGGGAAGAATAATTAAAAAAGGTATTTTTGAATAAGAAAAGAGGGTTATAAAAACCCTCTTTTTAACATTTGAAAAATACGTGATTACCAATTGATTTGGTATCTTTTTTTTGCGTTTGTTTCATCCATGAACAGGTAGCTATGGCAGGATTATAGAAGTAAAGAGCTTCATTTGTTGGATCCTTACCATTAATAGCTTCATAGACAGCATCATAACAACTTTGATCTGGATTAGCTTTAATATCTCTATCTCTAACGCAAGAGAATGCATTAGTTTGAAATATAACACCTTTAATACTATTTGGAAAGCCTGGATTAAGTAATCTGTTTAGCACAACAGATGCTACAGCTACTTTTCCTTCAAAAGGTTCCCCTCTACTTTCTGCATAAACGAGCTTAGCCATCAAATCTATATCATCTTGTGTTATATATATCTTTTCCTGACCATGATTGAAAACTTCTACTGTTTCTTCTGTATTTATATTATTTAATTTATTTACTTTATTAATTTCTTCTAGTGTAATATCATAACTAGAAGTATTGCCTGTTACTATTGCCTTAGCTGGTATTGCTGAGCAAAACAAACTGAGAAGAGCTAAGCAAAGAGTAAATTGGCATATGAATTTTTTCATAAATAACCTCCTTTTTCTAACCCAGTCAAGTGTTAGTATTGCCAAAAGAAGATTATTTATACTTATTTATTATTAAAATTATCCAACTCAGATTTTAAGTCTTTTAAACTGTCGGTAAAGTCTTCATATTTTTCAAAACTATTTTCATAGTTTATACCTATATTATCGTCATTATCTTTTTCAGTAGATGTCTTTTCTATCACTATGGAATGTTCAAGAGAAGTTATATATAGTTCATAGTAGTTTAATGTGTCTTGAAGTACTTGATAACATTCATTTCCGTTCTCAGGAATACTAAATGAATAGGTTTTGCTTTTTAATTCATTAAATTTACTTCTCTTATCCTTTACGTCTTTAAGTAGGGTATCAAGAGAACGACCATCTTCTTTAATTTTATTTAGAGCAGGACGTAAATCTTCGTTAATAGAGTTTAGAACTTCTATGCACTCTTCAAGATTTAGTATATAAGTACTTTTTTGACTTACTTTTATATCATTTTCTCTATTGAGTTTTATTAATGTATTAATAAAAGTAGTGGATGTTGTAAAAAATTCATCTGCTTCTGAAGGAAATTCTATATCTAGTCCTAATAAATGTAGTGTATCATAATTATTTTTAAGTAATTCATATGTTTGGGTATATTCATTGTATGTTTGCAATATTTCAGTAGAATTAGGATTTTTTATAATTGATAATGTTAATTGATATAGATTTATATTATATTCAAGTGTTTCAGATAATTTTGTTTTTAATTCTTTATTTTGGTCTAACACATTAGTTGAATCTAAAGTGGCTTGGATATTTGATAATTCTATTAATTCATTAGTTAATGTCTCTTTTGTGGTATCAGAATTTATACCATTATCATCTAAACAGTCTTTTAATTTTTTATTGCAAGATTCTATTTTATTCCCTATGTTATTTAGTTTAGATATATTTCTATTACTTGGCGTTAACTTAACGACACATAATATAACAATTGGAAGTAGAATTATACATATGATTGCAATAATATATTTTTTATTGATGTTAAGTTCATCTAGTTTCATATTTTTTTATCCCTCCTTTTACGGATATAAATGCTTTATATAAGATTTATATTATTTATTTATGTAAAATAGTATGATTAATTAAAAAAATTCATAATTTTGTAATCTCGATTATATTAAGAATTAGTAAATTAGTGTATAATTTAAATAGTAATTAAGAAGAGGGGTGAGACCAATGAATGAAATAGGAACATTAATAATTAATACGGTTAAAAATATTACCATTTGGTCTATTTTAGATATACTAGTTGTATCTTTTATTTTTTATAAGGGATATATGTTGATAAAGGAAACAAGAGCAGAGCAATTATTAAAAGGTACTGTATTCATATTTCTTCTTATTCCAATAAGCTTATTTTTAAGATTGGATACATTAAACTTTATATTAAACAAAACATTGACTATTGGTGTTTTAGCTATGATTATAATATTTCAACCTGAAATTAGAAGAGTATTAGAACATTTAGGTAGGAGTACATTTGAAGATATACATTATGGTCAGCCTATTGAATATAGAAACGAAGTAGTAAATGAGATAGTAACAGCTGTGGAAAATCTTGCGGCTACTAAGACTGGAGCATTAATAGCTATAGAGCAAGGAACTGGTTTAGGAGAAATTATATCTTCAGGAACTGTTATAGATGCACAGGTTAGTGCAAATCTTTTAGAAAATATATTTGTAGTAAATACTCCATTGCATGATGGAGCAACAATAATTAGGAGAAATAGAATTCATGCTTCAGGGTGTGTTTTACCGTTAACAAATAATAATAGCATAAATAAGAAGCTTGGAACTAGACATAGAGCTGCAATGGGGTTATCGGAGAATTCAGATGCATTAGTTATAGTAGTATCTGAAGAAACCGGAGTAATTTCATTAGCTGTTAACGGTAGGCTCACTAGAAATTATGATAAGGAAAAATTAAAAACTATACTTTTAAAAATAATGGAGAATAGAGATGCTAAGAGAGTAAAAAGTGCTGGAGAGAAGGTGAAAACATGGATAAAGGGAATGAAAAAAGAGGCGTAGTACAATTAGTTTGCGTTTTATTAGCTTTTTGTCTATGGCTTTATGTAACTAGCATAGAAAATCCTAATAAATCTTCAGAAATAAAAGATATACCTGTAGATATAATTAATTCAGAGGTGCTAAGGGAATCTAATTTAGCATTATCTCCCAATCAAAACTTTACTGTAAATTTAAGAGTAGAGGGACCTGCTAATGCGGTTTATTCTGCTAAGATAGCTGATTTTAAAGTAACAGCTGATTTAGGAACTTATGTATTAAAAAAGGGTGAAAATAATGTTCCAGTAAGAGTAGTTAATTATCCGCAAGATGTAAATGTAATGAATACGGGAGTGTTATCAATAAAAATTAATGTAGAGGAGTATACAGAAAAGTATGTTAATATTGTATCTAAAGTAGATACATTTTTTGAGGAGGGTTTCGTAGAAAGAGCTGTAGAATTTACACCACAAAGTGTTAAGATTTATGGTCCTGAAAGTGCAGTTTCAAAGGTAGAATCAGTAGCCTTAATTGGAGAGAAAAAAGATATATCGGAAGACTTTGAAAGTGAATATGAGTTGATTCCTATAGATAGTGAAGGAACTGTGGTAAAAGGTGTAAGTTTAGATAGGTCAAAAGGAACATTAAAAATGCAGGTAGGAAAGGGAACGGAGGTTCCTATAAAAGTTAAATATACTGGTTCATTAAAAAATGGATTAAGTATAGAGAAGGAAACATTATCAAAGAGTAAAGTAAGTATTATTGGTGATCCTAAAGATGTTGAAAATATCAAATATATAGAAACAGAACCGTTAAATCTATCAGATATAGTATCTAGTAAGGATGTAAACTTGAAGTTATCAATACCAGAGGGAATAACATTAAGTTTAGATGAGCAGTATGTAACTGTTAGCTTAAAGATAAAGGATGAGACTCCAGTAACTAAAAGTTTTGATGTTAAGGTGGATTACATTGGAGTTGATGCAAATCATGAGTATACACCTAATACAGTAAAGGTGTTATTAGAAGGGACAAAAGAAGCTTTAGCATCAATAAAGTCTGATAATATTAAAGTTGAAGCAAGTGTTAGCGGTTTAGTTGAAGGTAATCATGATATTGAGTGGAAAGCAACTTTAGTTGGCATTGATAGACAGGATGTATCTATAAAAACAAATAGTGGAAAGGTTACGGTAGTTATAACGACATTGCAGTAAAAACTATGAATTCTTCCAATTAAAAAAGTGGCGTAGCCACTTTTTTTTTGTTATAGTAGGAAATAAAAGATATCTAACAAGAAAAGGTGAGAATATGACAATTAGAATTAATAATGTAAACTTAAATATAGAAGAACCATTAGAAAAATTAAAGGGAAAAGTAGCTAAAAAACTTAGAATAAATGAATCAGATATTTTTGAGTTTAAGATTATAAAGGAAAGTATTGATGCTCGTAAAAAAGACAATATAAAATTCAATTATTCCATAGATATAAGTTGTAATGGAGAAAAGAGAATAGTATCTAAACTAAAAGATAAGGATATAAAGATTGAAGATAACATAGAAGAAATTAAGGTAGAGTCAGGAAGTTTAGTATTAGAGCATAGACCTGTAGTAGTTGGGTTTGGACCAGCTGGTATATTTTCTGCATTAAGACTGGCCCAATACGGATATAATCCTATTGTAATTGAAAGAGGGGAAGATGTAGATTCTAGAACAAGAACTGTAGAGGAATTTTGGATGGGGAATTGTAAGCTAAATCTAGAATCAAATGTACAGTTTGGAGAAGGTGGAGCAGGAGCCTTTTCAGATGGTAAACTTACTACGAGAATAAAAGACAATAGATGCGGATATGTTTTAGAAGAACTAGTGAAAGCGGGAGCACCAGATGAAATAATATATTCTGGGAAGCCACATGTAGGTACAGACTTATTAAAAGGAGTAGTTAAAAATATAAGAAAAGAAATTATTAGGTTAGGTGGAGAAGTTAGATTTAACTCAAAATTAGAAAAGGTAAATATCAAGGGTGGAAAGTTAAAGAGCATAATTGTAAATGGTGAAGAGATTCCTTGTGAAGCATTAATTTTAGCAATAGGACATAGTTCAAGGGATACATATGAAATGTTATTTAGAGAAGGAGTTTTTATGCAGCCTAAAGCTTTTGCAGTAGGTGTAAGAATTGAACACCCACAAAAGATGATTGATGAAAGTCAGTATGGTAAGTATGCTGGTCATCCTAGATTAAAGGCAGCAGATTATAGGTTGGCTTATCAAAGTGAAAAAACAGGAAGAGGAATATATTCTTTCTGTATGTGTCCTGGAGGAGTTGTTGTAGCGGCTGCTTCAGAAGAGAATAGGCTAGTTTCCAATGGAATGAGTTATCATGCAAGAGATTTAGAAAATGCAAATTCTGCATTGGTTGTAACTGTTGGACCTGATGATTTTGAAGGTAGTTCACCACTTAAGGGGATGGAGTTTCAAAGGCATTATGAAAGTTTAGCATATAATTTAGGAGGCGGTGGTTACAAGGCACCAGTTCAGCTAGTTGGAGACTTTATGAAGGATGAAGTAAGTAAAAAAATAGGTCGTGTAACACCATCATATAAACCAGGATTTGAATTTAGGGATTTAAGAGAATGTTTGCCTAATTATGTAATTGATTCTATAAAAGATGGTATAGCTAAATTTGATACTAGAATAAAAGGCTATGGAATGAGTGATGCAGTGCTTACGGGTATAGAGACTAGAACATCAGCTCCTGTAAGAGTGTCAAGAAATGAGAATTTAGAAAGTATAAATACATCAGGATTATATCCTTGTGGAGAAGGAGCAGGTTTTGCAGGAGGAATAATATCGGCTGCAGTAGATGGAATTAAGGTTGCTGAGAAAATTATAGGTAAATATAAAGAAATTTAATGAAATATTCTGAAAACTTTGGTTTTCAGGATATTTTTTGTTACAATGGAAGTAATATCTATGGGCAAATATAACTTTGAGTGTTATAAATTTAACATAGTTTTGTGTTGTTTAACTTATAGACAATTAAAAATATAGATAAAAAGTATAAGAGGTGCATAAAATGAGTAAGAATTTTGATGATTTATTATCAAGGGTAAAAGAGTGTAAAAGGAAAAAAGTTTCTGTCGCAGTAGCGCAAGATGAACCAGTATTAGAAGCTATCAAAGCTGCTAAGGAAAAAGGAATCGCTGATGCCATTTTAGTAGGAGATAAAAACAAGATTAAAGAAATAGCTGATTCAATAGGAATGGATATAACTCAATTTGAAGTTATTCATGAACCAGATGTAAAAAAAGCTGCATTATTTGCAATCCAATTAGTATCTAGTGGTAGAGCTGATATGGTAATGAAGGGATTAGTAGATACAGCTACTTTTTTAAGAAGTGTTTTAAATAAAGAAGTTGGGTTAAGAACAGGAAAGGTAATGTCTCATGTATCAGTGTTTGAAATTGAAGGATTTGATAGGTTAATATTCTTAACTGATGCTGCATTTAATACTTATCCTGATTTAAAGGCTAAGGTACAAATAGTACAAAACTCTGTAAGTGTTGCACATGCATGTGGAATAGAATGTCCAAAGGTAGCTCCAGTTTGTGCAGTTGAAGTGGTAAATCCAGATATGCCAGCTACAATAGATGCTTCATTATTATCAAAGATGAATGATAGAGGACAAATAAAGGGATGTGTAGTAGATGGACCATTAGCGTTAGATAATGCATTATCAGAAGAAGCTGCTCATCATAAAGGAATAACAGGACCAGTTGCAGGAAAAGCTGATGTTATAATGCTTCCTAATATAGAAACTGCAA
This sequence comes from Clostridiaceae bacterium OF42-15pH9A, assembly GCA_027692445.1. GTDB lineage: Bacteria > Bacillota > Clostridia > Clostridiales > Clostridiaceae > Clostridium. The sequence goes on along the minus strand of JAQEYV010000005.1, from coordinate 118,982 downwards.
ATGTAATGTATAAAACTTTAACTTATACATCTAAGAGCAGAAATGGTGGAATACTTGTTGGTACTTCAGCACCAGTTATATTAACTTCAAGAGCAGATAGCTTTGAAACAAAGGTTAACTCAATAGCTTTAGCAGCTGTTGTAGCTGAATCTATTAAATAATTAAGGGATTAATGGAGGTTATGGTATGTCATATAAATTATTAATTATAAATCCAGGATCAACTTCAACTAAAATTGGAGTGTATGAAGATGAAAAGGAGTTATTTGAAGAAACTCTTAGACATTCAACAGAAGAAATAGCAAAATATGATAGTATATATGCGCAAAGAGGGTTTAGAAAAGAAGTTATTTTAAATGTTCTAAAGGAAAAGAACTTTGATATAAAGACTTTAGATGCAGTAGTAGGTAGAGGTGGAATGCTTAAGCCAATTCCAGGTGGGACTTATGCTGTAACTGAAGAATTATTAGAAGACTTAAAAGTTGGAGTTCAAGGACAACATGCTTCCAATTTAGGTGGAATATTATCTAATGAAATAGCAAAAGAAATAGGAGTACCAGCGTTTATAGTTGATCCAGTTGTTGTTGATGAATTAGAAGATATAGCAAGATATTCAGGTGTTCCAGAGCTACCAAGAAAGTCAAAATTCCATGCTTTAAATCAAAAAGCTGTAGCAAAGAGATATGGAAAAGAAAGTGGAAAAGGATATGAAAATCTAAATCTTATAGTTGTACACATGGGGGGAGGAGTTTCTGTTGGAGCTCATAACCATGGTAGAGTTGTAGATGTAAATAATGCATTAGATGGAGAAGGAGCTTTTTCTCCAGAAAGAGCAGGTACAGTACCAGCTGGGGATTTAGTTAAGCTTTGTTTTAGTGGTAAGTATACTGAAAAAGAAGTTTATAGCAAGTTAGTTGGTAATGGTGGATTAAATGCATATGCTAACACTAACGATATGAGAGATGTATTAAAAATGATGGATGAAGGCAGTGAAGAAGCAAAGAAGCTATTTAGTGCATTTATTTATCAAGTTGGAAAAGATATTGGAGCTATGGCAACTGTTTTAGAAGGTAAGGTTGATCAAATAGTTTTAACAGGAGGAATAGCATATTCTTCAGTAGTTACTGAATCTATAAAGAAAAGAGCTGGATGGATAGCCGGAATAACAATTTATCCAGGTGAAGATGAATTACTTGCTTTAGCACAGGGAGCTATAAGAGTTCTTAGTGGCGAAGAAGAGGCGAAGATTTACTAAAATAAATTATTTATTATAGAAGAAGCTTGTTTTAAACGAGCTTCTTTTTATTTTTAAGAATTTAAAAAGTTAAGAACTTAAGAACTTAAGAACTTAAGAAGTTATAGTAGAAATGAGGTTTTGAATAATTTTGGAGAGATAAATAAAATTGTGATAAAATTAAGATAAAAAATATAGAGGTGAGTTTATGAGAACGTCTATGAACATTCAAAACAAATTAACTATGTTATCAGAAATGATAAATGATTCGAAGTTTCAGGTTTTAGAATTTGATTGTTTAGAGGGAGCAACAGATGTTGGAACAGCTCTTGGATTACAAATAATGAATGACAGTGGAATAAAGTTAAGACAAGTTAGAATTATTCTTGAGGATAGCTCAGTAAAGCTTGAATCAGGAGCATTAAGCTATATGAAAGGTGAAATAGAAGTAAAAACTAAAACTGGTGGAATGGTTGGCTTAGGAAAGAAATTTTTAAATAGTAAGTTGACAGGTGAAACAATGTTTAAACCAAGCTATGAAGGAACAGGTGAAATATTTTTAGAACCGTCATTTGGACATTTTGCCTTAATAGAATTAGAAGATGAAGAAATTATAGTTGATGATGGATTATTTTATGCTTGCGAAGAAGATGTTGAAGTTGGGGCAGTCATGCAAAAAAGTGTTTCCTCAATGTTATTCGGAAATGAAGGTATATATCAAACAAGTATTTCTGGAAGTGGAATAGTTGTATTAGAGATTCCTGTACCGGAGTCAGAAATTTTTAAATGTAAATTATTTAATGATACATTAAAGGTAGATGGTAACTTCGCTGTATTAAGAACTAGTAATGTTAAGTTTACTGTAGAAAAATCATCTTCTTTAATAGGAAGCGTTACTAATGGTGAAGGTTTATTGAATGTATATAGTGGAACAGGAGAGGTATGGTTATTACCAACAATGAATATTTATCAAGACTTAAGGCTAGAAGGATTAAACGCTCTATCTAATCCAGAGGGTAATAGAAATACAGAAGTGTAAAATAAACCCTGCTTTAACTATATGAAGTTGTGAATTGTGAAAGCTTAGAGTATAATTAACTAGGATATTATTCTAAGGAGTGAATAAAATGAGTGAAATAAACTCAAAGATAAAAAGTAAAGAGATGGATTTGTTTTTTGAAGCTATACTCAAACTTGAAAATTTAGAAGAGTGTTATAATTTTTTTGAAGATGTTGCAACCATAAATGAAATAAAATCCTTAGCACAAAGAATGCATGTGGCTAAGCTATTAAATGAAAAAAAGACATATACAGAGATAGTTGAAATAACAGGAGCAAGTACTGCCACTATAAGTAGAGTAAATAGATGTTTAAATTATGGTAGTGATGGCTATAGTTTATTACTTGAAAGAATAGGAAAAGACGAGGAATAGTGTTGCCAATATTGAGGCCAATGATTATACTAAATTATAGAAACTTAAGAAATTAGAGTACTTTTAATGAAAAGAGGTAAATTATGAGTAGAATGTTTGGAACAGACGGAGTGAGAGGTATTGCAAATACTGAATTAGATGCAAGGCTAGCTTATAATTTAGGGAGAGCTGGTGCATATGTTTTAACTGAGGGTGCACATAAACCAAAGATATTAGTAGGTAAAGATACAAGAATATCAGGGGATATGTTAGAAGCAGCTTTAGTTGCAGGGATACTATCAGTAGGAGCAGAAGCAGTTGTTTTAGGCGTAGTACCAACACCGGCAGTAGCACATTTAACTAGAGAATATGGAGCAGACGCAGGGGTAATGATTTCAGCATCACATAATCCTGTTGAATATAATGGAATAAAGTTTTTTGATGATAAGGGATATAAGTTATCTGATGAATTAGAAGATGAAATTCAAAGAGTTATTGAAAGTGATTTTGAAGGTGTTCCAAGTCCAGTGGGAACAGAATTAGGAAGAGAAATAATAGAAGTTGGAGCATTAGATGATTATATAGAATTTGCAAAAAATACCATACCTTTTAATTTAAATGGGTTAAAGGTTGCTTTAGATTGTGCAAACGGGGCATCATATATGTCATCAGTTAGAGCATTTAGGGAATTAGGTGCAGATGTATATGTAATAAATGATAATCCTGATGGTACAAACATTAATGAAAAATGTGGGTCTACACATCCAGAAGAGCTAATGGAATACGTAGTTAAAAAGGGATGTGATATAGGATTTGCATTTGATGGAGATGCAGATAGATGCTTAGCAGTAGATGAAAAAGGAAATTTAATAAATGGAGATTTCATTCTTGCTATATGTGGAAAATATTTAAAGGAAATTAATAGATTAAAAGACAATACTTTAGTAGTTACAGTAATGAGCAATTTAGGACTAGATATTGCGTGTAATGAATTAGGAATGAATACATTAAAAACTAAGGTTGGAGACAGATATGTATTAGAGGAAATGATTAAAGGAAAATATGTCTTAGGTGGAGAACAATCTGGACATATTATATTCTTAGATTACAATACAACTGGAGATGGCCTAGTTACTGCCCTTCAAATAGCATCAATAGTTAAGAAAGAGGGAAAGACATTAAGTGAACTTTGCTCAATAATGAAAGAACTTCCTCAAGTGTTAGCTAATGCAACTGTACCTAATAATAAGAAGAATGTTTATTTAGAAGATAAAGAAATACAAGATGAAATAAATAGAATAGAAGAGTTGTTGCATGGAAAAGGAAGAGTTTTAATAAGACCTTCAGGAACAGAACCTTTGGTAAGGGTAATGTTAGAGGGAGAAAATCAAACTGAAATTGATCAATTAGCACATAATTTAGCTAATATGATTGAAGAAAAGAGCAACAAATAAAAACTAAATAAGTATAAAGTTCAAAAGACTGCTTATTATAAAACCGTACTTCGTGATTCAAAGGAAGTATGGTTTTTTATTTATTTAGAAATGTAAAGTAGCTAAAAGCTATGATTACATAGTTAATTTAGAAAATTGAAAAATAAATTTATCTAAATGGTAATAAAATAGTTGCTGTGGTAATATTATAATAAAAAATACATACATATATTTGACTATAAGATAAATAAGTGTGTGATTAATTAATAAAATGTTAAAAAATAATTGATAATATCTAAAGAAATCATAAAAGATAAAATAAGAATAGGATTTCAATAACGAATTTACAAAAGTGAATTGGAATTATTGACAATACATGGGCATAATAGTAAAATTTTATAAACAAAACATTTATTGAAATTAGTTTTAATTGCAATGAAGGAGACGTTTATTTAAGTTAGAAAGTTTCAGAGAGTCGATGGTAGGTGCGAATCGATACTTTATTTTAAATAATTATCACTCCAGAGCAGAATCCAGAAAGTTCTTTTAGAATGAGTAAGCGATATCCGGTGTGCATCCGTTATATGCAAGGGTTTGTTGGAACCTAGTGATATTATATTTCAGGCGGATTTTTATCCCACCTCTTATGGTTTATATCATTAAGGGTGGGTATTTTTATACCTTTTATCTAGTATTATTGGGGATATATTTTAATAAGGAGGGGGCTATATGGAACAAAGACATGTGTTATCTGTTTTGGTACAAAACTCATCTGGAGTTTTAAGTAGAGTTTCTGGATTATTTTCGAGAAGGGGCTATAACATAGATAGCTTAACTGTAGGAAGAACAGAAGATGAAAAAATCTCAAGGATGACTATTGCTATAGTTGGGGATAATGACACTTTAGAACAAGTAAAAAAGCAGCTAGATAAACTTGAGGATGTAATTAAGGTAATTGATTTAAAAAATGGAAGTTCTGTGTATAGAGAACTGGTTTTAATTAAGGTTAAAGCAGATGCCGAAAAGAGAGCAGCAATTAATGAAATAGTTACTATTTTTAGAAGTAAAATTATTGATGTGTCAGTAGATACTCTAACTATAGAATTGACAGGCGACGAGAGCAAGATATCAGCATTGATAAAACTTATGGAAGAGTATGGTATACAAGAGTTAGTAAGAACAGGGGTAACAGCTCTTGAAAGGGGAGATAAAACCATAAGAAGTCATTATAATTAGCAATAAACAATAAATAAGGGGGCATTATATATGGGGCAGAGAAAGATTGATATATTTGATTCCACTCTGAGAGATGGGGCTCAAGGACAAGGGATATCTTTCTCTCTAGAGGATAAGATAAAAATAGTTAGGGTTCTAGATGATTTAGGGGTTACCTATATTGAAGCTGGAAATCCAGGATCTAATCCTAAAGATATGGAGTTTTTTAAGAGATTAAAAGGCGAAAAGCTTAAAAACTCCAAAATAGTAGCTTTTGGTTCCACTAGGAGGCCTAACACTGAGGTTAGTGAAGATAATAATATAAAAAATTTATTGTTGGCAGAAACTTCGGCTGTTACAGTATTCGGCAAATCATGGGACTTTCAAGTGAAAGAAATATTAAAAACATCTCTAGAAGAGAATTTAAATATGATTGGGGATACAATTAAATATCTGGCTAGCAAAAATAAAGAAGTAATATTTGATGCAGAACATTTTTTTGATGGATATAAGCAAAATAAAGAGTATGCAATTTCAACAGTAAAGGTAGCTACTGAATCAGGGGCGAAATCAGTAGTTTTATGTGATACAAATGGGGGAACTTTACCAGGTGAAATAAAAAATATTACTGAAGAAGTAATAAATATAATAGGGGGCAACGTAGGTATACATTGTCACGATGATATGGGGATGGCGGTAGCTAATTCAATCGTGGCAGCACAAGTTGGGGCTAATCAAATTCAAGGAACTTTCATTGGAATAGGTGAAAGGTGTGGTAATGCAAATCTAAGTACAATCATCCCAACATTAAAGTTGAAAATGGGTTATAAAGTTATTGATGATAATAACCTTTCTAAACTAACAACCGTTGCTAGATTCATAGCTGAAATTTCAAATATAACATTACAAGATGAAGCACCTTATGTAGGAGGCTCGGCCTTTGCTCATAAGGGTGGAATGCACATAGATGCTGTTTGCAAGACACCTAAGTCTTATGAACATGTTAAACCAGAGTTGGTAGGAAATAAGAGAAGATTTTTGATATCTGAAGTTAGTGGTAAAAGTACTGTATATTCAGAAGTTCAAAAGATATTTCCTAATATATCTAAAGATAGTGAAGAAGTTAAGAAGATTACAAATAAATTGAAGGAATTAGAATATGAGGGATATCAATTTGAAGGTGCTGAAGGTACTGTAGAGCTGGTAATGAGAAAAATTATAGGAAAATATAAACCGTTCTTTAAGTTAAATTACTTTAAGGTTTTTTCAGAACAACCTTCTTGGGATAAAGAATTTAGTTCTTCTGTAATGATAAATATAACAGTTGATGGAAAAGAAGAAATGAATGCAGCTATAGGTGATGGACCTGTAAATGCAATAGACAAAGCGTTAAGAAAGGCATTAGATGTATTCTATCCACAATTACAAGATGTAAGGCTTGTTGACTATAAAGTAAGGGTTTTAGACTCTGAAAGCGCTACAGGTGCAAAAGTAAGAGTATTAATAGAGTCTACTGATGGGGTGGAAAATTGGAGTACAGTTGGGGTGTCAAGGGATGTAATTCAAGCAAGTTGGATAGCCTTGGTGGATTCTATTGAATATAAGCTTATAAAAGATATTGAAAGAAAAGCAAAAGCATATTTTTAAGGGGGATGATTTACAAATGGGAATGACAATGACACAAAAAATATTAGCTGCACATGCAGGATTAAATAGTGTAAAGGCAGGACAATTAATTGAGGCTAAGCTTGATTTAGTATTAGGTAATGATATTACAACACCGGTTGCAGTAACAGAATTTAAGAAATTTGGTGTCGATAATGTATTTAGTAAAAGTCAAATAGCTATTGTTCCAGACCACTTTACCCCAAATAAGGATATAAAGGCTGCAGAACAAGTTAAATATATAAGAGAGTTTGCTAAAGAAAAAGAAATTGAAAACTTTTTTGAAGTTGGTGAAATGGGCATAGAACATTGTTTGATTCCTGAAAAGGGGCTAGCTGTAGCAGGAGATGTGGTAATTGGTGCAGATTCGCATACTTGTACTTATGGTGCATTAGGAGCATTTTCAACAGGAATTGGCTCTACAGATATGGCAGCTGGAATGGCTACAGGACAATGTTGGTTTAAGGTTCCATCAGCAATTAAGTTTGTGTTGAAGAATAAACCGGCTAAATGGGTAAGTGGGAAAGATATTATCTTACATATCATTGGAATGATCGGTGTAGATGGTGCTTTATATAAATCCATGGAATTTGTAGGAGATGGATTAAAATATCTTTCTATGGATGATAGATTTACGATGGCTAATATGGCTATTGAAGCAGGTGGAAAAAATGGAATTTTTCCTGTAGATGAAAAAACAGAGGAATATTTAAATGAACATGCTTCAAGAGAATGGAAGAAGTTTGAAGCTGATAGTGATGCAGAATATGATGAGGTTTATGAAATTGATTTAAGTACTTTAAGACCAACAGTTTCATTCCCTCACTTACCAGATAACACAAGAACTATAGATAATGTAGGGAATGTAGATATAGATCAAGTAGTTATAGGGTCTTGTACAAATGGTAGAATGTCAGATTTAAGAGTAGCAAGAGACATAATGAAAGGTAAGAAAGTTAAGAAGGGAATAAGATGTATAGTATTCCCAGGAACTCAAAAAATATATCTTCAAGCATTAGAAGAAGGAATTATAAAAGATTTAGTAGAAGCGGGAGCTGTAGTTTCAACTCCAACATGTGGTCCATGCTTAGGTGGTCATATGGGAATCCTAGCAGCTGGTGAAAGAGCTGTTTCAACAACTAATAGAAACTTTGTAGGAAGAATGGGTCATGTAGAATCAGAAGTTTACCTAGCAAGTCCAGCTGTGGCAGCTGCATCTGCATTAACAGGAAGAATTACAGATCCAGAGTTAGTATAAGGGGGAGTTTGAAATGAAAGTAACAGGAAAAGTTTTTAAGTATGGCGATAATGTAGATACAGATGTAATAATTCCAGCAAGATATTTAAATACTTCAGTGCATAAAGAACTTGCTGCACACTGCATGGAAGATATAGATAAAGATTTTGTTAATAAGGTTGAAGAGGGAGACTTTATTGTTGCAAATAAAAATTTTGGTTGTGGATCTTCACGAGAGCATGCGCCTATAGCTATAAAGGCAGCAGGGGTTAGCTGTGTAATTGCTTCAACTTTTGCAAGAATATTCTACAGAAATGCCATTAATATAGGATTACCTATTTTAGAATGTGATGAGGCCGTTAAGGCAATAGATAATGGAGATAAGCTAGAGGTTGACTTCTCTACAGGAGTAATTAAAAACCTAACTAAGAATGAGGAATATAAGGGAGAACCATTCCCAGAGTTTATGCAAAATATAATAGACAATGACGGATTAATTGGATATATAAGAAATAAAAATAAGTAAATTGGGGGGAGAAAAATGAAATATCATATAGCAGTTATACCTGGAGATGGTATTGGACCAGAGGTTGTAGAATCAACTGTTAAAGTTTTAAATGCAGTAGGAGAAAGGTTTGGTCATAGATTTGATTATGAATATTTATTGGCAGGGGGATGTGCAATAGATAAAACAGGCAATCCTTTACCTCAAGAAACAATAGATGCATGTAAGAAAAGTGATGCTGTATTACTTGGGGCAGTAGGAGGTCCAAAGTGGGATGATCCAACGGCTAAAGTAAGGCCTGAACAAGCTTTGTTAGGTTTAAGAGGAGGACTTGGACTTTATTGCAACTTAAGACCAGCATTATTATATGCACCACTTAAAGATGCATCACCATTAAAGGAAAGTATAATAGGTGATGGGATAGATGTGCTTGTGGTAAGAGAATTAACTGGTGGAATTTATTTTGGAGACAGGGGACAAACTACTGTAGATGGAATTGCAGCAGCTTATGATACTGAAAGATATAACGAGGAAGAAGTTAGAAGAATTGCTAAGATTGCCTTTGATTCAGCAATGAAGAGAAAGAAGAAAGTTACGTCTGTAGATAAGGCAAATATCCTTGAAAGCTCAAGATTATGGAGAAGAGTTGTAGAGGAAGTAGCTAAGGATTATCCAGAAGTAGAATTAAATCATCTATATATTGATAATGCAGCAATGCAAATGGTAAGAGACCCAAGGCAATTTGATGTAATAGTTACTTCAAATATGTTTGGAGATATATTATCAGACGAAGCAAGTATGGTAACAGGATCTATTGGTATGCTTCCATCAGCATCATTAGGAGAAAATAGTTTTGGTATGTACGAACCAATACATGGAAGTGCTCCTGATATTGCAGGAAAAGGGATTGCAAACCCTCTTGCTACAATACTTTCAGGAAGTATGATGCTTAAGCATACATTTAAATTAGATGATGAAGCTGCATTAATAGATAAGGCTGTTGTAAGAGTTTTAGAAGAAGGATATAGAACAGGGGACATAATGAGTGAAGGAACGAAGCTTGTTGGTACTGAAGAAATGACAAAGCTAGTTTTAATTGAGATAGAAAAGGGGATGTAAAATATGAGAAGTGACGTTGTAAAAAAAGGACCTCAAAGGGCTCCACACAGGTCACTATTCAAAGCGGCAGGTCTTACTGAGGAAGAAATAGAGAGACCTCTAATAGGAGTAGTAACCTCACAAAATGATATTATTCCAGGACATGTGCATTTAGATCAAATTGTTGAAGGAGTAAAAAAGGGAGTACTTATGTCAGGGGGAACTCCGCTGGTATTCCCAACTATAGGAGTTTGTGACGGAATTGCTATGGGTCATGAAGGAATGAAGTACTCCTTAGTAACTAGAGAACTTATTGCAGATACAATTGAGTGTATGGTTAAAGCTCATGGATTTGATGCATTAGTGCTAATACCTAATTGTGATAAGATTGTTCCAGGTATGATGATGGCAGCGTTAAGATTAAATATTCCAGCTGTAATTGTTAGTGGGGGTCCAATGCTACCAGGAAAGTTTAAGGATACAGATGTTTCCTTAACTACTGTATTTGAAGCTGTAGGAGCATATGAAAATGGAACAATGCTTGAAGGTGATTTAAAGGAGTTAGAAGATAATGCATGTCCAACTTGTGGTTCTTGTTCAGGAATGTTCACAGCAAATTCAATGAATTGCTTAGCTGAAGTATTGGGATTGGCGCTACCTGGAAATGGTACAATACCTGCTGTTTATTCAGAAAGAATTAGATTAGCAAAGCAAGCTGGAATGGCTGTAATGAATCTTTTAGAAAAGGATATAAAACCAAGAGATATAGTGACTGAGAAATCTATTGAAAATGCGTTAGCTTGTGATATGGCACTTGGATGTTCGTCAAATTCTGTATTACATTTAACTGCTATAGCAAATGAAGCGAAATTACCAATAAATCTTGATATTATAAATGAGGTTTCTAGTAGAACACCTAACCTTTGTCATCTTGCACCAGCGTCACAAACCCATATTATAGATCTTTATTATGCAGGCGGAATTGGAGCAGTTTTAAATGAGTTATCTAAGAAGAATCTTATTCATCTAGATTGTATTACTGCTACAGGTAAAACTCAAGGTGAAAACATAGAAGGCAAAAAGGTTAAGGATTATTCAATTGTTAGACCAATAGAAGAACCATATAGTGAAACTGGTGGTATTGCTATTTTAAGGGGGAACCTTGCTAAAGATGGAGCTGTTGTAAAAAGATCAGCAGTTGCACCAGAAATGTTAAAGCATAAAGGAACAGCAAGAGTGTATGACTCAGAAGAAGAAGCAATAGAAGCTATTATGGGAAAACAGATTAAAGCTGGAGATGTTATTGTTATTAGATATGAAGGACCAAAGGGTGGTCCAGGTATGAGAGAAATGCTTTCACCAACATCAGCAATTGCTGGAATGGGACTAGATAAGGAAGTTGCTTTAATAACAGATGGAAGATTTAGTGGAGCAACTAAAGGAGCTTCAATTGGACATGTATCACCTGAGGCGGCTGAAGGTGGGGTAATAGCTTTAGTTGAAGAAGGAGATATTATATCAATTGATATAAATGCAGGAAAACTAGAACTAGAGGTTTCTGATGAGGAATTAGAAGGAAGAAGAAAAAGGTTAAAGCCGGTAGAACCAAAGGTTACTGAAGGTTATCTATCAAGATATGCAAAGTTAGTAAGTTCTGCAAGTACAGGAGCTGTATTTAAATAAGAAAATTATGGTAAGGAGGGGGCATGATGATTTTAACAGGGTCAGATATAGTTGTTCAATCACTTATAGATGAAGGGGTAGATATTGTATTTGGTTATCCAGGTGGACAAGTTATTAATCTGTATGATTCGTTATATAAGTACCAAGATAAAATACGGCATATTTTAACTTGTCATGAGCAGGGGGCTGCTCATGCGGCAGATGGATATGCAAGAGCTACCGGAAAGGTGGGAGTATGTATTGCAACCTCTGGACCAGGTGCAACAAACTTGGTAACAGGTATAGCCACAGCTTATATGGATTCTATACCTATGGTAGCTATAACTGGGAATGTTCCTATGAGTTTATTAGGTAAAGATAGTTTTCAAGAGGTGGATATAACAGGAATAACAATGCCTATTACTAAACACAATTATATAGTTAAGGATATAAATGATCTTCAAGAGGTTATAAAGAAAGCATTTTATATAGCTAAAGAGGGAAGGCCAGGACCTGTTTTAATTGATATTCCAAAGAATATTCAAGTAGAGAAAGTAGAATACAAAAAGTTGAAACCATTAGAAGTAGTAAGAAAAGAAGAATTAATTTATGAAGATAAAGTTAAAGAAGCTATTGAATTAATTAATAATTCTAAGAAGCCATTTATATATGTAGGAGGGGGAGCAATTACTTCAGGTGCTAGTGAAGATGTTGTTAAGCTAGCAGAAAAAATTAACTCACCTATATGTAATTCTTTAATGGGGATTGGAGTTGTTCCTAAGGAACATCCGTTATTAACTGGAATGATAGGGATGCATGGAACAAAAGCTTCAAATATAAGTGCTACAAAGTGTGATTTATTTATTGCTTTAGGAGCAAGATTTTCTGACAGAGTAATATCTAATCCGGAAAATTTAAGTAATGCAAAAATTCTTCATATAGATGTAGATCCAGCTGAAATAAATAAAAATATAAAAGTTGATTTGTCAGTAGTTGGTGACTTGAAGCTAGTGCTTCAAAGAATTTTACCACATATAAATGAAAAGAAGAATAAAGAGTGGATAGAGCATGTTGAATACTTAAAAACATTAAATGCTTATAAGAAGGAAGAAGAGGAGAAGTTAACTCCGGAGTATTTTTTTGAGGTGTTAAACAAATTGAATCAAGGAAACTTGATTATATCTACAGAAGTAGGACAACATCAAATGTGGACAGCTCAATATTTTAAATTTAATGCTCCTAGAAGGTTGATAACTTCAGGAGGTCTTGGAACTATGGGGTTTGGGCTTGGAGCTTCAATTGGTGCACAACTTGGCAAACCAGATTGTAAAGTTATTAATATTGCTGGTGATGGTAGCTTCATGATGAATTGTAATGAGTTAGCAACAGCAGTTAAAAATAATTTGCCAATAGTTGTAGTAATTATGAATAACAATGTTTTAGGTATGGTAAGACAATGGCAAACATTATTCTTTGATGGAAGATATTCAAATACTACATTGGATAGAAAGACAGATTTAGTTAAGCTAGCAGAAGCTTTTGGCGCAGAAGGATATAGAGTTACTGAAAAGGATGAGCTAGAGGGAGCTTTAGAAAAGGCTTTAAAGTCAAAGGGACCTGTAGTTATAGATTACGTAATAGATAATGATAAAAAGGTATTTCCAATGGTTGCACCAGGTGCACCAATTAATCAAATAATAAGTGAAGAAGATATTCAATAAATATTAGGAGGAATAGAAAATGGTAAAAATGTATTATGAAAAAGACACAAACCTAGATTATTTAAAAGGAAAGAAGGTTGCTATAATTGGTTATGGAAGCCAAGGACATGCTCATGCATTAAACTTACATGATAGTGGAATAGATGTTATAGTTGGTTTATATGAAGGAAGTAAGTCTTGGAAGGTAGCTGAAAATGATGGATTACAAGTTGCTACAGTACCAGAAGCTGTTAAGGCTGCTGATATAGTAATGATGCTTATCCCAGATGAAAAACAAGCTACTATATATAAAGAACAAGTTGCTCCATATTTAGAAGCAGGAAATGCTTTAGCATTTGCTCATGGATTTAATATAAATTTTGGTCAAATAGTTGCACCTAAGGGTGTTGATGTGTTTATGGTTGCTCCAAAGGGACCAGGACATATGGTTAGAAGAACATATACAGAAGGATCAGGAGTACCATGTTTAGTAGCTGTACATCAAGATCCAAGTGGAAATGCTAAGGATATAGCTTTAGCGTATTCAAATGCAATTGGTGGCGCTAGATCAGGAGTGCTTGAAACTACATTTAAAGATGAAACTGAAACAGATTTATTTGGTGAACAAGCAGTTCTTTGTGGAGGTGTAACAGCTTTAATCAAAGCTGGATTTGAAACTCTAGTAGAAGCTGGATATGCTCCAGAAAACGCTTATTTTGAATGTATGCATGAAATGAAATTAATAGTAGATTTAATGTATCAAGGTGGTATGGCAACAATGAGATATTCTATCTCTGATACTGCTGAATATGGTGATTACATGATAGGTGATAGAATAATCACTGAAGATACTAAGAAAGAAATGAAGAAGGTTCTTACAGAAATTCAAGATGGAACTTTCGCAAGAAACTGGCTAATGGAAAACCAAGTTGGAAGACCAAACTTCAATGCTAAGAGAAGAATGGAAGCCGAACATCCTATAGAAAAGGTTGGATCTGAATTAAGAGAAATGATGACTTGGATTAATAAAAAGCTAGATTAATAACCGCTTTAAAAACGCTAAAATCTCACTAATATCCCAATGAATTGTGTAACAGCAGCTCTCCCCAGGATATTAGTGGGATTATTTATATTAATAATTTTTTTAGGACTATATCAATTTTTTTTGATATAGTCCTTTAATATTTAACGAAAAAGTTAATAATGTAAATACTTATTGTTTTTGTTGCTAATCAAGTAATATAACAGATGATATTGTTTACAAATATTAGCCGACTAATGATTGTTTTATGAAGAAATTATTAAATAGCGCACAAAATATTGAACTATAAAATATTATGCATTATTATAATAGTTAGCCGACTAATTAAAGGAGGATTAATTATGGACAAAAACATAGATGATGAAGAATCTTTAAGGTATGTTTTTTCTCAAGTTATGCGGCTTCATTTTATAAGAACCCATTCATTACTTGAAGAAACTGGTTTGTATCCAGGACAGCCGCCATTATTATTTTCTTTAAATAAGAAGAATGGTCAAAGTCAAAGAGAATTATCAGAAAATCTTAATGTTAAGGCATCTACAATAGCTGTAATGATTAAGAGGATGGAAAAGACTGGCCTAATAAAAAGAGAACAAGATGAGAAAGATCAAAGAATCTCAAGAATTTTTATCACAGATTCAGGAAGAGAAATTTGTGAGAAATTAAAAGCTGTACATGATCAGATAGAAGAAGAGGCCCTTAGAAATTTTACAATTGAAGAGAAGCTGCTACTTCGAAGATTAATGATGCAATTAAGGGAAAATTTAGAGGAAGCTTGCGGAAAAGATAAAAATATAAATTTTTGTAATCATCATAAGTAGACAGAGAGAGGAGAAAGGATATGCTAAAGCTTTTAAAGTATTTAAAAAAATCAATTGTACCAATTTTAGTAATAGTTCTATTTTTAATAGGGCAAGCAGTATGTGATTTATCCTTACCAGATTATACTTCTAAGGTAGTTAATGTTGGTATACAACAAGGAGGAATTGAAAATCCTGTTCCAGATATAATAAGAGCTAGTGAAATGGATAAGCTTATGCTTTTCATGAATGAAAGCGATAAAGATACAGTATTAAGCAATTATAGCTATTTAGATAAGGCGTCTCTTTCAGATAAAGATTTAACAGGAGATGAGCCTATATATGAGCTTAATACAAAAGATGAAACAATTATAGAAGAGTTAAGTAGTATTTTTGGGAAGCCTATGCTAGTAGTAGAAGGTTTTGAAAGTGATAGTGAAGAAACTAAAAAAATAAAGGAAGAAATGTTAGCTAATTTACCACCACAAATGATTCAAAATGGTGATGTGGATGTATTTGAAGTGTTCTCATTAATGCCAAAAGAAAACTTGTCAGAGGTGAGAAAAACTATTGATGAAATGTTTAGTGCTATGCCAGATAGCATAATAACACAAAGTGCTATTTCTTATGTAAAAGGAGAGTATAAAGAGTTAGGGATTGATACAGATAAAATTCAAACAAACTATATGTTTTTAGCTGGAGCTAAGATGCTGGGTGTGGCTTTATTAAGTGCAGTAGCAACTATAGTTGTTGGATTTTTAGGAGCTAGGGTAGCTGCCACATTAGGTAAAAATTTAAGAAGTAAAGTATTTAATAAAGTAATGTCATTTTCTAACACAGAGATGGATAAATTTTCTACAGCATCATTAATTACACGTAGTACAAACGATATTCAACAAGTTCAGATGTTAATGGTAATGATGTTAAGAGTAGTTATTTACTCACCTATTATAGCCATAGGAGGAATAATAAAGGTAACTAAGACTAATACATCAATGACTTGGATTATAGCAGTAGCAGTAATAGCAATACTTTCATTAGTAATGATCTTATTTATTGTTGTAATGCCTAAGTTCAAGGTTGTTCAAAAATTAGTGGATAGAGTTAACTTAGTAACACGTGAAATATTAACTGGTATACCTGTTATACGTGCATTTAGTACTCAAAAATATGAAGAAAAGAGATTTGATAAAGCAAATTTAGACTTAACTAAGACAAATATATTTGTAAATAGAGTAATGGCTTGTATGATGCCAGCTATGATGCTTGTTATGAATGGGATTAGCGTTCTTATAATGTGGAATGGTGCACATGGAGTAGATTCAGGGGCAATGCAAGTTGGGGATATGATGGCATTTATTCAATATACAATGCAAATAATAATGTCATTCTTAATGATATCTGCAATATCAATAATGCTTCCAAGAGCAGCTGTTTGTGTACAACGTGTTGATGAAGTAATATCTACCGATTTAGTAATAGAAGATAAAGAACAAACAGAAAGTTTTAAGGAAGATAAAAAGGGATATGTTGAATTTAATAATGTATCATTTAAGTATCCAAATGCTGAAGAAGATGTTTTGAGTAATATATCATTTGTTGCAAAACCAGGAGAAACAACAGCGTTTATTGGTAGTACAGGTAGTGGTAAGTCAACACTAATTAATTTAATACCACGTTTTTATGATGTTACAGAAGGTAGTATTAAGGTTGATGGTGTAGATGTTAGAAATGTATCTCAACATGATTTAAGAGAGAAGATAGGATATGTTCCTCAAAAGGGAATACTATTCTCTGGAACAATAGATTCAAATTTAAGATATGGTAGAGAAGAAGCTACTGATGTAGAAATAGTAAGGGCTGCTGAAATAGCACAGGCAATAGATTTTATTTCTTCAAAACCTGAAAGATTTGAAACTGAAATTTCTCAAGGTGGTACAAATGTATCGGGTGGACAAAAACAAAGACTTTCTATTGCAAGAGCAATAGCTAAAAATCCAGAAATTTATATATTTGATGATAGTTTCTCTGCTTTAGACTTTAAGACAGATTCAGCATTACGTAAGGCACTTAAGCAAGAAACAAGTGATAGTACGGTATTAATAGTTGCGCAAAGAATCAGTACTATTTTACATGCAGATCAAATTATTGTTTTAGATGAAGGAAAAGTAGTTGGAAAAGGAACTCATAATGAGCTTCTAAAGAACTGTGAAGTTTATAAGCAAATAGCTTTATCACAACTTTCAAAGGAGGAGCTAGAGAATGAGTAATAATAAAAATGGTGGAATGAAAAGAGGATTTGGTGGACACGGTCCTATGGCAGGAATGCGTGGCGGAGAAAAAGCAAAAGACTTTAAGGGCACAATGAAAAAGCTTTTAAAATATATTGCGGATTTTAAAGTTGCTTTAATTGGTATAGTGATTTTCGCATTTGGAAGTGCTGCTTTCTCAATAGTTGGACCTAAGATTTCAGGTGAAGCAACAACAGAAATATTTAATGGATTACTGGAAAAGGTAACGGGAGTAGAAGGCGGAGGAATAAATTTTGACAGAGTAGGTCAAATACTTTTATTCCTAATAGGATTATATGTTATTAGTGCTATATTCTCATTTGTTCAAGGAATAATAATGAGTGGAATAACACAAAAAATATGTTATAACCTTAGAAAAGATTTATCAGAAAAGATAAATAGAATGCCAATGAAGTACTTTGATACAAAGACTCATGGGGAAGTTTTATCAAGATTTACAAATGATATAGATACTCTAGGTCAAAGCTTGAATCAAAGTATGAATCAGCTTATTACTTCTGTAACAATGATAATTGGTGCATTAATAATGATGTTATCAATAAGTTGGCAAATGACTCTTGTTGCTTTACTAATGTTACCATTATCAATGGGACTAATAATGGGTATAGTTAAAAAGTCACAAAAATATTTTAAAGATCAACAAAAGTATTTAGGAAATGTTAATGGTCAAGTTGAAGAATTATATGGTGGTCATACTATAGTTAAAGCTTTTAATGGTGAAGAAAAAGCTGTAAAAGAATTTGATGAGTTAAATAATCAATTATATGGATCAGCTTGGAGGTCACAATTCCTATCAGGAATTATGCAACCTATGATGATGTTCATTGGTAATTTAGGATATGTTGCAGTTGCTATACTTGGTGGTTTCTTAACTATTAAGAAAACTATTGAAGTTGGTGATATACAATCATTTATTATGTATATAAGAAACTTTACTCAACCTATAACACAAGTAGCTCAAGTTACTAACCTTTTACAATCTACAGCAGCAGCTGCTGAAAGAGTATTTGAATTCTTAGATGAGGAAGAGGAAGATCAAATAGTTGAAAATCCAGTTCATATAGAAGGATTAGAGGGTAGAGTAGACTTTAATAATGTTCATTTTGGATACAATCCAAATAAGACAATTATTAATGACTTTACAGCTCATGTAAAGCCAGGTCAAAAGGTTGCAATTGTTGGTCCTACAGGAGCTGGTAAGACTACTATGGTAAAACTTCTTATGAGATTCTATGATGTAAATAGTGGCGAAATTTTAATAGATGGCCATAATATAAAAGACTTTAATAGAAGTGAATTAAGAGAAATGTTTGGTATGGTACTTCAAGATACTTGGTTATTTAATGGAAGTATTAAAGAAAACATTAGATATGGTAGATTAAGTGCTACAGATGAAGAAGTAATTGAAGCGGCAAAAGCAGCTCATGTACACCACTTCGTTAAGACATTACCTGATGGATACAACATGGAGCTTAATGAGGAAGCAAGTAATGTTTCTCAAGGACAAAAGCAATTACTAACAATTGCTAGAGCCATACTTGCAGATCCTAAGATACTAATACTTGATGAAGCTACAAGTTCAGTAGACACAAGAACAGAAGTATTAATTCAAAAGGCTATGGATAACTTAATGGAAGGTAGAACTAGCTTTATTATAGCCCATAGATTATCAACAATTCGTGACGCAGATTTAATCTTAGTTATGGATCAAGGTGATATAGTTGAACAAGGAAATCATGAAGAGCTATTAGCTAAGGGTGGTTTCTATGCTAAATTATATAATTCACAATTTGAAAAAGAAGAGGGAACAGCAATATAGCGCTATAAAGAACTCGTTAATAGACGGGTTCTTTATATTTTTTTTGTTTTCTTTTATACTTGAGTTATAAGTTTTAGATAGGGTGAGTTTATGAATTATGTTTATATATTAAAATGTGGCGATGATTCTTTATATACAGGTTGGACTAATAATTTAGAAAAAAGATTTAAAGATCATTGTAATGGAAAGGGAGCTAAGTATACCAAAGGAAGAGGACCTTTGGAATTAGTTTATTATGAAGAGTTTGAGGATAAAAGGGTAGCTATGAAAAGAGAGTATGAAATAAAGCAATTAACTAGAAAACAAAAGGATGAATTAATTTTAAATAGAAATGAATTAAAAAGTTCTTGTGATTCTATATAATAAAAAGAATCATATTAAGAGTAATAGTATCATTATAGTCGCTTCCTATTAAAGAAGCGGCTTTTTTATTATAAAGGAAGAGGTGTCTAGAAAAACTATAATTTATTGCATATTTATGCTAAACAAACGAATAAATATTTAAGTTTTGATTTGAGGGAATATATGTTTTGCAGACAAATTGCTATATATAAATCTAGTTATATAGCAGAATAGATGTCTAGACATCTATTGTTTTTAGGGGTGAAGAGAAAAAGTTGTAGCAAGAAAAGTGAAAAAATATACAATATTACTATAGACAAACTTTAAAAATATGATAAAATTTCAATAGGGTATAAAATATAAATGAAAGGAAGTGATTTTTATAGATAATAAAATAATTAAAAATAAATAAAAGCGCCAGAACTATATTTTATATAGTTGACGAGGTTGGGGAGTATCGAAACTTTTCGGCGGGTGCCCCACGGTATCGCACTACCGTAAACAACTGGCAAAACTATGGAGCGATTCGTAGCACAAATCCAGTTTGGTGTTAAAGCCTTCAAGGTTATGGCTTTTGAGTCCTAGGATTATTATACCCTTTTATAATTTTGCTAGGAGAAGCCTTAACAGAAGATGACAATTAAATATGGGATACAAAAGGAAGGAAGAAAAAATATGTGCGGAATAGTTGGATATGTAGGAAATAAAGGAGCAAAATCTTTCTTAATAGATGGATTATCAAAACTTGAGTATAGAGGGTATGATTCAGCAGGCATTGCGGTTTTGGATGGGACAAGTGTATCTCTTGTTAAGCAGAAGGGAAGACTTTCAAATCTAGAAGGAGCTTTAAAAATTCAAAGTTCAGAAGGTACTATAGGAATTGGCCATACTAGATGGGCTACTCATGGAGAGCCATCAGATAGAAACTCTCACCCACATAAAAGTTCAAAAGGAGATATAGCAGTAGTTCATAATGGAATTATTGAAAATTACCTTGAACTTAGAAAGTGGTTAATATCAGAAGGGTATGAATTCTTTTCTGAAACTGATACTGAGGTGGTTCCAAATTTAATTCACTATTATTATGAAGGAAATCTTTTTGAGGCTGTTGTAAAAGCTACTAAGAAGCTAGAAGGAAGTTATGCTTTAGGAGTAGTTTGTGGAGATGAACAAGACAAGCTAATAGCAGTAAGAAAAGATAGTCCACTAATTGTAGGATTAGGAGATGGAGAAAATTTTATTGCTTCAGATATTCCAGCAGTAATTAAGTATACAAGAGATGTATATCTTTTAGATGATAATGAATTTGTAGTTATGGATAGAAATGGAGTTTCTATTTTAAGTGCAAATGGAGAAAGAATAGATAAGAACATTTATAAAGTAACATGGAGTGAGGATGCTGCTGAAAAGGGTGGATATGATTCATTCATGTTAAAAGAAATTCATGAGCAACCAAAAGCTATTAAGGACACTATATCTTCTAGAGTATCAATGGAGAAGGGTGTCTTTTTTGATGACTTTAAATTATCTAAGCAGGATTTGGATAATGTAGATAGAGTGTTTATAGTAGCATGTGGTACTGCTTATCATGCAGGATTAATGGGGAAAACATTAATTGAAAGAATGGCAAAGATTCCTGTTGAAGTAGATATAGCATCTGAATTTAGATATAGAAATCCACTTGTAACAGAGAAATCTTTAGTGATTATAGTAAGTCAGTCAGGAGAAACTGCAGATACATTAGCTGCATTAAGAGACTGTAATAGGATAGGGGCAAGGACTTTAGCAATAACAAATGTAGTAGGAAGTACAATTTCGAGAGAAGCAAATGATGTAATTTATACAATGGCAGGACCAGAAATAGCAGTTGCATCTACGAAGGCATATACAACACAAGTTGTAGTTATGCATTTATTAGCTTTATACTTTGGAAAGATAAAAGGAACTTTAGAAGAAACAAAGGAAAAAGAAATTGTAAGGGCTTTATTAATATTACCAGATAGAATTGAAAAACTTTTAGAGGAAAAAGAGAATATAGAAGATATAGCTAGGTTATTAGCTAAGGAAGAAGACTTATTCTTCTTAGGAAGAGGTATGGACTATGCATTAGCTTTAGAAGGATCTTTAAAACTAAAAGAGATATCTTATATTCATTGTGAGGCTTATGCAGGTGGAGAATTAAAGCATGGAACAATAGCTTTGATTGAACCTGGTACAAAAGTAATAGGATTATTTACTCAAGGTGATCTTAAGGATAAGATGGTAAGTAACATGGTTGAAGTAAAAGCAAGAGGTGCTAATATAATTGGGTTAGGATACCATGGAGAAGAACTTGATAAATCGGTATTTGATTATGAAATTAGGATTCCACAGATATCAGATATAGTAGCTCCAGTTTTGGCTGTAGTAGCATTGCAATTATTAGCTTACTATACAGCAAAGGAAAAAGGCTGCGATATTGATAAGCCAAGAAATTTAGCCAAGTCAGTAACAGTTGAGTAGGAGGATGTTATTATGAGAGAAGAATTAAATAAATTAATAAGTGAGTATAATGAAACTAAAAGATGCTTAGAGATGGGAATAGAATGGTTGCCAGAAAATGATTTTGCTAAAGCAAAGTTAGATATGCTTAATGTTATACTTTTGGACTTAGAGAAATTATCTAAAACAGAAATGAATTAATCCATAATTAGTCTGTTAATAACTAATAACTTCAGTGGATAATTTATAAAAGCCTGTGAATAAAAATGAAAAGGAGAAGGTGATGCTCACCTTCTCCTTTTTATTAAAAAGAAAAGAATATATATTCTTTTAAAAGAAAAATAATATAAATAATATAAATAATTTATTTTTTTAAAATATTTTTATTTATATTATTTTTTAAGTAAAGACTAGTTAAGCAACAAGCGATTGTTATTGTAACAGAAAAAATTGCAACTAATGTTTTCATCTTGAAGTTCCTCAATAAATTTTTCATATTTTATTTTATGATAGAAAAATTAATGTTGATAAAATAAATTTCTGTTAGAAGTTAAATATTTAGTTCATAGAATAATAATATAACTTTAATTTAATGAGGAGTAATATGTATACTAAAGGAGACTTTCATATACATTCAACTGAATCAGATGGGGAGCTTAAGCCAGGAGAAATTATTTTATTAGCTAAGGAAAGAAAAATTGATATAATTGCTTTAACAGATCATAATATTGTATTAGGAAATAAACAAGCAATAAAGGTTGGAAAAATTCATGGAGTAAAAGTAATTCCAGGTATTGAACTGTCAACTAGATACAAAGGAAATAGAGTTCATATACTTGGATATTTTAAAGATAATAGATATGAAGGTGAAGAGTTTAAAAAGATGCTTAACTCTATGAGAAAAGGAAAATTTAAAGAGTGCCAGATATATCATAAAGGAAAACTAAGTTTCAAATCAGAGGGGGGGAAGATAAGTACCTCTGCTGGAATAGAATTTTTACATCATTATGGAGCTTTTGTTGTTTTAGCACATCCAACATTATTAAAAAGAGAAGCTTTTAATGGATTAATTAATTTGAATTTTGATGGTATTGAAGCTAAATATTATAGGAATAAAGAAAATGAGACTGAATACTTTATTAATATTGCAAAAGAAAAAGGAATTATATATACAGCAGGTTCCGATTTCCATTCTTTAAGAAAAGTGGATTTAAAACATGGAACCTTAGGACAAATTTTTTTAGAAGAGGATGAAATAAAAGTTTTTTTAGATAAACTATATGAGAAAGGTGTATAACCTTTCTCTATACATATAAAAGGAGAGCAAGAAGAATGCAAAAGATTATTATTGTTGAGGATACAGAGAAGATTAGAAATGAATTAAAAGAGTTTTTAAGTAAATACGGCTATGATGTTAAAGTGCCGGAAGATTTTAATAATATAATTAATTATATTTTTGAGGAGAATCCGGATTTAATATTGTTAGATATTAATCTACCTGTTTTTGATGGATATTATATTTGTAGAGAGATTAGAAGTAAGTCAGATGTACCTATTATTATTGTAACAAGTAGAGATAGTGAGATGGATGAGTTGATGAGTATGAACCTAGGGGCAGATGATTTCATAACTAAACCATATAATACTCAAATTTTATTAGCTAGGATAAGTTCTATATTAAGAAGAGTTAATAATTCATCATCTCAATTATTAACGCATAATGGACTTAATCTGAATTTATCTAATGGGAGTATATCTTACAACAATAATATCTCAGAGCTTACTAAGAATGAACTGAAAATATTAAATTATTTAATATTAAATAAGGAAAAGATAGTATCAAGAGATGAACTAATGGAGTATTTATGGTCTTCAGAAGCATATGTAGATGATAATACTCTTTCTGTAAATGTAACTAGACTAAGAAAGAAGTTAGAGGAAATAGGGTTGAAGAATATTATAGAAACTAGGAGAGGATTAGGTTATATATTAATATGAGTTTGAAAGCATATTTAAGAGATAAAGGAATATTTTTAGTAGTAAACTTATTTCTTCTATTAACTTTTTCGGCATTTTTATTATTTTTAAATATAAAGAGTGAATATGTAATTATAGTAATTTTAGCTTGGAGTATGCCAATTACCTCACTTTTAATAATTGAATATTGGAAAAAGAAAGAATACTATACTTCAACAATAGAGCTTTTAAATAATTTAGATAAAAAGTTTTTGTTATCAGAACTGATACATAAACCAGACTTTATTGATGGAGAAATTTTATATGATATTTTATATGATACAAATAGAGATATGCATGAGTTTTTAAAAGAATATGAAAGAAAGCAAATAGAGTATAGAGAGTATATTGAGACATGGGTTCATGAAGTGAAAACGCCTTTAGCATCTAGTAAACTAATATTAGATAATAATAGGAATGAAATAACAAATAGCATAAAAGAAGAGATTAGTAAAGTAGAAGAGTATGTAGAGCAAGTATTATATTATTCTAGGAGCAAGGATGTCGGTAAAGATTATATAATCAAAGAGTTTTCATTAGGAGATGTAGTTAGAAAGATAATAGGAAAAAACTACAAAGATTTTATTAATAAAAATATTAAGCTAGAGTTAAGTGAAATTAATGAAAATGTATTTAGTGATACTAAGTGGTGTGAATTTATAATAAATCAGATATTAGTTAATTCTATAAAATACTGCAATAAAAATGATCCTAGGATAGAGATAAAATCTATTTCAAAAGATACAAAAGTGATTTTATCGATAAAAGATAATGGTGTAGGAATTTCAGAAAAAGATATAAAAAGAATATTTGATAAAGGATTTACAGGAGAAAATGGAAGAGTTTATGGTAAATCTACAGGTATGGGGTTGTATATATGTAAAAGTCTTTGTGAAAAGTTATCTATAGGGATAGAAGTGACATCAGAAAAGGATAAATGGACCAATGTAGATATAATATTTCCGTTGAATAAGAAGGAGCTATTTAAGTAGCTTCTTTTTCTTATCTTTCAAAAATGAAAGATAAGAGTAATGTTAATCAATACTACAAAAGATAAAATAATTATAAAATATGCTTAAAGATGATAGATGGAGGAATTAAAATGAAAGAGATTTTACAAGTTAAAGATATAGAAAAATATTATGGAAATAAGGGGAATGTTACAAAAGCTATTAATAATATTAGTTTTAATGTAGAAGAGGGAGAATTTGTTGGAATAATGGGACCCTCAGGAAGTGGTAAAACTACATTGCTAAATTGTATTTCTACTGTTGATAATGTAACAACAGGAAATATTAAAATAAATGGTAAGGAAATAACTAAGTTAAAGTCTAAAAGTATAGAAAAGTTTAGAAGAGAAGAATTGGGTTTTATATTTCAAGATTTTAATCTTTTAGATACTTTGACTGCTTTTGAGAATATTGCATTAGCATTAACTATCCAAGAGGGGAAAAAAGTTAAAAATATAAGAGAGAGGGTTTTAGAAGTTGCTAGAAAGTTAGATATTGAAGAGGTTTTAGGTAAGTTTCCATATGAAATGTCTGGTGGACAAAAGCAAAGAGTTGCAGCAGCTAGGGCTATAATTACCAATCCATCTTTAATATTAGCTGATGAACCTACTGGAGCTTTGGATTCTAAAGCTTCAAGATTATTATTAGATTCCTTTGAAAAGTTAAATGAGGAAATGAAGGCTACAATACTTATGGTTACACATGATGCTTTTACAGCAAGCTATGCCCATAGAATTTTATTTATAAAAGATGGAAGAGTATTTAATGAGCTAATTAGAGGCAATGATTCTAGAAAAGAGTTTTTTAATAGGATTATTGAGGTTGTAACCTTACTTGGAGGTGACACAAATAATGTATTCTAAAATGTCAGTTAGAAATGTCAAAAGAAGTTTTAAGGATTATGCAATATATTTCTTAACGTTAACCTTTGCTGTATGTATATTTTATTCTTTTAATTCTATATCATCACAAAAGGCAATGATGGATGTTACAAATAGTAAAGCTGAAATAATACAAATGCTTTCTAAAATAATTTCTATGACATCAGTGTTTGTATCAATTATATTAGGATTTTTAATAATATATGCAAATAATTTTTTAATAAAAAGAAGAAAGAAAGAAATAGGTTTATATATGACCTTAGGTATGGGGAAAAGAAAGATATCTTATCTATTAATAAAAGAAACATTTTTAATTGGACTTTTATCACTTGGATTAGGTCTTATGGCAGGAGTAGTGGTATCTCAAGGATTATCTTTATTTACATCAAAACTATTTGAAGTGAATGTATCAAAGTTCAATTTTGTATTTTCTCCTAGTGCAGCTATAAAAACATCCTTATATTTTGGGATGATATTTATACTTGTTATGATATTTAATACTTTAGTAATTTCTAAATATAAGTTAATAGATTTATTAAGAGCAGGAAGAAAAAATGAAAGTATAAAAATAAAGAGTACAAAAGTATCATTCTTATTATTTTTATTATCAATAATTTTAATAGGAGTAGCTTATTTAATAATTTTAAAATTTGGGTTTGATAATGGAATTAGCTATGTTCAAGTTTCTGTTATCTTAGGTATAGTAGGGACAGTATTATTGTTTTTATCTTTATCTGGTTTCTTAATTAATGCATTAGAAAAAAGTGAGAAATTTTATTTGAAGAATCTAAATATGTTTGTTCTAAGGCAGATAAATAGTAAGGTGAATACTACATATATCTCTATGTCAGTTATTTCTTTAATGTTATTTTTAACAATTACTCTTTTATCTACAGGGGTAAGTTTTAAGAATTCTTTACAAACAACTTTAAAAAATAACACTCCTTATGATGTGACCTTCTATTCATTTTCAACAGGGGATGAGGAAATTACTAATATATCGAAATCTTTAGATAAAATAGGACTTGATTATAATAATATTTTTAGAGAATATCTTTCATATAACTTGTATACGAGTGATGAGGGAATTAAGCAGTATATATATAACTATGGAAATGATAAAGTTAAAAAGAATTTGGATTCTTATGATAAGAATTTAGATTGTATTGCAATATCAGATTATAATAAGTTAAGAGCAATGGCTGGAGAAAGTACATTTAATCCACAAAAAGATGAAGTTATTCTAATATCAAATGTGAATGATTATGATAAGGCTGTGAATAAGTTTATAGAAAATAATAAAACAGTCAGAATTAGTAACAACAATTATAGGATTATAAATGAAAAAGCTTTAAAAGATAATTTAGAAACAAGTGCATTAGCAACGAAGTTTATGGTAGCTGTATTACCTGATGAAGTGGTAAAGAATATGGAGATAAATACTACTTATTTAAGTGGTAATTATAAGGAGAAGTCTGAAAAGATAGAGAATGAAATATATGATGTATTTGCGGGGTTTACAACAAGAAAATATAGCTATGATGAATATGGATTTGTTTTAGGGGAAACTAGAGATATGGCTTATGACGCAAGCGTTGGAATGTCAGTTACAGTAATGTATATAGGTATATATCTAGGAGTAATATTTTTAATATCAAGTGCAGCAATATTAGCACTTCAACAATTATCAGAAGCAAGTGATAATATAGAAAGATATGAAGTGTTAAAGAAGATAGGAACATCGAGTAAGAATATTAATAAAGCAGTGTTTTCACAAGTATTTATATATTTTATGATGCCTCTCACAATTGCTATAATTCACTCTATAGTAGGAATTATAGTAGCTAGTAAAGTAATATCTATGTTTGGGGCGTCAAGTATTTTAGTATCATCTGTAATTGCTGCAATAATAATTATAATGGTTTATGGCGGCTACTTCTTAACTACATATGTTGGATATAATAATATAATAAAGTTAAAGAGGTAAGAATGGAAAAAGTAGCTGTTGAATTAATCAACAGCTACTTTTGTATTAAATACTTAAATTTTTTTCTGCATTTTTTTCTTCAGATCTATCATTATCTTTAGCAAATACCTTATACACTTGAATTATAAGTGTTGGGAAGAATGCTAATAAGTATATAGCTAAAACTAATGAACCACTTAAGCTAGCAACTTGGAATAAGTTTTGTAGTGGTGGTATAAATAGTACTGCATTTAAGAAGATTAATCCAGCTCCAAATGCATACCAGCTAAATTTGTTAGAGAATACTCCAAGGCCAAATACAGATTTCTTACCTCTGCAGTTAAATCCGTGGAATAATCTAGCTAAACATAAAGTGGAAAATGCCATTGTGCTTGCAACTTCACCGTTTCCAGTAGATAAACCAATGTGGAAAGCAATTATAGTAAATACTGCAATTAATAAACCTTCAAATGCTATTTCAATCATAAAGTCTTTTGTTAAGATAGATTCTTTGCTATCTCTAGGTTTATCCTTTAATAAATCCTTATTTGATTTTTCCATACCTATTGCAATAGCAGGAAGTGAATCAGTTAATAGATTTATAAATAATAAATGAACAGCTTTAAATGGTACTGGTAAAGCCATGATTGAAGCATATAAAACAGCTATTATACCCGACATATTACCAGATAGTAAGAACTTAATAGAGTTCTTTATGTTTCTATAAACATTTCTACCATTAGTAATAGACTTAACTATTGTAGCAAAGTTGTCATCTGTAAGAATCATAGAAGCAGCATCTTTAGAAACTTCAGTACCGGTTATACCCATTGCAATACCAATATCAGCTTGCTTTAAAGCAGGGGCATCATTAACACCATCACCTGTCATAGCAACAATTTTTCCTTTGTTTTGCCATGCATCTACTATACGAATCTTGTTTTCAGGTGAAACTCTAGCATAAACAGATATATGAGAAAGTTTTTCGTTTAATTCCTCATCAGACATTTTATCAAGTTCAAGACCTGTTACAGCCATATCACCTTCCTGAAGAATACCAATTTGTTTAGCAATAGCAGAAGCAGTAATTTTATGGTCACCAGTGATCATAATAGGTTTTATACCTGCCATGATACAATCCTTAACAGCTTCAGCGGACTCAACTCTTGGAGGATCTATCATTGAAATTAATCCTAAGAAAGTATAGTTATTTTCATCATCTAAACTTAATTCTTTTTCAGAATCTAATTCCTTATAGGCAAAAGAAAGAACTCTAAGACCATTTTCTGATAAGTATTGGTTTGTATTTAAAATTCTATCTTTATCAGCTTGAGTTATTTCTCTAACACCTTCAGAAGTTTTTATATGAGTAGTCCTATCAAGAAGAACATCTAATGCACCTTTTGTATACATAACATACTTATTATCTATGCAGTGTAATGTACTCATTAATTTTCTGTCTGAATCGAAAGGTATTTCTTTTAATCTCTTAAATTCATCTCTTACATCATGTTCATTTAATGAATGAATATGTCCTAAGTTAACAAGAGCAACTTCAGTAGGGTCACCTATTTCTTTACCATCTACAGAAGTAGAGTCGTTACAAAGAATTGCAGCTCTCATTAAATCTTTTTGAACTAAGTTATCATTAAACTTTATATCCTCTGATTCAATTAAGCTATTATCAACAAAAATTTGTTTTGTAGTCATTTTGTTTTGAGTTAATGTACCTGTTTTATCTGAACAGATGATAGATACACAACCAAGTCCTTCTACAGACTTAATGTTTTTAATAATTGCATTTTCTTTAGCCATTTTTTGAGTACCTAAAGCTAGTACAATTGTTACAATAGAACTTAAGGCTTCAGGAATAGCAGCAACAGCAAGTGCAACAGCAAACATTAATGATTCTAATACATCAGTTTGTCTATATACGCTTAAACCAAATACAATAATACAAATTATTAAGATGATTGTAGCGAGTTTTTTACTGAAATCATCTAAAGTTATTTGAAGGGGAGTCTTCTTTTCTTTAGTTTGCTCCATTAAAGTAGCTATTTTTCCAAGTTCAGTTGTCATACCTGTATTTGTTACTACAATAAGAGCACGTCCATAAGTAACTAGTGAACTTGAGAATACCATATTCTTTTGATCACCAAGTGCAACTTCCTCACTGTTAATTACATCTTCAAATTTATTAACACTTTCAGATTCACCAGTAAGTGCACTTTCATTTACTTGTAATGAGAAGCTTTCAATTATTCTACCATCTGCAACAACTAGGTCTCCAGCCTCTAATACAACTATGTCTCCAGGAACAACTTCTCTTGAAGGTATCTCTATCTTTACACCATTTCTTATAACCTTAGCATTGGGTGAAGAAAGTGCTTTTAAGCTATTAAGAGACTGTTCTGCTTTTACGTTTTGTACTGTACCTAAAATAGCATTCATAATAATAACAGCAAAAATTACAAGAGTACTTTCAGCATCTCCTGTAGCCATAGAAATAAGTGCAGCTACTATTAATATTCCTACTAAAAGGTCTTTAAATTGCTCTAAGAAAACAACTAATACACTCTTTTTCTTTTTTTCTGTTAATTCATTAAATCCATTTTCCTCTCGGGATTTATTTACTTGCTCAGTAGATAAACCTTCTTTAGTCACGTTAAAGTGATTTAAAACATCCATGGATGATTTTGAAAAAAACTTGTCCATAATATCTTCTCTCCTTTTTTGAGTAATAAAAAAAGACCCCTAATATAATTTACGCGTTGCGAAAATTATATTAAAAGTCTGGTAACCTTGATTATTAGGCATATAACACCAGGTTAAAATAACCGCGATTGTTGATGTTATATTTTAAACTACTCCCTCTTAATAAAAGTAATTTATATTTAATTATATTTTTATAATATAGGGAAAGTGCATAAATGTCAAGAATCTAAATTGAGAATGGAAAAAATTATTAAATACACAAAGTGATAAATAGTTCATATACTATAATATAACATTACATGGAGTTGAAAAGTTGTGATATACGGGCTGATTTTAGCTGGAGGAAAGGGAAGTAGGCTATACCCCCTATCAAGAGCCGATCAACCAAAGCAGTTTTTAAAACTAATTAACGATAATAGTTTCTTAGTTAATACTGTGGATAGGATCGTACCTTTAATAAGTAGAGAGAATATTTATGTAGTAACTAATAGAGACTATGAGGATAAAATAAGAAACGAGTTAAGTGATATTAAAAAAGAAAATGTTTTTACTGAACCAAGTAATAAAGAAACTGCTACATGTATAGGTCTTTCAGCTGTTAAGCTTTTAAAGAAAGATGGGGATGCAGTTATGGTAGTTCTTCCATCAGATCATTATATTGAGAATGAAAAAAATTATGTAGAAACATTAAATCAAGCTGTAGAGCTAGCTAATAGAAGAAGAGGAATAGTTACTTTAGGAATAGAGCCGACTAGACCAGAAACTGGGTATGGATATATTGAAATGGGAGAGAGAATTAGTGGGAATATTGCCACTTATAAAGTAGCTAGATTTACAGAAAAACCAAATGTAGAAGTTGCTAAAGACTTTTTAGTTAAGGAAACCTATCTTTGGAATTCTGGAATGTTTGTTTTTAGAGCTGATGTAATATTAAGAGAGATTGAAAAATATTTACCTAAGATGCATAAGGCTTTAATGGAAATATATAAGCATGTTGGAGAAGAGGATGAAGAAGAGGTTATAAAGGAACAATATGAATTAATAGATGGTATTTCAATAGATTTTGGGGTAATGCAAAAAACTAGGAAAGCATATGTAATTAGATGTGATTTTCCATGGGATGATATAGGAAGTTTTTCAGCATTAAGCCGATTTTTGATGAGTTATAGAAATAATACTGTTTCTAAAAATGTTTATCTTGAAGAGTGCGAGAACTGTTCAATATTTGGAGAAAAAAATTTAATTATTGGGCTAGGGGTAAAAGATTTAGTTGTAGTAGATGCAGGGGATGTTATATTAGTTATGGATAGGGCTCGGGATCAAGAAATAAAACATTTATTAAATAATTTAAGTAAAAATGAAGAGTACCATAGGTTTCTATAAAGCATAGTCGTTACATTGTGTAACGGCTATGTTTTTTATTATTTAGGAAATTATATTATTGTATAATCCATGGATTCCTTCATAAGTTGTCTTGAATTTTTTTTTTGTTATCTCAGTGACAGTGTGGAAAACAAATCAAAAAAATGTTGACAAATATACTCTGGATTCATATAATAAAATTAACATATGAACAAATGCTCATACGTTAGGAGGAAATTAAAATGGAAAATGATAATTTAGAAAAATGTAGTTGTAATATAATTCATGGTGATGTTGTTGTAAAAGTAAAAGACAAGCTACCTAAAGAGGAAACCTTATATGATTTAGCAGAGTTTTTTAAGGTATTTGGTGATTCCACAAGGATAAAGATAATATGTGCCTTATTTGAGGCTGAAATGTGCGTGTGTGATTTATCAGCTTTATTAGGAGTTTCACAATCAGCGATCTCGCATCAGCTTAGAACTTTAAAAAGTGCAAGGTTAGTAAGGTATAGAAGAGAAGGTAAAATTGTATACTATTCATTAGATGATGAACATATTAAGCATATTTTTGATGAAGGTTTAAGACACATAACTGAATAGCAAATAGGAGGGTATTATGACAAATGAAATAAAATTATATTTAAAGGGACTAGATTGCGCTAACTGTGCAAATAAGATAGAGAATAAGGTAAACAAATTAGAAAGCGTAGAAGAAGCTGTTTTGAACTTTTCATTAAGTTTATTAATAGTAAACTTAAAGGAAAATAGTGATGTAAATAAAGTCGAAGAAGAAATAAAGACTATAGTAAATAAGCTTGAACCTGATGTTATAGTATCAAAATATGATAATAATATAAAAGAAAAGAAAAATGTATGTACTAGTGAATGCTGTAGTGGACATGCACATAACGGTGAAGAGAAACATGAAGAAAGCCATGATCATAATCATAGTGAAGGTATTTCTTTAACAGATAAAGTATTCTTAGCAATAGGGTTTATACTATTTGCTATTGCTATATTTATTGGAGAAGAAAAAAGTTATGTTCCATATATATACGCATTAAGTTATGTATTAGTAGGAGGTAAAGTTGTATTAAGTGCCATTAGAAATATATTTAGAGGGCAAGTATTTGATGAAAATTTCTTAATGACAGTTGCAACTTTAGGAGCCTTTGCTATAGGGAATCATCCAGAAGGTGTAGCAGTAATGATTTTCTACGAAATAGGAGAACTATTCCAAAGCTATGCAGTTAATAGGTCAAGAAAATCAATATCTTCTCTTATGGATATTAGGGCGGATTATGCAAATTTAATCATAGATGGAGAAGAAAAAAAGGTAGATCCTAGTGAAATTAAAATAGATGATATTATAGTAATTAAACCAGGTGAGAGAGTTCCTTTAGATGGTATTGTTATTAAAGGAAATTCCTCTTTAGATACATCAGCTTTAACTGGTGAATCATTACCAAGAAATATTGAATTAAATGATGAAATATTAGCAGGAGTTATTAATTTAACTGGTGTAATA
The DNA here is from genome assembly GCA_027692445.1 of Clostridiaceae bacterium OF42-15pH9A. Lineage (GTDB taxonomy): Bacteria > Bacillota > Clostridia > Clostridiales > Clostridiaceae > Clostridium. Next base: position 85,546 of record JAQEYV010000005.1, on the reverse strand, counting down.
AGAGTAAGAGTAACTAAAGAATTTGGAGAATCAACTGTATCTAGAATTTTAGAATTAGTACAAAATGCAAGTAGTAAGAAAGCTCAAACAGAAAAGTTTATAACAAAGTTTGCTAGGTATTATACTCCAGTAGTAGTGCTATCAGCAGTTGCATTAGCTATAATACCGCCTCTAGTAGTTGAGGGAGCATTATTTTCGGACTGGGTATATAGAGCATTAATATTTTTAGTAGTATCTTGTCCGTGTGCATTAGTTGTTTCTATTCCTTTAGGGTTATTTGCTGGAATAGGTGGAGCCTCTAAAAATGGAGTTTTAATAAAAGGTGGAAATTATCTTGAAGCTTTAAAAGATGTGGAAACAGTTGTTTTTGATAAAACAGGAACTCTTACAAAGGGTGTATTTAAGGTTGTAAAGATTAATACAAATAATATAGAGAAAGCTGAGTTGTTGAGAATAGCTGCAACAGGAGAAAGTTTTTCTAATCATCCTATTGCACAATCTATATTGAAGGCCTATGGAAAGGAAGTAGACAAATCTATAATATCTAATTATGAAGAGATTTCAGGAAATGGTATTAAGGTTAATATAGATAATAAAGAGGTTTTATTAGGAAACTACAAACTTATGAATTCTAATGGAATCAAATATACTAATATTGAAGAGATTGGAACAGTAGTTCACGTAGTTGTTGAGGGTGAATATAAAGGTAATATTGTAATAGCTGACGAGATAAAAGAAGATTCTAAAGAAGCTATAGAAATATTGAAAAAGATTGGCGTTAAGAAATGTGTAATGTTAACTGGTGACAATAAAAAGGTAGCAGAAAAAATTGCAGAAGAATTAGGATTAGATGAAGTATATGCTGAATTACTACCAACAGATAAAGTTGCTATGGTGGAAAAGCTATTAAAGGAAAAGTCTGAAAAGGGAAAATTAGCTTTTGTAGGTGATGGAATTAATGATGCTCCAGTTCTAGCAAGAGCAGATGTTGGAGTAGCTATGGGAGGCATTGGATCTGATGCTGCTATTGAAGCGGCAGATGTAGTACTAATGAGAGATAACCCATCATCATTGGTTGATGCTATAGAGATAGGAAGAAAGACAAATAGAATTTTATGGCAAAATATAATTTTTTCACTTGGAGTTAAAATTGCAGTATTAATTCCAGCAGCTATTGGAATAGCAAACATGTGGGAAGGAGTATTTGCAGATGTAGGGGTTACTTTAATAGCTGTATTAAACTCTATGAGAGCTTTAAGGAAATAAATGGATAAATATATTTGTTGACAAAGTTTGTCGATAAAAGTATAATTATTAACGTTGAAATTAAAAACTTTCAGGCATGAGGGAGTAGCATGCAGAGATGTTTTATCTCTGTAACAAGGCCAACATACTGATGATATAATCATCTGGCTTTGTTTTAAATTGTGAGACTTATGTATAACGGATTAGGGTTGCGTTATACATAAGTCTTTTTTTATTCTTTAGGAAATTATACTTGTAATTAAATTGGAGATAAGTTCAATATTTAAATGCTAATAAAGTTTATTCTTTAGTATTTATAATGATAAAAAATGTATAAAATAAAGATGTGCTATTTAGGAGGGAAAATATGAGTATTATATCTATTTTAATGATAGGATTGGGGTTAGCTATGGATGCTTTAGCTGTTTCGATTACTATTGGTATTAATTCTAATAAAAAAAGTAAAATAAAGATGGCTTTTAAAGCTGCTCTGTTTTTTGGTTCTTTTCAAGCTATTATGCCTTTTATAGGTTGGGCTGTAGGTAGAAACTTTACTAAGTATATTGAAATGATGGATCATTGGATAGCTTTTATTTTATTAGCTATTATTGGTGGCAAGATGATTTGTGAAGCTTTAAAAGGAGAAGAGAGTGAAGAAGAGAAAACTTATTCTAATAAAACATTATTAATATTAGCTATTGCTACTAGTATAGATGCATTGGCTGTAGGAATAAGTTTTGCGTTTTTAAATGTAAATATATTATTAGCAATATTAATAATAGGAGTAGTAACATTTGTTTTAAGTTTTATTGCTGTATATATAGGTGAAAAGTTAGGAGAAATGTTTAAGAGTAGAGCAGAGATATTTGGAGGTGTTGTTCTAATTTTAATAGGATTAAAAATATTAATAGAACATCTTGTGAAATAGCGACGTGAAAAATCGACAAAATTCATGCTTTCTGCATTGAAAGTGAAAATATTATTTAATAAAAGTAATGGATTAATAATGAAGTTTTATGGTAATATAATAAAAGATGCATTAGTTACATGAAAAGTAAAGTGTAGAATTTACATAACTTTGTTAAAAAATAGATAAAATTTAGAGAGAAGGTGCAGTATGGAAAAGAAAAAAAATATTTCTATGGCTGTAATTAAACGTCTGCCAAAATATCATAGATATTTAAATGAATTAATGAAAAATGATGTAGATAGAATATCATCAAAAGAATTAGGGGAAAAGATAGGATTTACAGCATCTCAAATACGTCAAGATTTAAATTGCTTTGGTGACTTTGGTCAACAAGGATATGGGTATAATGTTAGAGAATTATACAATCAAATAAGTAGTATTCTTGGACTAAGTCAAAAATATAACACTGTAATTGTAGGTGCAGGTAATATAGGGCAAGCAATTGCAAATTATAAGTTTGATAAACAAGGTGTAAATTTAGTTGGAATATTCGATGCAAATCCTAAGTTAGTTGGACTTAAAATTAGAGATATTGAAATAAGTGAAATAGATACTTTAAAATCTTTTTTAAGCAAGAACAAAATAGATATAGGGATAATTTGTGTTCCTAGAATAAATGCTCAAAAGGTGTGTGATGAAATGGTGGAAGGTGGAGTTAAGGGAATTTGGAACTTTGCCCCTGTAGATTTATCAGTACCAGAGAATGTAAGAGTTGAAAATGTTCATTTAAGTGAAAGTTTAATGACACTTATTTATTTATTACACAGTAATGAGGAATAAAAATAGAAAAAATATCCTTGGGCATACCTTATAAAATTAACATAAAATCACAATTTGATATTGAAAAAAATTTAACGAGGTATTATAATCGTAATTGAAGTTTGTTAAAAACTTCAATTATTTTTTTATCTAAGTTTGTTATATTATTAACAAAAATAACAATAAAAAAGTATTTATTTTCAGACAATTCGACAGACTCATGCCACTATTTAGTGTATAATATTGGATAGTTTGTAAAATTAAAAAAGATTAAGAAAAATAAGAGTGTAAATAAGGAGGATATGAGGGGATGGAATTAAAAAACGTGCTTCTTGAAAAAGAAGAGCATTTAGCTATTGTTACTATTAATAGACCAAAAGCTTTAAATGCATTAAATTCAGAAACATTAAAGGATCTTGACGCAGTTCTTGAGGATTTAGAAAATGATAGCAATATTTATGCTGTTATATTAACTGGGGCAGGAGAAAAGTCTTTCGTTGCAGGTGCTGATATAGCAGAGATGAGAGATTTAAATGAAGAACAAGGTAAAGAATTTGGAATGCTTGGAAATAAGGTGTTCAGAAGATTAGAAAAGTTAGACAAGCCTGTAATCGCAGCAATATCAGGATTCGCTCTTGGTGGTGGTTGCGAATTATCAATGGCATGTGATATAAGAATAGCTTCAGAAAGAGCAAGATTTGCTCAGCCAGAATCAGGTTTAGGAATAACTCCTGGATTTGGTGGTACTCAAAGATTACCAAGAATAGTTGGTTTAGGAAAAGCGAAAGAAATGATTTATACAGGAGCTATGGTTAAGGCAGATGAAGCTTTAAGAATAGGACTTGTAAATAAGGTAGTTCCTTTAGAAAATCTTATGGATGAAGCTAGAGCTATGGCTAATGCAATAATTGTTAATGCGCCAGTAGCTGTTAAGTTATGTAAGGATGCTATTGATAGAGGTATGCAAGTAGATATAGATAGAGCAATTGAAATAGAGGCAGAAGACTTTGGAAAATGCTTCAGCACAGAAGATCAAACAGAAGGAATGACTGCATTCTTAGAAAAGAGAGCAGAAAAGAACTTCCAAAACAAATAAATTGTTTTTTTAAATATAAGGAGGGTCAAATCAAATGGATTTCGAATTAACTAGAGAACAACAATTAGTACAACAAATGGTTAGAGAATTCGCAGTAAATGAAGTAAAACCAATAGCTGCAGAAATTGATGAAACAGAAAGATTCCCTATGGAAAATGTTCAAAAAATGGCTAAGTTAGGAATGATGGGGATTCCATTTTCTAAGGAAGTAGGGGGAGCAGGCGGAGATGTTCTTTCATACATAATCGCTGTAGAAGAATTATCAAAGGTATGTGCAACAACAGGAGTTATCCTTTCAGCTCATACATCACTATGTGCTTCAGTTATCAATGAACACGGTACTCCAGCACAAAAAGAAAAGTATTTAGCAGACCTATGCTCTGGTAAGAAGATTGGTGCTTTCGGTTTAACTGAACCAGGTGCTGGTACAGATGCAGCAGGACAACAAACTACTGCAGTTTTAGATGGAGACCATTATGTATTAAATGGTTCAAAGATATTCATAACAAATGGTGGAGTTGCTGAAACTTTCATAATTTTTGCTATGACAGACAAGAGCCAAGGTACAAGAGGAATATCTGCATTTATAGTTGAAAAAGACTTCCCAGGATTCTCAATAGGTAAGTTAGAAAACAAGATGGGTATTAGAGCATCATCTACTACTGAATTAATAATGGAAGATTGTATAGTACCAAAGGAAAACTTAATTGGTAAAGAGGGTAAGGGATTTGGTATAGCAATGAAGACTCTTGATGGAGGAAGAATTGGTATAGCTGCTCAAGCTTTAGGTATAGCTGAAGGTGCTTTTGAAGAAGCAATAGCTTACATGAAAGAAAGAAAACAATTCGGTAAGCCACTTTACACTAAGCAAGGTTTACAATGGTACATGGCAGAAATGGATGTAAAGATAGAAGCTGCTAAGCAATTAGTATATAAGGCTGCTATGAGAAAACAAAATGGACAACCTTATTCAATAGATGCTGCTAGAGCTAAGTTGTTTGCAGCAGAAGTAGCTATGGATGTTACTACTAAGGTAGTTCAAATCTTTGGTGGATATGGTTACACTAAGGAATATCCAGTAGAAAGAATGATGAGAGATGCTAAGATAACTGAAATCTATGAAGGAACTTCAGAAGTTCAAAAGATGGTTATTTCAGGTAGCTTATTCAGATAGGAGGAAGTTATAAAATGAATATAGTAGTTTGTGTAAAACAAGTTCCAGATACAACAGTTGTTAAGATAGACCCTAAGACTGGTACATTAATAAGAGATGGTGTTCCATCAATTATTAATCCAGAAGACAAGCATGCATTAGAAGCAGCATTACAATTAAAAGAAGCTCATGGTGGAAAGGTTACAGTTGTTTCAATGGGACTTCCAATGGCTAAGGCTGCATTAAGAGAAGCTTTATGTATGGGAGCTGATGAAGCTATTCTTTTAACAGATAGAGTACTAGGAGGAGCTGATACATTAGCAACTTCAAAATCTCTAGCTGGAGTAATTAAGAAGTTAGATTATGATATAGTATTTGCAGGAAGACAAGCTATCGATGGAGATACAGCACAAGTTGGTCCAGAAATAGCTGAACACTTAAACATTCCTCAAGTAACATATGTTCAAGATGTAAAAGTTGAAGGTGATTCTTTAATAGTTAACAGAGCACTAGAAGATGGACATCAAATAGTAGAAGTTAAGACTCCATGTCTATTAACTGCAATCGAAACATTAAATGAACCAAGATATATGAATGTTGGTAATATTTTTGCAACTAGTGACAATGATATCAAGGTTATGAGTGCAGACGATATAGATGTAGATAAGTCAGAATTAGGTCTTAAGGGTTCTCCAACAAAGGTTAAGAAGTCAATGACTAAGGAAGTTAAGGGAGCAGGAGAACTAGTTAAAGAAGGCGCTAAAGAAGCTGCAGCTTATGTTTTAGGAAAATTAAAAGAAAAACACTACATCTAAGATAATAGGAGGGTAATTTATTATGAATATAACAGATTACAAAGGCGTTTGGGTCTTTGCTGAACAAAGAGAAGGACAATTACAAAAAGTATCTTTAGAATTACTTGGTGAAGGTAGAAGAGTAGCAGATAAATTAGGAGTAAAGTTAACTGCTTTATTACTAGGACACAATGTAGAAGGATTAGCAAAAACTTTAGGTGAACATGGTGCGGATGAAGTTTTAGTTGCTGATGATAAGAATTTAGAACATTATACAACTGATGCTTATACAAAGGTTATTTGTGATTTAGCAAATGAAAGAAAGCCAGGAATATTATTTGTAGGAGCTACTTTTATTGGTAGAGATTTAGGACCAAGAATAGCTGCAAGATTAACAACAGGATTAACTGCAGACTGTACTTCAATAGATGTTGAAGTTGAAACTGGAGACCTTTTAGCTACAAGACCAGCATTTGGTGGTAACTTAATGGCTACAATCGTATGTCCCGAACATAGACCACAAATGGCTACAGTAAGACCAGGTGTATTTGAAAAGGTAAATACTGATGCTTCAAACTGTAAGATTGAAAAAGTAGAAGTTAAATTAGCAGATAGCGATATTAGAACTAAGGTTCTTGAAATAATCAAGGAAAAGAAAGATATAGTTGATATATCTGAAGCAAACATTATAGTATCTGGTGGTAGAGGTGTAGGATGTAAAGAAAACTTTGCTTTACTACAAGAATTAGCAGATGCTTTAGGTGGAGTTGTTGCAGGTTCTAGAGCAGCAGTAGAAAAGGGATGGGTTGAAAATGCTTACCAAGTTGGACAAACTGGTAAGACAGTTAAGCCAACAATCTATATAGCTTGTGGTATTTCAGGAGCTATCCAACACGTAGCTGGTATGCAAGATTCAGAATTAATTATTGCTATCAATAAAGATGAAACTGCTCCAATAATGCAAGTTGCTGATTATGGTATAGTTGGAGATGTTAAGAAGGTAATCCCTGAATTAATAGCTCAAGCTAAAGAAATGAAAGCAGCTGAATAATATAAAAATATTGAGTTTTTAGGAGGAATAAAAATGAAAAAGGTTTTCGTACTTGGTGCTGGAACAATGGGTGCTGGAATAGTTCAAGCATTCGCACAAAATGGATTTGAAGTTATCGTAAGAGATATTAAAGATGAATTCGTTGAAAGAGGAATAGCTGGAATAAATAAGAGCTTAAGCAGATTAGTTGCTAAGGAAAAAATGACAGAAGAAGTTAAGGAAGAAATACTTTCTAGAATTTCTGGAACAACTGATATGAGCTTAGCTGCTGATTGTGATTTAGTAGTAGAAGCTGCTATAGAAAATATGAAGATTAAGAAGGAAATATTTGCAGAATTAGATTCAATCTGTAAGCCAGAAACAATCTTAGCTTCAAATACATCTTCTTTATCAATAACAGAAGTTGCTAATGCTACAAAGAGAGAAGATAAAGTTATAGGAATGCACTTCTTTAACCCAGCTCCAGTAATGAAGCTTGTTGAAATTATAAGAGGAGCTAAAACTTCTCAAGAAACTTTTGATGCAGTTAAAGAAATGTCTGAAGCTATAAAGAAGGTACCAGTAGAAGTTGCTGAAGCACCAGGATTTGTAGTTAACAGAATTCTTATTCCAATGATTAATGAAGCAGTTGGAATTTATGCTGATGGAGTAGCATCTGTAGAAGATATAGATACTGCTATGAAATTAGGAGCTAACCACCCAATGGGACCTTTAGCATTAGGAGATCTTATAGGATTAGATGTATGTCTTGCTATAATGGATGTTCTTTATAATGAAACTGGAGATTCTAAGTACAGAGCTCATACTTTATTAAAGAAGTATGTTAGAGCTGGATGGTTAGGAAGAAAGACAGGAAAAGGATTCTACGATTATTCAAAATAGTATTATTAATATAAAACAACCAACTATCTTTAATGATAGTTGGTTGTTTTCTTAGTATAATGGTTTATCACTTAATTGAATTGTATCTTGATATTTTCCTTCAGTTTCAAAGATAACAATTTTATTTTCCCCTTCCTTTAATAAAGGAGCTGGAATATATAGATATCTTGTTGGTCCGATTTCCCAAAAACGGCCTATATTAAATCCGTTTATAAAGGCAGATCCTTTACCAAAGTTAGGTAGGTGAATAAATGTATCCCCTTTTTCTTCAACGTTAAAGGTATATTCATAAAATGCAGGTGTATTTTCTTTATATTCACCAGAGAAATCTACTTCATTTATATTATCTAATTCTAATGAATAGTGATCCCATCCAGAATGGAAATGTAGGTCAAGCATTACGCCACCTTTAATTCCCTTACGTTGCTTAGGACTTACAAGGCTTGCACCATAGTTGATTCTTCCTAAGTTTTCTACCAAGACATCTATTATGTTATTATCTTCTTTATCTAATGTTAGTGGGATATTTTCACCCATATTTTCTTTATATTGAGTAACTACATGTTTTTCATTTATAAATACTTGAGCTCTATCATCACAGTCAGCAAGTTTAGCTTTTTCAAATATACGTTTTTTTCCTATGTTTGCTCTATATAAAATATATCCAAAGTTTTGATTAAGCTTTTCCATATTTAATGTAATATCATTATGTATTGGTTTAGCAATTTTATCAAGGGTACTAAATAATGAAACTTTATTTGAAAGTTTTATATCACCATAATTTTTAAATTTTATATCAGTTGATAGTTTTATTTCTGGTATTTTAGTATATTTTGAGATTACTTTCTTGAAAGCATGATATTTATCTGATGGATTTCCCCATTCATTAAGAGGAGCATCATAGTCATATGTAGTTGTTTGAGGGTCTTGTCCGTTATGGTAGCTACAGCCATTGTAGAATCCAAAGTTAGTTCCTCCGTGGAACATATAGATATTTACATGACCTTCTTCTAGCATATCACTAAGTTCTTTTGCTGCATCATCAGCATCTCTTCTCTTGAACTCTCCGCCCCAATTATTAAACCAGCCTATCCAAAATTCCATACACATAAGAGGCCCTTCGATATTGTTATCCTTCATAAATTCTTTAAGGTTTCCTATTTGTTCTTTAGATCTTGAACCAAAGTTAGCTGTTGGGAATATACCTTCGATTGTTCCTGCATCTAAAACTTCTCTCCATCCTCCATCAGAAGTAAACAGAGGAACAGTAGCTCCGTGCTTTATCATTAAATCCTTTATTGCTGTAAGATATTTTTTATCATTACCAAAAGAACCATACTCATTTTCAACTTGCATCATTATAATTGGGCCACCATTTGTTATTTGTAATGGTACAATATGTTTGAATAGTTCAGTGAAGTATGAATCAACGGCATTTAAAAATCCTGGATAAGTACTTCTTACCCTCATTGAATCATCTTTAAGAAGCCATGCTGGTAAACCTCCAAATTCCCATTCAGCACAAATGTATGGAGTTGGTCTCAAAATAACATATAATCCAAGTTCTTCAGCAATTTTTATGAATTTAACAAAGTCTCTATTACCAGAGAAATTAAATTCACCTTGCTTTACTTCATGATAGTTCCAAGGTATGTAAGTTTCAACGCAGTTACAACCTATAGATTTTAATTTTTCTAATCTATCTCTCCAATATTCAGGAACTATTCTAAAGTAGTGGACAGCTCCAGAAATAATTTTTATTTTTTCATCGTTTAAATAGAAATCTTCTTTAATTTCAAATTTACTCATTATATAAAAACCTCCTAGTTTAATAACCTAAAATTTCTGGGACAACCAGTATTGTGTATCTATCTTCGAACTTTCTTCCATTATGAATTATAGATGTAAAGTTACAAATTCTATCCTTTACATCACAGTTGTTGCAGGAACCTGTAATACTGCAAGGAGTTTTGTGATTAATTCTTTTGGCATTTAGAATTGCAACCTCCTTAATCCTCCTATAGCCTTCTTCTAAGTTTTCAACAATTTTATTTACGCCTACTACTATAATCACCTTACGAGGACCAAATATCATAGATGCGGCCCTATTACCAGTAGAGTCTGTAACCATAAGTTCACCATTTTTTGTTATGGCGTTTACACTTGTAATAAGGTAATCTGCTAGAAGAGATTGTCGCATTATCTCTACTGTTTCTGTGAAAGGAACATTTTTATATCTATCAAATAGGTTGTAATTATCGCCTCTAAAGGTATCTATAATATCTAATTGATTTAGAGTTACAGAGCCACCTAAAGCTATAGAAGAACCTTCAGGGATCATTTCTAAGATTTTTTCCTTTGCATTATTTAAGTCTGAACAATAAATTGCATTATAATATTTATCTTTTAGAATTTTTATAATATTATTTGCTTCTAATTCATATTTCCATTTTTGTACTTTATCCATAAAATCATCTCCTACAATATATTTATATAGCAATAATTATGCCAACTTAGTGTCTTATTTAGTGGATTAAGATATTTTAAAATACAGCACTATACAAAAAAAAGAAGCATGCTATAATAAAAATACTTTATTACAATGTTTACCAAAAAGAAATGGGGATGAAAAATGAGAATTTTTAATGTACTTGATTTAGAGTTTGATGGATTAGAGAAGGTTAAATTTTTTTATGAACTAGGCGATTTTCACAATGCTAAGAAGGAGCTAAAAAAGTATTTTTGTAGCAGAAGTTCTATAGAGGGGTTTATAGATGATGAAGAAAAGATTGTTACTTATGCTAGGAAGAATCTTAGTGAGGATATAAATAGAACAATTAGCATGGCGGAGGAAATTTGTAAAAGAGAGTTTAGATTTATACTTCCTTGGGACATGGAAAGATGTTATGATACTGTGAAATTTAATGGAGAAATTAATTGGTCATTAAATCCTTATAACGATGAAGAGTGGACATTTATGTTAAGTAGACATAGATTTCTAAATTCTTTAACTGAGGGGTATTTATATACAGGTAATAGAAAATATATTGAAGATATGAGTTGTTTAATGAATGATTGGATAGATAATAATGGTGATATAGAGTCTTTAAATAATATAACATGGAGAACTATTGAAGCGGGAATAAGAATTAAGAATTGGGTTAAATCTTTAGAGGTTTTATTCAATCATAGCGAAATAGAAGAAGAATTATTGTGTAAGATATTAGTTTCAATAAGTGATCATTTAGTTTACTTACATGAGAACAATAAGTATGAGAGAATACTAAGCAATTGGGTTATATTAGAACAACAAGGAGCTTTTATAGCAGAGGTATTTTTTCCAGAGTTAAAGGTATCTAAATTATATAAGGAAAAATCTTTGAAAACTCTAGAGGAAGCTATAAATCTTCAGGTTGTTGAGGACGGATTACATTGGGAGCAATCTTTTCAATATCATAATGAAATGTTGAGGTGTTTTTTAGAAATTATAATAATATCAGAGAGGAATAATATTCAGGTTTCTGACAGGATAAAGAAGAAAGTAAAGGACATGTTATATGCTACTTTATATACAATTAAACCAAATCATTGTCAGAGTAATTATGGTGATAGTGATGAAGAAGATTTAAGAGAGTTAATGAATCTTGGGGCAATTATATTTAAAGATCCTATTTTAAAGAATTATGGTAATGAAAGAATAGACGTAAATACTCTGTTAACCTTTGGGTATAGTGGAGTAGGTATATTTGATTCTTTAGAAAAAAATGAAGTGTTAGACAGTTCTAAAGCATTTGAAGATACAGGTATATACTTTATGAGGACAGGGTTTAATGGATATGATTCTTATAGTATGTTCAAGTGTGGTTTTTTAGGAAGTGGTCATGGTCATGCGGATACTCTACATCTTGAAATAACCTATAGAGGGGAAGATGTGTTGGTGGACTCAGGAAGATTTACCTATTCTCCATATAAGAAGGAGAGAATTCAGTTAAAGAAGCCAATGAGCCATAATACTAATATTGTTAATAATACCGATTTTACTATATGTACAAGTTCCTGGGGGAATAACGGTGTGGCCACACCGTTAAATGGAAAATATAAATTTAAAGAAAATTATGATTTTGTTGAAGGTGGTCATTTAGGGTATATAAATAGCGTTAATCCTACAGTAGTTAACAGGAAAGTTCTATTTATAAAGCCTGATATATGGATTGTTAGTGATGAGTTTTTTGCTAATAAAAAAAATAGGTATAGTCAGTTCTATAATTTTAATAAGCCTAAGGTAGAGAAAATTGATAGAAATAAGTTAAAGTATTGTGGAAATAAGATTGATTTTTATATAGAAAATCAGAGTGGTGAGGGGGAATTTATACTAGAAAATAATTTTATATCAAAGAATTATAATCAGGGGTATGAAAGCACAAGAGCAATTTTTAATCTTAATAGTGAAGGTAATTCATTTATAAATACTGTAATGTATGGTGTTAGTAAAGGTGAAGATTATAGAGTTGAGATTAAATATGTTGATGTTTTTGATTGGAAAGGAAAGAAGATAGGAAAAGATATAGTAGAAGGAATTTCAGTAGATATTAAAAATAGAAAGTATACAATATTACTTGTTCATAGAGAAGATCCTAAAGGAAGAAAGTTATATATTGTTAATGGATATAGAGTTTATGGTAGGGTAGTTGTTATAAAAGAGGAAAATAATAGTGTTGAGGTTGAAGTTATGGCTTATTAGAAAGTGTTACACAAAACCAAAAAAGATGTGACACAATATGGCATGAGAATTGCTTTTATTATTCATAGAGTATTAATCTAGAGGAGTGAATAAAATGATAAGTATAAAAATAAAACCTGTTGAAGTTAAGTACAATGATACAAAAGATAAGAATATAGAGATAATGTCATTGAAAACTTTGGAGAATATAATTAAAAAGGCAATTAAGGAATCTAAGGATTATGTGTTATTTTCATTTAAAGGGGATGAGCCTACTTTAGCTGGGTTAAATTTTTATAAGGAAGTTGTTGCGTTACAAAAAAAATATAGTAGAAAAAAAGTAAAGATAATGAATTCTATACAAATAAACGGTAGTTGCATGGATGAAAATTGGGCAAAATTCCTTAAGGGACAAAATTTTTTAGTTAATCTTTCAATTAATGGTGAGTTGCTTTTAGATAGAGTTAGTAATGAAAAGGACTATAATGAAGTAAGTCTTGATAAGGTAATAAAAACAAAAAATATAATGGACAAGTTTTTAGTGAGTTATAATGTTATAACAACTATTACTGAAAAAGCTTCTTATAAAGCTAGTGAAGTATATAAATTTTATAAAGAAAATAAAATAATGTTTTCTCATTTTGTTCATTACATAGGTGGAAGAAAAGGGGAAGGGACGAATGAAGAGTTATTAACACCTAATGGATATGAAAAGTTTTTGAAGGAGTTTTTTGACTTATGGTATGAAGACTATAAGAAGGAAAACTTAATGAGTGTAAGGTTATTTGAAAATATTTGTGCTATTCTATTAGGATATGAAGGGGAAAGTTGTGAATTACAGGGACACTGTAGTATACAAAATATTATAGATATAAATGGAAACATATATCCTTGTGATTTTTATGATTCAGAAGAGGATTGCTTAGGTAATATAAATAAAATATCCTTTAAAGAATTAAATAAAAATAATTATACACTTCAATTTATTAGTGAGGCAGAACCATTAACAAAGTGCAAACAATGTAAGTATGCAGCCTTATGTAAAGGTGGATGTAAAAGGTTAAAGGATACTAATACCAATGAATATTATTACTGTGAAACTTTTAGAAATTTTTATGATTATACTATAGATAGATTTATAGATGTCTGCAAAAATATAGTTAAGAAAAAATAGATATTAAAGTTGAGCTATCTCATTTAGAAGATTATGAATCTTATAGTGAGATAGCTTTTTATGTATAAATGGCATGGAAATTGCTTGAAATATTAGTGTAATAAAACAGAACGGAGGTTTGTATACATGAAATCTAAAAAGTTGAAAACGATTATAGGATTCGCGCTTGCATTTTCCATGATTAGTGAAATATTACCAATCAAGGTTAATGCCATTGATAATGTAATTGAGGTAAGTCAAGAGGCTGTAGGAGTAAATAATTCAATAACTTATAAAACCTATGATAATTTATCTGTTAATTCTGGATTTGAAGAACTTACAGATAAAAAGGATGGAATTTGGGTTGGTGATAAATATCCTGTAGGTTGGAAAGCAACTAAATTTGGGTCAGCTTCTTATAAAGCAGTAGAAGTTTCCCTAGATGATACTGTTAAGAAAGAGGGAAATTATTCATTAAAGCTTAATGTTACACAAGACAATTCAAGAAGTTTTGTTACACAAACTATTGATGTTAAACCTAATACTACTTATGAGTTAGCGTCAGATATAAAGGTTCAAAATTTAGCACCTATGATGTTTGGAATACAAGTTTTTGAGGTTGCTAATGGTTCAAATGTGGATACTGATGCAAATAGAACTACTTTAATAAGAGTAGATGGAAATAAGGATTGGAATACATATAAGCATGTACTTAGAACTGGTAAGAACACAACACAGGTTACTTTAAGAGTAAATATGGGAACAAACCAAGGTGTTAAGAAGGGGGCTACAGCTTGGGTTGACAATCTTACTTTTAAAGAAGTTAGTATTCCAGTTGAAGGAATTAGGTTGTCAACAGATAATATAACTGGAATGGAAGGAACAAGTCACAGTTTAAGAGCAACTGTATTACCTGAGAGTGCAACAAATCAAAATGTTACTTGGACTTCAAGTGATAAAAATATAGCATCAGTTGACGATAATGGAAATGTTACCTTAAATAAGGTAGGTAGTGCAGAAATAACTGCTACAACAGAAGAGGGAGGATTTAAATCAACTTGTAAAGTAGAAGTTATAGAAAACAAACCAATAGAATCTATTACTCTTGATGAAAACGTTGAGATAGAGCTTGGAAGTAGTGTGAAGTTAAAGCCTGTTATTAAGCCTAATATATCAGGTTTAAATCTAAAGTGGACATCTAGTAATGAAAGTATTGTGACAGTTGATGATAATGGTGTTGTTACTCCAAAGAAAAAAGGTGAAGCAGTTGTAAAGGTAGAGATACAAGGAAAATCTGCAGAAACAAAAGTAAAAGTTGTAGAGGCAACAAAGAGTATGCTACCTAACCCAGGGTTTGAAGAAGGTATAGATGGAGTTCCTAAAGGATATAAATTTGATGTTACAAATGGTAAGGGAAGTATAAGCTTTGAAAGAGAAGATGCTTTTAGAGGAGAGCAAGCAGTAAGAATAGATTTACAAGAAAGATCTGAAGCAAAACTTACTACTTTAGAAAGAAAAAATTTAAGTGACGGTATATATTCTATATCAGTTTGGGCTAAGTATAAGGATTTTGATGGTGAAGGTATTAAATTTGAGGTGAATCAAAATAAAGCAGATGATGTTTATATATTATCAACATCAGATGTATTTGAAGGAAGTAACGGAGATAAGTATCAAAAAATTGAGTTCATTTATGATGCTACTCATGGAACAAGAAATATCTCTCTTGATATAAAAATAAATGGTAAAGGTACAGTTTTATTAGATGATTTAAAATTTGTAAAATTAAATATGCCTAGTAGTATAAACTTAGATGAAGAAGTAAGTTTAGATATATCAAATGGAGCAAAGGAATATAAATTAAATCCAGAGATTAAACCAGTAAGCAATTTAACAGATATTAGATTAATGTGGGAAAGCTCTGATAGTAAAGTTGTTGAGGTGTCAGAAGATGGTACTTTAATACCAAAGAAGGCTGGAAAAGCAACAGTAACAGCAATGACACCTAATGGTAAGAAAAAAGAAAGCATAAATGTTGAAGTTACTGGAGAGTTACCTGAATCTGAAATAGTAGATGTTTCTAATATTAAACTTCAAGAAAATTTTACAGTAGAGGCTGGAAAAGCAATTAAGCTGAATGCAGAAATAGAGCCAGCTAATGCAATGAATACTGATTTAAAATGGAAATCATCTAATAATGATGTTGCAACAGTTAAAGATGGAAGAGTTTATACTAAATCAGAAGGTAAAGTTGTAATAACTGCTGAGAGCAACAATGGAAAAGAAGCAAAGACTACTATAAATGTTGTGAAAAATGTTAATGATAAGTTTGAAGTTACTTTAGAACAATGGAGTGAAAAGGCTTATCATGCAAAAGTTGATACAGCAAAAACAGTATGGAATGATATGAAAAAAGATGAAAATAGGCTGTATTTATGGGATGGTATTGAAGATTTAAGAATATCATCTAATGTTAAAAAATCAGTTGATAATTTAAAATTGTTAGCTAGAGCTGCTACTAGTTCAGATAATGAGTTATATAAAAATGAAGACTTAATAAATGATATACTTGATGGTTTAATGTTTATATGTGAAAATGCATATAATGAAAATGTTTTACAAAATTTTAAATTCTGGGATTGGGAAATAGGAATACCAAAAGATATTGGTGATATTATTTCTATGATGTATCCTTATATGAATACAGAAGAACTAGAAAAGCCATCAAAGTTTATTACAGAAGTTGTAAAGCCAGATGTAATGGTTAGTAGAGCAGCTACAGTTGGTGCCACAAGGGCGATGACAGGGGCAAACCTTGTTGATTCTGTAAAAGGAGTATTTGTACCACACTTAGTGTTAAAACAAGAAGATAAGATTAATTATGCTATTGCTTCAATGCTAACAACTTTAAACATTGTTAGTGAAGGAGATGGTTTCTACAAGGATGGTTCATTTATTCAGCATGAAAATATATCATATACAGGAAGTTATGGGGTTGAATTATTAAAGGGAATATCAGGGTTAATTGATAACTTAGGATTGACAGAGTTTAATATTAGCAATAATCCTGAAATTTCAAAGTTATATGATATTATAGATAAAGCTTACATACCTCTTATTTACAATGGAGCATTAATGGATATGACAAGAGGAAGAGCTATATCTAGACCAGGTAATACAGATCACTCTAATGGACATGTTGTATTGGATTGCTTAATAATTATAGGTAATTCATCACCAGAGCCACATAGAACTGAAATTTTATCAAGAGCAAAAAGAATACTTTTAGATGATATAAATCATTTAGATCAAATTACAGATCCAGCTAGAAGAAAGAGGGCAATGGATTTACTAAATGATGAAACAATTAAAATAGCTGATAAGTTAATTATGAGCAAAGAATATGCTTCAATGAATAGAACTGTGCATCATGCTGAGAATTTTGGCTTTGGTATAAGTAAGAGTTCAAAGAGAATTGCAAATTATGAATTAATTAATGGAGAAAATAAAAAGGGATGGCATACAGGTGATGGTATGACTTATCTGTATAACAGTGATAGTAATCAATTTACTGATCATTTCTGGGCAACAGTTGATTATATGAGATTACCAGGTACTACAGTTGATACAGGAAAGAGATACTATGATCATGCTCAATATGGAGATGGTGAAGGAGTTCCAAATAATTCATGGGCTGGAGGTACTACTATTGATGGAAAATATGGAGCATCTGGTATGAATCTTCAAAGCAAGAGAAAAGAAGGAACTACATTAACAGCTAATAAATCATGGTTTATGTTTGATGATGAGGTTGTTGCTTTAGGATCTAATATTGATAGTACAGATGGTAGGGATATTGAATCTATAGTAGAACAAAGAATGATAAATGGGGATAATAAGTTTATAGTTAATGGAGATGTGAAATCAAAGGAACTTGGATATTCAGAAAGTATTAAAGAAGCTAGTTGGGCTTATTTAGAAGGAAATGATGAAAACTCTAGCATTGGTTATTACTTCCCTGAAAAACAAGAAATAAATGTATTAAGAGAAGAAAGAACTGGAAATTATAAAGATGTTAATAATGGACAGGATGCTTCATATACAAGAAATTTCTTGACAATGTATTTTAACCATGGAAAATCTCCAGAGGATGCAAAGTATTCTTATTCAATTTTACCTGGAAAGACACCAGCTGAAGTTGAAGAATATTCAAAGAATCCCGATTATGAAGTTTTATCAAATACAAATGAAATACATGCTGTTAGAGAGAATAAGCTTAATATCTTAGCAGCAAACTTTTTTGAAGATGGCATCCAAACTATTGATGGATTGACAGTTGATAAAAAAGCTTCTGTAATGGTAAAAAATAATGGTGATAATCTTGAAATATCAGTTTCAGATCCTACATTAGAAAATGATGGTAATATAACTGTTGAGCTAGACCAAAAGGTTTTAGGAACATTAGAGGTTGATGATAGAGTAGATGTAGTAGAAGCAGGAGAAAAAGTTAAGCTTAATGTTAATGTAAGTGATTCTGCTGGTGAAACAGTTACAGCTAAATTTAAGCTGAAAGAAGAACAACCAGAAAAGCCTGAGAAGCCAGAAGAAAAACCAGAAAAACCTGAAGAAAAGCCTGAGAAGCCAGATGTGAAACCTGAAGAAAAACCAGAGGAAGTAGTGCCTGAAACAGGAGATAAAGCACCATTATATATGGTTATAATGAGTATGTTTATGGCTGCTGTTGCAATGGTATATACAAGGAAGAATAAGAAAAGAACCTAAAATTATTATGAGGTAAGATATGATGTATAATTTAAATCTTAAGGAAATTAATAAGAATATAAAATATAATACAATAAAAATGGGTAGCAATAGATTCCAAGATAAGAGCGTAAATGTTAATAGTTTATATTTTACCTTTGATGATAAAATTGTTTTGCCTAGGATGGGAGAGTTTCATTTTTCAAGATTAAATTATGAATATTGGGAAGAGTCAATATTAAAACTTAAAGCTTGTGGAATAAATATTATTTCAACTTATATTTTTTGGATACACCATGAAGAAGAGGAAGGAAAATTTATTTGGAGTGGTAAGAGAGATTTAAGAAGATTCTTAGAATTTTGTAAAAAATATAAGATGAATGTTGT
The DNA here is from genome assembly GCA_027692445.1 of Clostridiaceae bacterium OF42-15pH9A. Lineage (GTDB taxonomy): Bacteria > Bacillota > Clostridia > Clostridiales > Clostridiaceae > Clostridium. Next base: position 66,575 of record JAQEYV010000005.1, on the reverse strand, counting down.
GTTAAGACTAGGACCTTGGGCACATGGAGAAGCAAGAAATGGTGGTTTTCCAGATTGGTTAGTTAAAGCGATTCCCAAACCTTTATTAAGAAGTAATAATGAGTACTATCTTGAAAAAGTAGAGATATTCTTTAAAGAAATATATAAGCAAGTAGAAGGACACTTATTTAAAGATGGAGGGGCTGTTATAGCTGTTCAAATAGAGAATGAATATAAGGGTTCTAGAGAGCATCTTATGAAACTTAAAGATATGGCTATTAGTATTGGATTTGATACCCCATTCTATACAGCTACTGCTTGGAGTAGTAGAGGATATAGTGATATTCCAGATGGAGAAATGGTACCTGCCTTTGGCGGGTACCCAGATGCTCCTTGGGCGAATCATATAGAGAAATTAGAAAGACCTGAACAGTATATTTTTACAGAGGTTAAAAATGATGAAATAATAGGAAGCGATTTAGATACGGAAGATAAAGTTAGTGGTAGAATAGATACTTCTTTATATCCATATATTACATGTGAGGTGGGTACAGGGGTTCAAGCTACAAAACATAGACGTCCTAAAATAAAAGGGGACGATGTTGTATCAATGGCTTATGTAAAGGTAGGTTCAGGTGTAAATTTAATTGGATATTATATGTTTCATGGAGGAACTAATCCTTATGGTAGGTTAAGTAGATTAAATGAGAGTAAAGATACAGTTTATCCTAATGATTTACCAGTTATGACATATGATTTTCAAGCAGCAATTGGTGAATATGGAATATTAAATGAATCTTATAAAGGATATAAAATGTTTCATCAAATGTTAGAGGATTTTGGGAACAAGATTGCAAATACAAAAACCATAATACCTAAAGAACAAAAAGAACTTAGGTTTTCAATAAGGGCAGATAAGAATAGTGGATTTATATTTATAAATAATTATCAAAGATATTCAGATTTAAAAGCAATAAAAGATGTTTGTTTTAATATTGAATTAGAAGATGGAAATTTACAAATACCTAGTAAAACTATGACAGTACCTAAAAATGAATTCTTTGTAATACCATACAATTTAGATTTGTGGGGTATAAATTTAAAATATTCAACTGCACAGCCTATATGTATGTTAAAGGATAGCGATATGCCAACGTATTTCTTTTGTTTAAGAGATGGTATTATTGGTGAATTAGCATTTGACATAGATGCTAAAGTTTCTGCCACATTAGGAGAAGTTAATTTCAAAGATGGAATGATTTTGGTTTCAAATATAGAAGGTAGCTTAGAGTCGGGAATAGTAGTTGAGAAAAACAGTCAAAAAGTAAGAATTATTATTCTTGATAAAGAAAATTCTTTAAATCTTTGGAAAGTTAAACTTGATGATAAAGAACAAATATTAATTAGTGAAAATGCTGTGATTTCAAATGATAAAAATTTAGTGGTGTATACTAGTGATAATGAAAATGTCATAAAAGTATTTAATAGTAATATCTTGGGTAATAATGCTTTAGAGTATGCTGGCAAAGAGGGATTATTCAAAAATTACAAAGTTATCATTGATAAAATTAAGGAAATAAAAGTTAGTTTTAAATCTATATCGGAATATGAGTATGAAATAAATGTACCAGAAGATATTTTAGATGGTGTAGATGATGTTATATTAAATATTCAATATAAAGGTGATTCTGCAGAGTTGTATTCAGATAATAGGTTAATTGCAGATAACTTTTATATAGATGGAAATTGGAAAGTAAGTATAAAACATCTTAAAGAGTATGTAGAGGGAAAGAAATTAACTTTAAAAATCAATCCTTTATTAGAAGGAGCCTATGTATACTTAGAAAAATGGCCAGAACTTATAAATGGACAAGTATCTGAGTTGGAAGATATAAAACTAACAGTTGAAAGAAAAGTTGAAATATAAAAAAGTATTTAGTAATAGCCATATCAAAATATAATTAATTTTCTGATATGGCTATTATTTTATAAATAGAATAGCGTTAAAGTAATAAGTTATGGCTAAGAAATAATCATTGTGTCATAAAATTTTGAAATAGTGTAATAGGGAAGAAAGAAAAATTAATGAAAATTTCAAGTATATGAAGAAATTAGATATTAAAATAAAGTGGTATGAAAATTGCTAGGATATATTGTGAATTATAGGAGGTAGATTATGTACAATGTATTATTATTGACTCATGGATCATTAGCAGAAAAATTTAAAGATACATTAGGTATGTTTATATCTAATAAAGATTATGTTTATGCTGTAGGATTAAAAGAAAGTGGTATACAAAAGTTTACTGATGAAGTTTGTAATACTATTGAAAATATATACAGTGAAGAAAATGGAGTTCTAATTTTAGCAGATTTATATGGAGGCACTCCCTTTAATGTAGCGGTTAAGGAAATTAAATCAAAATATAATAATGTTGAAATAATAGCAGGGTTAAATTTACCTATGCTAGTAGAAGCTTGTTTGATGAGAGATAATGATTTGAAAACAGTTTCAGATATTATGATGGGAAATAAAGAAAACTATATATCAAGATTTGAAATGTGTACAGTTAATGAAGATGATGAATAGCTAATAGGATAAAATATTTATGATAATTAGAATATAAAGGAGGTATTTTTATGAGATGTAAGAAACCCAATTTTATATTTATATTAATGGATGATATGGGATGGAGAGATTTATCATGTAGTGGAAGTACTTTTTATGAAACTCCTAATATTGATAAGCTTTGTAGGGAAGGTATGTTTTTTTCAAATGCTTATGCATCATGTCCTGTATGCTCTCCAAGCAGGGCAAGTTATTTGACCGGAAAATATCCCGCAAGATTATCCTTAACTGACTGGATAGATACAACAGGAAAGTTTCATCCTCTTAAAGTAAAGCTTATAGAAGCTGACTATATACATCATATTCCAAAAGGAGAACGTACGATTGCTAATGCTTTACATGATGCTGGTTATGCAACATGGCATGTAGGTAAATGGCATTTAGGAGAAGGTGAGTTTACTCCTGAAAATTTCGGATTTGAGAAGAATATAGGAGGTTGCAGTTGGGGGCATCCTCATGATGGATACTTTAGTCCATATAATATAAAAAATCTTAAAAATGGGCCTGAGGGAGAATATCTTACAGATAGAATTACTGATGAGGCTATAAGTCTTATAAAAAGTGATGAAGAAAGACCTTTCTTTTTAAGTCTTTGTCATTATGCTGTACATGCACCTATTCAGGCTAAACCAGAAGATATAGAGAGGTTTAAAAGGAAAGCTCATGAATTAGGTCTAGATAAGGAGAAAGCAATTTTCAAAGGAGAATATATAAAGAGAGAAAAGTTTGAAAGATATGTTCAAAGAAGGATGATTCAATCAGACCCTGCATATGCAGCCATGATATGGAATTTGGATCAGAATATTGGAAGGCTTGTAGAGGCTTTGAAGGAAAGTGGAAAAGCTGATAACACAGTTATTTTCTTTACATCGGATAATGGTGGCCTTTCAACAAGTGAAGGTTCTCCAACTTGTAACCTTCCTGCATCAGAAGGTAAGGGGTGGATGTATGAAGGTGGTGTAAGAGTTCCAATGTTTGCAGTATATCCAAATCATATATCAAAGTTTTCAAGATGTGATATTCCTATAACAACAACTGATTTCTACCCTACAATACTTGATTTGGCAGGACTTGAGTTAGAAAGTGAGTATCACTGTGATGGTGTGAGCATAGTTCCTCTTTTAAGAGGAGAAAGTATTCCTAAACGTCCTATATTTTGGCATTATCCGCACTATGGAAATCAAGGTGGAACACCTGGTTCTTCAGTTGTTTTAGGTCAATATAAACTAATTGAATTTTTTGAAAAAGAAAAACCGGAGCTTTATGATTTATCATGTGACTTTAGCGAAAAAAATAATATTGCTGACAAAATGCCTGAAAAAACTACTGAATTACTAGAGATTCTTCATAAATGGCAAAAAGATGTATGTGCTAGAATACCTAAAAAGAATCCTGATTATAAAGAATGAGTATATTAGGGTGTCGATGAAATCGATGCCCTTTCGTTTTATATAGAATATCACTAGAAATATTTTATTTTGATTATGTAAAAATATACTTATATATACAAGGTTGGTATGATAGGAGAAAAGATAGTATTATAAAAGTAAATATATTATATAAATAAAAAACGTTGTATAATCATGTTGAAAAAGGGGATGAGCTTATGAACAATAATGAAAAAGTATATAATTGTTTAGTAGAATTAACAAAAGAAGTAATGAAGAAAGAAGATGTAGAAGGTGTAGAAACAAGCGAAATTTCAGAAAAAGTCAATTTAAGAAGAAATGTTGTAAGTCATCATCTAAATAAATTAGTTGAAGAAGGAAAAGCTATAAAAACTAAAACAAGACCGGTATATTTTATTGCTAAAGAAGTAGTTGAAGAGTTTAGACGTAATAGTATAAAAAGTAAAAGCGAATCTACAGATGTATTCAATCAATTGGTGGGTTATGATGGAAGTTTAAGAGCAGCAGTTGAACAATGTAAATCAGCTGTTTTTTACCCTAATGGAATGCCGGTATTGTTTACTGGGAAAAGCGGTGTTGGAAAAAGTTATCTTGCTAAATTAGTGCATCAATATGCTATGGAAAAAAATATTATAGAAAAAGGAGCTCCCTTTGTAACATTTAACTGCGCAGATTATGCAAATAATCCGGAATTATTATCAGCGAATTTGTTTGGTTATAAGAAAGGTGCATTTACAGGAGCGGATAAGGATCATGAAGGAGTAATAGAATCAGCTAATGGAGGATATTTGTTTTTAGATGAGGTACATAGATTATCTCCTGAGGGGCAAGAAAAACTGTTTATTTTTTTGGATCAAGGTACATTTAAAAGGTTGGGTGAAACTAAAGGAGAAAGAAAAGCAACTGTAAGGATGTTATTTGCAACAACTGAAAGTCCAAAAGAAAAACTTTTAGAAACATTTACTAGAAGAATTCCATTAGTTGTTAATATACCTTCGTTGGCTGAAAGAACTATTGAAGAGAGAATAATGCTTATTTATAATTTCTTCTATAAAGAAGCCATAAATATGAATAAAAATTTGAAAGTTAATAAAAACGTAGTAAACTTTATACTGTCTCAGAAAAAAGGTGGGAATGTAGGAAGTTTAAAGAATTTGGTTAAGATTGCATGTGCTTGTGCATATAGGCAAAAAAAAGATGATGATGAAATTGTTGTGTCTATGAATGATATTTCATATTTAGAAGGAGAAGTTTCAGATATTAAGGAGCATTTCACCAAAGATAATCTATACATAGATAGGAATGTTCCAAATTTATTTGGAAATAGTAGTTTAGACGAGGCTGTATACAAGTATATTGAACAAATGTTTGTTGACATAAAAGATAATCTATCTTCATATATAAATCACAGTATTAATAGAGAAGTGTTTTTAAAGAAGATAAATAACACAATGAATATGAGCTTGGAATTAATTATTTATAATGAAGACTATGATAAAAATGATATTATAACTAATATGTATCAGGAAACAATTTCTAAGATATTAAGAAGCATAGAAATTAATTATGGGTTTAAGTATTATGGAAATACGGCGAAGGTTATAACTCAAATAATACGTTTCTTTAAAAATTATCCAATGATTAGAACAGAAGCGGTTAAGCAGATTGCCATAGAAATAGATAAAGATATAAATAAGGTTTTAAATAAAGAAAAAATAATAATAGAGTCACTATTAAATAATATAAATCAAAACTTAGATTGTATTATTGATGTGAGAATGAAAGTATTTATTTCTTTATATATACATATTCTTTCAAAAAAAAGTAATGCAAATATAAATGCATTAATTGTAGCTCATGGATATTCAACTGCAAGTAGTATAGCAAGCGTAGCAAATATGTTATATGAGGAATTTGTTTTTGAGTCTTTTGATATGCATATTGATATGAAGAATGAAGAGATTGTTAAGAAGATTAAGGAACGTTTAAAACAAATGGATACTAATAAAGATACATTAATATTAGTAGATATGGGATCTTTAATTAATATTCATGAATATTTAAAAGATACATTACATGGCAATATAGGAGTTATAAATAATATAACTACTAATATAGCTTTAGATATAGCAGGAAAAATAATTAATAATGTAAGTTTATTAGAAATGTTAAATGATATACAAGAGAAGGCAAAAATAGAATGTAGATACTATGAGGGTAAGAAAAAGAAAAAAGCTATAATAACTACTTGTATATCTGGAATTGGAACAGCTGTTAAACTAAGAGATTTAATGAAGAAATGTGTTGGAGACTCAAATCTTGAAGTTATAGCATACGAATTTAATAAGTTGGTAAGTTTAGGAAAAGAAGATACAATATTTAAAGAGTATGATGTTGAGTTAATAATTAGTACCACAAAAGTTGACATAGAAGGTGTCAATTGTATATTACTTGAAAACTTAATGTCAGATGATGCAGAAATATATTTAAAGGGAATATTAGAAGCATCAGAGATTGATACCGATGTAGATATCATTAGACAAAATATGGCTAAATTATTTTCTTTGGAAAACATAATTAATCAGCTTACAATACTAAATCCAAATAAATTAATTAATGAAGTTGAAAATATTATAAATAAGATGCAATATAGCCTTGGAACTTCATTTAAATTGGATTTAAAAATGGTGTTATATATTCATATTTCAATAATGATTGAAAGGTTGATGTTGAAGCAAGGGTTAGTGTCACAAAAAGATGAGGAACAATATTTGAAGAGTAATAAAAAATTTGCTCAAATAGTACATGAAGCATTTTCTGTCATAGAAAAAGAGTATAATATTAATCTGACAGTGAAAGAAATAGAAATAATTCAAGGTATTATTGAAAGTAGAACAGGAAAATTAAATATTTAAAGCAAATAAAATGTATGACAAAAAGTTGGCATGATATTTGCTAGTATATAATGGTGTAAATGTTAACAGGTTAAAAAACATTTATGCCATTATTTTTTAGGAGGGATTTATTATGGAAGTACAATTATGGCAAATTACTCTTCTTGCACTTTATGCAGGAATAGCAATCTTTGATGGATTACATTTATGCTTATTTTTCCAAAAACCAGTTGTAGCAGGTATGTTTGCTGGTATCATTATGGGAGATATGCAAACAGGATTAATTGTAGGTGGTACGTTACAATTAATGGCGTTAGGAGTAAATACTTATGGTGGAGCATCAGTACCAGATTATCTTACAGGAAGTATTATAGGAACAGTGTTTGCAATAACAACAGGTCAAGGTGTTGAATTTGCAGTAAGTATAGGAGTTCCTGCGGCATTATTATTAGTAAATTTAGATATTTTAGCAAGAATGACAAATACATTCTTCCAACATAAGGCTGATGCATATGCTGACAAAAGAGATTATAAAAAAGTATGTTTAATGAACTTATTAGGAGCAATTCCTTGGGTATTATCAAGAGCGATACCAGTATTCTTAATTTTATTCTTTGGTGTTGATTTAGTTGACTCAATTCTAGCATTTACACCTCAATGGGTACTTACTGGAATGAAGGTTGCAGGTGGATTATTACCAGCTATTGGTGTAGCTATTCTTATGAGATATTTACCAGTAAAGAATTATGCAGCATATTTAGTAATTGGTTTTGTTGCAGCTGCTTACTTAAAAATTAGTGTTCTAGGTGTAGCATTATTAGGAGCAGCGTTAGCTTATATTAGATATAACCAAAGACTTGAAGAAAAAACTGCACCAGCAGTAGCGCAAGGAGGGTTTGATGAAGATGAGTAATACAAAGAAAATAACTCAAAAGGATATTAATAAGGTTTTCTGGAGATGGTCATTAGCAGGTGAAGCTGGATGGAACTATGAAAAGATGCAAGGTTTAGGATACTGTTATACAGTAATGCCATTTCTAGAAAAAATTTATGACAATGAAGATGATTTACAAAATGCTGTAAAGAATCACCTTCAATTCTTCAACTCAAATATGAAGGTTGGATCATTAATTGTTGGTGCAGCAATGGCTATTGAAGAAGAAGGTGGAGCTGATGCTCAAGAAACAGTTGCTGCTGTTAAGGCTGGTTTAATGGGACCTTTAGCAGGTGTTGGTGATACTTTATTTGGTATGACAGCCACTACTATTTTTGGTGCAATAGCTGCCTATATGGCTCTTGAAGGAAGTCCAATTGGATGTATCCTTTGGATATTATGGGGTGTATGTACTAACTTTATATCTTATTTCTTTATGAATCTTGGATACAAGCAAGGTGCAAAGGTTGTTTCAAGTGTTGGTACTACATTAAAGAATGTTACAGAAGCAGCAACAATTTTAGGTATGACAGTTATAGGTTCATTAATTCCAACTGTTGTTAAAGCAAAGACTCCATATGTGTTTACACAAGGAGAAGTAGAATTTGTATTACAAGAAATGCTTGACAAAATAATGCCAGCATTATTACCAGTATGTGTAGTAGCACTAACTTATTGGTTATTAGGAAGAAAGAAGTTAAACTCTGCAAGAGTTATATTAATATTAATAGTGCTTGGAGTAGCATTATCTAAATTTGGAATTTTAGCATAATTTATAAATATCTGACCAGAAGATTTTTGGTCAGATATTGAATTTGAAAATAAGACTTAGGTTTTAAATATATATTTTTTGGGAGGAATTAGTTATGAAGGGAATAGTACATATAAGAATAGATGATAGATTAATACATGGGCAAGTTGCTGCCTTTTGGACAAATCATCTTAAAGCGACAAGAATAATGGTAATTAATGATGAGGTTGCTGCAGATGAAATGCAAAAATCAGTTTTAAGAATGGTTGCACCAGCATCAGTAAGAACATCAATAATTTCAAAAGAAACAGCTTATAAAAATATAACGGCTGGAAAGTATGAAGGTCAAAGAGTATTAGTAGTAATGAAGAACCCTAAGGATATTGTTGATTTATTAGATATGGGACTTGATATAAAAGAAGTTAATGTTGGTAATATGGCAACAAAAGAAGGAACAAAGCAAATTAAGAGATCTGTTTCAGTTACAGAGGAAGATGTAAAAGCATTTAGAGAGTTAGTTAGTAGAGGTGTAGAAGTTACATCAATAATGGTTCCTGATGAGTCAAAGACTAGCATTATGGAACATATAGAAAAAGCTGGATTATAAGAGGGGGAAACCCTCTTATACTTTTATATAAAAGATAATACAAAAGAGGTGTTAGGATGAATATTAAAAATGAAAGTATAAATGTTGAAAAGTATAAAAATATAGAACTTTTAACAGCAGAAGAAATTAAGGCCGGTTTAGAGTATGCAATTAAAAAAATAGATGAGAACTTAGATTTATATACTAATAAATTTCCAAGTGCATGTACAACTAATGGTGTTTATAGAACAAAAGATAATGATGATTGGACAAATGGATTTTGGACTGGGATGGTACTTTTAGCTTACGAATATACAGGTGATGAAAAGTACTTAAAAGTTGTAGATGCAAATCTTGCAAGTTTTAAGAAAAGATTAGAAGATCATTTCGTTTTAGATCATCATGATATTGGATTTTTATATTCTTTATCAGCAGTAGCTGCTTATAAAATTACAGGAAATAAAGAAGCTAGAGAAATGGCAATTTGGGCAGCAGATAAATTAATAGCAAGGTTCCAAGAAAAAGGTGAGTTCATTCAGGCTTGGGGTAAATATGGTGATCCAAAAGAATATAGATTAATAATAGATTCTTTATTTAATCTTCCTTTACTATATTGGGCATCGGAAGAAACTGGGGATGAAAAGTATAAAGTAGTTGCAGATAAACATTTTAATACTGTATGTAAAACTGTTATAAGAGAAGATGCTTCAACATATCATACTTATTATTTTGATTTAGAAACTGGAGAACCAACTAAAGGAGTAACGCATCAAGGATATTCAGATGATTCAAGTTGGGCTAGGGGTCAGGCTTGGGGAATATATGGATTACCATTAAATTACAATTACAATAAATATAAGGAAAGTCCATATATATATGAGTGTCTTCTTAACTATTATTTAAATAGATTACCAGAAGATTTGATTTGTTATTGGGATTTAATATTTACAGATAAGGATAAACAACCAAGAGATTCTTCCTCTGCAGCAATTGTTGCATGTGGAGTCTTTGAAATGGATAAATTTATAGGAAATCATGAGAACAAGGAAATATATTTAAAAGCGGCTCATGGTATGTTAAGAAGTTTAATTAATGATTACACAACTAAAGATATGCCTCAATCAAATGGTATATTAGCTCATGGAGTGTATTCTTGGCATAATTCAAAAGGAATTGACGAGTGTAATCTTTGGGGAGATTATTTCTTTATGGAGGCATTAATGAGATTACATAAAGACTGGAAAAAGTATTGGTAAAATAAAAGGAGATGTAGTGATATGCCAGAGATTTTACAAAAAGCCATACCTTTATTATTACTAATGGTATTAATGTATTTATCAATGTTTGTATCTAAGAAGCTTAATAAAAGAATGAAACATAAATAGACTTTATTTGGAGGATGAGATATGAAAAAGAAAAAGAATTTTTTAGTGTTCATTGTAGATCAAATGCAGTGGAAGTCACTAGGTTGTAATGGAAATAAAGATGTAAAAACACCTAATATTGATAAATTAGCCAAAGAAGGTGTAACATTCCAAAGAGCTTATTGTGCTAATCCTGTATGTACTCCATCAAGGTCAAGTATAATTACTGGATTGTTACCAAGACAGCATGGATGTGTTACAAATGGTAGAAACTTAGATATGGATATACCTACAATAGGTAAGGTTTTAAGTGATAATGGTTATAAAACTCATTCTGTAGGAAAGCTACATTATCAACCATATATAGCAGATGAAGTTAGTTATATTGTTGATGGAGCTTATTCTTATGAGAATAAGCAGCTTTGGGATGATGGTACTATAAAGAAATTGCCAGAAGGATATTACGGATTTGAAACATCTGATTATTTAGGTGGACATGGAAGATATTGTTTTGGTGAATATATAGAATGGTTAAATAATAAGAGCAAAGATGCAAGGGATCTTTATCAAAAAGAAAATGCTTATTATAATTTTAAAAATGTTTGGAAGATGCCTATAGATAAGGAATTACATTATAATAGTTGGATTGTGGAAAAAACAAATAAATATTTAGATGAATTAAATGAGGATGATAATTTCTTTTTATGGTGCTCTTTCCCAGATCCTCATACACCATTTGCAGCATGTAAGCCATATAGTGAAATGTATGATAAAAATTCATTAGAATTACCTGAGTCTTGGGATAAGCAAGAATACTATTTTGATCATTTAAAAGCAAGAAGAGATAAAGTATTTTCAAAGAAACATGGAGATAAGTTATCAGAAGAATATATAAGAGAAGTGTTAGCATCTACATATGGAATGATAACACACATTGATGATTCAATAGGAGAAATAGTTAATAAGCTTGAAGAAAAGGGAATGAAAGAAGATACAGTCATATTATTTATGGCAGATCATGGTGAATATTTAGGAGCACACAATTTAGTTTATAAAGGTCCTTGGCAATTAGAAGAAACTATAAGAGTTCCATTTATAATATCATCTAATAAAGCTGAGGAGAGAGTGTGTCAAGATGTTGTAAGCTTAGTTGATATAGTTCCAACTATATTGGAATATACTGGTATAGGAGAAGAGGCTTTTGATACTAGAGGGTTAAGAAATCATACAACACCATATTTACCAGGAAGAAGTCTAATGAAGTATGTTGAGAATGGTGAGGAAATAGAAAAAAGACCAGCTCTTGTTGAAAGTGATGAAGATTATTTTGGCGGAAAACTTTATAGAAGTAGGGTAATTATAGATGGTAAATATAAGTTGACTATATATCCAAATAATGGTGGAGGAGTTTTAATAGATTTAGAAAAGGATCCATGTGAGTTAAATAATTTATATTATAATGAAGATTATCTAGAAATAAAGTCAAAGATTACTGAAAAAATGTTATTTGAGTTTATCAAACATGATAGAATGGACAATCCTAGAATAGCTACTCCATAAAAATGATAAAAGCACTTCCCATTGGTGGAAGTGCTTTTGTTATGCAATTATTATTATGAAAATAATTATATATTCAAATATTGTTTTAAATATTGTTTTAAATATTGGAGTAGGAACAATATTTTAATCATACAAGGATTTTATGGAATGACAGTTTATTTTGGCATGAAAATTGCTTAAATAATTAAGTATTAGTTGAATTTTTATAAATGGAGGGAGCTTAATGAGTAAAAAGAGACCTAATATATTACTTATAACCAGTGATCAACAACATTTTGATACAATTGGAGCTTTTAATAAGGAAATAAAAACACCTAATTTAGATAGATTGGTGAAAGAAGGAACAACATTTGATAGAGCATATACTGTAAATCCAACTTGCACTCCATCTAGAGCAACTTTATTAACAGGAAAATATCCAAGTCAACATGGAGCGTGGTCATTAGGAACAAAACTTCCTGAAAGTGAATTAACTATAGGTGAATGCTTACAAAAGGATGGCTATAGAACTGCTTTAATTGGGAAGGCACATTTTCAACCGTTAAAAAGTACTAAAGAGTACACTTCTTTAGAGTCATATCCTATTTTACAAGATTTGGAATTCTGGAGAAATTTTAATGATGATTTTTATGGATTTGAACACTGTGAATTAACAAGAAATCATACAAATGAAGCACATGTTGGTCAACATTATGCGCTATGGTTACAAGAGAAGGGATGTAAAAATTGGAAAGATTATTTCTTAAAGCCAGTAGGAAATATGAGCCCAGATATAGAGCATAAATGGGATATTCCAGAGGAATTTCATTATGATACTTGGATAGCAGAACGAACAAATAAATTATTAGAAGAATATAAAGAAAATGATGAAAACTTCTTTATATGGTCAAGTTTCTTTGATCCACATCCGCCTTATTTAGTATGTGAGCCTTGGGCATCTATGTATAATCCAGATGAGCTTACAATTCCAAGTGTAGTAGAAGGGGAGCATAAGGATAGTCCACCGCATATACAGATGACACAAAGAGAGGATGCAGATTTTTCAGAATATAGAGAAACAGGATATCCAATTCATGGTATGAGTAGAAATCATCTAGTTCCAAAAGAAAAATTAAAAAAAGATATAGCTGTTTATTATGGAATGATTAGTATGATGGATAAATATATAGGTAAAATTTTGGATAAGTTAGATGAATTAGGTTTAGCAGATAATACAATCGTTTTATTTACTACAGATCATGGACATTATTATGGTCATCATGGATTAACTAGAAAAGGCGCTTTTTTATATGAAGATTTAATTAAGATACCATTCATTGTAAAATGGCCAGGAGAAGTAAAAGAGGGGGTTGTAAATAGTTCATTACAATCACTTGTTGATGTAGTTCCAACATTTATGCATGCAACTGGAACAAAAGTTCCAAGAACTATGACTGGTTTAAATCAATTAGATGTTTGGAAGGGGGAAGTTGATAAGGTAAGAGATCATATTATATGTGAAAATCATCATGAGCCTACATTGATAAATCAAAGAACATATGTTGATGAAAGATATAAAATTACTGTTTATTATAACAGAGAGTATGGCGAAATATATGATTTAGTTAATGATCCTAAAGAGATTAGAAATTTATGGGATGATAAAGAATTTGCAGAATTAAAAACAGAATTACTTTTGAAATATATTTGGGCAGAATTAGGGAAGGAACCTATGTGGATGCCAAGAATAGCTGGAGCATAGTAGTTAATACATTAAAGGAGAGAGAAGATATGTATAAAATTTTAGTTTTAAGTCATAGCACGTTTTGTAAGGGAATTTCAGAGGCAACAAAAATGATACTTGGAGAATCGCAAAATATATCTTTTTTAAGCCTTACAGATGAAGGAGTAGAAAAATTTACAGATGAACTTCAAAATAAGATTAAAGAAATAAAGAGTGAGTGTGAAAGTATCTTGATTTTAGCAGATTTATTTGGTGGTACTCCATTTAATAAAGCTATAGCTGAGTCAATAAAGGATAATAAAATTAAGGTGATTTCAGGTGTTAATTTACCAATGGTAATGGAGGCAGCTATGAATGTTGATTCTGAATTGGATTTAGTTTATAAAAATATACTTAATTCAGGAATAGAAGGAATAAAAGTTACTGAATTACAAAGTGATAATGATGAGGATGATGAATAATATAATCGTAGCGAAGTGTCACGGTTTTTAAGTTTTAGTGTCATAGTGTCTTGATATTTAATAACAATAAGTTAGTTATATGTCCAAAATTATTGTAACAATAGAGTTGGCATGTAACTTGCTTGTTTAATATTGTAGAGAAAAGAAAAGGGAGGAATTTAAAATGGATATAAGATATTCGGTAAGTCCAGATGAATTAAAGACTTTAACTACAGATGAGTTAAGAGAAAAATATTTAATAGAAGAGATTTTTGTAGATAATGGATTAACAGTTACATATTGTAATGACGATAGAATTATGGTTTTAGGTGCTAAGCCATTAGATGCAAAGGTTGAAATTAATATTTCAGATGAAATAGGAAGTGAATTCTTTTTACAAAACAGAGAATTAGCTGTAATAAACATTGGTGGAGAAGGAACAATTATTTTAGATGGTGTTGAACATGAAATGGTTCAATATGATGGAATGTATATTGGAAAAGGAACTAAAGAAATTGCTTTCACTAGCAAGGATAAAGAAAATCCAGCTAAGTTCTATATGAATAGTGCTTCAGCACACAAAGAATATCCAACAGTTAAGGTGGCATTTAAAGATGCTAACCCAACTAAGATGGGATCAGATAAGGAAATGAATAAGAGAACTATATATAAATATGTAGATCCAAGTGTTTGTGAAAGTTGTCAACTTTTAATGGGAATGACAGTTTTAGAGGAAGGTAGTGGTTGGAATACAATGCCTGTGCATTTACATCCAAGAAGAATGGAAGTTTACTTCTACTTTAACATGGATGAAAATACAAGAGTATTCCATTTAGTTGGTAAGCCAGATGAAACTAGACATATTGTAATGTCTAATGAACAAGCTACAATATCTCCAAATTGGTCAATTCACTCAGGAACAGGAACTAGTAATTATACTTTCATTTGGGGAATGTGTGGAGAAAATAAGAATTATGGTGACTTACAACCAGTTGATAGTAAGTTATTAAAGTAATTTAGAGGTGTATGGATATGTCAAATGTATTAGATAATTTTTCAATGAATTTTTTTAGATTAGATGGAAAGGT
The DNA here is from genome assembly GCA_027692445.1 of Clostridiaceae bacterium OF42-15pH9A. Lineage (GTDB taxonomy): Bacteria > Bacillota > Clostridia > Clostridiales > Clostridiaceae > Clostridium. The sequence goes on along the minus strand of JAQEYV010000005.1, from coordinate 51,218 downwards.
TGCAATAGTTACTGGTGGAAATACTGGGCTTGGACAAGCTTATGCTGTTGCTTTAGCAAAAGCAGGAGCAGATTTAGTTATACCAACTTACGATAACAACTGGGATGAGACTAGAGAATTAATTGAAAAAGAAGGTAAGAAGGTTATATTTGTACAAGGTGATTTAACTAAAAAGGAAGATAGAGCAAAAGTAGTTGAAGCTGCAATGAATGAATATGGAAAGATAGATGTATTAATAAACAATGCAGGAACTATAAGAAGAACACCACTTTTAGAATATAAGGAAGAAGACTGGAATGCAGTTATGGATATAAACTTAAATGCAGTTTATTTCTTAAGCCAAGATGTTGCTAGAATAATGGAAAAACAAGGTGGAGGAAAGATAGTAAATGTTGCTTCAATGCTTTCATTCCAAGGTGGAAAGTTTGTACCACCTTATACTGCAAGTAAGCATGGAGTTGCTGGTATAACAAAGGCATTTGCTAATGAATTAGCTTGTAAAAATATTCAAATAAATGCAATAGCACCTGGATATATAAAGACTGCAAATACAGCTCCAATTAGAGCAGATGAAAAGAGAAATGCAGAAATATTAGGAAGAATTCCTGCAGAAAGATGGGCAGACCCATTTGATTTGATGGGAGCAATAGTATTCTTATCAAGTAAAGCGTCAGATTATGTTAATGGTCATATATTAGCAGTTGATGGCGGTTGGTTAGTTAGATAATAATATAGTTTTAATAGCCTTATCGAGTTTGTTTGTCGATAAGGCTAAAATTAAAGGGGGGAGTTAGTTGTTAGATGTAATTACCATTGGTGATGCTATGATTGCTATGTGTCCAGAAAAGAAAGGACCAATCTTATTTTCAAATACATTTGAAAGAAAGGTTGGTGGAGCCGAATTAAATGTAGCAATAGGATGTGCAAGACTAGGACTAAAGGTAGGTTGGATAAGTAGACTTGGAAATGATGATTTTGGAAAATATATACTAAAAACTGCAAGAGGTGAAGGTATTGATGTTTCTGAAGTTAAACAAGTAGATGGATATAATACTTCTGTTTACTTTAGAGAAGTTTTATCAGATGGAGCAAGTAGATCCTTTTATTATAGATCCAACTCCCCAACAGAAACTTTGAACATGAATGATGTAAATGAGGGTTATTTTAAGAATTCTAAGGTATTACACATAACAGGTGTTCTACCATCAATAAATGAACATAATAGAGAGATTATTTTAGATGCAATAGAAATAGCAAAGAGAAATAATCTGATAATTTCTTTTGATCCTAATATAAGACTAAAAATGTGGACAAAAGAAGAAGCTAGAAATTTTATAAATAAGATTTTACCTAATGTGGATATATTGTTAGTTGGTGATGAAGAGATAGAAGTTTTATTAGGTCATAGCAATATTGAAATTGGGATAGAGGAATTCCATACTAATTATGGTATAAAAACTGTTGTTGTTAAAAAGGGAGCAAAGGGTGCTATAGGATCGGATGGAAAAAATATTTATGATGTAAATGGAATTAAGCCAAGAGCATTAATAGATACTGTAGGAGCAGGAGATGGTTTCGCTGCAGGATTTTTAACAGCAACGTTAAAAGGGAAAGATTTAAAAGAGTCTATAGAGTTTGCTAATGCTGTAGGGTCAATTGTTGTCGGAGTAGAAGGCGATAATGAAGGGTTACCTTATTACGAAGATGTATTGGTTCATTTAGGTAAAGCTAAAAAGATTGAGAGGTAATTAGTATGAATAAAGATATATATAGTTTACTAAAAGAGAATAAAGCAGTAGCAGTTATTAGAACTAATACTTATGAGGAAGCAAAGGAGATTAGTTTAGCTGCTATAAAAGGTGGAATAAAGGTAATAGAGATTACTATGAGTGTTCCAAATGGAGCAGAGCTAATTAATGAGTTAAAGCAAATAAATAATAAGATACTTGTAGGAGCTGGTACAGTATTAAAGAAAGATCAACTTATTAATTGTGTAACAAATGGTGCGGATTTTATTGTATCGCCTTGTTTAGATGAAGAAATAATAAAAGGTGGAGAATATTTAAATGTACCTATTATTCCTGGTGTAATGACAATGTCAGAATTAAATAAAGTATATTTAATGGGGGTTAGATTTGTTAAAGTGTTCCCAGGAAATGTTGTAGGCAAAGGATTTATAAAGGCTGCAAAATCAATATATACAGATATAGATATAATGCCAACAGGTGGAGTTAACAATGAAAACTTTAAAGAATGGTTAGATTCTGGAGCAGATTGTTTTGGAATAGGTAGTGATTTAAATAAGGTGTTTAAGAATAGTGGAGTTGAAGGTGTCACTAAGTATTGTGAAGCATTAATATCTTCATTATAAGAGGTTGAATATTAGAAAAGGTACAACAAATTAGTTTTGTTGTACCTTTTTATTATATATGGTATCTTTTGTGAATTTATTGATAAAGTAAAAGGTATTATTGTATAATATACTATAAAATACCAAATAAGCAAAAGCATGGGGGGATGAAAGTGTTTAAAATCACTAACAAGAGATTATTGACAGAAAATATTTATCTTATGGATGTTGAAGCACCAAGAGTTGCTAAATCTGCTCATCCAGGACAATTTGTAATTGTTAAGATAGATGAAAAGGGAGAAAGAATTCCATTAACTATTTGTGATTACGATGCAAATAAGGGGACAGTAACTATTGTTTTTCAAACATTAGGAGCATCTACAAAAGAAATGGCAGAGTTAGAAGTTGGGGAATACTTTAGGGATTTTGTGGGTCCTTTAGGACAAGCGTCAGAAATGGTGCATGAAGATTTAGATGAATTAAAAAAGAAAAATATCCTATTTGTTGCAGGTGGAGTTGGAACAGCTCCTGTATACCCACAGGTTAAATGGTTATCTGAAAGAGGTATTAAAGCAGATGTTATAGTTGGGGCAAGAAATAAAGATATTGTAATTTTAAAGGAAGAGATGGAACAAGTTGCTGGAAATTTATACATAGCTACAGATGATGGATCTTCTGGATTTAAAGGATTAGTAACAGATAAAATAAAAGATTTAGTTAATAATGAAGGAAAGAAATATGATTTGGTAGTAGCAATTGGACCTATGATAATGATGAAGTTTGTTGCTTTACTTACAAAGGAATTAAATATTCCTACAATAGTAAGCATGAATCCAATTATGGTAGATGGTACAGGAATGTGTGGTGCATGTAGAGTTACTGTAGGAGGAGAAGTTAAGTTTGCATGTGTTGATGGTCCAGAATTTGATGGACATCTAATAGATTTTGACGAAGCTATGAGAAGACAATCCATGTATAAAACTGAAGAAGGAAGATCAGCTTTAAAGTTAGCTGAAGGAGACACCCATCATGGTGGATGTGGACATTGCGGAGGTGAAGAGTAATATGCCTAATATGAAGAGAGTACCAATTACAGAACAAGCTCCTAAGGTAAGAGCTACAAACTTTAAAGAGGTTTGTTTAGGATATACAAAAGAGGAAGCAATGGAGGAAGCATCAAGATGTTTAAACTGTAAAAATCCAAGATGTGTTTCTAAGTGTCCAGTAAGTATTCAAATACCAAGGTTTATAGAACAAGTTAAATTAGGAGACTTTAAAGAAGCAGCTAAGATTATAGCAGAATCATCAGCATTACCTGCTGTTTGTGGAAGAGTATGTCCTCAAGAAAGCCAATGTGAGGGACAATGCGTTCTTGGTATTAAGGGGGAAGCTGTTGCAATAGGTAAGTTAGAAAGATTTGTGGCAGACTGGTCTAGAGAGAATAAAGTAGATTTATCTGAAACATTACCTAAGAATGGCAAGAAGGTTGCTGTTATAGGAAGCGGCCCTGCAGGTTTAACATGTGCAGGTGATTTAGCTAAATTAGGATATGATGTTACAATATTTGAAGCTTTACATGAAGCTGGTGGAGTTTTAGTGTATGGAATACCAGAATTTAGATTACCTAAAGATACTGTAGTTAAGACAGAAATAGACAATGTTAAAAAATTAGGAGTAACGATTGAAACTAATGTTATTATAGGAAAGACTATAACAATAGACGAATTATTTGAAGATGAGGGATTTGAAGCTGTATTTATAGGTTCAGGTGCAGGATTACCTAAGTTTATGGGTATACCTGGTGAAAATTTAAATGGCGTATTTTCAGCTAATGAGTTCTTAACAAGAAATAATCTGATGAAAGCATATAAGGATGGATACTCAACTCCAATTAGAGCAGGACAAAAAGTTGCTGTAGTTGGCGGAGGAAATGTTGCTATGGATGCAGCGAGAACAGCCTTAAGACTAGGGGCTGAAGTGCATGTAGTATATAGAAGAAGTGAAGCTGAACTACCAGCAAGAGTTGAAGAAGTACATCATGCTAAAGAAGAAGGTGTTATTTTCGATGTACTTACTAACCCAACAGAAATATTATGTGATGAAAAAGGTTGGGTAAGTGGAATGAAATGTGTAAGGATGGAGTTAGGAGAACCTGATGAATCAGGAAGAAGAAGACCAGTAGAAATTAGGGGATCTGAATTTATTTTAGATGTAGATACAGTAATAATGTCTCTTGGAACTTCGCCAAATCCTTTAATATCATCTACAACAAAAGGATTAGAAATAAATAAAAGAAAATGTATAGTAGCATCTGAAGATACTGGATTAACTTCAAGAGAAGGGGTATTTGCAGGTGGAGATGCTGTAACTGGAGCTGCTACTGTTATATTAGCAATGGGAGCTGGTAAAAAAGCAGCAGAAGGAATTCATGAATATTTATCAAATAAATAGGAAAATTTAAGTGAACTAAACCCTAAATGTGATCTATTTTTAATTATATATCGCATTTAGGGTTTTTATTTAAAAAAAATAAAAAAATATTTTGGATTATGGTTAAAAAAATAACAAAAATATGATTTTTATAATTACAACGATTAAGGAAGTAATTTGTAAGTTGTAAATATTAAGAAAATTATCAATAATTAGAATTAAAAAAGTGGTTGTTAAAGTTGATATAAATAGTGGAAACGTTAAATATTATTGCTAGAATCCATAAAAAGAAAAATATGGAGTATTTAAAAGAATATAAACAAATAACCGTGAATCTTAATTAAGTTTATATAATCAACATTAAAGTGGTATGTAAAACTTTTTAAGAAGTTTTGTTGTTTGCTTTAAGGGTTAAAAGGTTAGATTTTATTGTTAAATAGCCATCAATGCTAGGTATTGCCTTATTTATAAAAATTAAATATACTAGTTCAAGTACTTAAGAAAAAATAGTAAAGAAGGTTAAAAATATGGATTTTACACAAAAGAGATGGAAACTAGCAGATACAGTACAAAATGTTATTAAGTCAGAACTATTACCAGGAGCATTGTTGTTAGCGGCAACATTATGTGCATTAGTAATAGCTAATACGTCTTTAGTTAATGAATACCATCATTTTTTTGAAACTGAAGTTGTAAGAGGTATAACAATGCATGCATTTGTTAATGATTTCTTGATGGCAATATTTTTCTTAGTTGTAGGTTGTGAAATAAAAAAAGAAATAGTTAGTGGACATTTATCAAATATAAAAAAGGCATCTTTCCCTATAGTAGGAGCAATAGGTGGAGTTACTGTACCAGCAATAATATTTTATTTAATAAATAAAGGTACAAGCTATTCTAGTGGTGTTGGTGTACCAATATCAACAGATATTGCATTTGCAATTGGAGCTTTTATGATTTTTAAGAAGAGCTTAAACCCAGCGTTAAAGATTTTTTTATTAACACTAGCAGTTGTAGATGATTTAATGTCTATAATAGTTATTGGGGTGTTTTATTCATCAAGTGTTAGAATGGTACCTTTAATAATTTCAGGATTAATAATGATTTTATTATTTAGTTTGAATAAGGTTTTTAAGTGTAGAAAAGTTTCACCATATATAATTTTAGGATTATTTTTATGGTATTTTATATACCAAAGTGGAGTTCACGCAACAATAAGTGGAGTACTTTTAGCTATGCTTATTCCAATAGCAAGAGATGAAAAGGAAGAATGTATTTTATCCAAGATTGAACATTCCTTAAGTCCGTATGCAAATTTAATTATTTTACCTTTATTTGCATTTTCAAATACTGCTATAGTTCTAAATTTAAGCTCTGTAACAATAGATACAATTCCGCTATCATTAGGAATTATAATTGGATTAGTTGTAGGAAAACCAGTTGGAATAATATTATTTACCTCAGTATTATCAAAATTAAACGTAGTAGAAAAACCAAAAGGTGTTAAGTGGAGAGAGTTGTTAGTAGTTGGAATGCTTGCAGGAATTGGATTCACAATGTCAATATTTGTTTCAGAAATAGCATTTGCTGGTATGGATAAGGCTCTTGATTTAGCTAAAATATCAATACTGTTAGCTGCTATAACATCATGTTTAATTGCCTTTATAACAATAAAATTATTAGGAAGTAAAAAGAGTTACGTATAACGTAGCTCTTTTTTGATATCTAGGAAAGTATAGAATTTTAATTAGTTATAAATCAAAGGTATTATTTCATTTTAAAGAAGCTAAGTAAGTCATAATAAAAAGTTGTAAATAAGTTCATGAAAATATAAAATTGAGATTATTTGATATTAATTATTAAACAATATATAATATAAGCTATAATAATGAATAATATTTTTGGATTAAGAGGAAGAATATTATAAGAAATATAAGAGAAATAGGTGAAATATATGGATGTTAACAATATAGTAATTGAGAATGATAAAGTGATTTTAGATGGAGTAAAGAATTTTAATATAAAACAAATTTTAGAGTGTGGTCAATGCTTTAGATGGGAAAAAGTAGGCGAGTTAAACTATATAGGTGTAGCTCATGGAAGAGTAATAGAAGTTATTCAAGAAGACGATAAAGTAACTATTTTAAATACTAATGAAGAAGATTTTAATAATATATGGTTAGATTATTTTGATTTAAAAAGAGACTATTCAGAAATTAAGAGGGGCTTAGAGCATGATGAGATATTAGGAAAAAGCGTTGAATATGGCTATGGAATAAGGCTTTTAAATCAAGAGCATTTTGAACTGCTAATAAGCTTTATAATATCTGCAAGAAATAGTATTCCTTCAATAATGAAAACTATAAAAAAGATTTCTCAGAAGTGGGGAACACCAATTGAGTATAAAGGAAATATTTATTATACATTTCCAACTCCGGAACAATTGAAGGGCGCAACAGAAGAGGAAATAAAGGAGACTGGTGCGTCTTTTAGAAGTAAGTATATAGTTGATACAATAGCTAAAGTAAATGAAAGTAGTTACGATTTTGATTTGGAGAGAATATCTAAGCTTAATGCAGATGAGTGTCATACAGCATTGCAAAACTTTAAGGGTGTTGGTTCAAAGGTTGCAGACTGTATAATGTTATTCTCTATGAGAAAGTACTCAGCTTTTCCTGTTGATGTTTGGGTAAAGAGGGCAATGATATTCTTCTATGGTGCTGAAGATGCCTCACTAAATAAAATAAGAATTTTTGCTAGAGATAAATTTGGTGAGTTAGCAGGATTTGCGCAACAGTATTTATTTTATTATGCTAGAGAAAATAAGATAAAGGTTGGAGAAGAATAGATAAGTTAATAGTTAAATAAAAATAAAAAACTCTATGTGAAGGTTAAATCACATAGAGTTTTAGTTTTTACAGCGTACAGCTTTTGATTTTTTTATTGTAATGTGAGCATCACCTGAGTGTTTGGATATAAATTTTAAATAACGTTTGATTTTTTCGTCATTCCTTAAACGATCAATAGTAAAAAGTCTAGCGGCCAATTCACGATTGGTATATAATGCATGAATTTGTTTATGACAAGTAATGCATAAATTAGCTGTAGGAAAATCTTTTCCACCACGTTCTTTTGGAACTAAATGATGCTCAGTTAATTGAGGTACTTCTCTATTGCATAATTCACATTTATAAACTGTTATCATAATCATCACCTATGAATATAAAATTTAGACAAAAACAATTATAACATGAAATATACGCACAAACAAAATAAAATCAGAAAATTGCGACAATATATTTCACCATTTTTGCCAATGGATATATATGCTATAATTTAATTGTAATTACAATTAAAGTAATTATAGGGTATTAAAAAGGATGAAGAGGTGATTGTATGTTCCAATTTGAAACACAACTAAATAAGCTGAAGCATGAAGTATTAACAGCTGTAGCTAGATTAGCAAAGGATGATAAGTTAACTAAAGAGGCAATTGAAAAGGTTCCCTATGAAGTAATTAAAGGAGATACAGCAATGTATAGATGTTGTGTCTATAAAGAGAGGGCTATCGTTTTAGAAAGAGCAAAGCTTGCATCAGGATTTTTAGCTAATGGGGATACAGAAGATTTAGAACTAATAGATATTAGACCTGATGAACAAATTATTTATGTTATTGAGGCTGCCTGTGATAAATGTCCTATAAATAAGTATAGTGTAACAGATTCTTGTAGGAATTGTCTTGCACATAGATGTCAAGAAGCTTGTAATTTTAATGCAATTAGCTATATTGCTGGAAGAGCATATATAAATCAAGAGATATGTAAAGAATGTGGTATGTGTAAAAAAGCTTGTCCTTATGATGCTATTTCAGAAGTTATGAGACCTTGTAAAAAAGTATGTCCTACAGGAGCGTTGGATGTTAATCCAGAAACCAGAAGATCTATTATAAAAGAAGAAAAGTGTGTAAACTGTGGAGCTTGTATGTCAGCATGTCCTTTTGGAGCAATTTCTGATAAGAGTTTAATTGTACCAGTTGCAAAGAGACTAGCAAGGGGAAGAAAGATGTATGCAGTAGTAGCTCCTGCTATAACTGGTCAGTTTGGAGCAAAAATAGGATATGGACAAATTAAAAATGCAATAAAGAAACTAGGATTTATTGATATGGTAGAAGCAGCTTGTGGTGCTGATGGGGTTACTGTTCATGAAAGTAATGAATTTGTTGAAAGAATGGAAAATGGAGAGAATTATATGACTAATTCTTGCTGTCCAGGATTTTTAAATTATATTGAAAAGATGTTTCCGGATCAAAAGGGTAAAATATCAGGTACAGTTTCTCCAATGGTGGCTACAGGTAGATATATTAAAAAGAACGATCCAGATTCAAAGGTGGTATTTATAGGCCCATGTACAGCTAAAAAGAGTGAGGCTGTTAGGGATGGTATTAAGGGAGCTGTAGATTATGTACTTACATTTGAGGAGCTTATTGCATTGTTTGAAGCATTTGATATAGATCCTGCAGAATGTGAGAATGAAGTTGTAGATGATGCATCTATATTTGGTAGAGGTTTTGGAGCTGCTGGAGGATTAACTGCAGCTATAGAAAACTATATAAAAGAAGCAGGGGTAGATGTAGATTTTAAACCAATTAAAGTATCTGGTGGAATAGAAATAAAGAAGACTATGACTATGGCTAAGGTTGGAAGATTAGATGGTAACTTTATTGAAGGTATGATGTGTGAAGGTGGTTGTATAAATGGTGCAGGTACAGTAGTTCCATCTTCAAGAGCAAAAGGAGCATTTAATAGAACTAATATTCAAGCCACTAAAAAGACAGTGTTATCAAACAAATCATTAAAAGAATATAAAGAAATTAATTTAGAAAGATAGGTATCTAAAGACTACAAGAATAATATCATAACTATTATTCTTGTAGTTTTTTCTTATGTATAAATAATGATTTGAAATAGCTAGAAAAATTAAGCAAATGGAAAATATTTAAGCCTAGTTAGTTATAATTAGACTATTTAAGGTAATAATATAAAAGATAATATTTGAATAAAATGGATAGGGAGGATATTATAATAATTGTATTAGCACTCTATTAAAGTGAGTGCTAACAAAAGAAAAATGAGTTTTTATAGGCCTACAAAAACTATAGGTTCTAACTATGTCGGGTTAGAAACAGGGTTATAAATATATAAAGGGATTATAGGAGGTATTGTTATGAATATTAAACCACTTGGAGACAGAGTAGTAATTAAAAAGTTAGAAGCAGAGGAAACTACAAAAAGCGGAATTGTTTTAACAGGTAGTGCAAAGGAAAGACCTCAAGAGGCTGAAGTTGTTGCTGTAGGTCCAGGGGCAATGGTAGATGGAAATAGAGTAGCAATGGAAGTTAAGGTTGGAGATAAAGTTTTGTATTCTAAATATGCGGGAACAGAAGTTAAAGTTGATGGAGAAGAATATACTATTTTAAAACAAGAAGATATATTAGCAGTAGTGGAATAGGAGGAGATTTATTATGGCTAAAATGTTAATGTTTGGTGAAGAAGCAAGAAGATCAATGCAGGTTGGTGTGGATAAACTAGCAGATACAGTAAAGGTAACTTTAGGACCTAAGGGAAGAAATGTAGTTTTAGGTAAGAAATTTGGTGCACCTCTTATAACTAATGATGGTGTTTCAATTGCAAGAGAAATAGAATTAGAAGATCCATATGAAAATATGGGAGCTCAACTTGTAAAAGAAGTTGCAACAAAGACTAATGATGTAGCAGGGGATGGTACAACAACAGCTACACTTTTAGCACAAGCAATTGTTAGAGAAGGTTTAAAGAATGTAACAGCTGGAGCTAACCCAATGTTAATAAGAAATGGTATTAATGTTGCAGTCAAAAAAGCTGTTGAAGAAATACAAGCAATATCTAAGCCTGTAGAAGGAAAAGAAGATATATCAAGAGTTGCTGCAATATCAGCTGCTGATGAGGAGATTGGTAAGTTAATTGCAGATGCCATGGAGAGAGTAGGTAACGAAGGAGTTATTACTATTGAAGAGTCTAAGTCTATGGGAACAGAATTAGACGTAGTAGAAGGTATGCAATTTGATAGAGGATATGTATCAGCTTATATGTCAACTGATATGGAAAAGATGGAAGCTAATCTAGATAATCCATATATTTTAATTACAGATAAGAAGATTTCTAACATACAAGAAATACTTCCAATACTTGAGCAAATAGTTCAATCAGGAAAGAAGTTATTAATTATTGCTGAAGATATTGAAGGAGAAGCAATGGCTACATTAGTAGTTAATAAGCTAAGAGGAACATTTACTTGTGTAGGTGTAAAAGCTCCTGGATTTGGTGATAGAAGAAAAGAAATGCTTCAAGATATAGCTATACTAACAGGTGGTAGAGTTATTTCTGAAGAATTAGGAATGGATTTAAAAGAAACAACTATTGATATGTTAGGAAAAGCAGACAGTGTTAAAGTTACTAAAGAAAGCACTGTAATAGTAAATGGTAAGGGAGATTCTACTGCTATAAAAGAAAGAATCACTCAAATAAGAAGTCAAATAGAAGAAACAACTTCAGATTTTGATAAAGAAAAGTTACAAGAAAGATTAGCTAAACTAGCTGGTGGTGTGGCAGTTATTAAAGTAGGTGCTGCAACTGAAACAGAGCTTAAGGAAAGAAAGCTTAGAATAGAAGATGCTCTAGCAGCTACAAAAGCAGCTGTTGAAGAAGGAATAGTACCAGGTGGTGGAACAGCTTATGTTAATGTTATAAGTAAGGTGAATGAATTAAAGTCTGATGTTGCTGACACTCAAGTTGGTATAAATATAATTGTTAGATCTTTAGAGGAACCAATGAGACAAATAGCTAAGAATGCTGGTGTAGAAGGTTCAGTTATAATAGAAAAGGTTAAGAATAGTGAAACTGGTATAGGATATGATGCTTTACATGACAAATATGTAAACATGATAAAGACAGGTATAGTTGATCCAACTAAGGTAACAAGGTCTGCACTTCAAAATGCGGCATCTGTAGCATCAACATTCTTAACAACTGAAGCAGCAGTTGTAGATATTCCTGAAAAGGAAGCTCCAATGGCTCCAGATCCATCAATGGGTGGAATGTACTAAGAAGTTTTGAAGAGGTAAAGGATAATAGTCCGTTACCTCTTTTTTTATTGTAAATATCATATACATATGTTTGTAAGTAAGCCATGGAAATTAAGTGTTGAACAATTTATGGGATATCTTAAGGAAAAAAGTTCGTTTGTAATATTCGATAGATGTGCAAATTTGAAGTACAAATATGGTAGTAGACAATTATGGTGTAAGGGATATTATGCTGATACGGTAGCTAAAATTAAAAAGGTTATAGAAGGATATATATATAAAACCAAATACAAGAAGATATAGTATATTAACAAATGAATTTAAAAGAATATATCGACCTGTTTGCGGGAAATCCTGATTTGCACATATGAAGTTGAATTAAAAGATAAATATAATTTTAATAAATTTAAAAAATAGTCTCTAAAGTTAAGTATCTTTATGGAAATGGTGGAAAATGTCGTAAAAAAAATATTGGCAATTATTTAATTTAATTACAAAAAAGTGTATAATTAATACAAAGTAGGAAATAGTGGTGAGAAGATGATTAGGACTAAGAAAAGATTAGGGGATATTTTAGTACAAGCAGGAAAGATAAATCAATCAGATTTAATGTCGGCATTAAAGAAACAAGCTTTAGGCGGAAGGCGACTAGGAGAAATACTAGTTGACGAAGGGCTGGTTAGTGAAAACGATATCCTATCCGTCCTTGAACTACAATTAGGAATAAAAAAAGTTAATTTAGATTCTATTGATATAGATGAAAATGCTATAAGATCAGTCTCGGAATCGGTTGCTAAGAAACATAATATTATACCTATAAAAATTGAAGGAAATGATATATATATTGCAATGTCAGATCCTTTTAATTTAATGGCTGTAGAAGATGTAAAAATAGTAACTGGTCTTAATGTAAAAAAGGTATTAGAAAAAAAAGATTCTATATCAAAAGCTATTGAAAATTTTTATACAAAGCAATATGCAGAAAAGGTAGCACAAGATTTAGTTCAAAAAGAGAAAGAGAATACTAAGAAAAAGCAAGAAGAAAAGCAAGTTTCAGAACTTGAAAAAGCTACTGCTAATGCTCCAGTTGTTAAATTAGTAGATACTATAATACAAAACTCTATAAGAATGGGGGCAAGTGACGTCCATGTAGAACCTTTTGAAAATGAAGTTAGGGTAAGAGTAAGAGTAGATGGAAGCTTACAAAATATGCTTAGTATACCTAAAGAATCACAAAATACTTTGATTACAAGAATTAAAATATTAGCAAATTTAAATATTGCAGAAAAAAGAATTCCACAAGACGGTAGAATTCTTACAAATATAGATGGGAAATCAGTCGATTTAAGAGTTTCTATCCTTCCAACCGTAAATGGTGAGAAGGTAGTTATAAGAATTCTTTCTAAAGATTCTAGCCTTATGAATAAGGAAAGCCTAGGAATGCGAAAGGATGATATGAAAAAACTTGAACAGATATTGCAAAATCCTTTTGGAATAATCCTAGTAACTGGACCTACAGGAAGTGGTAAATCTACAACCTTATATGCAGTTTTAAATGAATTAAATACTATAGATAAAAATATTATTACAGTAGAAGATCCAGTTGAATTTATGGTTGATGGTATAAATCAGGTAAATGTTAATGCGAAAGCTGGATTAACATTTGCATCAGGTCTTAGATCTATATTAAGACAAGACCCTGATATTGTAATGGTGGGAGAAATCAGAGATGGTGAAACTGCAGAAATAGCTATTAGAGCCGCTATTACAGGACACGTAGTTTTAAGTACACTACATACAAATGATGCGCCATCTTCAGTTGCAAGATTAGTAGATATGGGAATTGAACCATATTTAATATCAACATCTGTAACAGGAATAATTGCACAAAGACTTGTTAGAAAAGTTTGTACTAAATGTGCTAAAAAGTATTATGCCTCAGAATATGAAAAAAGAATTCTTGGTAGAGATAGTGATGAAAAGATAATCTTAACTAAGGGAGAAGGATGTCCGCATTGTAATGGGACAGGCTATAAAGGAAGAATTGGTATTTACGAAATACTTCCTATTGAAAGAAATGTCAGAGATGCAATTACAGCAGGAAAGAATTCGGATGTATTAAAAGATATTGCTATTAGAGATGGAATGAAAACATTGAGAATGGCATGTATGGAACATGTTTATGAGGGGATTACAACAGTAGATGAATTACTAAGGGTAGCTGTAGTAAGGGAATAATAGATTCATAAAAGAGAGGGGGAGTTCTAGGTGTCTATATTTAGATATAGTGCAGTAAATGATAGTAACCATGCTATTAGTGGGAGTATGGAAGCTAATTCAAGCAAAGAAGTTGTAACTAGCTTGAGAGAAAGAGGATATTACATTACTGATATACAAGAAGAAAGTGCTTTAAATAAAGATATTGATTTAAACTTCTTAAAAAAGATTACATTAAAAGACTTGGCTTTATTTAGTAGGCAGTTTGCATTTACTCTTCAATCAGGTATGCCAATGTTAAGATGTGTAGAACTTTGTATAGAACAAACTGAAAATAAAGTTCTTCAAGATGTTTTAAGAAGGGCAAAGGAAGAAGTAAAAAGAGGTAGAGCTTTATCAGATGCTTTAAAGTATGAAGATGGAATTCCAGACTTTATGGTAAATATGATAACAGCAGGTGAAGCATCAGGTAATTTAGATACAGTAATGTATGAGGTATCTGAGTATTATGATAAGTTATACAAACAGCAAAGAAAAATAAGTTCAGCAACAGCATATCCAAAAGTAGTAGGAGTTTTTGCTGTACTTATAGTTATTTTCTTACTTATATTTGTTGTCCCTCAGTTTGTAAATAACTTAGCAGCAGCAGGAGGAGAGTTACCCTTACCTACAAAGATAATTTTAGCTATAAGTAATTTTGTATCAGCCTATTGGTATATAGTTTTATTAATAGCAGTAGCAGCTATAGCCTTTAAGAAATTAGTTTTAGATAAGGATGAAAACTTTATTCTTTGGAGAGATAAAAATAAAATAACTGGTCCGTTGTTTGGTTCAATTAATGCTCAAATAATGGCTAGTAGATTTGCAAATACATTTTATATTCTTAATAATTCTGGAATGTCTATTTTAAAAAGCATAGAAATAGCTACGAATGTATTAGAAAACTCTTATGTTGAAAGTAAAATGGAATATGCAAAAGAAGATATTAAAAGAGGTAATTTAATAGGAAAAACTATAGAAGATTTAGATATATTTCCTTTAATGTTAACTCAGATGATAACTGTGGGAGAAGAAACTGGAGCTTTAGATGCTTTACTTAAAAAAACAGCAGAATATTACGATGGTGAAGCAGAAGCAGCAGTAGATAAATTAATTACAATGATAGAACCTTTGTTAATTATAGGACTTGCTGGAGTTGTGTTAATTATAATTCTTGCAGTAATGCTTCCAATGTTTAATATGATGGATGCTATTCAAGGAATGTAAAGTTGTATATAAATTTAAAATTTATATAAATATTAATTAATTTTTAGGAGGTATAATTTATGAATGAATTAGCTAAGAAGAAAAAGAAAGGTTTTACACTTATTGAACTTATTGCAGTTATTGCTATTATTGGTATTTTAGCTGCGGTGTTAGTACCAAAAGTTATTGGGTATATGGAAGATGCACAAGATTCTAAGGTAATTACTCAAGCAAGGAATGTAAGAATGGCATATGAGACAATGATATCAAAGGATCCAGATATAACTTTTGGAGGTGTTGGAACAGAACCAGGTACTGTTACTGTAGATGATGTTGTGTCAGAGTATACTAATAATACAAGTACTTGGGAAAAGTATGTATCAGTTACAAATGATGATGTAAGTGAATTAAAGGGTGATGCAGATATGGATGAATTAAAAGCTGCAACTGCATCAGGGGATCCTTCATCAATAGCAAACTAGTATATATTTAATTATTAGAATAGCCTCTTTAATGTATAAGAGGCTATTCTGAAATAGGAGAATTAAATGGAATATGTTGTAGGAGTCACAATTTTTATATTTGGAATAATCATAGGGAGTTTTCTTAATGTATGTATATATAGAATACCTAAGGGAGAGTCAATAGCGTTTCCACCTTCCCATTGTGGAAGTTGTGGACATAATCTTAAAGTATGGGATTTAGTGCCTATATTTAGTTGGTTATTTTTAAAAGGAAGATGTAGATATTGTGGAGAAAAGGTCTCAAAGCAATATCCATTAATTGAGGGAGCAACAGGGTTGCTTTTTGTATTTTTATATTTAAAATTTGGATTCACAATTGAATTGTTAAAATATATGATTTTTGCAAGTATTTTAATAGTCATTGGTATAATAGACTTTAAAACCCAAGATGTATACGATTCTACAATATTTTTTTTGGGAATAAGTGGAGTTGTTTTTACAATTATTGAGTTTTTTATGGATAAACAAGTTAGCTTTGTTAGTATTATATTAGGAATAGCAATTCCAACCCTAATAATAGGAATTTTTGCTTGGTTTGGAGCAATGGGTTGGGGGGATGTAGAAATAATAGGTGTTGTAGGATTGTTCCTAGGATTTAAGTTAAATATGTTAAATTTATTTATTTCAATAGTTTTAGGAGGAATAGCTGCAGTTGTATTAATGATATGGAAAAGAAGAGGGGGAAAGGATACCATGGCATTTGGTCCCTATATAGCTCTCTCATCATATATAACACTTCTATTTGGAAGTGAAATTTTACAATGGTATTTAAGTTTTATAAGGTAAGTGAGGTGGGGGTATGTTCGAAAAAGACTTAATTGCAATAGACATAAATAAAGAAACTATTTCAATTTTAGTTGGAACAAGATACAAAATATCTAATGGTACTACAATTGAAACTCCTAGAGGTTCATTTGAGAATGGAAAAATTTTAGATGTAAGCCTAATATCAGGAGCAATAGCGCCACATATAAAAAAGGCAAAAACTAAGGATGTTGCTTTTGTTGTAAGAGGGGAGGATATTATTACAAGACATTTAAATATTCCATTTGCAAAAGATGAAGCTATGAGAGATTCAGTAGATTTTGAGTTAAGACAGTTTATGGGAGACAGAGTAGACGAATATTATTTTGATTACCAAATTATAAATCAAAATAAGAATGATGGAACAGGGAAATGTGATGTTCTTGTAGTAGCTTGTGCTAGAGACAAGATTGATGCTTTTATGGAACTTGGAAAAAATTTAAGATTAAATGTAAAGGCAATAGACCTATATGCAAATGTAATAGCTAGAGTTTTTGGAGATTTAAGAAAATCAACAACAAAAGGAATAAAAACAATTGGAGTAATTGGAATAGATTCGGATGATTCTAATATTACAATTTTGGAATGGGGAAAACTTATACTTGAAAAGTACAAGGATAATGGAATATTAAGTTCAGTAGACAAAGAGTTTACTAATTTAACAGAATATAATTCCATATTAGATACTGTAGATTTAATTGAGCCAAAACAACCAGGAGAAGAAAGTGATATAGAATTATATTTTAAAGATGAAGCCAATGATTATAATGGTTTAATACAGTACTATACATCTGGTAAGGTTAAGAAGAATTTAGATAGAATATATGTAATGGGATCAGCTACTAGAATTAAAGGAATTGAACAATACTTTGAAGTTAGTTTAAGTGCAAGGGCAGCTAAGTTACCTATGTTTTCTGATTTAAAGACAAGCGTAAAAGCACCTAAGAAGGTTAAATTAAAAGACTATATTATGTGTTATGGCTTATTATTAAGGAGGGATTAGGATGAGTAGAGAGTTAAATTTAGTCCCTCAGTTAAATAAAAATACAACAGGTACTGCAAAATCAAGTAAAACAATATTATTAATTTTATTATTAGTGGTTGTATTTGTTGGAGGAAGTTTTGGCTATAGGATAGGAAAAGAGTATCTGTTAAATAAAAAAGCAGAAAATTTAAAGAATGAGTTAGCTTTAAGCAATGAAAAGTTAAAGGAAAAAGAAGAACTAGATCAACAAATAGCAGCAACAAATCAGCAAATTACTAAAGCAGAACAATTGAAATTGCTTATGGATATAGATACAGATGAGTTAATAAAAGAGTTATATAAATTAGTAGAAATAGATGGAATAAAGATAACAAGTATTAACTATGAAGGGGGAGTATCTTCTAATATAGAAATTAATGGAAATACAAGTAATAAGACTGCTCTACAAAAGATGTGGGCTAATCTTAGAGAAAATGAGAAATTTGCTGATTCTCATGTTAATAGTTGGAGTGGTGAAGGTGAAATAACATTTTCACTAAGTATAAAGACAAAGGGAGGTAGTGCAAATGAAAAGCAAAACTAATGGACGAGCTACCACAAAAAATGAAAAGATAATATTATATGTGTTAGGAGTGCTATCTATATTTGCTCTTTGTTATTTATTCATAATATCTCCAGGTGAAGAAAAAACTAAAAATTTAAAACAAGAAATTAAAAGTTTAGAGAGTCAGTTAGTTTCTGTTCAAAGTATTGACTATGATATTGAGCAGAGAAAAAAGACATTAGATGATTTGATGGTTAAGTATAAAGAAGCTACTATAACTCTACCTAAAACAGATAGATATCCAGAAGTTTTTAGAGATGTAGAAAAAATGGTTACAGAATCAGGTCTTTCCTCATCTAACGGTTCTTTTGGAAAAACATCAGTTATTCAAGTAGTGGGGGCAGAAGAAGGTCAAGAGGCTTCAAATTTAAAAGGAATGAGAAAGATTCAAATAACGTATTCTGTTAAAGGGGATATTAATAAGGTATTATCATTTATTGATAAGCTAGAGAATTATGACAGAATTGCAGAGCTAAATTCTTTTAGTCATAGTGGCGAAAATTGTTCTATAGTATTTTCCTTCTATGATTCTGGAGAAGGCGGAGTTGAAGAATATGATTTTAATTAATAAAACCTTCTAATAAAGATGGAGGTGTAATTTTGAAAGTAAAAAAGAAAAAAGGATTTACTTTAATAGAGATTGCAGTAGCTTTAGCAGCTTTTGTAATTGTTATGCTTGCAATAACTGGAATATTAATATCTGTTATTAAAATTAGTTCAATAAATAGTGCGACATATAGTACAGATAATATTTCAAAAGTATTTTTTGAAACATTAAAGGAAGATAGAGTTGCATTAAATAATATGCCCAAAGTAGTAGGTACAAAATATAAGTGTAGCTTTTCAAATGCAGATGAGGTTAGAGCATTAGTAAAAGATCATTTATTAGATGATGATTCAAGTAACAAGCCAGATGGGGTTTCTGATCCAAGTGATTTTAATTTATGTAAGCAAAGTTCATCAGAATATAGTATGGGAATATATATTAATTGGAATGCTGATGGATTCTATGAAATAGAGACTTGGTGTTGGGATACAAATAAAGGTGAATCAAGCCTAATTAATAGAAAAACCTATGTAACTCCTAGGTAGAGGAGGTAGAGTATATGAAAAAGAAAAAAGGTTTTACATTAGTTGAACTTATAGCGGTAATAGGAATAACAGTTATATTTGGAGCTATTGTACTTGGAATATCAATTACATCTGGAAAGTTATTTTCAATGACACAATCACAATCAATTTATAATGATGAAGCAAGGTTAATTATAAGTACATTAGAAGAAGATTTAAGAATTGGTAAAGAAATAGATGCTACAGCTTTAAGTCTTACAGGAAGTAGTAGTATTACAATTAATGGGATTACAGATATTTGCTCTAATTTTTATTTGCCATCTGGTAGCTTTGAAAAATTATTATCGTTAAAGGTAAAGGGAGATTTGTATTATTATATTAAGGTAGGGGATAGAGTTGAAAGAAAGAAATTTGGAGGGGCTGCATTTACATCAGATGTTTCTGGAATCGAAAAAATTAAAGATATAGAGATAAAAAAAAGTATGGATTCAACGGATAAAAGATATTTTATAACTATTGAATTTGAAAATTCACATGGTGAAATTACAGAATATAAGTCAGCTGTAATGCCAAGAAATTAGGAGGGGGAAGTATGAGTAAAAAAGTTAAAAAAGGATCAGCATTAATAACTGTACTAGTTTTTTCCCTTTTATTTGTTGTTATCTCTGGAGTTTCTACTTTAGCAGTAGTAAATACAATGAAGGGAAATTCTGGTGAAGAGAAATATCAAACTTTATACTATGAAGCAGAGGCTGGAGTTGAAAGAGCATTGGCCAATGCAAATAGTGGTGATTATGATGCATTAGGGGATTTAGGAACATCATCATTTACAATACATGATTCTGCAATGCTTGGAGAAGTTAATGTGAATTTAACAAAGCATATAAGTGCATCAGATGAGTATTTACAAGTTGTAAGTACATCAACAACAACTTCTGGCCAAAGTAGGACAGTTAATGCAAAAATAAGAAAATATATTTATGCAAATGATATATTTAGGTATTCAATATGTGGTGAAAATGTAGAGGTAAATGGTGGAGGTTCTCTTAATTTAGATCCTTCTTTAATTAATTCTTCTAATTCACCAGCTAATGTGGGGGCAGGCAGTGTAGCGGCAGGCTCAGAAACAAATGAGCAATTTGAGTTGCCTATTTTTGATAATAGTAAAATACCATATCATAATGGAACACTAGAAATAAATTGTTCAGGTAGTAATACTTTAATAAATAATTTAGAGTCCATGAGTTCAGATTCTAGTAAGCCTGTAAGAAAAGTTCCATTGTCAACTCCTAATTTTAATGTGTATCTAATTAATGCTGATAAAGTTAAGGTGGTTACACCTGCATTTAATATAGAGAATGTGATGATATTATGCAATGGAGACTTGGAATTTGTATTATCAGGACCTTGCCAAATGAAAGGATCTAGTTTAGTGGCGAAAAGTGTAACTGTTGGTAATTTTAATATGCAGATATCTTATAGACCATATGATGAAAATAGTCCAGATTCTCCGGCTATAACATTTTCTCCTTTGTATAGAGCGCATTTGGAAATGTTAATGGATGGATATACTGATGCTTCTAGCAACACTGTAAATGGAATTTCGTATTATGCACCTAATTATAGTTATGGTGGCGGTCCAGGTGCTGGAGGTAGCTTATCAGGGATAATATCAGATTATGAGTAGAAATAAAGTGTTAGTTTGGCTAACACTTTTTCTTTTTGCAATTTTAATTTCATATTTTATTGACATAAAAGAATAAATAATCTATAATAAGTTTAATTTAATAAGTAGCACATTTACAACTCGTATATCCCCTGAATAAGGCAGGGAGTATCTACCGGAAGCCGTAAATTTCCGACTATGGGTGAATTTGATATATCTTAGTATAGATTACTATAGGCATATTAACTTCACTTTGGTAAGTTAATGTGCTTTTTTTGTACTCAAAAATAGGTGAATAAATGAAATTATACTTGCAAGAAAATTTGAAAATGCAAATAATTATTCAAAAATACAGGGAGGCAATATTATGGCAAGAATTTTAAAACAAGCTTATACCTTTGATGATGTATTATTAGTACCTAACAAATCAGAGATTTTACCAAGAGAAGTAACATTAAAAACAAACTTAACAAAGAAAATAGCTTTAAACATTCCTTTAATTAGTGCTGGTATGGACACAGTTACTGAATCTAAGATGGCAATAGCTATGGCTAGAGAAGGTGGAATAGGAATTATACATAAAAACATGACAATAGCAGAGCAAGCTAAAGAAGTTGATAGAGTAAAGAGACAAGAAAATGGAGTAATAACAGACCCAATTTATCTTTCACCAGAACATACTTTAGCAGATGCAGAAGAATTAATGGGCCAATATAGAATTTCAGGTGTGCCAATAACTGTTGAAGGAAAGTTAGTAGGTATATTAACTAATAGAGATACTACTTTTGAAACAGATTATTCTAAAAAAATAGGTGATGTAATGACTAAGGAAAACTTAGTTACTGCACCAGAAAATACAACTGTAGAAGAAGCTAAAGAAATTTTAAAGAAACATAAAATAGAAAAGTTACCTTTAGTAGATGAGGAAGGAAACTTAAAAGGACTTATTACAATAAAAGATATAGAAAAAACTAAATCTTATCCTAATGCTGCAAAAGATGGACAAGGTAGATTACTTTGTGGAGCAGCAGTTGGTGTAACGACTGATATGATGGATAGAGTTGATGCTTTAGTAAAAGTTAAGGTTGATGTTATAACTTTAGATACAGCTCATGGCCACTCAAAGGGAGTTTTAGATGCTGTTAAAAAGATAAAAGCTAAATATCCAGAACTTCAAATAATAGCAGGAAATGTTGCAACTGCAGAAGCAACTGTAGATTTAATAAAGGCAGGAGCAGACTGTGTTAAGGTTGGTATTGGGCCTGGATCAATTTGTACAACAAGAGTTGTTGCAGGGGTTGGGGTTCCTCAATTAACAGCTGTTATGGATTGTGCTGAAGCTGCAAGAGAATATGGAGTTCCAGTTATAGCTGATGGTGGAATTAAGTATTCTGGAGATATAGTAAAGGCTTTATCTGCAGGAGCAAAGGTAGCAATGATGGGATCATTATTTGCAGGATGTGAAGAAGCTCCTGGAGATATAGAAATATATCAAGGAAGAAGCTACAAAGTATATAGAGGAATGGGTTCATTAGCTGCTATGGCTTGTGGTTCAAAGGATAGATATTTCCAAGAAGGAAATAAGAAGTTAGTACCTGAAGGTGTTGAAGGTAGAATAGCTTATAAAGGATATGTTGCAGATACAATATATCAATTGCTTGGTGGAATTAGATCAGGTATGGGATACCTAGGATCAAAAGATTTAGATACATTATATGAAACTGCAACATTTGTAGTTCAAACATCTGCAGGGTTAAGAGAAAGTCACCCTCATGATATTAATATAACTAAAGAAGCACCAAACTATAGTGTAAGTCAATAAATTGTTGTAAAAAAGTGAGAACTGTAAGATAATATAAAACAATACTATTATTTGGAGGTCAGCATGAAAAAAGAATTAGTTTTAGTTATTGATTTTGGTGGACAATATAATCAATTAATAGCTAGAAGAGTAAGAGAATGTAACGTATATTGTGAGGTTCATCCACACAATTTAAGTATTGATAAGATTAAGGAAATGAATCCAAAAGGTATAATTTTCACAGGTGGTCCAAACAGTGTATATGGAGAAGATTCACCTTTATGTGATAAAGCTATATTTGAATTACGAATACCTGTACTTGGTATATGCTATGGTTCTCAACTTATGGCTCATATGCTTGGTGGAAGTGTTGCAACAGCACCTGTAAGTGAATACGGAAAAACAGAGGTCGCTGTAGATTCAAAATCTAAATTATTTAATGGAGTTTCAGATACAACAATTTGTTGGATGAGTCATACGGATTACATAGAAAAGGCTCCAGAAGACTTTAAAGTAATAGCTCATACTCCAGTTTGTCCAGTTGCAGCTATGGAATGTGAAGAAAAGAACTTATATGCTGTTCAATTCCATCCAGAAGTTATGCACACACAAGAAGGTACGAAGATGCTTTCTAATTTTGTTTATAATGTTTGTGGTTGTGCTGGAGATTGGAAGATGGATTCTTTTGTTGAAAAAACAATTGAAGAAATTAGAGAAAAAGTTGGCGATGGTAAAGTATTATGTGCCTTATCAGGTGGAGTTGACTCATCAGTAGCAGCTGTATTACTTTCAAAGGCTGTTGGGAAGCAACTAACATGTGTTTTTGTTGACCACGGATTGCTTCGTAAAAATGAAGGAGATGAAGTAGAAGAAGTATTTGGCCCTAATGGTGCTTATGATTTAAACTTTATCCGTGTTAATGCTCAAGAAAGATTTTATGAAAAGTTAGCTGGAGTAGAAGATCCAGAAACAAAGAGAAAAATAATTGGGGAAGAGTTTATTAGAGTATTTGAAGAAGAAGCTAAGAAGATAGGATCTGTAGATTATCTTGTTCAAGGAACAATATATCCAGATGTTATCGAAAGTGGATTAGGTAAGTCAGCAGTAATTAAGTCACATCATAATGTTGGAGGACTTCCTGATTGTGTAGACTTTAAAGAAATAATTGAACCACTAAGATTATTATTTAAGGATGAAGTTCGTAAAGCAGGACTTGAACTTGGAATTCCAGAAAAACTTGTATTCAGACAACCTTTCCCTGGACCAGGACTTGGTATAAGAATAATTGGAGAAGTTACGGCTGAGAAAGTTAGAATTGTTCAAGATGCAGATGCTATATATAGAGAAGAAATAGCTAAGGCTGGTATAGATAAAGAAATAGGTCAATATTTTGCAGCATTAACTAATATGAGATCAGTTGGAGTTATGGGAGATGAAAGAACA
The DNA here is from genome assembly GCA_027692445.1 of Clostridiaceae bacterium OF42-15pH9A. Classification (GTDB taxonomy): domain Bacteria; phylum Bacillota; class Clostridia; order Clostridiales; family Clostridiaceae; genus Clostridium. The sequence goes on along the minus strand of JAQEYV010000005.1, from coordinate 26,958 downwards.
TATGATTATGCAGTTGCTCTTCGTGCTGTAACAACAAGTGATTTTATGACTGCAGAATCTGCTGACCTTCCATGGGAAGTACTTGGAAAAGTAACAACTAGAATAGTGAATGAGGTAAATGGGGTTAATCGTGTAATGTATGATTGCACTGGTAAACCACCAGCTACTATAGAATTTGAATAAAATTTTAGATTTAGATAGTTATAGTAAATATGCTATAACTATCTTTTTTATATAGCCCAAAATGATCGTTTTATGCTATAATTGTATTATTATGGAAGGTTGGTGGGTATGAGAGTAAAAGATAATTTACTAAGTAAAGATTTTGATGATGTTAATATATTAAATATGTTACTTTATTCTGTAGTTGTATTTATGCCATTTATAGTAACAACTATAGCAAAGCCATATTATGTGTCAGGTAAAGTAGTATATTTATATTTAATATTTTTTCTTATACTCTTTTTATTAGTAATACTTAAAATGAAAATTAGGTTTAAAATAGAAGAATGTTTAACAATTTTATTTTTGGCGAGTTTGATATTAGCAACATTACTCAGTGATGAATTATCGGTAGCTATTATGGGAAATAAATATAGATATGAAGGACTTCTAGCATATATAATTTATATATTGTTATTTATGAGTTCTTTGTATTTTATAAAAGTTTATAAATATACAAGTCATATTTTTTGTATATCTGGAACAGTTATGTCCATATATGCTATTTTGCAATATTATGGCATTGATCCGTTAAGAATAAGAATGTTCGATGGCGAAAAGTCTATAGATATGGTTGCGACTATTGGTAATAGAAATTTTCTATCTTCTTATTTGCTTTTGTTCTTGATTTTATCAATAGGAATTTATATATTTAATAATAAGAAAAATTTTTCTATATATTCATCAATAATTTTTGCTGGGTTATTGGCAACTTATACTAGAAGTGGATGGCTATCATTAGTTGTATGTTGCATAATAGGATTGAGTTTTGTTTTTAAAAATAAGGATACAATGAAAAGAAGTTTAATTATAGTTATGATGTTTTTGATGGTATTTTCTATTATGGAAGTAACAGGAAAAGGTGGTTTTGTCTTTAGGGCTAAAAGTATAGTTGAAGATGCAATAAATAAAAGTGAGGAATCAGGTTCAGGTAGACTTTTGATTTGGAGTATTACTATGGATGCAATTAAAAAAAATCCGATTATAGGTACTGGTCTTGATACATTACAATCAAGATTATTAAAAGATAATTTTAAGGGATATACTTATTATGTAAATACTAAAAAGGCAGGAATAGATAAAGCTCACAATGAGTTCTTAGAGTATTGGGCATGTGGAGGAATATTAACACTAATTTCATATGTATCACTTATAGGAGTTATTTTAACAAAATTATTTAAAAGGCGAGAAGATGACAGATGTAAAATATATTTCTTAATGATTCTGGGATACGTAATACAAAGCTTCTTTAATATCAGTGTCATAGGAGTAGCACCGTTATATTGGATTCTTCTAGGTGCAGCAGTGAAGCATTATAGAGATTTAGATAAAGCAAAAGCAGTACAAACTATAGCTGAGTAATTTAAAGCGATGAAGAAATTCATCGCTTTTCCTATATTTTAAATATAAGAATAACAAACTATAATGAGAAAGATATATAAAGTATATATCTTATTAATTTGGCTAAGTGCAGTAGTAATAAGGCTTTAAGAGAGAGTGGAGATAATTATTAGTAATAAATACTTCATTTAAAAATATAAATAATATGTAGCTTAAAAAGTGGGAATAATACATAAGTAATTTAAAAAATCATACTAATTATGATATAATAAATTAGGCAAGTTTCCATAATTAATATTTGGAGGTAACAATTATGAGAAGAGATTTAACATTAGATTTATCAAAAACAGCTCCATTTCTAAAAGAAAATGAATTAGATTATATGGAGGATTTAGTAAAAGCAGCTCATGAAAAAATACACAATAAAACAGGGGCAGGAAATGACTTTTTAGGTTGGGTAGACCTTCCTATAAATTATGATAAAGCTGAATTTGAAAGAATAAAGGCAGCAGCTAAAAAGATACAAAGTGATTCAGAAGTTTTAATAGTTATAGGTATTGGGGGATCATACCTAGGTGCAAGAGCAGCTATTGAAATGCTATCACATTCTTTCCACAGTGCATTAGATGCAAGCAAGAGAAAGACACCTCAAATATTCTTTGTAGGTAATAATATTAGCTCAACTTATATGGCTGATTTATTAGAAGTAATAGAAGGTAAGGATGTATCTGTAAATGTAATATCTAAGTCAGGTACTACAACTGAGCCAGCTATAGCATTTAGAATATTCAAAGCATATTTAGAAAAGAAATATGGAAAAGAAGAAGCTAAAAAGAGAATATTTGCTACAACAGATAAAGCAAAGGGAGCATTAAAGTCTTTAGCAGATGCAGAAGGATATGAAACTTTTGTAGTTCCTGATGATGTTGGAGGAAGATTCTCAGTATTAACAGCAGTTGGTTTACTTCCAATAGCAGTTGCAGGTATAAGTATAGATGAAATGATGCAAGGTGCAGCAGATGCTAGGGAAAAGTATTCTAATCCATCATTAAAGGAAAATGCATGTTATCAATATGCAGCAGCAAGAAATGCTTTATACAATAAGGGTAAAGCAATTGAAATATTAGTTAACTATGAACCATCATTACATTATTTTAATGAATGGTGGAAGCAATTATATGGAGAATCAGAAGGTAAGGATGGAAAGGGACTATTCCCAGCAGCAGTAGATTTTTCAACTGATCTTCACTCAATGGGTCAATATATTCAAGAAGGTAGAAGAAATTTAATTGAAACAGTATTAAATGTAGAGGAAGTTAGTAAAAAGATATTTATCGAAGAGACTTCAGATGATGGAGATGGATTAAACTTCTTAGCAGGAAAAGATATGGATTTTGTTAATAAAAAGGCATTCCAAGGAACATTATTAGCTCATAATGATGGTGGGGTTCCTAATATGATAGTTAATATCCCAGAATTATCAGCTTACTACTTTGGACAATTAGTTTACTTCTTTGAAAAAGCTTGTGGAATAAGTGGATACTTACTAGGTGTTAATCCGTTTGATCAACCAGGTGTTGAAGCGTATAAGAAGAATATGTTTGCTTTATTAGGCAAGCCAGGATATGAAGATATGAAGGCTGAGCTTGAAAAAAGATTATAATATGAGAATAATTATAGATGGGGATGCTTGTCCAAGCATCCCTATTATTGAAAGTATAGCAAATGAAAATAATATAGAAGTTCTAATATATTGTGATATAAATCATTATATTAGAAGTGATTATTCTACAGTTAAAGTTGTAGATAGTGGATTTCAAAGCGTGGATATGTATGTTGTGAATAATACCAAAGAGAATGATATTGTTGTGACTCAAGATTACGGTGTAGCGGCATTATGTTTACCTAAAAAAGCTGAAGTAATTAATCCAAAGGGATATGTTTATACAGATAAAAATATAGATAGATTGTTGGAGGAACGACATATTTCTCAGAAAATAAGGCAGGCTGGTGGGAGAACACCTAATCCTAAAAAAAGAAGTAAAGAAGATGAAGAAAGATTAATAAAGAATTTAAAAAAGTTAATATTTAAACAAGAAATACCAAAGTAATTAAAATTATTTTGGTATTTCTTTTTCATATCTTAACTATTAAAAGAAAAAAATGTATAATTAAATTGAGAAATATGAGGCAATAACTTACAAAATATGGTAAAATAAATAATGACATTGATATAGAGGGGTGAGGTTATTGGAGGATTTAGTTATTTTGTTTGATAAAGATAGTCCTAGAAATAAAGAGGATGAAGTTCTTATAGAAGCAGTGTTTGGTAAAGAACCATTGCAGTACAAATTTATTATAGGTAATGATGGAGTATGGAATACTATACAAGAGTTTTCTGAAAGTGATACATGTATATGGAATCCATTAGCTGAAGGAAAGTATATAGTTATGGTTCAAGGTAAAAAAGAAGGGTCTAGTAGACCTTTTGATTATCTTGCAAAGGAAGAGTTTGTTATTGGAGAAAAAGAAATTGAGAAATTAATTAAAGATGTAAATATGGATAAAACCCATTTAACTGTAGGAGAGAAAATTACTATAGATGTTATTGGTAATGAACAAGGATTATTATATAGGTTTTGGATAAAGGGTAATCAAGATTGGGAACCTATTAGAGATTATACAACAAGTAATAGGCTGGTGTTTACAGCCAATAAGGAAGGTAAGCAAGAAATTCTTATTGAATGTAAAGAGGTAAATTCAAGTGAAAATTTTGATGAGTTTACTACAATAAAATTTGATGTAGTATTACCTACTAAAATAGAAATTACTGATTTTAAATGCTTAACAGAAGAATTATTAATTAATGAGGAGTTAGTGTTTAAAGTTAGTTCATCATTAGATGATAAGAGAAGTTTGCTATATAAATTTATAAAAATAAGTAAGGATGGAAAGGTAACTTGTATCCAGGATTATTCCTCTAGGAGGCTAGTTTCATATCAAGAGAAGGAAGCTGGAGAATATAAGCTTTTATGCCTAGTTAGAGATATACTTTCAAACAAGGAATATGATGATAGAGCTATAATGCTATATTCTGTAAAAGCATACAATCCGATTAATATAAAAAGTTTTATTCCAGATACTAATTCACCACAAATGAATGGAAGTACAATTAATTTTAAAGCTGAAGTAGATGGTGGACGAGAAATAGTATATAGATATATTATTGAGGGAGAGGTTGCAGAAGACTCAGGATATATAAGGAGAAATGAGTATACTTGGGAAACAAAAAAAGAAGGAGAGTATACGATAACTTTATATGTAAAGGATATATCTTATGATGGAGATTATGAAGATAAAAAGGTAATAAATTATACTGTTGATAAGAAGTCAGATAAACCTGTAAAAATAGTAGATATTATAACTGATAACAAGAAAACTGTATTAATAGGACAACCTATTAATATGAAGGTAAAGGCAGAGGGAGGAATAAGCTTAAAGTATTCCTTTGTAATATATAAAGACAATAAAGAAAAAGAACGTATAGGTTTTAGTGATTCTAACTGGATGAACTTTACCCCAGATGAAAAGGGAGAATATGAGGTAGAAATAAGAGTTAAGGATAAATATTCGAGTAAAGAATATGACAGTCATACTTTTATATATGTTAGAGCAAAAGAATATTTACCAGGAGAAATAGATTATATATTGCTTCCACATAAAAGTAGTTATTTAGTTGGAGATTTAATTGATATAGAAGCTGTAGTTCAAAATACAAGAAGTGTCCTTATTAGATACGTTACAAAAATAAATGGTCATTTAGTGGAGGATACTGGGTTTATACAAAACAAAAAAATACAATTAAAACCTAAGTGCTCAGGAAAATATACATTTGAAGTTTATTCAAAAAATGTAAAGTGTGAGGAAGAGTTTGATAGTAAAAAAGAGGTAAGTATATATGTTTCTGAAGCAACACCAGTGACTAATACAAAGATACTTTGTGATAGAGAAGAAATAGTGTGTAATGAGGAAGTCACATTTAAAGTTACTAGTGTTGGTGGGAAAGATGTATGTTATGAATTTTACATTATGGAAAAAGGTAATTGGATAAAAACTCAAAGCTATAGTAAGAAAAATTACTATACTTTTATTCCATTCTTAAGAGGAGAATATAGAGTGATGGCTTTAGCTAAAAGTTTTTATAAAAAAGTAAACTATGAGGATTACGGGGAGTTTTCTTTTACGGCTTCATAAGGAGGAACAGATGAATATAAATGATATTTCTACAGAAAAGTTAGTTGGTATGACATTACTTCAAAATACATTAAAAAGTCAATTGGGTGATGGGATGGAGTTTGAGCTAGTATATCAAGCTTTATTAAACTCTATGGAAGGTCAAGAAGGAAATAAAGATGAGAGTTCTAATTTAATAAGTATTGGAGTTGGTCAGGATTTAAATAACATACCTATAAGATATTTAAGTGGGATCAATTCAAGTGCTTATTCAATAGGGGCTATTAATAAAGTATCAACTATAAGTGATGATGAGACTATGCAAAGAATTTATAATGCAGTAAATAAATACTCAGAAGAGTTTGATGTGGATCCTAATTTGGTTTTAGCTGTAATTAAAGCTGAATCTAATTTTAATCCAAATGTAGTTTCTTCTGCTGGAGCTATGGGGCTTATGCAATTAATGCCTGTTAATTGTGAGGAAGATGGAGTTTCAGATCCCTTTAATGTTGAAGATAATATAAGGGGTGGCGTAAAGCAGCTAAGAGGACATATCAACAGGTACAATGGAGATATAGAAATGGCTCTTATGGCTTATAATGCAGGTCAAGGAACAGTGAAAAGAAGAGGCGTTACTTCAGTTGATGATTTATATAAGATGCCAAAGGAAACTCAAAACTATGTTCCTAAGGTTATGAAATATTATTTGAATGGACTTTAGAAAAGAAGTAGAATTATTGATGTAATAAAATTATTTGAATTAAAAACTCCTAATGGAGTTTTTTTCTTTAATTTTTCATGGTTTAATAGCTCAATAACTATCTTTTTTATCTTTATTATTTATATTATCTTTATTATCCCATTTCCCTTGGGTATAATAGTAAGGAAATCATTGTTTAGGAGTTGTTTTTGTGGAAAGATTAGATAAAATAATATCAAATTTAGGATATGGAAGTAGAAAAGAAATAAAAGCTTTAGTAAAGAAGGGGTTAGTTAAAGTAGATGGAGAGATTGTAAAAGATAATGGATTATTAATTGATCCGGAAAAATCAGTTATAAATATAAATGGAGAAGATTTATTCTATAGAGAGTACATATATTTAATGATGAATAAGCCAGATGGTGTAATATCTGCAACATACGATAATAGAGAAGAAACTGTTATAGATTTATTAGAGGTAGAACATCAAGTGTTTAATCCATTTCCAGTAGGAAGATTAGATAAAGATACTGTAGGATTATTGTTATTAACAAATGATGGGGAATTAAATCATAGATTAATTTCTCCTAAGTGGCATGTTGATAAGGTTTATTATGCGAAAATTGATAAGGCAGTAGATGAAAAAGATATTGAAGCATTTAAAAATGGAATAACTTTAGATGATGGATATAAGTGCAAGGAAGGTAAGTTAGAAATAATAAGTTCATCAGATGAAGGGGCAGAAGTGATGGTAACTATACAAGAAGGAAAGTATCATCAAGTAAAAAGAATGTTTGAAGCGTTAGGAAAAACTGTTGTGTATTTAAAAAGAACAGAATTTGGAGGATTGCCTTTGGACCAAGAATTGGAAGAAGGCGAATATCGTGAACTGACAGAAGATGAATTAGCTCTTTTAAAGAGTTATTAACGAATGATTAAAAAAAGTGCAAGAAAAACATTCATAATAAATCAAAAGTTAAATATTTTTCACAAAATCTCTTGCATTTTGATATCTAATAACATATAATATCAGTGCAAGGATAAATAAAAGGAATAAATAGCCCCCTTTTTATTTATTGCTTATTGCTAAAGCGCAACCTAGCCCCAAGGGTTGCGTTTTTTGTTTTGTAAAAATAATTAGATGTAAAAGTTAACAAATTTTAATTTTATATTATTTGGCCTAATAAATTAAAAAAGTAATTTTTAGATAAGAAAATATAAGAGAAAAAATATAATTCTTTATAAATGAATTAAATCTTGCATAATAAATCAGAAGTGAATAATACAATTCGACAATAGATTTAAAGTTGTTTACAATAATCTTTTAAGAAGTTATAATAATAAATGATTTGGAAATAATATATATTAGAGACGTTGAAGAAGAAGAGTATATAGTGGAACTTCAAAGAGAGTTAAGTATTTGGTGGAAGCTTAATAAGTAAAACTATAGAAAGAAGCTTTGGAGTTGTTATGGGGCCTCCCCTTAAAGAGAATGAGTGGAATAGGCTATTGTTTATTCAATTTAGGTGGTACCACGGAAGTTAAGTTCTTTCGTCCTATATTTAGGATGGAGGATTTTTTTATTTTATAAACAAAAAGGAAAGGTGATAAAATGAGTTTAGAAAAATTAGCTGATATTCTGTTCCCAGAGATAGGTAAAACACCAGAATATTATTTAGAAAAGTATCCTAAAAGAAATTTAAAGGAAGGTGCAGTTGTAGGAAGATATGCACCAAGTCCAACAGGGTTTCAACATATTGGAGGAGTATTTGCTGCTCTAATTAATGAAAGATTAGCTAAGCAAAGTGAGGGTATTTTCTTCTTAAGAATAGAAGATACAGATCAAAAGAGAGAAGTTGAGGGAGCAATAGAAGATACTATTGCAACAATGAGAAACTTTGGAATGAATTTTGATGAAGGAATGACAGGTGAGCATAGTGAAATAGGTAATTATGGTCCATATAGACAAAGTTTAAGAAAAGAAATATACTCAACATTTGCTAAAGATTTAGTAAAAAGAGGATTAGCATATCCATGTTTTTGTACTCCTGAGGAGTTAAATGCTGTAAGAGAAAAGCAAATGGCAGAAAAAATCACTCCAGGATATCATGGAGAGTTTGCAACATGCAGAAATTTATCCACAGAAGAGGCTATAAAGAGAATAGAATCTGGGGATAAGTATATTGTTAGATTAAAATCCCCTGGAGATATAAATAACAGAGTAGAGTTCCATGATTTAATAAAAGGAGATATATCTTTCCCAGAAAATAATCAAGATATAGTTATTGTTAAGTCTGATGGATTACCAACATATCACTTTGCTCATGCTATTGATGATGCTTTAATGAGAACAACTCATGTTATAAGAGGTGAAGAATGGTTATCATCATTACCAATACATGTACAATTATTTGATGTATTAGGATTTGATAGACCAAATTATGCTCATATTCCAACAATAATGAAGAATGATAATGGTTCAAAGAGAAAGCTTTCAAAGAGAAAAGATGCTGAAGCAGCAGTTTCATATTATAGAGAAGTTGGATATCCTACTGAATCTGTTGTTGAGTATTTATTAAATATTATCAACTCAACATATGAAGATTGGAGAGCTGAAAATCCAACAACTGATTATCACGAATTCCCAGTTGCTTTAGAAAAGATGAGTAAGAGTGGAGCTTTATTTGATATTGTAAAGTTAAATGACGTAAGTAAAGAATTAATATGTAAAATGAAAGCTGATAAGGTATATGAAAGTTATATAGCTTGGGCTAAAGATTTTGATAAAGAGATGTATGATTTAGTTACATCAAATGAGTCTATGTCAAAAGAGATATTTAATATTGATAAGGATGGTCCTAAGCCAAGAAAAGACTTTGCTAAATGGGAAGATGTAAAAGAGAAAATCTTCTATTTCTTTGATGAATTATTTAATAAGGAATCAGATGAAAATATAGAGTTAGCAAAGACTCTTTCTTTAGAAGCTGCGAAAGAAGTAATAAAAGTATATGCAGATAAATTTACATTTAATATTGGAAGCCAAGAAGCTTGGTTTGAAGAGTTAAAAGAGATAGGTACAGAATTAGGATATTGTACAAATAGAAAAGAATTTAAGGCTAACCCAGAGAACTACAAAGGAATGATTTCTGATGTGGCTGGTGCTGTTAGAGCTGCATTAACTCATAGAAGTAATACACCTGATTTATATACTATTATGCAAATAATGGGTGAAGAAAAGGTTAGATCAAGATTTAAAAACTTTATATAATAAAATTCATTAAAAAATAGAGTACATATGTACTCTATTTTTTAATGAGCTGATTCTGCTTTCATTTCTGAATGAATTACAAATGCTAATAATGCTCTCAATAAAATAATTGCAGCAAGTATGTACATTTCATCAAAGGAATTAATTATTACAGTTTTTAAAATCTCTGCACCCATTTTAAATTCTAAAGCTAAAGTTAGTGCTTTTGCAAACTCTACTTTTATAGGGTAGCTTGTCTTAGAAATAAGTGATAATGCATATTTGTAAAAGGCTTTTATAGCACCTACAAATATAATTATTATTCCCATAAGTTCTAGTGTGTGAATACCTATAGGAACAATAGTACTTATAGCATGTTCTAACATAAAATTCTCCCCCTTACCATCTAATCTTTTGTGTTTTAAAAGAGCATAGTAGTGTTTAACTATGCTCATATTTTAACTATTTGTTTAATTTAAAAGAACTCTTTAATGATACTATCCTATTAAATACTAAATTATCAGTATTAGAATCCTTTGAGTCTACATTAAAGTATCCATGTCTAAATAATTGATATTTTTCTTGGGCTTTAGCACCTTTAACTGATGGTTCTATAAATCCTTTTAAAACTGTTAAAGAGTTAGGATTTATTTGTTCTAAGAAGTGTTTACCTTCGTTTTCTTCTACATCATCAAGTATAAGCGGTTCATATAGTCTAAATTCAGCTGGAATAGCAGTTTTAGCATTTACCCAGTGAATAGTTCCTTTTACCTTTCTTCCTGTAAATCCGCTACCACTCTTAGTTTCTGGATCATAAGTACAGTGAATTTCAGTTACATTTCCTTTTTCGTCTTTAATTACATCAGTACATTTAACGAAGTATGCTCCCTTAAGTCTAACTTCATTTCCAGGGAATAGTCTGAAATATTTCTTAACCGGAACTTCCATAAAATCTTCTCTTTCAATATAAAGTTCTCTAGAGAATTCTACTTGTCTTGTACCTGCAGATTCATCATTAGGGTTGTTTTCTATTTCAAGCATTTCAGATTGTCCTTCAGGATAATTAGTGATTACTAATTTTAATGGATCAAGAACAGCCATAGCTCTTGTAGCTGTTGGGTTTAAATCTTCTCTTATAAAATATTCAAGCATTTGTTCATCAACTACTGAAGATGCTTTTGCAACTCCAATTGCTGAGCAGAAATTTCTAATAGATGCAGGGGTATATCCTTTTCTTCTTAACCCAGCTATAGTAGGCATTCTTGGATCATCCCATCCATCAACAATACCTTCATCAACAAGAAGCTTAAGTTTTCTCTTACTCATAACTGTATTTGTAAGGTTTAATCTTGCAAACTCAATTTGTCTTGGAGTAGACTCCATTTCACATTCTTTAACTACCCAATCATAAAGAGGTCTGTGATCTTCAAATTCTAATGTACAGATAGAGTGAGTTATTCCTTCGATGGCATCTTCTATAGGGTGTGCAAAGTCGTACATAGGATAGATGCACCATTTATCGCCTGTATTATGATGAACAGAGTGAGATATTCTATAGATTATTGGGTCTCTCATATTAATGTTAGGAGAAGACATATCTATTTTTGCTCTTAGAACTTTTTTTCCGTCTTCAAATTCACCATTTTTCATTCTTTCTAGAAGATCTAAGTTTTCCTCAACACTTCTATTTCTATAAGGACTTTCTTTTCCAGGAGCAGTTAAGCTTCCTCTATAGTCCTTCATTTCTTCTGGAGTTAAATCACATACATAAGCTTTTCCTTTCTTTATAAGAAGTTGAGCTTTTTCGTACATAATATCAAAATAATTAGAAGCAAAAAGTAGTTCATCCCAATCGAATCCTAACCACTTTACATCTTCTTTAATTGATTCAACATATTCTGTATCCTCTTTTATTGGATTAGTATCATCAAATCTAAGATTTGTTTTACCATTAAACTCATCTGCTAATTGGAAGTTTAAGCAGATTGATTTTGCGTGCCCTATATGTAGGTAGCCGTTTGGTTCTGGTGGAAAACGTGTAATTATTTCTTTGTGTTTTCCAGATTCTAAATCGTCAATTACTATGTTTCTAATAAAATTAGATGAGTTGATTTCGTTTGCCATAATATTTACCTCTCCTAATGTATTTATCTTAATTATATTTATTTACTTTTACCTTTAATTTTAATCTAATATATAAAAAAAATAAAGTGACTATTGATTTTTAAAGAAAAAAATAGTACTAATATGTGTAAAATGAAGATAATTATATTATTATTACACATAAGTACTATTTATATTTGTCATATTAATGCAACTTGAGTTTCAATAGAGAAATCTAGTTCATTTATAAAACCTTCATAGACTAGGGTTTTATTTGGTATATTCAATAAGTCAGTAGGACTAGTTAATTCCGGTATTTTTGGACTATGCCATATATTACTTTGTTTTAGAAGAGTTGTTATGAACTGTGAACAGAAGTAGTGTTTGTCTCTATGTATTGGCTTGTCCATTAATACTCCGAAAAGTCCTATAAAGTTGTATCTATAATTTATATCAGAATCAAAAAATGATTTTATTTCTCTCTCTAAGTCTACAAACTGTTTTTCTGTTATTTCTAGCTTGTAGATTAAGCAGCTTGCATTGGGAGACTTTTGAAAAACTCCTGTATAAATATTTTCAGTTGTTAAACCACCTGAAAAAGGATTATCTGGATCTAATCTTCCAAAAGAATACATTGTTCTAAAAGATGAATCTAAACTTATTGAAACATGAGTATAATGTGTTTTTGTAACAAATCCGATTGAACGAGATAACCAAGTGCCTGTCCTAGAAAAAACTAAGTATATTGGCCTTTTGCTCATACGAGTATTCTCCTTTTGTTAATTTATAAGATAATTATATATTTAAACTATAGGAAAATCTATAACAATTAATTGGTAGAATTAGCTTTTTCAAGTTTATCTGAAGAAAGGTACAATTCATATACCTTATGACCTTCATCCCCTTCTTTGAAAGCTACAGATACTCTAACTTCTTCTTCATCATCAGAAAACTTTGTGTTATATATGGCAAAGTTATAGCCATTTCTTTTTTCTCCATAATCAAACTCTAGTGATTCGAATACTCCCACTGTAGTAATTAAAAGTGCGCTTTCTGTTTGAAAGGTTCCATAATCATAAGATTCCTTCATATCATCACTTAAATTACTTGAGAATGTATTATAATCATTATTGCTTAAAGCAGTTAAAACGGTTGATAATACTTCATCACTATATGAACTTATCTCACTATAATCTAGCTTTTTTACACAACCAATAAAAATAGGAGGAATAAAGAGTAGTAATAGGAATATAGAAAATAATTTTTTTTTCAATAGTTTCATCTCCTTACTCTAATAAATAAACTATAATTTCATTTTAATATAAATAATAATATTTATGACAAGAATTTATAAAAATAATTTTATGGTAAAATATAGTATAAACATAAAAGGTTGTAGTATGGAGGGATAGAATGTTAGGAACAGTAGTTAATTGTGGAACAATAATACTAGGTTGTATTGTAGGATTAGTAGTTAAGGGAAGATTAAAAGAAAAAGTTAGTACAACAATAATGAATGGACTAGCTTTGTGTGTTTTATATATAGGAATATCAGGAGCGCTAAAAGGAGAAAATACTCTACAGATGATAATTTCTGTAGGGGTTGGGGCTTTTATAGGTGAGTTAATTGATATTGATAAAGGGTTGAAAAGTATAGGGGATTATTTGGAAAGTAAATTCAATAAAGGTAATGGAGAAAAATCAATATCTGAAGGTTTTGTAGCAGCAAGCTTGCTATTTTGTGTTGGTGCTATGGCTATAGTAGGATCTTTAGAAAGTGGTCTTCAAGGTAATCACACAACCTTATATGCTAAGTCAATATTAGACGGAATATCTTCAATAATATTTACATCAACTCTAGGAATAGGAGTTATGTTTTCTGCTGTAGCTGTTTTAATATATCAAGGTGGCATTACACTTTGTGCAGGGATTCTTGGAGGGATATTAAGTACAGTAGTTATAGGAAATATGTCCGCTGTAGGTAGTTTACTAATAGTAGGTCTTGGGCTAAATATGTTAGGCGTTACAAAGATTAAGGTTGCAAATCTGTTGCCAGCTATATTTATTCCAATAATATTCGGAATCTTTTAAGAAAATGGGGAAAGATATAAATAAGAACATATGTTGTGTTATAATGGTTGAGAATTAGGAAGGAGGAATTTAATTATGGATTTAAAGTCGTTATTAAATAAGGAACAATATGAGGGTGCTATTACTGTAGAGGGACAGGTCTTAATACTAGCTGGAGCAGGTTCAGGTAAGACAAGAGTTCTTACATATAGAATGGCACATATGATTGAAGATTTAGGTATACAACCTTATAAGATCTTAGCGATAACCTTCACTAATAAGGCAGCCAAGGAAATGAAGGATAGAATAAAGAAAATTGTTGGAGACAAGGCAGAGGATATGTGGATATCTACATTCCATTCAACTTGTGTAAGGATTTTGAGAAGAGAAATTCAACATCTAGGATATAAAAGCAATTTTACTATATATGATACATCAGACCAAAAGACTCTTATTACAGAGTGTATGAAGTCTCTAAATATAAATGATAAAGATATTACTCAAAGAGAAATTATGGGTAAGATAGGTAGAGCTAAAGATAAGATGCAAAGCGCAGATAGCTTTAAAAGAGAGAATGAATCTAACTTTAGAGAAAATAAAATAGCAGATGTTTACTTAATGTATCAAAAGAGATTAAAAGAAAACAATGCTATGGATTTTGATGATTTAATCTTTAAAACAGTAGAATTATTTAAGAAAAATCCAGATGTTTTAGAGTTTTATCAAAGAAAGTTCCAATATATCATGGTTGATGAGTATCAAGATACAAATGGAGCACAATATGAGTTTATAAAGCTCCTAGCAGCTAAGTATAAGAATCTTTGTGTAGTAGGAGATGACGATCAGAGTATATATGGATGGAGAGGTGCTGATATATCCAACATTTTAAACTTCGAAAAAGACTATCCATCAGCAAAGGTTATTAAACTTGAACAAAACTATAGATCAAAAGGAAATATCTTAAGTGCAGCTAATGTAGTTATTGCGAATAATAATTATAGAAAAGATAAGGCGTTAAGAACTGAACAAGAAGCAGGGAGTAAAATAAAGATATATAGATCCTTTGATGATAGAGCAGAAGGTGATTTTGTATCTAAGACTATTGCAGATATTAAACATAAAGAAGGAAGAAAAAATGAAGATTTTGCAATTTTATATAGAACGAATGCACAATCTCGTATATTTGAAGAAACTTTAAGAAGAAGAGGTATTTCTTATAAGATAGTTGGAGGAACTAGATTCTATGATAGAAAGGAAATTAAGGACCTTCTATCGTACTTAAAGGTATTAGTAAATCCACAGGATGATATTAGTTTAAGAAGAATTATTAATGTTCCAAAGAGAAGTATAGGAGATGCTACTGTAGGGAAAGTACAAGATTTTGCTGATGACTTTGAATTGGATTTATGGGATGCTTTAACTCAAGCTAGAAGTATTCCTTCATTAACAGCAAGAAATGCCACTTGTATAGAGAAGTTTACAACATTAATGGATAACTTCATGGAATTAAAAGATGCAGTTCCTGTGTCTGTGCTTATAGAAAGTATACTTAAAGATACAGGTTATTTAGATGAATTATCTAAATCAAATGAAATAGAAGATAAGAGCAGAATAGAGAACTTAAAGGAATTAGTATCAGATGCCGTTGACTTTGAGAAAAGTAGTGAAGATAAATCATTGGAAGCTTACTTGGAAAAGGTATCATTAGTCCAAGATACAGATAAGTTGGAGGAGGAAGATGAAGGAGAAGGTTCCGTAGTATTAATGACTGTCCATAGTGCAAAAGGATTAGAATTCCCAGTTGTATTTATGGTTGGTATGGAAAATGGAATATTCCCTAGTGAGGCTGACTTTAATGAAGAAGACAAGATGGAGGAGTCTAGAAGACTTTGCTATGTTGCTATAACTAGAGCTAAAGAAATGCTATATATGACTTCAGCAGAAGTTAGAAAGCAATTTGGTAGAACTGTTGCATATAGTCAATCGGACTTTATAGGAGAAATAAAATCTGATTTAAAGGAATATATTAATGAAAGAGGCTTAGCTGGTACATCAACCTTTGCAAAACCCATGAATACAGGTGTTAATAACCCTCATAGCCTAAGAAGTAATGTGTATTCTTCTAATAGAAATATGTCTGCGGCAAGTAATAATTCTGGTGGAAGTGGCACAGCTATTAAATCTGATGAAATTACTATGGGAAGAAAAGTTAAACATGATAAATTTGGTGTTGGAACAATAGTTTCGATAACCCCATCTGGCAATGATAAGAAGTTAACTATAGCTTTTGATAAGCAAGGTGTTAAAATGCTTATGCTATCAATGGCTAATTTAGAGGTATTATAATATTTAGGAGGAATCCATTAATGGATAAGAATAAAAGAATTGAAGAGTTAGTAAATGAGTTAAATAGATATTCATATGAATATTATACATTAGATGCACCTTCAGTTTCTGATAAAGATTATGACAAAAAATATGATGAGTTAAGAATGTTGGAAGAGGAGACTGGATATATTCTTCCATACTCTCCTACATTAAGGGTTGGAGATATTGTTCTTGAAGGATTTAGCAAGTATACCCATAAAGGTAGATTATGGAGTATGGATAAAGCTCAAAGTGTAGAGGAACTTAAGGAATGGCACAATAGAAATAAAAAATTCATAGAAGCTATGAGAGCTCAAGGTGAAGATTTACCAGATTTAAAATATGTATTAACTAAAAAATTTGATGGATTAACTATTAATTTAACATATGATGAAAATGGTGTACTTGTTACAGCTGCTACTAGAGGAACTGGAGAAATAGGGGAAGAAGTAACAGCACAAGTAAAAACTATAAAGTCTATTCCATTAAAGATAGATTCTAAGGATGTATTTGAGGTTCATGGTGAAGCTATAATGACTACTGAAGCCTTTGAAGAATATAATAAGAAAGCAGAAGTACCGCTTAAGAACTTAAGAAATGGTGCAGCTGGTGCTTTAAGAAACCTAAATGTTAAAGAAACTGCTAATAGAAACCTATCGGCATTTTTCTATGATGTTGGATATAAAGAAGGAAAAGGCTTTAAAACATATTTAGAGATGATGGAGTTTATAAAAGAAAAAGGTCTTCCAGTTGATGATTATTTGGAAGTGTGTACATCTATGGAGGAAATAGAAAAACAAATAGAATATATTAAAAATATTAGATTTGATTTGAACTATGACATAGATGGACTAGTAATAGCCATAGATGATATTAGAACTAGAGAGTTGTTAGGATATACAGTTAAGTTTCCTAAGTGGGCCATAGCATATAAATTTGAAGCTCAAGAGGCAACAACTAAACTTTTAGATGTTGAGTGGAATGTAGGTAGAAGTGGTAGAGTTGGACCTACAGCATTGCTTGAGCCAGTTGAATTGGCCGGTGTAACGGTAAAGAGAGCTACACTTAATAATATGGACGATATAAAAAGAAAAGGTGTTAGAATTGGGGCAGAGGTGTTTGTGAGACGTTCTAATGATGTAATACCTGAAATAATGGGAGTAGTTCAAGAAAGTTTAGACAATTCTAAAGAAATTACCCCACCAGAAGTATGCCCTGCGTGTGGAAGTCATCTAGTGTTAGATGGGGCACATTATTTCTGTGAAAATACATTGTCTTGTAAACCACAGATGGTAAAAAGTATTGTTCACTATGCTTCAAGAGAAGCTATGAATATAGAGGGCTTCTCTGAAAAGACAGCAGAACAATTATTTGAAAAGCTAAATATTAAATCTATTTCTGATTTATATAAGCTTAAAAAAGAAGAATTAGTAACGCTAGAGAAGTTTGGAGAAAAGAAGGCACAGAAGTTACTTGATGCAGTAGAGAAAAGTAAAAATTGTGAACTATATGCATTTATATATGCTCTTGGAATACCGAATGTAGGAGTTAAGACAGCAAAGGATTTAGTTGCTAAGTTTAAATCTTTAGATGGAATAAAGAATGCTAGCTTTGAAGAATTAGTAGCCATACAAGACGTAGGAGATATTGTAGCAAAATGTGTATTAGAATTCTTTAGAGAAGAGAAGGTAATACAAACTATAGATGAGCTTCTTGAACTTGGTGTAAGACCAAAGTACGAGGAAAAAGAAATTGTAGAGAGTCCATTTATAGGAAAGACAGTAGTTGTTACAGGAACGTTAAAGAATTATACAAGAGGAAGTATTAAAGAAAAGTTAGAGTCATTAGGAGCAAAGGTGTCTGGAAGTGTTAGTAAGAAAACTGATTATGTTTTAGCTGGTGAAGAAGCAGGTTCTAAACTTACAAAAGCTATTGATCTAGGAGTAAAAGTAATTTCAGAAGATGAATTTGAAGAGCTTATAGGTAAGCAAAATGAAAAGAATAATTAATTTATTAAGTTTAGTATCAGCTATAATAACTTGTGGATTAATAATATGTACACTTATGACATCTTATCAGTTTTTTTATGTAGGGCAAGTATTTAATTCTTACATGCCAATACAAGTTGGATCAGCAGTAACCATGGCGTTGCTTGCATTAAGATTTTGGTTAAATGAGAATGGTGGTAAGAGGATAACATATTCGGCTATAAGTATTTTAATTAGTTTAATTCTTATATTTTCAATTTCATTAGTAAAGTAGGAAGAAGCTGCTGGAAGGCAGCTTCTTATATTTTTTATAACCATAAAAATATATAAATATATAAAGTTAAAAACATAAAAATATATAAATATGCTAATAAAAAAATAAAAAATCATACATGCATGTAGCGTGTATGATTTTTCTATTTAAAGTCCGCTTGTTTTATCTTTTCTATCGAAGTCCTTAATGTTATCAATATTAGATGCATCTTCATTTTCTTCGCCAAAGAAATCCATAAAGTCAGAAGTTATTAAGTCTGCTTTATCATCCGTTATATAATTACTTTGGTTTTGAGATAAAAAGTCTAGCTTTTGATAAATTTTTTCTAATATATAATTCTTGTATTTTAATTGACGATAAGCTTTTAAGGCTGTGATAAATAACCATATACCAATAAACATAAATGTTGCCATAAAGATTATCGCAACTACACAACTTGCGCCAAATAATATAGACATAGCATAACCTCCCGAATAAATATATTATCATTATAGCACATAAAATAAATGTTTATTATTAAAGTTAATATTAAAAAAGTGATTATTAGATATTGTTCATGGATATAATCATAGATACTTGATGAGTTAAGGAGAGAGCTATATGAAGAAAATTATTGTTCCTTTAATTATAGGGATTTTTATAATAATATTTGTTTTAGGATTTGTAGAAGTAGATAATACAGATACCGCTGTTAGCTCAGATACTATAGTCTATAGTGTTACTAGTATAGCTAACAACTTAGAAAAGGTTACTGGATTATCAAAGCGAGAAGAGGATATTATTTGTGCAACTAGTAAGGGGTTAATAAAAAAGGACTCAAAGGGAGAAATTGTTTCTGAATTAGCAAAAGAGATAAATGTAAAAGATGATGGAATAGAATATGAATTTATCTTAAATGATAATATATATTGGAGTAATGGGGATAAAATTACCCCTGATGATATAAAGGGATTTTTTAAAGAGTTAATAAAATCAGAAGATGAAGAAAATATAAAAGCGTTATTAGATGTTTATGGTGCAAAAGCATTTAGGGATGGAGAAGGATCATTTGATAAAGGAGTTGCAATAACAACAGGAGATAATTCCATTAAAATAAGATTAAATAAAAAGAACGATGAATTCTTAGATGATCTTACTAAGCCTCAATATAGAATAAGAAAATTATTGCCTGTTTGGGGCAATATAAAGGATACATATAATGAATTACTTTATAGTGGAGATTATATGATTACGGCTTTTGATGATAATAAGATAACTTTATCAAAAAATAAGTGGGGGGAAGGTCCTAATACTATAGATTTAGTTAAAGATGATAATGAGGAATTGGCTATGGCATCCTTTGAGATAGGAAAGAGAGATGTAGTTATAAATCCTCCCAATAGTCAGCTAGAAAAGTTAAAGAGTGAAAATAAGCTATTAACATTTTCATCAGATGAGGCGTATTATTTATCTATAAATAGCGATGAAAATGGATTACCTTTGTCTTCTAGAAGAGAAATATATAAACATATTTATAAAGCGACAGATGAATTTATGGATAACAATCCGGAAAGAGTAGAATCAGCTGAGGGTAGCTATTTTAGAGAGGATAAAGAGGATTTAACTAAGCTCCAAACAAGGAAAGTAACCATTAATCAAGATGGAGAGTTAGAAAAAATGGAATCTTTAACTTTATTAGCAGAAGATTCTGATGAGAGTAGAGATTTATGTAAATTTTTGGCAAGCTGGTTTAAAGATAATCTTTCTATTAACCTAAAATATTCTCTTGTTAAAGCTGAAGATTTAGATGATTTAGACCTATTGAAAAGATATGATATAGCTCTTATAAATATTGAATCTAATTCAAATGAAAAAAAGGAATTCTATACAGAGTTATCTACTTTTTTAAACGATAATGAAAAGTTAATTTTAGAAGAGGAAATAAATGATGGTTCTAAAGAATTTAAAAAGATAGAAGAGAAGTTGTTTAATGATTGTACTATAATTCCTGTAATGTTTTCTAATGAAAACATTGCTGTATCAAGTAAGGTAAGCGACATTAGTGTGGACGGGAATGGAAATATTGAATTTTCTAGTATTGGAAATGAGCAAAATTAAGAGCTGGAATTAATCCAGCTCTTTTGTTTCATTAGGTGCTTCTTCTATGATATCGTCCTTATCCGAGTCTAATATATCTTCAGTAACTGTTATTGGTTCTTCTTCTCTTATAGGAGAAAGGCTAATATCATCTTTAAAATTCATTTCATTTATTACATCGTCATTTAAATAATGTATCAAAACAAAGAAAATCAGCATATTTTTACTACTATCAAATGTATCTTTAGAGCGGCTAAATGAGTTCTTCTTTTTAGAATAAGTAATGGATTTAGTAAAAATAGGTGCCATACCGGAACTTTCTGGAGTAGGTAAATTAGGCATTCTAAAGAAACTTTCATCTAGCATATCAGCGGATTTTAATGATAATCCACGGTAACGTTCTGTTTCATCTAAAGTAGGTGCTTCTGGCCAACTTAATATAAGATTAGAATTTATAAAATATTTTCTATATAAATTAGATATCATATTTTTATGTTCTAATTGATTATCTGAGCTCCTTGAGTGTAAAAGTATAGCCAAAAAGTAGAAGCATATTTCAAAAGAAGAATATTTAACTTCTTTTTTGTCTGTCAACTTTAAAAAGATTCCTTTTTCGCTATCATAAAGCCCTTCTAACTTATAAAGAATTTCTTCAGATTTTTCATTAAAGGAAATAATATTAGTATGCTTATATGAGTCGTTTAAAGCAATAGCAAAAAGAGAACAACTATCTAATGCTGAAACATAGTAATCTTTCTCATCAAATTTATTTGTTAGAAAATCGGATAAATCTATTATAAGATTTTTACACTTTTCTTCGTTTGAGAATTCATAGAAAACATTAAATGCTAATAGAATTTTACATCCTTCCTCAAAGGAAAGGTTATATAATGCATCTTTAAAATCATCAAACATTTCCAATATTTGAAGAGAAAAGTTTCTATAGTCATCACTTATAGAATCATCAGGATTATAAAGAGAATAAAGATAATATGCATTCATCATAAAAGCTTGATCTGAAAAGTTGAATTTCTTATCTTTATCTATTAAGTTATAGCCTTTGGAATTCCCTTCTGATAAATTTTTTTTCTCTACAAAAACTCCCTCAGAGTTTCTTAGGTTTTCGTAATAAAAGCTAAGCTGTTCTTTCGCTAGGTGCTTGTAAGCATTCTCAAGTGAATCAGATCTGCATGTACCTTTATTATAGTTGCTATAGTAGTTGCTTAATTCTAAGATACTTAAGGTCATTAATGCGTTTGTAGCAGGAATTATATCCTTCTTGAATGTATCCTCATCAAATCCATGAGATGTTTTGTTATGAATAAATACTGGAGATGATTTCCTGTACAGGCATATTAGTGGAGAAAAATTGTTTAATATGCTAATATCATTATTAGAAGATTTTTTTGATGACCTAAATGAGGTGGTTATCCCACACTTAGAGTTAAGCACTATAGTTTTTATAGCTTCTTTTGAAAGATGAAAAAGTTGACCACTTATATCATTTTGAGAAAGACTGTTCATTCTGAAAAATGGTCCTATATATCTCAATTTATTCACCTCATATTATTATTCTTATTAATTAATATGAGAGAATTTATGAAATAGTGCATAAAATCCAAATTAAAGGAGATTTTTTTGATGAAAGAAGGAAAATTAAATTTTGATGATTTAAGAAATATAATTTTAGATAGTAGAAAAGTTAAGAGGGACGAAGTTACTATAAGAAATGATGTTGGAGAAGATTGCTCTGTTATAAATTTTGGTGATTATGAAGGGATATTTTCAACAGACCCAATTACAGGGGCATCAGAAAATGTAGGAAAACTAGCAGTACATATTAATTGTAATGATATTGCATCTGCTGGAGGAGAGCCTGTAGCTTTGCTAGTTACAATTATGGCACCAACTTCATCATCATTAGAGGACATAAAGAATATAATGAATGAGATAAGTGAAGAGGCAGGAAAGTTAAATGTGGAAGTAATAGGTGGTCATACAGAAGTAACTTCTGCTGTAAATAAGTTAATTGTGTCTATAACTGTTATTGGAAAAAGTTTAAAGGGAACTTCTATTAGTACAGCAGGGGCTAATGAGGGAGATGACATAATTATTACCAAATATATTGCATTAGAAGGAAGTTCTATTTTAGCAAATGATTATAAAAATAGATTAAAGCATGTTTTAACAGATAAAGAATTAGATGAAGCTAGGAGTCTGATTGATTATATAAGTGTTTTAAAAGAAGGGAAAATTGCCTCTAAGTATAATGTGAGTTCAATGCACGATATAACAGAAGGAGGGCTTTTAGGAGCACTTTTTGAAGTATCTATGGCTTCTGATAATGGATTTATTATATATGAAGATAGAATACCTATGCTAGATGTTACAAAGAAAATAGTTGGTGAATTTAAAATAAATCCATTAAGGTTAATTTCTTCTGGAAGTATGTTAATAACTTCTTCTGAAGGAGATAAAGTTGTGGATGCTTTACAAAGAGAAGGGATAAAAGCAACTATTATTGGAAAAGTAACAAAAAATAAAGGAATTTTAGTATCAAATGGGGTAGAATTAGAAGTAGAAGAACCTAAAAGAGATGAGTTATTTAATATAAAATAAAACTAGAAGGTGAAAGAATGAGAATAGATAATAGAAAAAAAGATCAACTTAGAAGAGTAAAGGTAACAAGAAATTATACAAAATATGCAGAGGGATCTGTTTATATAGAGGTTGGAGATACAAAGGTTTTATGTAATGTATCAATAGAGGATAAGGTGCCACCTTTTCTAAAAGGTTCAGGAGAAGGATGGATTACAGCTGAATATAATATGCTTCCAAGAGCAACTGGTACAAGGAAGGTAAGAGATATAGCTAGACTAAAGGTTGATGGACGTACAATGGAAATCCAAAGACTTATAGGTAGAGCTTTAAGGTCGGTTGTAGATTTAAAAGCTTTAGGTGAAAAAACATTATGGATAGATTGTGATGTAATACAAGCTGATGGAGGAACAAGAACAACATCAATATCAGGAGCTTTTATAGCTATGGTAGATGCAGTTAATAAACTTCATAGAGAAAAGCCTTTCAAAGTATATCCAATAAGAAGTTTTGTTGCAGCAACAAGTGTAGGAATAGTAGGCGGGGAGATGCTACTAGACTTATGTTATGAAGAGGATTCTAATGCTAAAGTTGACATGAATGTAATTATGACAGATGAAGGTGCTTTTGTAGAGGTTCAAGGAACTGGAGAAGATAGTCCTTTTACTAGGGCTGAATTAAATGAATTATTAGATTTAGGTGAGAAGGGAATAAAACAAATGATTCATGTCCAAAAAGAAGCATTAAAGATGGATGCGCTATGGATAGGTACTGGGGGAGAAAAATAGGATGAAAAAGTTAATAATAGCAAGTAACAATAAACATAAGATAGAAGAGATTAAATCTATGTTATGCGGAATGCCTTTTGAAATAAGGTCGTTAAAAGAAGAAAATATTGATATAGATGTTGTAGAAGATGGAACAACTTTTGAAGAAAATTCTAAGAAAAAAGCTAGTGAAATAGCTAGATTTTTAAGAAATAAAGGTGAGAGAAGTTTTATTGTGCTGTCAGATGATTCTGGATTAGAAGTAGATTATCTTAATGGTGAGCCAGGCATATATTCTGCTAGATACTCAGGAGAACATGGAAATGATAGAGAAAATAATATTAAGCTATTAAAAAGTTTGAATAATGTTCCTTTTGAAAAAAGAGGGGCTTGTTTTGTTTGCCATATATCTTTAATTGATGATAATGGTGAGTATATAGGAATAAGAGGAGAAGCGAGAGGAAAAATTCTTGAGGAATTACCAGATGAAGATGGCTTTGGATATGATCCTATATTCTATTATGAACCTTTAGGTAAAACATTTGCGGAGTTAGCGGGAAAAGAGAAGAATGAAATTAGTCATAGAGGGGTAGCATTAAAAGAACTAAAAGATAAAATAGCAAAGTTTATATAAGGTGGGGAATGAATTGTTAATAGCAGTGATAAGTGACACGCATAGAGTTGCAAAATATATTAAAATAGCAAAAGAATATATAAAATCTGCAGATGTATTAATACATCTAGGTGATAATTCAGAAGATATTGAGGAATTAACTAAAGGATTTAAGGGAAAAGTATATGGTGTAAGAGGAAACTGTGATTTTACTAATAATTATCCTAAGGAAAATATAATTGTTTTAGAAGGAAAAAAGATATTTATTACTCATGGAGACTTGTATGGGGTTAAGTATAGCCTAACTAATTTGTATTATAGAGCTAAAGAAGTTGAAGCTGATATAGTTTTATTTGGGCATACACATGAACAATTAATATTAAATGAGGATGAAATTATATTTATGAATCCAGGAAGTATATCTATCCCTAAATTAAGAGGCAGACATATAGGATATATTGATATAGAGAATGGAAATGTAAAGGATGTTAGACTTAAAGAAGTAAAATGTTTGTAGTATTATGTAGAAAAGTAAGGGCGTAAAAGGTGCTGAAATTTTAAAATATCTTTATTTAGGTCGATTTTTCTTTATAATTCAATAATATATATTTTTCTTTTAAAAAAGGTATTGACGGATTAATGGTCATACTGTAGAATAATCATTGTCGTCGCGAGAGAGCGATGCCGGTGATACCGGGGTGTGGCGCAGATGGGAGCGCGCGTGGTTTGGGACCATGAGGTCGCAGGTTCGATCCCTGTCACCCCGACCACTTTCCAAAACAAGATTAAAAAAATCTTGACAAATGCGGAGAGATATCATAAAATAATATTCGTTCTCAAAAGAGAAAATATGCGTCTTTAGCTCAGCTGGATAGAGCAACGCCCTTCTAAGGCGTGGGCCAGGAGTTCGAATCTCTTAAGACGCACCATATGGTGAATGTAGTTCAGTTGGTAGAGCGCCAGTTTGTGGCACTGGTTGTCGTGGGTTCGAGTCCCATCGTTCACCCCATACATAGGGATATCGCCAAGCGGTAAGGCACCACACTTTGACTGTGGCATTCGTAGGTTCAAATCCTGCTATCCCTGCCATGTGGTTTACTAGCTCAGTCGGTAGAGCACTTGACTTTTAATCAAGGTGTCCGGGGTTCGATTCCCCGGTAAGCCACCAAAATGCAGATGTGGCGGAATTGGCAGACGCACTAGACTTAGGATCTAGCGCCTTTGGCGTGGGGGTTCGACTCCCTTCATCTGCACCATACGCGGGTATCGTATATCGGTAATACTCCAGCCTTCCAAGCTGGAAAGGTGGGTTCGATTCCCACTACCCGCTCCAAATAAAAGCAACTTATTTAAGTTGCTTTTTTGTTTTGTTCTGAAATATAGTTGTTTACTATTATTGTATTCTATTGGTAATATATAATTATAAGGTAAATAATATAATAATGATAAAATATGCTCCTATAACTCAGGTGGATAGAGTGCAGGACTTCGAATCCTGATGCCCCCCGTTCAAATCGGGGTAGGAGTACCAAAGGGCTGTTGCACTAAATAATTAGTGGGTAGCTCTTTTTTTGTTCTTTAGGAAATTATAATTGCAATTAAATTGTGGATAACTTCAATGTTTTAATATTACTAAAGTTTATTTGTTTCTAAAGGATAAAAAATAAAATATATACGACTGAAAGATTTTTCTTAGATAAGCTTCAGAGGTTGTAATGAGGAAGTTCTATTTACTGAATTAAAATTTGGAATATAAATTATGCAGATGGGTGAAAAAATACTGGAATTCTATTATCTTATTTTAGATATAGAAGAAAGTGAGATATCATTAATAAATATAATTAAAGTTATTTTTGTGCGAAGAAAGCTTATTTATATGAAAAAGTCTAAGTGGATATAAGGGGAAGCTTTTACTAGAAGGTTCAATTTTACCTTTTATATTATATAAGAAATTAATATTGTGTTAGATATATGTAATTAATATTGTAGTTAATAAGTTTATAATAGCCCAAGATAAAAATGTAAATATATGACTTTATAAAATCTAAATATTATTTGGTGTATTATAAGGAAATTAAATATAAACTATACCAAGTGTATCATTAATAGAAAATAAATATAAAAAAGAGAATTTTAAAGGAATTAATAATTAATTAAATATAATTAGATATAATACTTATGTAAAGAGAAAAAGCTGTGATAGAATAATCCTTGTCCTTCGGGAAAGCAGTCAAAAAAACTTAAAAAAAGTTATTGACAGCGAAAACGAAGAGTGATAAGATAAAAAAGTCGTCGAAAGGCGCAGAGATCTTTGAAAATTGAACAGAATATAAAGTTAAAAACCAGCAATTCTTTTTTA
>JAQEYV010000004.1:0-270149 GCA_027692445.1 Clostridiaceae bacterium OF42-15pH9A | reverse complement strand
GAATCGCAACAGATTTACAGTCTGCCCCCTTTGGCCACTCGGGAACTCCTCCAATTTTTAGTTTTCTTCAAGTGCTGCAAGCACCGAATCAACAATAGTTAGTATATATTCTATGCTCTTATATTTCAACTCTTAAATGACTCCATATAGCAAGATTATCCTTAATTTACTCTATATCTATCGCTTTTACTTCCATTTAATATTACATCCGTTTTTTCTACACATTTTCTTTAATATTATTAAAATTTATATATGGAGATAATATATTCTTTATTTTCTCATAATCATCACTACTTAACCTAGTCTTTAAAATTGATATAACATTTGTTATTCCAGTTTCTTTATCTTCACCATTTATAGAATCTTCTATCATACCTATATCACTTGTTGACATTGTTGTAATAACCTTTTTTAGTTCTTCATAATCTTTCCTAGGCATTTCATTGTATATATCATCTACACTTACCTTTAGTATAGGATTTACATCAACAGATACTTCTTTACTTGCTTCTTCTTCCCTACTATCTACTTCTTTTTTGCCATTTTCACTTTTAACATCTTCATTTGTAACTGCACCTAAGTTCACCATATCCTCTACTGACTTTGGTTCCCAGAAAAAAATAGTATATATAGTAGTAAAACCTGCTAAAAGAATTACTAATCCAACAAAAACTTTTTTCACTTTTTTCACTCCCTTCATATTTGATTTATTGCCACTTAGCATTTTTTTATTCTTATATACTATTTATTAGTTCCCCCTCATATATTATTGAAGGGGGTGTTATGGCTTGAATAAAAGGAAGGTTCATTATAAATCTGCACTAGCTTATTATGAAATTGCAGAAGGAATAAAAGATTTTATGAAGGATAATACAGCTATAGTTTGTATAGGAACTGATAAATGTATTGGAGATTGTTTAGGACCTTTAGTTGGTACAATATTAGAAGAAAATCTCTTTCCCTTACCAATCTATGGTACTATATCAAATCCCATTCATGCTTTAAATATAGATAAACGATTGGAAGAGATAAATAAATTACACCCTGATGCTTGCATAATTGGTATTGATGCTTGTTTAGGTGAGAATAAATCAATAGGTGAGATTCATACTAGAGACTATGCGATACATCCTGGAAAAGGAGTTGGAAAGACACTTCCCGATGTAGGTATGGCCTCTATAATAGGTATAATAGACTCAAGTGATAATGCCGACTTCTTTTCTTCTAGATCTATTCGCTTATCTATAGTTCTAGATATGGCCAAGGTTATTTCAAGAGGTATTATACATGCATATTATTTAAACAAAGGAATAAATTTAAAAATATAATAATTTTCTTATATATAAAAAGTGAGAAACTCTACAAAGTTTCTCACTTTTTATGTTACTCTATTAAGATTACTTCTTGATTATTTAAGTTATTATCCAACTTATCAAAATAAGCAAGAACCTTTCCAGTTCCTTCTGCAACACATTCAACTGAGTCAGTTGCAACTATAGCACTTACCCCAGTTTCAAATTCAATAAGCTTGTCTAATCCATCTAATAAAGCTCCCCCGCCAGTTAAAAGGATACCCTTTTCTATAATATCTGCCGCTAATTCTGGAGGAGTTTTTTCTAACACTGCTTTTACAGCCTCTACTATTAAAGTAACAGGCTCTTGTAATGCTTGTCGAATTTCTTCAGTTGTTATTGCTACCTCATCTGGCAAACCAGTAACTAAATTTCTACCCTTCATACTTGAAGTTAAATTTCTAGCTCCTTTAAAGGCTGAACCTATTGTAACCTTTAATTCTTCTGCAGTCTTTTCTCCTATCATAATTTTATGCTTACTTCTTACATACTTTATGATAGCCTCATCAAATTTATCTCCTGCACTTTTTATTGAGGATTTAACAACGATACCACCAAGGGAAATTATAGCTATATCACATGTCCCCCCGCCAATATCAACTACCATTGATCCATTTGGCTTTGTTATATCTAATCCAGCACCAATTGCTGCTGCTAAAGGCTCTTCTATCAGATTAACTCTCTTTGCTCCAGAATTTCTTGCTGCATCTATTACGGCTCTTTTCTCTACTTCTGTAGCCTGTGAAGGAATGCAAACCATTACCTTAGGAGCAACCATGTTTTTCTTTCCAAGAGCTTTAACTATAAATGCCTTTAACATTTTTTCGGTTATATCATAATCAGAAATAACCCCATCTCTTAATGGACGAACTGCCACTATATTTCCTGGTGTTCTTCCAATCATCTTCCTTGCTTCTTCTCCAACAGCTAATACCTTATTATTAATTTTGTTTATAGCAACAACTGATGGTTCTTTTAATATAATACCTTTACCTTTTTCATAAACAAGCACAGTAGCTGTACCTAAATCTATTCCCAACTCTACCCCAGATCTCCAAAACCACATTTTTTTCACTCCCATATATAAAAATTACATTTAGATATCGATTTCTTCAAAATTCTGCCTATTCTTTATTATATATGGAATATTCTTATCATTCAATAGCTTTATACTTTAATTTAGTGGCTTTTCCGCCTCTAATATGTCTTTCTGCTTTATTAAGTTCTAAAATACTATGAGTTTTTTCTGCAATAAGTGGATTTATTTTTGGTAATCTCTCTGTCATGTCTTTATGAATTGTACTTTTACTTACACCAAAAACTTTAGCAGTTTTCCTAATAGTAGCTTTTGAATCAATTATATATTGTGCTACCTCAAGAACTCTTTCTTCAATATAGTCTTTCAAAATGCTACCTCCTTCATTTTTATTTCTTTATACTTTTTAATCATTGACCAGTCATTCCTTTTTCAAGGAATGACTGATTAATATAATTTCTAATAAATTACTTTAGGCTATATGAAAAATACTTTAATGGGTCTACTTGTTTTCCTTGTGAATTTATTACTTGTATATTTAAAAATTCACCAAACTTATCACCAAATATCTTTACAGTATTTCCAACCTTGCCAATAATAGTGCTAGACGTCACCTTATCTCCAGTCTTCACGTTAACCTTAGGATCAAGATTAGCATAAACAGTCTTTAATCCATTAGCATGCTTAATAACAACTCTTGTTCCTTCTTCAACATCTCCAACGCCTACTGTTTCTACAACACCTTCTGCTGCTGCTTTTACTTCTGAACCTATCTTAGATTTAATATTTACTCCAGATAAAACACGTTGATTCCCTTCATCATCAATAATTTGAGGAGTTGTCTTAAACTCTCTAATTAAAGTTCCCGAAATTGGATTAACAAATTTCACTTCTGTAGTATTTGATACAGCAGTAGTCTTTTCAGTATTCTTATTGGTTGTATTCTCCACTCTTTCTGCATTTTGCATGTTATTGCTTACATCTTTATCATCAACATTCAACGAAATTTCTTTATTATTCTCTTCTTTTTTAGGATCTGTTTGTAAATTACGTGATTTCTTAAAATACACAGTTCCAAGTGTTGTGACAATACACAAACATAGGAAAAGTACTACGTAAAAACCCTCCTTCCTAAAAAAATCTTTCACCTTTTGTACATTATTTTTGTCCATATAAACACCTCCTTTTTCTATTGTTTCCTTTTTATATAAATTAATACATAATATCCATATTTTATTTATTTTTATTTTAAAAAAGTGGCTTTGCCACGCTTTAAAGAAGAAGTCCCTTTTTTCAGCTATACCACAGGTTCTAAAACTTACTTTTTGTGTTCTGTGGTGACACTATAATTTTTATTTTTAACTATTTAACATATTTTCCCCACTCAAACTCTGTACCCATAATGTTTTGCTATTAAAAATTTTTTTATAATTTCTAGACATAAAAAATAAGGATATAAAATAAACATTCAACTTATCTTATATCCTTACCTTATTAAAAGTTTTTAATCGCTATTTATACACTATTTTTTCAATTTCTATTCCTGAATAATAATGTTTTAATATCTCTTTATAATTCTTTCCATCCTTGCCCATAAAGT
Source organism: Clostridiaceae bacterium OF42-15pH9A (assembly GCA_027692445.1). Lineage (GTDB taxonomy): Bacteria > Bacillota > Clostridia > Clostridiales > Clostridiaceae > Clostridium. The sequence continues at coordinate 266,161 of JAQEYV010000004.1, read as the reverse complement.
TTGCTCCCCATTGGCTCATTCCAACTCCATGTCCATATCCTTTACAATTAATTTTAACCACATCATTTTCATATTCAATTGTAAAATTTGATGATCTAAGATCAAATAACTTTCTAAAATCAATTCCTGAAATACTTTTTGTTCCTAATACTATACTTTTTACATATTCCGCATTAGTTCTAGATTCTATCTTTACCTTATCTTTTAAGTTTGCTTTTGTTACTCCAGAATCCTTATATGTTTTATTTATTGTATTTACAAACTCATCAAATCCAATTTCCTTTGTTGTACTATATTTTGTAGCCTCTTCATCCCATGAACTATCTACTGATTTCAAATAAGGAATATCTCCTGAGAACACTTCTATTGAATCCTCTGTCTTCCCTCCACTTATAGCAAAGAATTGAGGATACTTAACTATTTCATCCCCATATATCATAACCTCTCCCTCTGTAGCCTTAACAGAGCTAACAATCTTCTCCCAATAAGTTTCTGCTTTAGAACTATCCCACTTCTGAATTCTTTCTTCCTTACTCATATATGCTTGACAATGAGTTGATGAGCAAATTTCTGCTCCATGCTCTTTAGCTGCTTTACAAGGAGAAATTCTCTTAGAAAAATAAAAAGTTCTAGCTGCTATAGATTGGGCCTTTATTGCCTCTTCATTAAATTCTGCAGGCATTTCTGCTGCTACTACCCCAACTATATAATCCTCTAAACTTATTTCTTCTACCTTCTCTGTGGTAGTATTATATACCTTTACTTTATCATCGCCTCTAACTATTACCCCTTCATCTTTAACATACTTTATAGTATCATCGCTAAGTTCAAAAGAGCTTGTACGTTTAAATGGAGATGCAATAAATATACTACAAATTATTATTGTAAAAGAAATTATAAATATGGTTATATAAGAAATAACTTTAAATTCATTTTTCGCACCATTATAATTCATTTCTCCCTCCTAAAAAATAATTTCCTTTAATTATATGCTTACATAATTTTAGTTATCACTACTCTCAACAACCTTTATTATTTTCTAATATTTATATAAATATATATTCTTATATTTATATGTTTATATATTTTTACATAAAAGAAGCTACATCCTAACGATATAGCTTCTTTATAAAAAAATTATAATTCCTTTTTAATACTTAACTCTTTCAATATCAGCTCCAAGACCTCTGAATTTCTTTTCAATATCTTGATAGCCTCTATCTATATGATAAATATCTCCTATTTCTGTTGTTCCTTCAGCTACTAGCCCAACCAAGATCATAGCAGCTCCTGCCCTTAAATCTGTTGCTTTAACCTCGCATCCAGTTAGTTTATTAACGCCTTCAACAAAAGCTGTTCTGCCATCTATCTTAATTTTAGCTCCCATTCTAGTAAGCTCTGCTACATGCATAAATCTGTTCTCAAATATAGTTTCTGTTACTATGCTAGAACCTTCAATTAAAGATAACAAGCTCATCATTTGAGGTTGCATATCTGTAGGAAATCCTGGGTAAGGTAAAGTTTTAATATCTACAGGTTTCTTAGGACCTGTTCCATCAACTATTATAGACTCTCCTAATTCTTCAAAATTAATTCCACATTCTTTTAGTTTCTCTATTAATGGTCTTAAATGTTCACCATTTATACCATTAATTTTAATCATACTGTTTGTCATTGCTGCACCTATCATAAATGTTCCAGCTTCAATTCTATCATATATTGGCTTATATTTAATTCCGCTTAAATGGTCTACACCTTCTATTATAATTTTTCCTGTACCAGCTCCAACTATATTAGCTCCCATTGAGTTTAAAAATTCTGCCAAATCCCATATTTCAGGTTCTTCTGCAGCATTTTCAATTATAGTTTTTCCTTCTGCTAATACAGCAGCCATAATTATATTTTCAGTTGCTCCAACTGAAGGGAAATCCAAATAAATTCTATTTCCTTTTAATCTATCAACTTTAGCTTCTACATATCCATGTCCAATATTTATTTCAGCTCCTAAAGCTTTAAAGCCTTTCAAATGAAGATCAATAGGTCTGCTACCTATATTACATCCTCCTGGAAGTGATAATTTACAATAGCCAAACCTCGCTAACATAGGACCCATTATTAAAAACGAAGCTCTCATTTTCCTTATCAATTCACTATTAGCATCAACAGGAATTAATTCCTTTGTATTTATTTTTATCTTGTCGTCCACTATTTGTAAATTACAATTCAAACCACTAAGTAGGTTGCATATAACTAAAACGTCTTCTAACATAGGTATATTTTCTAATTCAATATCCTCTTTCGAAAGAATTGTTGCTGCAATTATAGGCAAAACCGAATTCTTCGCTGCGCTTATGTTTACCTCACCACTTAGTTTTTTTCCACCTTTAACTACTATCTTTTCCATATTCTCCTCCATAATGACTTATTAGTATGTTGAAAAAATTATTGGTGTACCAATAACTAAGTAAGTCCCTTTATCGTAGTTACTTACTGCAAAATTGACCCTTTCTCCATCTTGTAACTTAGCTGTTCCAACATAACCATTATGGATATCTAGGGCATTTATGTCTTTTATGTTTTGTACTTCAGTAATAATATCTAATCCTTCTTCTGTATTATTTATTTTTCCCTTTATATATTTAAAATATCTAGGTTTACTTGAAGTATTAACTTGTAATTGTGATAAATCTTGTATTAAATTTAGTAATTTTTTGTCTTTACTAAAATTAGTTATTACTGCATCTACTAATGTTTTTTCCTTATTTTCATAAACAGTTATATTTATTTCCAAATTATTGGATTTTATAAAAATACCATTTTCGGTTATTTCAGAAATACTTGAACCATAATGTTTCTTTACCTTTTTTTGTATTGAATTTAAAGTATCTTCTAGTGGCATATTGCTTTCATATTCTACTTTTACGCCACTTTCTACAAAGGTACTTTCTTCTTTTATTAGTTTTTCAATAGAATAAAAATCATTATATGACCAACTAACTATAGGAAAAGCACTAATAAAAATAACAGAAAAAAGGAAACTTAATATAAGGCATACTCTAACCTTCACATATACCCCCACCTTTCCTTCATAATTATGGTCATTTATTCCATTTCTTATACAATTACTTTATTTACTATTAGTATATAAAAGTCGTATTTTTTTGTGAAAGATTGTCAAAAAAATATAATTTTTTACAAAAAAAAAAAAGCATTCACTAAATTGAATGCTTTTTTAAACCTATTCTTATATTTGCTCTAACTAACGCTGCTTGCGCTCTTACAACATCAAACTTAGATGAATCTTTTAATCTTTCTTCAGCTCTTCCTTTTGCTTCTTCTGCTCTAGCCAAATCAATATCTTCAACTAGTTCTGCTGCATCGCTACAAAACATTATTTCATTGTTATTTAGATTAATTACTCCCCTAGATGTAAATAGTTCTTTTTTATTTCCTGCATTATCATAGAATATAGTGGCACTTGGCACTGTACTCATTATAATAGGTGCATGATTAGGCAGAAATTCAACTGCTCCGTTAACTGTATTTACAAATACTTTTTCTACTTCTTCGTTTACAACCATCTTACTAGGAGTTAGAATTTTTAATATAAAGGTTTTGGCCATTTTCCTCCACCTCTTATCCTAATGTTTTAGCTTTTTCAAGAGCTTCTTCTATAGTACCAACAAATAAGAATGCTGATTCTGGTATATCATCATATTTTCCATCTAAGATTTCTTTAAATCCTCTTACAGTTTCTTTTATTGGAACATATTTCCCTGTCATTCCTGTAAATTGTTCTGCTACTGTAAATGGTTGTGATAAGAATCTTTGAATTCTTCTTGCTCTTGAAACTACTGCTTTATCTTCATCTGATAATTCATCTACACCTAAAATAGCAATTATATCTTGTAATTCCTTATATCTTTCAAGTATATTCTTTACATCCATTGCCACTTCATAATGCTCTTTACCAACAACTCTTGGATCTAAAATTCTTGAAGATGATTCTAATGGATCAACAGCTGGGTAAATACCTAATTCTGAAATACTTCTTGATAAAACTGTTGTTGCATCTAAGTGAGCAAAAGTTGTAGCTGGTGCTGGGTCAGTAAGGTCATCTGCTGGAACGTATACTGCTTGAACTGATGTTATAGACCCGTTAGTAGTAGATGTAATTCTTTCTTGAAGAGCACCCATTTCAGTTGCAAGAGTTGGTTGATATCCAACAGCTGATGGTATTCTTCCTAATAAAGCTGATACTTCTGAACCTGCTTGTGTAAATCTAAATATATTATCTATAAATAACAGTACATCTTGACCTTTATCTCTAAAATATTCAGCCATTGTAAGTCCTGTTAAAGCTACTCTCATTCTTGCTCCAGGTGGTTCATTCATTTGACCAAACACTAATGCAGTCTTTTCTATAACCCCTGAGTCCTTCATTTCATGGTATAAATCATTACCTTCTCTTGATCTTTCACCAACACCGGTAAACACAGATAATCCACCATGTTCTTTAGCTATATTATTAATAAGCTCTTGAATAAGAACAGTTTTTCCTACACCTGCTCCACCAAAAAGACCTATTTTTCCACCTTTTTGATAAGGAGCTAGTAAGTCAATAACCTTTATTCCTGTTTCAAACATTTCTGGTTCAACTGATTGATCTTTGAAGCTAGGAGCTGGTCTGTGTATTGGATATTCTTCCTTAGCATTTACATCTCCAGCATTATCCATAGTTTTTCCTAAAACATTAAATAGTCTTCCTAGTACTTCTTCACCAACTGGAACTGCTATTGGTCTACCAGTATCTACAGCTTCCATACCTCTTCTTAGTCCTTCAGTAGCTTCCATTGCTATGGCTCTTACTATATCATCTCCCATATGTTGCTCAACTTCAGCTACTAATACATCTTCTCCCATATTTATATGAATAGCATTATATAAATTAGGAAGAGAGTCTGAATTAAACTTTATATCAACTACTGGTCCTATTACTTGAACCACTTTTCCTATCTTGCCAGGCATCTAATATACCTCCTTACTATTTTTGTGCTTCTGCTCCTCCAACTATTTCTGAAATTTCTTGAGTAATCATGCTTTGCCTAATTCTATTATATCTTATATTAAGTTCTTGAATTATATCATTTGCATTGCTGGTTGCTCCATCCATAGCTTGCATTCTAGCACTTTGTTCACTGCATTTTGCACTTAACATTAAAGCCCTTAACTTTCCTTTTAGATATATATCTAAAGAATCTGTAAGAACAGTTTTTAAATCAGGTTCTACTATTTGATCTCCTACCTCTCCTACTGCTCTTTCAACTGGCAATAGCTTTTCACTTTTAACTTCTTGTTTTATAGGAGATACAAATTCTGTATATACAACATTAACTTCTGAAACTTCCCCTGAAGAAAATAGTTTTAAAGCTTTTTCATAAACTAGTTTAACTTCTTTTATAGTTGGTATATCAGGGATATCAACATATTCATCTATAGTTTCTAATCCGTTCCTTCTTAAATAAGATATTCCCTTACTACCTACACTAATTATTTTGCAATTATCCTTATCATCCTTAATTAAGCTATCTAAAAAAGCAACTACATTATTATTGTATCCAGCACATAATCCAGTATCAGAAGTAATTATTATATAAAGTTTATAATTACCATCATTTCCATCAAAATATGAAGTAGTAAGTTTTTCTTCTGATATTCTTGCTAAAGACTTCATAGTTTTTTCAGCTATTTCTAGATATTGCTCATTTATAGATAACTCTTTTCTACATTTTCTTAATTTAGAAGTGGCAACAAGTCCCATTGCATTTGTTATTTTCTTGGTACTTTCTACGGACTTTAATCTTCTTTTTATCTCTATAAGTCCTGCTGCTCCCATTATTCCACCTCCTAAAGAATTGCATAGCTTTTAAAAGCTATGCCTCTTGTAAAAATATCTTTTTATATTCAACGATTGTTTCTTCTAATGTTTTCTTTATTTCATCAGTTAAAACTTTTTCTGTTACTATTTTCTTTAATAATTCTCTCTGATGAGTATCCATATATTCTAAGAAGCTTTTTTCAAACTTTCTTATATCACTAACTTTTATATCTGAAAGGAAGTCATTAACTGTTGCATATAAAATAACAATTTGCTTTTCAACAGCCATTGGTTCGTATTGATCTTGCTTTAACACTTCAATTAATCTCTTACCTTTTTCAAGTCTTCTCTTAGCATCTCTATCTAGGTCTGATCCAAATTGAGAGAATGCTGCAAGTTCTCTATATTGCGCTAATTCTAATCTTAGAGTACCTGAAACTTGCTTCATCGCTTTAATTTGAGCATTACCACCAACTCTTGATACAGAAATACCTGCATTTACTGCCGGTCTTTGACCTTGATTAAATAAATCTGATTCTAAGAATATTTGACCATCTGTAATTGAAATTACATTAGTTGGAATATATGCTGTGACATCCCCAGCTAATGTTTCTATTATAGGAAGAGCTGTTAGTGAGCCTCCTCCATTTTCAGCTGATAACTTAGCTGCTCTTTCTAACAATCTTGAATGGATATAGAATACATCTCCAGGGTATGCTTCTCTTCCTGGTGGTCTTCTAAGAAGTAATGACATTGTTCTATAAGCAACTGCATGCTTAGATAAATCATCATAAATAATTAATACGTCCTTACCTTGATGCATAAAATATTCACCCATACTACATCCAGCATATGGTGCTAAATATTGTAATGGTGCTGTATCTGATGCTGTAGAACTTACTATTATTGTATAATCCATAGCTCCCATTTCAGTTAATGTATTAACTATATGCGCAACTGTAGATTGTTTTTGACCTATAGCAACATAGATACAAATAACATCTTTACCTTTTTGATTTATAATTGTATCTATTCCTATAGCAGTCTTTCCTGTTTGTCTATCTCCAATTATAAGTTCTCTTTGTCCCTTACCTATTGGGATCATAGAATCTATAGCTTTAATACCAGTTTGTAGTGGTTCATTAACTGAACTTCTATCAATAATAGATGGAGCTGGAATTTCCATTGCTCTAGTATTACTAGTTTTTATAGGTCCTTTTCCATCAATAGGATTACCTAATGAGTCAACAACTCTTCCTATTAATTCTTCACCAACTGGAACTTGAACTATTCTATCAGTTCTTTTTACGATATCTCCTTCTTTTATCCCTTCTTCTGACCCTAGTAGAACACAGCCTACATTGTCTTGTTCAAGGTTAAGAGCCATACCATATACATTATTAGGGAACTCTAATAATTCCCCTTCCATACAATCATCTAATCCATATACTCTAGCGATACCATCACCAACTTGGATTATTGTACCAGAATCTACTTTTTGAATATGTTTTTCATATCTTTCAATTTCTTTTTTTATAATTGAAGTAATTTCTTCTGGTTTTATATTCATGGACTCACCTCTATTCTCTCTTAAGCATTATGTCTTTCATTTCCTCTAGTTTAGATTTTATTGTTCCATCAATAACATCATTTCCAACTCTTACATATACTCCACCTAGAAGACTTTTATCTATTTCTGTAGCCATAATAATTTTCTTATTATACTGCTTTTCAAGTTTTTCTTGTAAATCAGAAATTTCACTTTCTAATAATGGTACTGCCGTCTTCACTACTGCTGATAGAATATTTTTTCTCTCAAGATCAATTTTTTCCATTTCATTAAGTTTTTCTCTTAAATACAATATTCTATCTTTCTCTATAAGTATCAATAGAAATGAAAGTAATTCTTCATCTATTTTTCCTTTAAAAATATTTATAAATGTTCTTTTTTTATTTTTAGTACTTATTTGAGGATGTTTTACAACCTCATAAAAATCCTTATTATTTTCTATTAAATCACAAATTTCTCTAAGGTCATTAATATACTCATCTACTTTATTTTTTTCTTTAGCTACTTCATATAATGCTAAGGCATATCTTCTATCTAAATATTCATACATATTTAACTACCTACCTTAGTTATAAAATCGCCTATTAATTCCCTTTGAGTACTATCTTCAAGCTTTTCTTCTAGAGCCTTTGTAGATAATTCAATTGCTAAATTAACTACTTGTTTCTTTATTTCATATTGAGCTTTTTCTTTTTCTCTTTCTACTTCTAACCTTGCTCTATCAACTATAGCCTTAGCTTCTTTATTAGCATCATCTACAATTTCACTATATACTTTATTAGCTTTTTGTTTTTTCTTTTCTATTATCTTCTTACCTTCTTCTTTAGAAGACTTAAGAATTCTTTCATTTTCTATTAAATATAATCTTGCCTTTTGAGATTCATCCTCTGCATTTGACAATTGTTCTTGTATAAAATCTTCTCTGTCTTGTATAGCAATACGAATTTTTTCCCAAAAGAAGTGTTTAAGTATTAGTACTAAAATAAAAAAGTTTATTAACGTCATTAATAGAACTGATGGATCTATATCCATATGCTCTCAGCCTCCCTTCGGAGTCAATAATATCAACTCTTCTTAAACTATTTTATAACTATTAACATGATAGCTACTATTAACCCGTAAATAGCTGTTGCTTCTGAAAGACCTGCACCTAATATTAAAGCACTTTGAATCTTACCTGCTGCTTCTGGTTGTCTTGCAATTGATTCTGTTGCCTTTCCTGTTGCTATACCTATTCCTATACCTGCTCCAATTCCTGATAATACAGCGATACCTGCTGCAATTACTGATAAATCCATTTAAACTTCCTCCTTCAAAATTACATTTTAATGATGTTCTGCTGTCATTTTAATATTTATTATTGTTAGCATTGTGAATACTAGCATTTGAATGCTTCCATCAAATAAATCAAAGTATCCATGTGCTATAATTGGTGCTCCTATTTGAGCTAACATTCCTATTGAACCTAATGCTTCATAGATCATTTCTATAAGCATGGTAGCTGCCATCATATTACCAAAAAGTCTAAGAGCCAATGATATTGGCAACATTACTCTTTCCATAATATTTAATGGAAGCATCATTAAGAATGGCTCTCCCAAGCCTTTTGTATACCCCCACACACCATTTCTCTTAATTGCTGTATAGTTAATAACTAAGAATGATGTTAACCCAAGTCCTAAGGTAACACTTAAGTTTTGGGTTGGTGGCGCGATTCCTACTATTCCCATTAAGTTAAGAACTAATAAATATACAACTAAAGTTCCAACATAAGGAATATATCCCACATAACTTTCGCCCATATTATTTTTAACAAGTCCTTCTATAGTAGTATATAAGGTTTCTAATACTACTTGTTTCTTATCTGGCACCCTTTTAAGATTTCTTGTTAAAATATAGGCTGCGATTCCTAAAATCAGAATTACCGCCCATTGAACAACTATGTCTCTTGTAATGTTTATGGGGAAACCTCCGATATTAAAGGAAAAGATAGGTGCTACTGATTCCAACCTAAACACTTCCTTCCACTGTTAATGTACAATAAAGTCTTATTCCTTGGTCTAGTATTATTCCAACTAAATATGACAATACTAATATAATATTGTGGATAAATGGTAATATAACTACTAATACTAAAAGAACTCTAAGAATAGATGTTGTTAAGATTAATATTTTATTTTTATGAATCCACCTTTTAGTAGAGAATGATATTCCCAAATAATTTAGCATTCCAACTATTACACCCAAGAAAAAAACTATTGCAGGCTTAAACGAAAATACTAAGCTAATAATTAAAGACATAAATAAACCAACTATCATATCATATTTTGTGATTTTTCGTTCCAAGTTATTCATCTCTTTACTCATTGAGCACTCCCCTCTCGCTTACCCTTATGTATTATAGCCCCACTATAAACTTTAAGAAAACCTTATTTTTACTTAAATAAACTTAAAATTGTTTAAATTTTGAATTTATACATGTAATATTAGCCATTCTCTTAACAAACATCGATAGTCTTCCTATTTTCAACAATAATACATAAATTTATTCATAGCTATTCATTTATCTAAATATTCTGAAAACTAAAATGTTATGCAAGTTTACTTGATAACATTTTCATTTAATACTTTGTTTAAATATTTTATTATATTTTCTAAATTTATTCACAGTTATAGCGTATTAACTACCATTTACCCTAATTTTTCATTATTATCTTGAAATAGATTATTCGTATTTATTCATTTATTTATTTAAAATAAATGTTGTTTTCTTTAGAAATACTCCTATTATTATGTAATATAGCACTATTTTTAATAGAAAATACTTAATTTCTTAACCATTTACTTCTTTTTTGTATCGAAAAATAATAGACTATAGTTACATTTTAAACTTTCTTACATGTAAAAAATCGCAAGTCTACTGTAGCTCATCAATTTTTTTCCATTTACATAAGTAATATTCCAAACTTCAATTTAGTAAATAAAACTTAATCATTAGAGCTTCCGAAGCCTGTCTGATTAAAATCTTGTATGGGCATATTTTTTATTTTTTTATTCTTTATAAACAAATAAACTTTAGTAACATTCAAATGTTTAAGTTATCCACAATTTAATTACAATTATAATTTCCTAAATAATAAAAAAGAATGTATTAGAATATTCTAATACATTCATAAATATATGTTTATATTATACTCTTTCAACAATAAGAGCTGTTCCCATTCCTCCACCTATACAAAGTGTAGCTAAACCTCTCTTAGCATCTCTCTTTTCCATTTCATAAAGTAAAGTTGTTAATATTCTAGCTCCTGAAGCTCCTACTGGATGTCCTAAAGCAATAGCTCCACCATTTACATTAACCTTGCTCATATCAAAGTTAAGGTCTTTAGCAACTGCTAAACTTTGAGCTGCGAACGCTTCATTAGCTTCTATTAAGTCCATATCTTCAACAGTTAAATTAGCTGCTTCTAATGCTTTCTTTGTTGCATGGAATGGTCCATACCCCATTATTGCTGGGTCTAATCCCTTAGAACCATAAGAAACAATCTTAGCTAAAGGTTTAACCCCTAATTCAGCTGCCTTTTCTGCACTCATAACAACAAATGCAGCTGCACCATCATTAATTCCTGAAGCATTACCTGCTGTAACTGTACCATCTTTAACAAATGCTGGTTTTAATTTAGCTAACTTTTCAGCAGTTGTTCCGAATCTTGGGAATTCATCAGTATCAAATACTATTGGATCTCCCTTTCTTTGTGGAATAACAACTGGAACTATTTCATCTTTGAATTTTCCAGCCTTTATTGCTGCTTCTGCCTTAGCTTGTGAAGATGCTGCAAATTCATCTTGCATTTCTCTAGTTAATCCCCATTGTTCAGCTATATTTTCAGCTGTAACTCCCATATGATAGTTATTAAATGCATCCCAAAGAGCATCTTTTATCATTGTATCAACTAATTTTCCATCTCCCATTCTTTGTCCCCATCTTGCTTTATCTAAAACATATGGAGCGGCAGACATATTTTCCATACCACCAGCAACTACGATATCAGCATCTCCTGCCTTAATCATTTGTGCTGCTAATGCAACAGTTCTTAAACCTGAACCACAAACCTTATTTATTGTCATAGCTGGTACTTCATTTGGTAATCCAGCTTTTAAAGTAGCTTGTCTAGCTACGTTTTGTCCTAGGCCTGCTTGAATAACATTCCCCATTACTACTTCTTCAACTTGTTCTGGATTTATTCCTGCTCTCTTAACCGCTTCCTTAATTACAATAGCTCCTAATTCTGCTGCTGGAACATCTTTTAACGATCCACCAAATGAACCTAAAGCTGTTCTTGCTGCACTTGCAATAACTACTTCTCTCATTTCATATACCTCCTAAATTCAAAAAAACTCATTTGTCTTTGTTAAAGTATTAACACAATTACAATTATACCATTTTTCACATATTTTTCAAGGAATATTTGTTAAATTTTAGACAAACTATCTCTTAAATTCCTCTACTTCTTTGTCACTTAAATCAAAATATCTTAATATAGCATCTGCAATTCTCTCTGATGCTTTACCATCACCATATGGGTTTACTGATTTACTCATTTTTTCATAAGCTTCTCCATTTTGAATTAATTCATTAGCTTCACTTATAATTTTCTCTATATCTGTCCCAACTAATTTTACTGTACCATATGCTACTGCTTCTGGCCTTTCTGTAACATCTCTAAGAACTAAAACAGGTTTTCCTAAATGTGGTGCTTCTTCTTGTAATCCACCAGAATCAGTCATTACCATAAAACACTTATTCATTAAATTATGTGTTTCTTTTGTGTCTAATGGTGGTAATAAATGAATTCTATCGTTTCCACCTAATCTTGCATGAACAACATCTTTTACTACAGGATTTAAATGTACTAGATAAACTAATTCTACATCCTTATTATCATCTACAATTTTATTTAATGCTGCACAAATGTTTTCTATTCCTTCTCCCCAGTTTTCTCTTCTATGGGCAGTTATCATTATTACTTTCTTATTTACATAATCTATTTTATTTAATTCTTCATTTTCAAACTTATAATCTTCCTTAACTGTATGAAGCATAGCATCTATTACAGTATTCCCTGTAATATAGATATCATTTTCATTTATGCCTTCTCTTAAAAGATTATTTTTTGACCCATTTGTTGGTGCAAAGTGTAAATCAGCTAATGATCCTGTTAGCTTTCTATTCATTTCTTCTGGAAACGGAAAGTACTTATCAAAAGTTCTTAAACCAGCTTCAACATGGCCAACCTTTATTTGTTGATAAAATGCTGCTAATGCACCTGCAAATGTAGTTGTTGTATCTCCATGAACTAATATCATATCTGGTTTTTCTTTTATAAAAACCTCTTCTAATCCTTCAAGCACTCTATTAGTAATACCAGTTAAAGATTGTTTACTTTTCATTATATTTAAATCAAAATCTGGCTTAATCTCAAAATACTCTAGAACCTGGTCTAACATCTCTCTATGTTGTGCAGTAACGCACACCTTAGATTCTATTTCTTCTCTTTTTTCTAATTCCTTAACTAACGGCGCCATCTTAATTGCTTCTGGTCTTGTTCCAAAGATGGTAATAATCTTCTTTTTCAATTCACTTACCTCCAAATATACTTGTTAATATCCAAATTCTTTACTTATTGCTAATGAATCATCCTCATCTACCCATGATAAAACATCTATAACTCTATACTCACTTTTACTATCTCTAATAATTACATTTTCTATGCCTGAATTTATTATCATTCTTTTGCACATTGAGCAAGAATTAGCATCTTTTACATACTCTTTAGTGTTAGCATCTTTACCTACTAAATATAATGTTGCTCCAATCATATCTCTTCTTGAAGCACTAATAATAGCATTAGCTTCACTATGTACACTTCTACACAACTCGTAATGAGTGCCTCTTTTAACATTTAATTTTTCTCTAATGCAAGTTTGCATATCTATACAATTCTTTCTGCCTCTCGGTGCTCCAGTATATCCAGTAGAAATTATTTCATCATTTTTTACTATTATAGATCCATAATTCCTTCTTAGGCACGTCCCTCTTTCTGCCACAGTTTCCGCTATATCAAGATAATAATTATCCTTATCTCTTCTTCTCATAACCTACTCCTTATTTACTAAATATAATTTTTATATTCTTATTAAATTATATATTAGTTTAATATCTCTGTAAATCACTGTATATTTTCATAAAAAGGTTGTGCGAATATTTATTTTGCTTGTTCCGTCGCAAGCTTCAAGTCACAGAGAAATAAATATCTATTCCCTTCGTACTTAAGGTAAGGAAATTATAAAATTATTATCCTTGATCTGATGTTGTATAATATAAAAATCTAATAATACCTTTGATTTATAGCTAATTAAAATTTTATATTTTCCTAGACAGTAAAAATAAAGAGAAATTGCAAAGCAATTTCTCCCCCTTAACTATTTAATTTATCTATTAGCTATTTAGTTCCAAATAGTCTATCCCCTGCATCCCCAAGACCAGGTACTATATATCCTTTTTCGTTTAACTTTTCATCTATTGAAGCTACGTATATATCTACATCAGGATGTGCTTCTTGTACTGCTTTTATTCCTTCTGGAGATGAAATTAAACAAGCAAGTCTTAAATTCTTAGCTCCTCTTTTCTTTAATAAAGTTAAGGCATCAGCTGCTGAACCACCAGTTGCTAGCATTGGATCAACAACTATTACTTCTCTTTCAGCTATATCTTGTGGTAACTTACAGAAATACTCAACTGGCTTTAAAGTTTCTTCATCTCTATATAGACCTATATGCCCAACCTTAGCTGCAGGAATTAAACTTAACATTCCATCTACCATACCTAATCCAGCTCTTAATATAGGAACTATAGCAACCTTCTTACCAGCTAACATCTTGCATTTAGTCTTACAAATTGGTGTTTCAATTTCTACTTCTTCCATGCTAAAATCTCTAGTTACTTCATACCCCATTAACATAGCAACTTCACTTACTAATTGTCTGAAGTCTTTAGCTCCTGTTTCCTTACTTCTAATAAACGCTAACTTATGTAGTATTAGCGGATGATTGATTTCAACTACTTTACTCATTCTTTTATCCCTCCAAGTTATTTATAATATTTTTTTTCAATCTCAGTTATTTTATTTATTCTTGCTAGGTGTCTATCACCTTCAAATTTAGCACCTAGGAATGTTTTTACGATATCTAGTGCTAATCCAGGTCCAACAACTCTTGCACCTAAGGCTAATATATTTGCATCATTATGCTCTCTTGTTGCATGTGCACTAAAAGTATCTGAGCATAAAGCTGTTCTTATTCCTGGAACCTTATTAGCTGCAATGCTTATGCCTATTCCTGTTCCACAAATTAGAATTCCAAGATCACATTCCTTTGATGCAACAGCTTCCGCTGCCTTTAATGCATAGTCAGGATAATCACATGACTCTTTAGAATATGTACCAAAATCTTCTACATCATACCCATTGTCTTTTAGATAAGATATAATCTCCTCTTTTAATTCAAATCCACCATGATCTGCTCCTAAAGCTATTTTCATAGTGCCACCTCCATTGTTATGTATATTCATAAAAAAAGAAAGAATAGGTATATGCATACCTTAATCTTTCTTTATTTTTGACAATAATAAAGATACTGATTCCATTATCTGATTGTAAGTGTTTTTATAAACAGAAACTGTGCCACCGTAAGGATCTTTAATTTCACCCTCTACGCCAACATATTCAGATAAAGTAAATATCTTATTCTTATAGTTTTTATAATATGTTTTTAAATACTCTCTTCCATACCTAGTCATTGCTAAAACTAAGTCTGATTCTTCTAGTAATTCATTTTCTATTTGTTTAGCTTTTCTATTTTTTAAATCAAGTTTAAGTTCTCTATAAATTAATTCAGCCGATTCTTTACTCACCTTACTTCCTGGTACAATTGATATTCCAGCTGAACTTGAGGTAATATTATCATCTGTATTTAAACTGTTAAAAACAGCTTCTGCTATAGGACTTCTACAAGTATTTCCTGTGCATACAAAGAGAACTTTCATATTTACCTCCAACTAAACATTTATAATATCAAAACCTGCAGACTTCTGTAATCTATTCATTATAGCTAAGCCTACACCTTCTTCATCATAAGCCTCTGCAAGAATTATATCAACATTTTTATCATCTAAACTTCTTAGTGCTTCAAATAAATTTTGTGCTACTTCAGATAGATTTTTCTTACTTCCTACCACTAGTATCTCACCTAATTCATAGAAAGATGAATTTTCCTTAGAAGATAGAATTCCAACTTTTTTACCTTCATCTATATAATTGTGTACCAACTCATTAATTTTTTCAACAGTTTTTTTTCTATTTCCTTTTATAATTTTAACTTTTGCATTTGGTGCATAATGACGATATTTCATCCCAGGTGCCTTTGGCTTAAAGTCCTTACTTGGTTTTTGCATTATAGCTTTATCAATTTCTATACTAGGATCAATTTCTCTTAGCATTTCTAATGTTATTCCACCTGGTCTTAACACCATAGGAGGGGTAACTGTACAGTCTACTATAGTGGACTCTACTCCTACTTCACTCTTTGCTCCACCAATAATATAGTCTACCCTTCCACTTAAATCTTCTACACACCTTTCTATATCAGTAGGGCTTGGTCTTCCACTAATATTTGCAGAAGGTGCTGCAATAGGTGTATTAGCAAGTTCTATTAATTTAAGGGCAATGTCATTACTTGGCATTCTTATCCCTATTGTATCTAAGTTAGCACTAGTTACATTAGGAATTATATTTTTTTTCTTCATTATAATTGTTATTGGTCCTGGCCAAAATTTATCCATTATCTTTTTTGCTACCTTTGGAACTTCTTCTACCAAATCACTTATTTCTTTACTTGCGACATGAACTATTAGAGGATTATCCTGAGGTCTACCCTTTGCAACAAATATTTTTTGAACTCCATTTTCATCTAGAGCATTAGCTCCCAATCCATACACTGTTTCTGTTGGAAATGCTACAATCCCCCCAGACTTTATTACTTCTGCTGCTTCTTTTATGTATATTAAATCCTTTTCTAAATCATTAACTATGGCTACTTTTGTTTCCAAGCTTATTCCTTCCTTCTTTACACTAAAGTTTGTCCTCTTGCTATTTTTATATTCTGAATACATTCATCAGTATATGTAGCTCTCACACAATTTTTATATATAGTATCTAAAATCATGTACTTCTTAAGGCCGCCTCTCCTAATTACTTGATAATAATATATGTTCTCTGGTTGAAGTTCTTTAATTCTCCTATATTCCTCAGATGCCAAAGGATATCTCTTTAAAAATATGGACCCTATTGGTTTTAAAGACTTATTCTTAAAGTTTACTGTAGTTATAATAATAATATCCATATCTTCTTCCATTCTTTCAGTATGTACTAAAACAACCTTATCACACAAAATCACACTTTCTTTTGAAAGCAATCCATTCTTAAATCTTAATTTATTATTACTGCAACTATAATCTAATTTATAATAATTCATTTTATTTATAACAGCAACAAATATAAGAAATTCAATAAATAATAAATAACTTAAGTAAAATGTATTCGTAAGTCCTGTTAGCAATAAAATAATAGGTAAAGTAATAGCAAGAACAATCATTAAAATATAAAACTTTTTCAAGAACTTTTTTTCTCTTTTTATTGCCTTATATATATTCATACCATCCCCCACTAGCATAAAAGCCCTACATTTTTAAATGCAAGGCTTTCTTTGATATTACATATCTGTATTTCCCATTTGTTTCATTTTTTCAGCTTGATCTGCAGTTATAAGTGCATTTATCACTTCATCTATATCACCATTTAAGAAGGCCTCTAACTTATAAAGAGTTAATCCTATTCTGTGATCTGTAACTCTACCTTGAGGATAGTTATAAGTTCTTATTCTCTCACTTCTATCCCCTGTACCAACTTGACTCTTTCTATCTTCAGCAATACCTGCATTTCTTTCTGCTTCTGCTTGTTCATAAAGTCTAGCTCTCAATATCTTTAAAGCTTTTTCCTTATTCTTTAACTGAGACTTTTCATCTTGGCATGAAACTACTAATCCTGTTGGTAAGTGAGTCATTCTTACAGCTGAATCAGTAGTATTAACGCATTGTCCACCGTTTCCTGATGCTCTAAATACGTCTATCTTTAAGTCTTTTTCGTTAATTTCTATTTCTACGTCATCAACTTCTGGTAAAACTGCAACTGTTGCAGTTGATGTATGAATTCTACCACTTGATTCAGTATCTGGAACTCTTTGTACTCTATGAACTCCACTTTCGTACTTAAGCTTTGAATATGCTCCGTTACCCTTAATCATGAATACTACTTCTTTGAAACCACCAATGTCAGTTTCATTAGCACTCATCAATTCAACAGTCCATCTATTGTTTTCTGCATATCTTGTATACATTCTAAATAGGTTTGCTGCAAATAGAGCTGCTTCGTCTCCACCAGCACCACCTCTAATTTCAACGAATACGTTCTTATCATCATTAGGATCCTTAGGTAATAATAAAATTTGAATTTCTCTTTCTAATTCTTCTTCTCTAGTAGTTAAATCAGAAATTTCTTCTTGAAGCATTTCTCTCATTTCTTTATCATTTTCTTCTGCTAACATCTCTTTATTAGCCTCTAGATCCTCAATAACTTGTTTATAATTTCTATATGCATTAACTATTATTTCCAACTCGGCATGCTCTTTACAAAGCTTTCTCCATTCATTTTGATTGGCCATTATTGATGGATCACTTATCTTTACAGATAATTCATCATACTTATTTTCTATGAAAGCTAATTTATCTAATAACATGATATCACTCCGTACTTCATTTTTTCACATTTTAGTATTATATCACATAATCTTCGCTATTTTCAACAAGCAAACTTTCCTAATACTACTCTGTCTAATCCTGCTAAGTCTTTTACCACCTTAACATCCACAAATCTATTTTCTTCTAACAAGTTTTTTACACTTTCACCTTGGTCATATCCTATTTCAAAGCAAAGCATTCCACCTTCTAATAATGTTTCTTTGCTTTGCTCTACAATCTTTCTATAAAATACAAGGCCATCATCTCCACCATTTAAAGCAGTTTTAGGTTCATAATCCTTTACGTCTTCCATTAGTGTTTCTATTTCATCTTCTTTTATATAAGGAGGATTTGAAACAATAATATTATATCTTTTATTTACTTTTATTATTTCATCTAATAAATCACTCTTTATAAAGCTTACCCTATCTTCTAAATTATTCCTTATTATATTCTTTTTAGTCACTTTTTCTGGAACTGGATATAGATCTATCTCATCAACTTTAATATCAGGTCTATAATGGGCTAATGAAATTCCAATTGCGCCACTTCCAGAGCATAAATCACATACTTCTAATTCTTTGTTTATAGGAATTAATTTCAAAACCTCTTCTACCAGCACTTCAGTATCACTTCTTGGAATAAGCACTCCTTCTTCTACATAAAAGTCTAACCCCATAAAATCACATTCTCCTAGTATATATCTAACAGGCATCTTATTTTGACGTTTCTTTATTAAATCAAAATATTTTACCTTATTTGAATTTGATACCTTCTCTGTAGAATTTGTAATTAAATATAATTTATCCTTTTCTAAAACTTTTCCAAGTAATAATTGTGAATCTAGTCTAGATGTATCTATATGGGCATCTCCTAGTATTTTAGTTCCTTCATTTAAAAGTTCACCTATTGTTTTTTCCTTATCTTCAATACCTTCAGCCGCCTTTAATGACGCTATTGCAACTTCTATTTGCTTATCATCTGGTTCTCTTGTTGTTAACCCTTGAAGTTTTAGCCCTGGATAAGAAATTATTCTAGCTAGAACACCATTACTCTTACCTAACCACTTTATAATTTCATATGTTATTCCAGCTACAATTGGTATCAATAATATTCTTAATACTATCCTCTGTAAAAATCCTCCCCATCCTGTAAATGAGAAAATAAATACACTTACAAACATAATCAGAAACAAAAAGTTAGTACCACACCTTGGATGAAATCTTGAGAACTTCTTTACATTTTCAATAGTAAGCTCTTCTTCAGCCTCATAACAGAAAATTGTTTTATGCTCTGCTCCATGATATTGAAATACCCTATACATATCATCTAACTTAGCAATTCCCCATATATATATTATCAAGATTGATATTCTTATAGCGGCTTCTATTAAATTTAATAATATTGGTGAAATACCAAATCCTTTAAATATAGTTGCTATAGCTGTAGGTAATCCTATAAACAATCCAATAGCAAGTAAAAATGCTATTCCCATTGTTATACTCATAATTATATCTTCAGCTTTTTCTCCATATTTTTTTCTAAGCCACCCTTCAAATTTATCTAACAACTTTTCAAATTTTGATTCTGGCTCATAATCTTCATCCTCTTCAATAAATGAAGCTGAATGATTTAAAGAATCCATTCCTATTTTCAAGGAATCTACCAATACAAATATTCCTCTTATAAGTGGAATGTTTAAGAACTTATATTTTTTAGTTAATGGCACTACTTTTTCAACTTTAACATCAATTTCTCCATCTTCTTTTCTTACTGCTATTGCCATTCCTTTAGAGCCTCTCATCATTACTCCTTCAATAACAGCTTGCCCACCAACATCTTTTCTTTTCATATTATCACTCACTTACTTCTCTTCATTTTTATATTTGTAGTAGCATTGTCCACATAAAGATTCATATTCAACATTATCTACTGTATCAATAGCTATTTGATCTCCTGAAAAAACAAATTTTCCATTAACTTTTCTACCATTTAATAAAGCTTTATTCCCACATTTACATATAGTTTTCATCTCTTCTATACTATGAGCAATTAAAAGAAGTCTTTCACTTCCTTCAAACCCTTCCATCTTAAAGTCGGTTCTTAGCCCATAACATATTACAGGAATTTCTAAGGTAACAGCTATCTCAAATAATTCATCTATCTGATGCTTTTTCATAAATTGTACCTCATCTACTAATATACAATCTAGTTCACCATTTAATTCTATATTTTCCTTAACTTCACTTATAACGTCTGTATCTTTATCTACAATCATATCAACCTTTACTTCAACGCCTAATCTAGAAACAAGTTTATCGCCACCCTTTTTATCAGTAGAGGGTTTGATTAATAAAACTCTCATTCCTCTTTCTTTATAGTTATAGGCCACTTGCATTAAATGAGTTGATTTACCTGAATTCATAGCACCATATCTAAAATATAACTTACTCATCTAAAATAATCTCTCCTCTTATCTTTTGTTATAAAAATTATAGCATTTTACAAATTGATTAAAAAGTATTTTTAAAAATTACCTCTTCTTGACTCGAAATATACCTTGTGATATACTCTAATAGTTATTTAAGATGTTCACATTTAGTGGACAATTTCGAAAGAGGTGAAATAAATGAGAGAAGGCATACATCCTGAATACCACCACGACGCTGTGGTTAAGTGTGCATGTGGAAATACTTTTACAACAGGTTCAGTTAAAGACGAACTTAAAGTAGAAATATGCTCTAAATGCCACCCATTCTTCACTGGTAAGCAAAAGGCTGTGAACGTCGGCGGAAGAGTTGACAAGTTCAATAAGAGATTTAACCTTAACCAAGGTAAGTAAGAAATTATGGGAAAGACTACTAGTCTTTCCCATTTTCTTTTTCTTAAAATTACTTTAACATTGAGATTTTTTACATAAATCATGTTAAACTATACCTAGGAATTATATAACATTATAAAAGCGAGTGAATTAAATGAAAAAAGTTTTAATCTTAACTACTTCTACAGGTCAAGGGCATAATCAAGCTGCAAATTCATTATTAGAAACTTTTGAATCTGAAGACTTTACATGTATTAAACATGACTTCCTTGAAGGCAATAATAAGTTTTTAAATGACATTATAGTTCAAGGTTATGAAATATCTGCATCAAAGTTTCCTAAGATATATGGCTGGGCTTATAAATTAACCGATCATAAATTTATATATAAGTTTTTACCTTTAGTTTTTAAAGGAACAGATAAAAAATTAAGCAAACTTATTCAAGATAAAAAACCTGATATAATAATTGGTACTCATCCCTTTACCGTTAATATAATATCTAGATTAAAGAAAAAGGGTATGAAGATACCATTTATCTCTGTAGTTACTGATTTTAAAGCACACTATACATATGTTCATCCATCTGTTGATGCCTATATAACTGGTAGTAAATTTACTAAAGACTCCCTTATAAAACAGGGTATAGACTCTTCAAAGATTTTTCCTTATGGTATACCTATACGAGAAAGTTTCTTTGAGAGAAATGAAACAATACCTGAAATTAAAGATGATGAGTACTTTAATTTATTATTAATGAGTGGCAGTATGGGATTAAAAAATATATCTTATGTCTTAGATGAGCTTTTAAATAATAAACATAAATTAAGAATAACAGTTATATGTGGAAAAAATAAAAAACTAAAATGCTCTTTATTAAAGAAATCTCAACGCACTTATATAGATAAGAAACTTCATATTTTAGGTTTTTCAAATGACATAGCTTCCTTTATGGAATATTCAGATTTAATAATATCAAAACCAGGTGGACTTACGGTAAGTGAAGCAATAGTAAAAAATCTTCCTTTAATAATTCCTTTTGCAATTCCTGGTCAAGAAATGGAGAATACTGAATTTTTAACATCTAATGGGTATGCATATTATATAAATAATGTTAAAGAGATTAATAATCTCATAGATATGTTAATTGATAATCCTAAATATTTAATTGATGCTAAAAAGAATTTAAAAGAATTAGCTTCTACTTATTCAATAAAAGCAATAGTAGATTTAGCTAATAATCTTATAGAAAAAAAATAACTGGAAACTAAGTTTCCAGTTATTTTTTTACTTCTTATCTATATCACTTTTTTCAAATATACGTATAAATTCTTTATTATTTTTTGTTTTAGATAACATATTAATTAATTTCTCTGTTATATTCTCAATATTTCCATCTCTGTACATAACTTTTCTAATTGAATATGCTACTTCTTTTTCTTCATCTGTTAATAATAAATCTTCTTTTCTTGTTCCAGACTTATAAATATCTATAGCTGGGAATATTCTTCTCTCTTGAAGCTTTCTATCTAAGTGTACTTCCATATTACCAGTACCCTTAAATTCTTCAAATATCATATCATCCATTCTTGAACCTGTATCAACAAGTGCTGTAGCTAATATTGTTAAGCTACCGCCTCCTTCTATATTTCTAGCAGCTCCAAAGAACTTCTTAGGCATAATTAACGCTCCTGGATCTAACCCACCTGATAAAGTTCTTCCTGTTGGAGTAATAGTTAAGTTATATGCTCTTGATAACCTTGTTAAAGAGTCCAATAGAATCACAACATCTTTACCTTGCTCAACTATTCTCTTAGCTCTTTCTAAAACTATTTGTGATACCTTTGCATGATTTTGTGGCTCTTCATCAAATGTAGAATAAATTACCTCTCCATTTATACTCCTTTGCATATCAGTAACTTCTTCTGGTCTTTCATCTATAAGTAATACTATCAATACAACTTCTGGGTTATTATTAGTTATACTTTGAGCAACCTTTTTTAAAAGTGTAGTTTTACCAGCTTTAGGAGGAGCTACAATTATTCCTCTTTGTCCTTTACCGATAGGACATATTATATCCATCATTCTTGATGATAAATCTAAAGGATTACTTCCTTCTAATCTAATTCTTTCTGTTGGATATATTGGAACTAAGTTTTCAAAGGCCCTTCTTCCTATAGCCTTCTCAGGATGTTCTCCATTTACCTTATCAACATATAATAAAGCCTTAAACTTTTCTCCCTCTTTAGCTTCTCTAACCTTCCCAATAACTTCATCCCCAGTTTTTAGGTTGAATCTTCTTATTTGGGATGGAGAAACATATATATCCTCACTACTTGTTAAATAATTTTTACATCTTAAAAATCCAAAATTATTATTTTCTAATATTTCAAGTATTCCTCTAGCCATATGAGAATCATTTATCATAGCTTTTAGCTCTTCTTTTTTTTCACTACTTCTTACTTCTTCTCTATTTATACTATTAACAGCATTATTTTTAGGAGAAATTTTCTCTCTTAAAACTACTCCATCCTTTTTTATTTCATGAGCTTTTGTTGCTATTATTTGATCTATAAGTTCACTCTTTTTTAACTTTGATATGTTCTTAATTTCTAATGACTTAGCTATTTCTTTTAACTCTACTAAAGTCATATCCTCGTATTGTTCTTTGGTCAAAATGACACCTCCAAAAATATAAAATTATTAATAAATTAGTGAAAATAATTCTGAATGCACTTGAGATGAAAATAGATATGCATCTACGATTATAAAATAATTATATCATTAATGGTTATTTTAACAAGTCTTCTTCCATTTCAAAAAACTTTTTTCTAAAATCTCTATTTATTAATAATTTTTCCTCTGCCCTTTTCACATTATTAGTTATAGTTCTTTTATTCTTAACATTAAATACTTCTTTAACTTTTTCTTGATCCATACATTTATATTTCTTTAGTAATAATAACAGTAAGTATTTGTTGTCTCTCTCTTCTAGAAGCTTTATTAAATCATCTGTACTCATCCCATAATATGTACATATTACATGTAATATCTTTAAATACCTATCCTCTAAACTCATAACAAACACCACCTTTATAATTATTACTTATAAGAAATTATTTCCATTTAACATAAAAACTAATCATTCTAAAAAATTTTTATCCATTATTGTCAACGAAAAAGGTAGAGTTGTTATTTATTTTGCTTGTTCCGTCACATAGTCTATAGATATTTATTCTCCTTGATTTTATATTTTTTTAATATGACAATGTAATGATACCTTTGATTTATAACAAATTAAAATTTTATAATTTTTTAGATATTAAAAAAGAGAAATTGTACAAACAATTTCTCCATATATATTACTTTACTTATTAGCTCTTACATTTAATGATAAAGAGGTTGTTAAAACTTCTTGACCTGCAATAGCCATGTCATAGTCTATTTTAATATTTCCCCCATTATCATTAACTTCAACGTTTAATTTTTTTGTATTAATTGTTATTTCCATCATTCCATAAGGAGTATTGTATAAAGATACTGAAGGTTCCTTTTCATTAAACAACATCTTTGTGCTAGTTGTCCCTTCCCTCTCTAATAATACCTCCTTATCTTTTATTGTTAAACTTGTAGTTGTTCCTTCCATTCCTGATATCTCTGTTTCTTCATAAACAGCTTTATATCCACAATCCATTTTTATGTACTTTCCTGGAGAAACTACTTCAATAACGTCTCCATCTTCCATACTAGCATTACTTACTATACTTATAATCGCTTTCTTTTCCATCTGTTCCTCCTATTAAAGCAAATACTTAGAAACTTCTTCTTCTGTTGCTGGTTTTACTCTCAACTCATTTTTAAATGGAGTACCAAAGTTTCCAAACTTAACATCTACTTCAGCTTCATCTCTCCCTTTACTATATCTTGAAACCAACTTACATGCCAGCTCTTTATCTTCATCCTTTGCATCACCATGAATTATTGCCATAGCTCCATTAAAATGTGATGGTAAAAATACTAAATCTTCCTTGCTTAATATTTTCTTTATTTCAGTTCCTTCTTCTGCAGTTCTAGTAACAATTATTTTAACATTATTAGAAGATATAAAATGTCTACCAAATCTTAACAAATCTATCTCTTTTTGAGTTAGATTTTCATTTCTATTTAAGGCATCTCTTAATCTAATAGAATAGTTAGGTTCAGTAAGTTTACAACCACCAGCAGGAGATGGATATTCCTTTATGCCCCACTTTTCTGCTAATTCCATTTGTGGTTTTCTACTTCTACCAGAAATCTTTAATAACTTTTCTCTATCAACTAATCCATTAAGCTCCATCTCTGTTGGATCAAGGTTTAAAGCACATAATGGTCTTAATATTTTATTTGAAAATCCTGATTCCTTTTTAACTATATTTAAAGCTTGTCTATTTTGAGACATCGGTCTTTGATTTAACACTTCTCCAGTTATTATAAAATCAGCATTAAACTCTTCTAATAATCTTCCTGAATGTTTCATCATTAAAGCATGACAATCAATACATGGATTCATATTTTTTCCCCATCCATGCTTTGGATTCTTTACAACTTCAAATTGCTCTTCTGAAAAATCTACAACCTCAAGTCTGATTCCTATTTGTTTTGTCATCTTTATTGCATTTTCTTCATTAAAGAAATATGATTTAAAGCATATTCCTATCACTTCTATACCTTGATCTTTTATTAACTTTGCAGCTAGAATACTATCCAAACCACCTGAAATCATCGCTAATGCTCTAGTCATATTCTTTTCCTCCTAAAACTTTATTCAAATTATAGTTTATGATTATTACATTTATTAATCAAGTGGTAATTTATTTTTATTGTAATTTTACCCAAATATACTTTTAAAAAACTCGACGATCCTAAACTTGATTACAGGTTTGTCTTCTTCCCCCTCTGCTTCCTTATTGCTTAATATTTGAGAATCTAAAACTTCCTTGCTCTTATCTTCTTCAACTTTTCCCTTAGTAACATCTATAAAACATAAAGGTGGAAACATAACACACCACCAATTCTTTCCTTGTCCACTTCCTATAATAATTCTAAAAGCTTCGTATCTACCTTGAGGTAAAGTTAAATTACCATAAGACTTCTCAGGAAAGTTCTCATGGGACAGCTCAATTTTAACATTATAATTATATCCATTATCACTTATTACTTTATTAGCAATTTCTTTTACCTTATTTTCATTTTCTAAAAGGATACTTCTTGATTTTTCTATTGAATCAGAGTCCTTTAAATATGGGTATAAATACTTAATAACCTCATCTCTAACCTTTAACTTTAAGTTTTGATCCTCATCAGTATCACTATTTGCTATTACATGAAACCTTATTAATGTGTCCTTTACATCTTCATAATTATATACAGTTTGTCCATCTTCATCATAATCTAAATTTGTACATCCACTTATAATGCTTGTACATAAGATAATTAATAATACTAAAGTAATTCTCTTTTTCATAATAAAAAAACCTCCTTATAGCTTAAATTGTTGCCACAAGAAGATTTTTTATACACGTCTATACAGTTCTTGTTATAAAAGTATCGTTATATTTCTTTTTCATTTCATCATAACATCTTTGCGCTTTCATCATATCATCAAAGAATGCAAAAACTGTTGGGCCACTACCACTCATCATTGCCTTTATAGCTCCTAAGGACTCCATTTCTGATTTTATGGAAGAAATCACCTTATGTTTTTTTAATGTTACATTTTCTAGTAAATTCTTCATATTCTTTGCTACTTCATATAAGTTATCTTCATTCATATAAGTAATAACTTTATCAGTTTCAGGATGATTTCTTACTCTACCTAAATCAAAATTCCTATATACCTCTTTAGTAGAAACACCAAATGGTGGCTTAACCAAAACAATTATATGATTTTTAAATGGTTTAAGAGAAGTCAGTACCTCCCCTATACCTTCACAAAGAGCTGTGCCACCATCAATACAATAAGGAACATCTGCTCCTAATTTAACTCCTAATTCCATTAACTTTTCATTATCTGCATTCACTTGAAACAACTTATTCATCATCCTTAATACAGCTGCGCAGTCTGTACTACCACCTGCAAGGCCTGCAGCTACTGGTATATTCTTTTTTATATCTATTAATACCCCTGCCGTAATATTAAATGTCTCTTTAAATAATTTAGCAGCTTTATAGGCTAAATTTCTTTCATCCGTTGGAACATAAGGCTTATTACAAGTAATTTCAATGCCACTTTTTATTTTTTCTATTGTTATAACATCATAAATATCAATATTTTGCATTATCATTTTTAGCAAATGATATCCATCTTCCCTTTTCCCCACAACATCCAAGGTAATATTAACCTTCGCATAAGCCTTTTCTTTCATATGCTTCTTTCCTTTCTCCTATATATAATTAAATAAATTTTATCATATAGAAAAAGAATATTAAAGTTTTATGCTTAAATCCAAAAAATGGACATTTTCTAAACTGAAAATTATCCATTTCTTATAATCCTATTTAGAGATTTGCTAAGTTCAAATTCTCTTCTTCATGTTTATACTCCTTAATTAATTCTACAAGTGGTTCTAATTCCTCGTAAAATACTATAATAGTATCTCCTATAACACTTAAACTCAATGATTTTCTAAGAGCCTCAACCTCATCCAAAATCACTCCATAATCTTTGCAGTTGCTTTCCTTAACACCTTCTTCAATTAGCTTAGCAACTTCATTTACATCTCTTCCTCTTCTATCCTTATCCTCTTTTATAATAATCATATCCATAGATTCACCACATAGTTTACCTATATCTTTCATCATCTTATTAGTTCTATCTCCAGGCACACCAATAACACCTATTAAATTATTCTTTATATCTATGTTAGATAAAGCTTTCAACACTCTCTTATAACCATCAATATTATGGCCATAGTCTAGAATAACTCTTACTCCATCTATATCATATATATTAAATCTCCCAGCATTACAACTGTCATTAAGCTTAAAGGACTTAAAACCTTTAGCAATCATGCAGTAATCAATTTCTAATCCTACAAGTGCTGCACATGCTGCCATGGCATTTTCTAGGTTATAATCAAGTACACCATTTAAACTTATTGGAATATTATTAATATTTAAAAGCTTATACTCTCTATTATTATTCATAACAGTAAGAATATCATCTTTAATATATATGGATATTCCACCTGATTTTATATTTTCTACAATTAGCGGATTATCACTATCCTTAGAAAAGAAAATCTTTTTAGCTTTAAATCTACTTAATATATTTTTACTCCAATTATCATCTGCATTAACGACAACATATCCATCCTCTTTAACAGCTTCACCAACTAAAGCTTTTACAAAGGCTAATTGTTCAATGTCATTTACATCATCAATTCCTAAATGATCTTCTGTAATATTAGTTATAACAGCTACATCTGCCACATCGTAAGCTAGCCCTTTTCTTATAAGGCCTCCTCTAGCAACTTCCAATACGGCAACCTCTACATCCTTGTTTTGAAGTATTGTCTTGGTACTGTTATACCCTGTATCATCACCTTTATCTATACACTTTCCATCAACATATATCCCTTCAGTTGATGTCATTCCAACTTTATGTCCCATTTGTTGCAGTACATGAGATATCAACCTAGTAGTTGTCGTTTTTCCATTAGTACCTGTTATAGATATCACAGGTATGTTACTAGGCACCCCATTATATTGCATATTTAATATAGCTTCACCTATATCTCTTGATTTTCCTTCACTAGGATATAGATGCATTCTTATTCCAGGAGCAGAGTTTACTTCCATAACCGCCCCTCTACCATACAAAGGTTTAGATATATCATCAGTTTTAATATCCACTCCACATATATCTAACCCTATAGCTTTAGCAGTACGTATACATATTTCTTTATTTTCTTCACATATATCGTCTGTGCAATCTATAGCCATGCCACCAGTAGATAGGTTTGCATTTGCTCTTAAGAATATTCTTTTGCCTTTTTCAGGAACAGATGACAAAGTAACCCCTTGGTTACTTAACTCATTTATTATTTGATTATCTATCTTCACCTTAGTTAAAGGTTTTTCATGATCATATCCTCTATTAGGATCATCATTAAGCTTTCTAATTAATTCTTTTATATTATTAATTCCATCTCCAACTACAAAAGGAGGTACTCTTAATGAAACTGCCACAACAGTATAATCAACAACACAAACTCTATAATCATTTCCTTCAATATACTTTTCTATTATTAAGTCATCAAATTCATTCTTTAATGAATTATAATGACTTACTAAATCATGCTCATTTCTGATATTAATTATTACTCCTCTACCTT
Source organism: Clostridiaceae bacterium OF42-15pH9A (assembly GCA_027692445.1). Classification (GTDB taxonomy): domain Bacteria; phylum Bacillota; class Clostridia; order Clostridiales; family Clostridiaceae; genus Clostridium. The sequence goes on along the minus strand of JAQEYV010000004.1, from coordinate 236,607 downwards.
TACTTCCAAACCTAGGTTTTATTGCAAGTGGATATCCTATTCTTTCTCCTTCTTTCAATAATCCTATTATATTACATACCTTATCACCTTCTGTAACGGGAACATTTTGTCTCTTTAAAAGCTCTTTAGTAAGGAGTTTATCAGATGCTATGTCTGATGCAACACAACTAGTTTTAGCACCTATTGTTGCTTCTATAATTCTTCCTTGTTTTCCATACCCTATTTGATAGAAACCACTATCTCCAAGTTCAAAGAAAGGCATTCCATATCTCTTAGCTGCATCTAAAATAGATTGTGTGCTAGGACCTACACTCTCTTTAATCATAAACTCTTTCAACAATTTAAATCTTGCTTCGTAATTTATAGCTTCCTTATCTATGAGAGAATTTATTATATCAATAGCTAATCTAGCTACTTCTATTGCTGTATTCCTATATTCGTATTGAAATATAATATAGTATATGTCCCATTTTATTTCTCTGGACTTACCATATGCAACTTCTATTCCCAAATTATTTTGAATAGCTATTATTATATGCTCACAAATATGAGCAAGATATGTTCCTTCTTTTAATCTTTTAACAAATCCATGTTCTTCATCAATTCCACATCTATGTTCATATAGTTCTGGAATAATTTTTAATAATCCTTCATTAAACCCATCTATATTCTTACTTGGGATTTCTGAATAACCACATAAATCAACATCTAATCTGATACATTTTTTATGAGAATATATATTTTTCCCTTCAAATACTCTCTGACTTATTATCTTCATTGTTAATTAAATCCTCCTCAAAAGGTACCTTTCTAACAAGATCAAATTTATTTCCTTCTTTTAGAACATGGAGCTTAACATTGTATATGCTTAACACCTCTTCAGAATGTTGCTCTGATACATTTGTATACGATATTCGGCTTCCATCTATAAAATATACTGCTCCTTCTCCTATAACTTCTACATTTCCATTTTTATTAACAATAATTGCTGTATTTTCATCTATTCCTATCCCTAACACTTCTGGATTTTGAGCAACTCCTGATAATAATCTTCCTATTCTTCCTCTTTGAGCAAAATGTTGGTCAATTATTACATTGTTTATTAAACCTAGCCCTGGGGACATTTTTAATGTACACTTTCTTGGTGCTTCTTCATCATTTCCCTCTATTATCATAGTATCGCTCATGACAGAAGCTCCTGCTGAAGTTCCAACTATATATATTCCGTTATCTGACACTTCCTTAAGAGCATCATAAACTGGAGAGCCTCCAATAAGACTAGTTATTCTAAGCTGGTCGCCTCCTGTAAAAAAAATTAATGATGCATCTTTTATCATGGCTACATTATCATCCTTAAATGCATCTTCTCTCTTACTTATATCTAATATATCTATATTTAAGATTCCCAACTCTCCAAATGCTTTCCTATATTTTTCTGCTGCTTCTTTGGGATATTCGGTTGCAACTGTTGCAATAACTAAATCATCCTCTTCCTTCTTAATACATTCACATACTTTTTTTAATACTTCTTTTCTACCCTCTTTATCTTCAGCTCCTCCGATAATAATTAAATTCCCACTTAATTTTTTATTCATTAGATCACCTCAAATCATGCATTTGTTATTGTTTCCATTGCTCTAAGTAATTATTCAAAAATGTATACAAAATAAAAATTTCATATATGTCATTCTAAAGCCTACATTTATCTTTCTAAAAAAATAAAAAAGGTAGGTTGAAAGCTTATATGCCTTTAACCCACCTTTTGATTCTAGTTTAAGTATTAAAATATTGCTCGTCCAGGTATTATTAACTTATCTCCAACTTCAATACTGTCTGGATTTTCTATAGAATTCATCTTAACTATAGCATCCACAGTGGTATTATATTTTTTAGCTAATGACCACAAAGTATCTCCCTTTGTAATAACATATATAGTAATACTAGCCTTTTTCTTTTTAGGTTCTTCATCCAACTCAATTACATCAGAAATAAATTCTTTATTTACTTCATAAGAAAGTTTAGCCCCTACAGATATTGTAGCTTTAACTGCAATTGTATTGGCCTCTATAGATGCATCAATAGCTTCTAGATTACTATTAACTATTGCTTTCATACCTTCTTTAGCACCATTGATGTCTAATACAACAGTAAATGGTATATCACCACTTATTTGTGAATAACCAACCTCTTCATCTGTTGTCTTATAGATGATATTTGCCTTAATTACGCCTTCTACTGTCACCTTGTCATCTGCAACCTTTTTGTCTGTAACTATTATATTTCCTGTTGCGCCTACAATAAATTCAGGCTTATAATTACCTTCCTTTATAGTAATATTATCCTTTATTATAGCCTCTGTAGCTTGAGAACCATGAATAACTCCTATTTCATAGCTATCTTTTCTAAGTTCCAATGGGAATTTAGGAGAATAAGCGTCTTTAATTATTTCTAATACTTCATCAGAGAATACTTTAACGCTACACTTTACCAAAAATTCAATATTCATTATTCTAGTTTCACCTAGGTCATCTTCGTCTAGGCCTATATCAGTATTCTTTATTTCATAAATAGCTGATGGTAACATATTAGATAGTACACCAACCATTTCTTCTTCTTTTGAAAGATACACATCATCTTGTAGGCTTACTATTTCTTTAGAATCAGCACCCAAATATAATATGTTTAACTTACAGTAACATCCTAAATAAACTTTATCTTCTGCAACTTTAACCTCTCTTTTATGAAGAGTCATAGAACATTTAAGGACTTTTGAAACTTGTGGTTTATCCATGCCAACTCTTAGAACTGATTTTCCTATAAGGTCAACTTCTTTGCTACTTACTAACCTATTGATTGATTCTGTATTTTTTAATACTTCTACACCTTCAGTACCCTCTATGTCTTTTACGAAATCAAATTCAACACTCTTATAAACTTTCCAGTCTAGGTCAATAACGCCTTCAATAGCTATCTTTCTTTCATTCATAATATTAGCATCAATATGTTCTACCTTGCATTCTACTTCACAAATAACTTTATGTTCTCCTTCATCAAGGTCCAAGTAATTAGTAAACTTCTCAGCATAGCTCACAGAATTAACCATCATATTATCTTCTCTTGGAATATAAAGCACTGAATATTCTACCTTACCTTCCACCATGACTTTATCCCCTAAAACCTCTTTATTACTAATAACAGGTCTAGCTTCTACTGATAGGACCTGTTGTACATCTGGATGAGTATCAGGAATTAAATACTCATCTTTCAATATTGATGTTGAGCCATTTTCTCTTATCAATTGTTGAAATTGAACATTTTCTTTTATAACATCTATCTTTGACATTTTATCCCTCCCATAAAATACCTACTATTATTTATATAATTTACATGAGAGATTTATGACTTAAAATTTAATTTATGTTTAACTTTATAAATGTAATCGAATTCTGTCTATTTGTCGAATTTTTTTCTTATTTTTCGCTAAAATTATGTTGACAATTAGTTTTATTTGTCGTAATATTATCTTGGTTATTGACCATATAACCTCTCATAAATTCTCAATACCCTTTTATACCATAGTTGAAAGATGGAAACCCACCATCTTTCTTTTTTTTACTGTCTAGGAAAATATAAAATTTTAATTTGCTATAAATCAAAGGTATTATTACATCTTTATATTTTGCTTACCTTTAGCACAAGTTTTGGGATATTGGTTTTGATGTGACTTGAAGCTTGTAACTGAACAATCGAAATAAATATCTACCTCATATTTTTTTATATTTATATCTATATCACAATTGAAAATATGCATTTCTTATATAGTTAGTCTAAAAATATTCACAAAAAAAAAACTCCGATTTAAGAATCGAAGTTTATTAGTTAACTTGGAAATACCAATTGAACTGTCTTAGTTAACACATCTGAATAACTGTATGTCACTGTCCTTTGGGTGTCACTTTCTAATCTAATTACAAAAATGCTAGGATAAACGCTTTCTAATACTCCATCATTAACCAAAATCTTTTTGCGTCCACCGTTAGCCTTTAATGTAACTTTCTCACCTAAGTGCCTTTCGATGTCTTTCTTAATGGTAGCAATAGTTTTAATCTTTTCCATTTAAACACCCTCTTTCCTGACTTTAGTATACATCTTTTCCAGTTTTATGTCAATAGAAATTTAATATTTTATCATTTCTAAACACTATTTGTCAATATATTTTGTATTTTTTTTTACTTACTTTTATATTATTCTAAAAGAAGCCTATTTTTATGCATCAATAAAAAAAGATATAACATTAAGAATAACTTTTATATTACTTAATAAATTCAATCCAAATCTAACTTAAAGTATATTTAACTTATATATATGGAGATTTAGGATAGCCTTCCCTATACTTACCTCTAGTTTGTAAACCTCCAATCCCCTTTATACCAGTAATTGTGTTTTCAATAACATCAGTTATAGAAACAACCTGGTCAATTCTTGTATAAGCTATCTTTTCACATACAAACACAGGATCTAAACAATGAATTAACACTCTATTAGGACTAGATGCAAAATTAGCTCCAGCATCCAACATACATTCATAACAACTTTGGCATGCACCTGCAAAAATAACTAATTCATCGTAACTTGCATTATAATTTCTTAAAGCCTTTACTGCTTCAATATAATACTTTGAATTTCTATAGCACTCCACGTCTAAATAATTTTCTGCATTTTTTAAAACGCCATCATGACCAGTAAGTACTACTATGTCTGGCTTAATTTCTTTTACAAGATCTACAATGACTTCTGGTTGCTGCCTCTCACTAATTGCTCTACCAACGGCATCCAAAGACAATTGTTTATATACCTTTAAGCAAGTCTCCATATACTCACTATCTCCGTCCACATGAAGTATCTTACCTGGCCTACCAAACATTAATTCCTTACTGGTCATGAGTTTTGGGGATTTACTCATTCTAGTTAACACATCCCCCCTAAGAGCTACTGCATTCTTAATTGCTTTTGAAACTCTACTATTAAGTATCTTTTCTTGTGTTCCAATATAATCTTCATTCACTGTCTCTAAATCATCTGCTTTTGAATCAGCAATTATTCTTATACTAATGCCTTTAAGAATATATACTGGCTCTCCATTCTCTTCTCTAATATCAATCACCTTAAAGGTAATATCTCTATCGTAAGATTTTCTAACTACTGTATCTCCTATAACCATAGTTTCCTCACTTTTATTGTTGTTACTATCATATGAAAGCAAATAAGAAACTGTTCCTTTATCAAAAAGCTTATAAAAAAATTATAAATTCCCATATTTATATGTTTTTATATTTATGTATTTATATATTTTTATCCTAAGTTATTTTAGCAACTAAAAAATAACTTAACCACTAACTCTCTGTGTACTTAAGGTTTTGCCAATCAAAAATCTTTATGCTCTCTAGACATAAAAAAAGACGACCTTCTGGTCATCTTTTTTTACAACTCATATTCAGCTTTAAAGTCATCTAATAGCTTCAAATATTTTTCCTTTTCATTTATTATACTTTGAAGTTTATTAGTAAAGGTACCTTGTCCCCAATTTACTTCATTGTAATAGTACCTATTTGCTAACCTCCAATATCTTTGAGGAAATTGCAAATATGCATATAAAACCTGATATTCTTCTTTTGATAATGGTGATACAGAGTTATAAGATTCAATTATTGCTTTTGCAAAATTAATATCCCAGTCAACCCTTTTAAGTACTTTAATCATAAAATTAGATATGTCAAAGGTTCTAACTTCACGCTTACAAAAATCAAAATCAATAACATGAACGTCGTTATTATCATCTAAGATTATATTATGATAGGTAAAATCATGATGACAAAAACTCTTTTCTTTTTCTGTTACTGAACACAAATCATAATAGGCTGAACTTTGTAAGGTATCAAACGCTTTTTTACCCATTTCCTTGTAAAACTCCATAGATTTTAAGTATAATAGGTCAAACTCACTCTTGTTATTTTTTTTTCTTATCATATCTCTCATCTTATCTAGTGACTTAATTCTTTTTTCCATTAGATGTGGCCAACGACCTAAATCACTTTTTAACTTTGAGTTTTCAGGTGGATCATATCCCTTAGAAGCTTCATGCATAGTAGCTAACGTCTTAGCTGCAAGCTTTACTTCCTCCAAATTATGAAAGTCACACTCCCTACCTTCTAACCACTCTGAAAGTGTATATAAGTCTTCATTAACTAGTGCATAAGGTTCTCCTTCTACATTCAAGAAGTATCTATCAACCATATTAAAACCATTTTTAATAAGATGTTCTTTCGCACCATATACAAATAGTAATTTTTGAGGCCCGTAGTTAATCTTTTTTAAACACCTTTCTCCTTTGTTAGTCCTTAAATAGTAGACTCCTTTGTTTGCTTTTAACACCTCAATTTTAATGTCAAACTGTCTTTCTATTTCAAATTCTCTCATCATAGTCCTCACCTCCTTTATATTTATATGTGCCTTTTATTTCTTTTATTAACAAAACTTAACTCATTTTAATATAATAGAGCGAGAGTACTATGAAAGGATACATCATGAAGATTGGCATAGACGGCAGGGCCGCAAAATGGTACAGGGGGACTGGTATAGGCACCTATACTCATCAACTTATTTCCAGCTTAAATAATGCAGACAAGGATAATGATTATCTAATTTTTTTGCCAGATGGTTCTTCTTTAAAAAATTTAAATGATAATTTTCGTGTTGAACCAGTAAAAGCAAATTTACAGGAAAACTTTTGGGATGAAGTTAGTGTTCCTAATATCCTAGATGATCATAGTATGGAGCTTTATCATGTTCCTCAAAATGGTGTTGGACTTTCAGAAAATATAAATTGCCTAAAGGCCATCACATTACATGATATAATTCCTTTAAGAATGCCTGAAACTGTAAGTGACAGATACCTAAAAATATTTAATGACGAATTACCCAACATGCTTAAGCAATGTGAAGGTATAATAACTGTATCTGAATTTTCAAAAAAAGATATTGCTAAAGAATTTAATTTTCCTGAAGAAAAGATATTCGTCACACCATTAGCTGCTGAGGATATTTATAAACCACTAAGTAAATGTAAATGCAAAAAAATAATAAAAGATAAATATGGTATAGAAGATAATTTTGTTCTTTATGTTGGTGGATTTAGTCCTCGTAAAAATATTATTGGATTAATAGAAGCTTTTTCTTTAATCCCACCTGCTAAAAGAAAGAATTCTAAGTTAGTCATTACAGGCAATAAAGGCTTTTCCTATCCTAAATATCAAAAAAGGGCTGATGATTTAGGAATTTCAAATGATGTTATATTTACTGATTTTATTCCATTAGAAGACCTACCAACATTTTATAATGGTGCTGAAGTTTTAGTATATCCTTCTCTTTATGAAGGTTTTGGTCTTCCACCACTTGAAGCTATGGCATGTGGAACACCTGTTATAGCCTCAAATATAACTTCTATTCCAGAAGTTTGCTATGATTCTGCTCTACTAATTAATCCTTACAATATTGATGATTTAAGCTATGCAATTGAAAGAGTATTAAATGATAGTCTTTTAATGCTTACTATGGTTAAAAAAGGGTTATTGAGAAGTATGAATTTCTCATGGCAAAAGACTGCCCAACTAACTACTAACGCCTATAAGGCAATGATTAATAATGAACATCGTTGAAAAACGAGTTAATAAAAAGGAAGACTTTTACGTCTTCCTTTTTAAGTTAATTATTTAATAAAATAATTCTTTATATTTTTCTTTATATTTAACTAGGAATTCATGTCTAAATTCCTCATTCATAAGCTTATTCTTTAATCTACTTATAAATACTTCTTCATCCCAATCTTTTTGTTTATGATAATAATCTCTAACTATAGAATAGAAATCTCTTGGATAAGAAAGTAATATATAAATAAACTTATACTCCTCTTTTTCTAAAGGGCATACTTTGTTATATGCTTCTATTATATTTACTGCCTTATCTACGTCAAAAGCAGCATTCTTTATTCCCTTTAAAATTAAATCTGTTAAATCCATAATTCTAAGATCTATTGAGCAATAATCAAAATCAATTAAATACATATCATCATCTTTAATTAAAAAATTATGCTCAGCTAAATCATTATGACATACCACTATATTTTTACTATTTTCTCTATAAGAGCTATAAACGCTAAAAGACAATAATTCTGCTGCTCTTTCAATTTCTTTTATATAATCATCTACTACCTTTAAAAATTCTTTATCAAATTCATTTTTAAACCTATATGATTTAACCAATTTTTTTATATACTTTATATCCTCTAGACCATCACTAAATTTCTTAACCAAACTTTCTTCCATTAATTCTTTTTTATTACAATTCAATTCTTCTTCTATCTTAATAAGCCCAGCTTGTGAGGCTAAGTGCATTTTTCCTAATAATCTACCGCTCATCTCATATTCTATAGGATTAGTAAAGGTAACTTCCCTGCCTTCAATAAGATCCATAACTAAATAGTAATCACCTTTCCACTTCTTATATACATTACCATCTTCAAATGTTTTAAAAGATATTACATAAGGAAATTCTTTATATATATTCTTTAAGCATATATTAATAAAATCAATTCTTTCCTTACTTAAGTCCATCTTCTTTAATATCTTTTTACCTTCATCAGTATGAAGAATAAACACCTTTCTTAAAGGTGTAACATCTAAAACCTCTAAACCTAATTCATCAAAAAAGTCCAAACTTAAATCATATGTGGATAGATATTTCTTTTCAGGATACCTAACTCTAATCATTCTCTCACCTCTTACTTTATATTTCATACTCCATTGATGCTTTAATATTTTTTAAGTACTCTTCTGGAAGTAGATTTTTCTTATTATATTTATATCTATACCATTGCTTTAAACTATCATATGGAATTGATAGTAATATAGAAATATAATCCTTACTATGCTTATTTAGATGAGATAATCTTATATATTCATCAATATATTTATCTAAATTTACATTTTTATCTTTTCTCTTTATTCTTTTTAGATAATTATAAATATCTTCTTCAACAAGATTATAGGTTGCCCCCTTCAAGCTCCCAACTTCAATTGCTTCAACTACTCTAAGATTTCCTTCATCCACTCTTCCTAAGCAAATTTCATTTTTTTTCATACTTCTTTTTATAATTCCTAAATAGTCAATTTCCTTTAAGTCTTCAATAGCCTTATCTACTCTATTTAATAGCTTTTCTCCATTCTCTAAAATAAATAAATCCATACAATTTATATCTTTTATATCGCCTCTTAAAGCTATATCCTTATTTAATCTTTTTTGCATCACTTTTATGCTCTCTACTCTTTTACCAATACTACTATTAACCCTAGTAAGCCCACTACAATAATATCCTGCTAATACCTTATGAACACTTTGAATCACAATAAATTGACAGGAAACATCCTCTTCTGTAGCACCTCTATATCCTCTGAAGTATTCTTCTGCAACTACAATATCATTTTCTAACAAATAATCTTTTAGAGTTAATTCTTTAATACTAACCCCCTCCTTTAATAAAAAAGTGGCTTCGCCACGCTTTAGCGAAGAAGTCACTTCTTCCAGCCATACCACAGGTTCGAAAACTTGTTTTTGGTGTTCTGTGGTAGCACGATAATTTTTATACCTTCCTAAACGTTAAAAAAGCTTTCAACAAACTGTTCTCTCTCTTCTCTATCATTTAGATACTTCTCAAGCCTTTCAATAAAGAACCTCTCTTGCCAATGCTGTTGTTCCCAATACATCTGTATCCCTAGTTGCCAAAATCCTTGCGGAAACCTAATAAACTCCTTCATTAATGGAAGTTCATCTTTTGTCAAATCAGATGTCTTACAGTAATTATTTATTATTCTTTCTGCTTTATTTTTATCCCACTTTCCATTTTTCATGGTTCTAATTAATAGTGATGATAAATCATGTATATGAGTATCTAAAATACAGTAATCAAAATCAATAATATTTATTTCTCCCTTATTATCTATAAGGACATTATGATTAGCATAATCATGATGACAAAATCCTCTTTTAAACATTTCTTTTTCCATAAGTTCATAGTAACTTAATTTAGACAATTCCCTTATACTCTGTTCTGCTCTATTAACTTCACATTCTATATTTTCTAAATATATCTTATCAAAATCAGACTTATGAGCTTTTTGACTAATGCGGTGTTTAAAATCTAATATCTCATCCTTTCTAGTATCAAAGACCTTTATCCAAGAAAACCACCCTATTCTAGGCCTCATACTATCTGTTATAGTAAACCCCTTGCTACACTCATGTAACTCACCTAATTTCTGTGCCACTAAATCAAGCTCAATTGGATTATCATAATTACTTTCTCTAGAGGGAATCCACTCTGTTAAATAGGCAAACCTTCCTAAAAGTTCAATATAATATTCATCTCCCTTAGTCTTTAAAATAGTTGGTATTTTATTAAATCCCCTTTGCTGAAGATGAAGTATAGCTGATAGAATAAAATAAAAATGAGGGAATTGATATTTTATTACTTTCACACAATACATCCCCTCCTTTGCATTTACTTTATAAGTGTTTTTAACTTTTTCTATAGATTTAATGTCTAAATTATAGTTAAGTGTGACAATTCTTTTTATCTCTTCCTCATTCATGCATTTCACCTAAGGATTAATTCTATTTATTATATGTATGGTATCTTTTCTGTGTGATTTCATTCACCAAATCAATTTCCTTTTAATACTTTATACTATAAAAATTTATAGAGGTGACCTTATGAAAATAGGTATTGATTCTAGAGGAGTAAACTTATATGCAGGATCTGGTATAGGTACTTATACAAAGAATTTAATTATAAATATGATAAGAAATAACACCAAAGATACATTTAATTTAGTTTGGACTGGAAAAAAAGATACTGAATTTATAAAAGATAATACAAAACTCTTTTATACCTCTGGAAGATATGGTGGATTTTACGAAACATACTTTACCCCCAACTTAATGAAAAAGGAAAATATCGACCTATTTCACATTCCACAAAACGGCATAGGCTACCCTTTTAACTGGGACTTAGATGTTGTTGTAACCGTACATGACTTAATTCCGTATACAATGCCAGAAACTGTTGGAAGAGGTTACTTAAATAGATTTTTAAAAGATATGCCAAATATAATAGAATCCGCTAAAGGTATATTAACAGTATCAGAGTACTCTAAAAAAGATATTTTAAGATTCTTCCCTAATATATCTCCTGATAAAATCTATGTAACCCCACTAGCTACTAATGAAAACTTCAAACCTATACCTAAGGATGTATGCAAAAAATATATAAGTAAAAACTTAAAATTAAATGATCCTTATATTCTTTATTTAGGTGGATTTAGTTCTAGAAAAAATGTTAAGGAATTAATATTATCCTTTGGTAAAATTATAAAGGACCTAAAGAAGCCTCATAAGCTTTTATTAGGGGGTGCAATAAGAGATGAAGGTAATATTTTAAAAGATATAGTTTTAGAGGCAGGTCTACAGGAGCATGTTTTATTTACTGGTTATTTAGACGATTCAATCTTACCAATATTATATAGTGGTGCTGAAGCTTTTATATACCCTTCCTTGTATGAAGGATTTGGATTACCTCCTTTAGAGGCCATGAGTTGCAAAACCCCTGTAATAACTTCAAATTTAACTTCCATTCCTGAAGTTACTAAGGATGCAGCTATCTTAATTGATCCTTTTAACAAAGATGAACTTAGTTATAATTTACTAAAACTATTAAATGATGATTCTAAAAAAGAGGAGCTTTCTGAAAAAGGGTATAAAAGAAGTCTCCAATTTTCATGGAGACAAACTGCTGATACTACTTTACAGGCCTATAGAGATATATTGAAATCATTGACCTAAAATTTTATTTTTTACTTCTAAATATACTTCATAACCATTTATTTCAGGAGCCTTCTCATATATGTTGCTCATAACAACTAGAGGGCTCTTGCCACTGAAATTCTTTATTGACTCTTCTATTGCTTTATTTTTATAGGTAGATAAATAACTAGAAAAAAACTTACCTTCTTTAACATACTTAATAGACTCCTCTGTGTTTGTAGCTAAAAACTCCAAAAACTTCTTAATAAGAGCACTGTTTTCTTCAGATTCATTTAATACTAATAAGTTATATCCTTCTGCTACATAAAATTTATTACTTCCATTTAATTTAGCTGGTGCATTATTAGCAGTCCACTCACATGGAACATCTAATGCTGTTAGTTCTCTCATAGAATTAATTGATGATATTCTAGCTAAGAACTTACCATCTACCTCTGTATTCATAATATTACTTATTTCACTTAATCTAGCTTTAACTAATTCTTCTATCTTCCCTTTATCATTACTCTCTTCCATTGCTTGCATTACAAGCAGTGAAACTATATCTTCATAATCTTGGCCTACTCCATTGAGTATTCTTACCTCTCCAGAGGTTTTATTTAAAATATCTTCACCAATTCTTTTTAAATCATCCCAAGTATTGACATCTTCGTATGTGTACCCATACTGTGCCAACATATCTTCTCTTAAATATAATGCTAAAGGTCTTGATGTTAACGGTACTCCTATCAATCCTTCCTTATCATTAGCCTCTTTAATTCTTCCAACAGAAAAGTTACTTGAGTAACTATCTACTATACCTTTTTCCTCTGAAATATATTTTCTTAAATCATTCTCTTTTATTAACATTCTTGAATCATTGGTAGATAATTGAATTATATCGGGAGTAGAGTTATCATTTATTGAAGATAATATCTTATCTTTATAATTACTGCTATATACTAACGATACTTCTACTTTAGTTTTATCATATGATTTCATAAATAAATTAGCATATTCACATAAATAATCATATGTGTCTTCATTTGCCCAAATCACTATATTCCCTTTCATATTTTCCTCTTTATTACTACTTCTTATATTATTTAATAAAAAAATACTTAACACTATGAAAAGTATAATAAAAACATATCTAACTTTTTTCATAATCTCCCACCTCCCTTATTAAATTATATTATAAACTTATTCTACATCATAGTTCTTTACATTATCTCATACTTTTATTATAATAAGTAAACACACCAAAGAAAAATAAATGTTATAGGAGAATCTTTATGCATATAGAGAACTTAAGATTCTTTTATGAAGTTGCAAAAGCAAAAAGTATTTCAACAGTAGCAAAATCCTCTCATATATCACAATCAGCCTTAAGCCAACAACTCTTAAAGCTTGAGGATAGTTTAAACACTAAATTATTTATTAGAAGTAATAAAGGTGTAACCTTAACCACTGAGGGTGAAATTGTATATAAACATTGTAAAGTTATATTAAATACCTATGAGAAAATGCTATATGAAGTTGAAAGTTCAAATTCACAAGAAAGTCATATTAATATTGATGGGATAAATATCTTAACATCTACATTAATACCTTCTGCTGTAAGTAAGATAAAAAAATCATTCCCAAATCATATTATAAAAATTACATCTTCTGAAGATAATTCTAATAATATAATACATAATATTTCAGATATAAATATATCATACAGTAATTACAACAATATAAATTCTATAGTTTCAAAGGAAATATATTCAGATAGAATAGTTTTTGTAGCTGATTCTACATTTAAAAGTAATAACTTAACCATTAAAAAGTTTATGACTACTCCTTTTATAATGGTTAATGACAACTTAAAATTTAGAGATATGCTTGCATCAAAGCTAGAAAACTTAGATTATGATATTCAATTATTAAATATTCTATTTACAACCGATTCCTATCAATCTGCCATAATAGGAATAAAGAATATACAGGCTATATCAGCAATACCATATGGAATATATAATTCTGTATATAAAGATTTAGGATATAAAATTGTTGAAATCGAAGACTTAGAATTTCCGCTTTCAATGTATATAAACTTTGAAGAGCAACTTTATAAAAGAGAAAAATTATTTATCAACAAATTAATATCAACAATAAAAGGATTCTTAAAGTCTTAAGAATCCTTTTAATATTTTCTAAGTATTAATTTTTCTGCAAGTGCCCTTAGCACATCTTTATATTCATTTTCAGGCAGTTTATCTATATCTTTAAAAGCTTTGTCCGTATACTTTTGGGCTAAATCCATTGCTTTATTTACCCCATCATTTTGTTTTACTAACTGGATTATTTCTTTTACTTCATTATCAGTTATCGAATCAGATTCTAAGTACTTTTTAAAAGCTTTCTTATCGTTATTGTAAGCATAAATAAATGGTATAGTAAAAACACCTTGTTTTAAATCATTTGCTGCAGATTTTTTAATACTCTTATCATTGCCTACATAATCTAAAACATCATCAATAATTTGGAATGCCATTCCAATATTATGTCCTATATTCCATAATCTTTTAGCTAGTTTATTTTCACAACCGCTTTCAGCTGCTCCTAAATATAAGGACAATGAGAATAATTCTGCAGTTTTACCTGATATCCTACCTAAATAATCCTTTACTGATAACTTAGTAGAAAATCTAGAATTAAGCTGATTAACTTCACCCATACAAATTCTAGACATTGACTTAGAATCCATTTTTATACTTGCTAAAGATGCATTGCTAGCTAATATCTTAAAGCATACACAGAATAAGTAATCCCCTATATAAACAGCATAATCTTTTCCGTACTTTGATTGAACAGTTTCATTACCCCTTCTTAACTTAGCATCATCTATAACATCATCATGAACTAAAGTTGCCATATGAAATAATTCTAATACAGCACCTAAAGCTTTTACTCTTTCTTTATCTCTATTACCAAATTGAGATCCAATTATAACAAAAGCAGGTCTCACCATTTTTCCACCTGATTCAATTAAATCTTTTATAGAGTTTTCTATAACTTTATCTTTACATTTTGTTTCTTTCTTCATTAACGCAACTATGTCTTCTAACTCTTCCTTTATTCCAACATAGTTATCCCAAATCTTATCCATATCTATTTACCTCATGTAACTTGCTTGAAATATGGTATTTTTCTTAAATGTTCAACTAAATAATTTGATGTGATTCCTATAAATATTCCAGTTACTATACCAACTATAGATAGTACTGGCAAATATAATGTAACTCCTATATTATGTACAATTACAGAAGCCACTAAAATTTGTCCAACATTATGAAATACAGCACCAGATGCACTGACACCTATTATACTTATCTTATCCTTAAATAATTCTTTTATAAGAACCATAGCTAAAAAGCTCAAAATTCCACCAGCTGCACTATACATAAATGCAGAAAGACTTCCACCGAAGATAGACCCTAAAGTTAATCTTAAAAACAGTACCAGTAACGTTTCCTTTTTGCTTAAAGTATATAAAGCTAAAACTGTAACAAGATTGGCTAGTCCAAGCTTTGCTCCTGGAGTAACAAAAGGTACCGGAATCATATTTTCAAAAATATGTAAAACAAGTGCTTGAGATACTAATAGACCTATATATACAATTTTTCTACTTCTCTTCATTTTCTTCTCTCCTAATATGAAAGTATTATATCATCGTCATTTTCTCCAATAACTTGTACCATTACTCTATGAGGTAGACACACTATGCTTTCACCTGGCTTAGAAATAGAACCTTGTTCTAAGCATACTTTGTCTGAACAATCTGCATCAATTATCGCTATTTGCTCATCTTTAACAAGTACTGTATTATTACCCCATTTAGTATTTACTTCTATAGTCTCTTCTCCCTTATGTCCTGTAAGCGCAACTTTTTTATATAACTTTCCACCTATAGTAATTTCAGCATATGTAATATTATAATTCTTTTTCATTTTAGCACCTAATATTATTTCTGGTGTAAAAGATCCTACTAATAATAAAATGATTATTATAATATCCCACTTTTTAAAAATCTTTTTATCTTTAAACATAAAATATCATCACCTTTATACCTTTATGTTATTTCTGTATCAGAGGCCTGCCTATCTTATTATAACTTCAAAAATAAAATAAGGTAAGGATGGTTATATACCATCCTATCCTTATTTATGTCAAATTACTATTTTTGTTTATAAACTGGAACTCTCTTACCTAACCACCAGTTCCCAGCAATCTTATTTATCCATGGCATAACATAATAATCTAATCCAAATGTTCTACCAGCTCCACCCATTAGGGCAATTGAACCAAAGAAGAACCATAATATATCCCATCCTGCCATAGCTGAAAGAACAAAGTTACATACCATAAATGCAGATGCTCCTGAAGCTAAAAATGTGAATAATCCTGCGATTAAGCATAAACCTATACCAATTTCAGTTATAACAACGATTCTTTGGAACCAAACAGCTATTTCTGGGTTTGGTATAAATATTTGCATTATTGCTTCATAGAACTTAGGCATTTTTTCTAATATTGGAGTTGCAAATTCAGTTGTTGCTTCTCCTGATGCAGAAGCACCTGAATCAGCAGCAGTTTGTAACCAAGTAAATGGCATTTTAATGTTTCCAGCCTTCAACCAGCTGTCTCCACCAATCATGTTTCCATTAAATAAAGCTTTAATTCCATGATTTTCCCATGTTCCTTCACCAACAAACTTCTTAAGACCTTCTAATAACCAAAGTACACCTATATATAGTCTTAATGGTACTAACCATAGTCTATTTGACTTAGATGATAAATGACCTCTCATTATACATCTGTTATCTTCCATTGAGAAGAATTCATGTTGTAAGTAGTGATAACAAGCATTAACATTGTTAACACCCCATAAGTAGTGTAAATTTACTAAATGCTTCATTATCATTGCAAAGAATCCAGCAAGCTTGATTCCAGCTAAGTTAGCAACACAGTACTTACCACCTATTGATACCATAAATCCATGGTAGTTTGATTTAAACTTAGTTAAATCCTTCTTCTTATCCATTAAAGCTATTATATTCTTAGCGATAACATCACCAGTTTGAATTGCAGCTTCAACTATTTGAGGAGTTCCTTTTCCTTCTTCTTCTTCATAGTAGTTTAAGTCACCAACTACAAATACTTCTTCTTTATTAACTGCTTGCATAAATTCGTTAGTAGCTAATCTACCAGCTCTTGCAGTTTCTAAACCATATTCTTTAACTTCTTCATTTGCTTGAATACCGCATGTCCAAATTAATGTGTTAGTTTCGATTTCTTCTCCACTCTTTAACACTATCTTATTTGGAGCAACTTCAACTATTGGGCTATTCTTAAGAATAGTCATTCCCTTCTTAACCATGTACTTTTCAGCCTTATCAGCTTGCTTTCTATCTAACATGTTAAGAATAGTTCCCATAGCTTCAACAACCATAAGTCTTACTTCATTTTCATCAACATTATGTTCCTTAGCTAATCTAGTCTTCCATTCTAAAAGTTCTCCAGCCATTTCTATTCCTGTAAACCCAGAACCAGCTACTACAAATGTAAGCATTTCTTTTCTCTTAGCTTCATTTCTTTCTTTAGCTGCAAGCTTGAACATTTTTTGAACGTGATGTCTAATCTTCATAGCATCTTCAAATGACCATAAAGTAAATCCATTTTCTTTTACTCCTGGAACACCAAAGAATGCTGGTTCACTTCCTGTACCTACTACTAGATAATCATAAGTGTAATTACCATTTGTAGTTTTTACTGTTTTATTATCAGTATCAACTTTTTCTATTAAATCAGTAACAACATTAACCTTTGTTCTAGCAAATATTTTACTTAATTCAATTTGAACTGATTCAGGATGAACTCTTCCACCTGCTACTTCATGTAATTCAGTCATTAGTGTATGGTATGGATTCTTATCAATTAATGTAATTTCTACATTATTATTTTTCTTATATTTTTTTGCTAATTTCTTAGCTACATGGACTCCACCATATCCAGCACCTAATATAAGGATGTTTTTCTTATCTGACATAATTTCACCTCATATATAAATTTTTTGTTAAAAATAAAACTTAATCAAAACAACAAATCTGATTCTATAGATTTCTATATGGTATGTCTATAAGAATAAACCAGTATCATATACCTCTTATATTTTTACCTTTTTATACAAGTTGTCTCTAGCCATTGGTATTACTAGCTTCTTCTTTAATTAAATTAAATTTGTTATAAGAATTATTAATGTACCATTACTTATTTTAATACCCATTGGTTTGTTTTTTGTGTATAATTAACTAGTAATGTCGAATTTGAAAACTTTTTCGACATTCACTTGTCATAATTTTAACGTAATATAAAATGTTATTTTTTTAAGGGGGATTTTACACATGAACAAAAAGAGAATTTTAAGCTTAGTTGCTGCTACAATGCTTTCTGTTGCTGTTTTAGCAGGATGCGGAAGCAAAGAAGAAGCTATGAAAGACGGTAAGTACGAAGTTGAAACTGCTGCAGCTGATAAAAACGGATACAAGTCAACTTTAACTTTAGAAGTTAAAGATGGTAAGATCGTTGCTGCTGACTACGATGAAGTAAGCACTGAAGGAGTTTCAAAGCAATCTGATGCAGAATACAACAAGAAGATGAAAGAATTCGGAAAGGTTACAAACCCTGAAGAAGCTTTCCCAGCATTAGAAAAAGCTATCGTTGAAAAGCAATCTGCAGAAGTTGACGCTTTCACTGGAGCTACAAGCTCAAGCAATAATTTCAAGAAATTAGCTGCTAAAGCTATCGAAAATGCTACAGCTGGAAATACTGAGAAGGCTATAGTGGAATAGTTTAATCCATATTTAAAGACTTTAGGGATTCCCTAAGGTCTTTTTTTCTACATATTCTATTATCTTTGGGAATACTAAATATAATAAATCTTAGGAGGTAACTTATGAAAAGTAGAAGTAAAGCTATTTGCTTATTAATAGGAATTTTTCTTATTTTTTCTCTTATTGGATGTACCAATAGTAACGATGATTCAAAACCACTTTCAAAAACTGAATATTTCATGGGAACTGTTGTAACAGTTACTCTATATGATAATAAAAGTGAAAAAATAATAGATAAGGCTTTTGAAGAAGTAAAGAAAATAGAACAACTTGTTAGTATAAATATGGAAGGTACTGAACTAGATGAAGTTAATAACAACGCTGGAATAAAGCCTGTAAAAGTAAGTGATGATACTTACAATATAATAAAAAAAGGGTTAGAGTACTCTAGTCTTACAAATGGTTCCTTTGATATAACTATCGGTCCTCTAGTTAAACTATGGAGCATAGGTCTACCTGAAGCAAAAGTCCCTACACTTGATGAAATAAAAGGAACCCTTAAATACATAAATTATAAAGATGTAGAAGTTAATGATTCTGAAAAAACTGTATTTTTAAAGAATCCAGGTATGATTATAGATTTAGGCGGAATAGCAAAAGGCTATACTGCAGATGTTATTGCTCAAACTCTAAAAGATGAAGGCGTAAAAAAAGCTATTATCGACTTAGGAGGAAACATTTATGCATTAGGCGAAAAAGCTGAAAACACACTATGGAGAATAGGAATTCAAAATCCTGATCAAACTCGTGGCGAAATAGTAGGCTCAATAAATGTAAAGGATAAATCAATAGTTACCTCTGGAATATATGAACGTTTTATAGAACAAGATGGAGTGAAATATCATCATATCTTATCTCCAGAAAGCGGATATCCTTATGATAACGAAATAGCTGGAGTTACTATAATTAGTGATAAATCTATAGATGGTGATGCCCTTTCTACTTCAGTTTTTTCTATGGGAATAACTAAAGGTTTGGAATTTATAAACTCACAACCTGATACAGAAGCAATATTTATTACAAAGGACCATAAGATTTACTTAACAGAAGGTTCTCAAGAAATATTTAAATTAACAAATGATGATTTTGAGATAATGAACTAATAGATTTAACAAAAAAACTCAACCATTTCGGTTGAGTTTTTTATTTATAAAATAATATTATTTTTCTATGTAATTCATAACATGTTTTATTATCATATTTATGCTTCCATCTCCATTACGTTGAATCTCAAATCTGTCATTATCATGATACACTTCTTCATTTATGTAAAGATCTATATCCTTATCTATCTTAAGTCTTACTCTTTTTAGTTTCTTTTCTACCCATGTTTTATCTACTTGAACATCATCATTTAATCCTTGAGCTTTTACAAAAGTACAGAACTCCTCTTTTGCTTTTGGCTCATCCCTAAACAATTCATGAGATAACTCATCTATGTTAACTATATCCTCTTCCTTAAGTTTTCCCTTTACAGTAGTTCTTACCTTTTCTGCAGTAACAGCATCTTCAGCAAAGTTCTTTCTAGTCCACGTCTCTGTAGCTTTTAAAAATGTTTTAGTCATATCTCTTTCATTAGCTACAATAGTACAACCTAAGAAGCTGTTTATAAAATAATTAGCCCCATATTCATCTTCTTCTTTGCTCTTCTTCTGTTTATCTAGCACCATTAAATTATATGTATCCTCTTCTTTTATAGGCTTTATAAATGCTGCTTTTTGTATCTTTTGACCACTTCCAGGTAAACCTGCTGATTGTGGAACTATACCAATCCCAATTTTATCGTCAACAAATTCTATTTCATGAGTAAAATTCTTTACATAATCCATCTTTAATATAGCAATCATAGGACCTTGGTCTGTTATTATTGATGCTACGATTAAATCACAAGAAGGTATATTTACATTTCCCTTCATTATAGAAAATAACTGTCTAGATAATTCTTTAGAAAGAGTAATTAAATCAGTATCATCTCCATTAAGATAATCTTGACCAATTTCTTTAACAATATTTCTCTCTTCATTAAATTTAGCATATTTTAGCTCTTCATCATTAAAGCATTTTTCTATATGCTTATATATAAATTTATATGTATCTTCTTCCATCTCCAACTTATATTCGTTTAAGATAGGCTCAATGCTATTATTATCTAATATATGAATAACTGCTTCGTTTATATTTATGTCATTAACGTAATCCATTATCTTCACCTCTATTATTATTCCATTTAATATTTTATCAATGAAAGTTTATATTAACAAGGTAAAGCAAGTCTTATTTACATAATGGCTTCAGCAATATTGTTAGAATGATCCCCTATTCTTTCTAGATTACTTATTAAATCTAAGAACATTGTACTAGAATTAGCATTGCATAACTTTCCATTTAATCTCTTAATATTATTATTTCTAAGCTTTTTCTCGTACTTATCTATTCCTTCTTCTATAACAGAAATATTTTTTGCACTAACACTATCTTCATTTCTATAACTTTCTATAGCTAAAGTTAATGCCTCTAATGTCTTTTTATACATTAATACTACTTCTTCAGTAGCTTCTTCTCCAAAAGAGATTTCTTTATTCATCTTTTCAATTGCCATATCAGCTATGTTCTCAGCATGATCTCCAATTCTCTCAATATCATTAATTACATGGAAAGTAGCACTTAAAATTTTGCTATCCTTCTCTGGTAATTCATGTGATGATAATAATACAAGGTAATCTGTTATCTCTTGTTCTAAATTGTTTATTATCTTTTCTTTCTTATACACTTCTTTTACTTTTTCTTCATTATTATTTAAAAGGGCATCCATTGCATCTTCAATATTCTTCTTTGCTATCTCACCCATTCTAACTGTTTCTTTATAGGCTTGTCCAATAGCTAATATAGGAGTTTCTAGTAAATTTTTATCAAGATATATTGATCTATCTGTTTCTACTTCATCCTCTTCATTCTCTGGTATCATAGCATCTACAATCTTTATAAGATACTCACTTAATGGCAATAAAATTAATGTTACAGAAACATTGAATATAGTATGTGCATTAGCAACTTGTCTTGCTACATCTGTAGGGTTTATATATTCAACTATAATAGCAAGATAATTTAAGAATGGTAATACTATTATTACTCCTATTACCTTAAATAATAAATGTATTATTGCAGCTTTCTTTGCTTTCTTATTTGCGCTAGCTGAAGCTAATAATGCAGTTACACATGTTCCTATGTTACATCCCAATATGATAGGTAATGCTACATGTATATCTATAGAACCTGTTGTTGCAAGAGCTATAAGCATACCTGTGGTTGCTGATGAACTTTGAACTATAGCTGTCATTCCAAGTCCTGCTAGAACTCCTAAGAATCTATTGCTTCCCATTATTTCTACAATATTTCTAAAGGCATCTGATTGTGTTAATGGCTTCATAGCACCAGACATTATTCCCATTCCTAAGAACAAAATACCAAACCCTAATACAATAGAAGCTAAATCTTTAGATTTCTTTTTCTTTACTGATAATAATGCTATTGCACCAACACCTACAAAAATAGGGGCTAACTGATTTAAATTAAAAGAAACCATTTGTGCTGTTATAGTAGTTCCTATACATGCACCCATTATTACTCCAGTTGCTTGGCTTAACGTCATTAATCCAGCATTAACAAAACTTACAACCATTACAGTCGTAGCACTTGAACTTTGTATTACAGCAGTTACGGCTGCTCCAACCAATACTCCAATAATTTTATTTCTAGTTACCTTTTCTAAAATATTTTTTAACTTATTTCCTGCTGCATTTTCTAGGCCATCCCCCATTAGTTTCATACCAAATAGAAATAAGCCTAATCCTCCAAATAATTCAATTATCATATTGAACTTGTCCACTATAATATCTCTCCTTCAAAATGCTCTTTTTAACTTATTTTTAATACATTTTTAATTTTTCTAACAATATTATAACGTGAATTTAACAATTAGAACATAAAAAAATGTAGAAACTCATAAGACTTTCTACATTTTTATTAAATTTATATACTTAAATCTACTTATTTATTAATTTTCCATGGATTAAAAGCCTATTGTTTTCTTGTTCATATGAGCATGTTGACAAAGTTACTATTTTATCCCCACCTGTAAGTTCATAATCCACAAGTTTATGCATAGACTTGTTCTTAAGTTCATTCAAATACTTTACATACTCTTCATCTGAACTAAAATTAAATCTATATGGATTAGTATTTGCTTGCTCAATATATATTGAAAATATCTCATACTCTAAAGTTCCATCTTTTGTAGTTATATAAAACTTATTATTTGATTTTGCAAATTCACCATCCTTATAGCTATGAAGTGAACCGAACATACTCTTATCCTTCATATAATGTCCATGTATTATTGTATTTTTCTCATTAAAAGGATCCGGATTATCACAAGATATAAATATTCCTCCACCAGCATTATATTCTTTCTTAAAGTTATGAGTAAGATAATAATCATTATCTTCTCCCTGAAGCACTGGATAATTAACTTTAGTGCCAGGTATCATAATCCATCCTTTAAATTCATTATTTATCTCATAAAGCTTATTATAGTCTTCTTCCTTAAATACATATGCTTTAACATCTTCCTTATCTTTTGGATCGCCATCATTATTCTCTATTACCTGCGGGGCATACTGTTCAATATCCTTATAACTATTAGCATTTTTCCTATACTCATTAAAAATAGTAAATAGCTCATAAGCTGACCATATAAAAACTATTAAAGCAATAACAAAAATAATTTTTCTAATAACTTCTTTCCATTTTTTACTCATTTAAATCCCCCAAAATATCCTTTTATTTATAAATACTATTTAGCTAGTTCTAATGCTATCTCCATCATTTCAGTAAAGCTATCTTGTCTTTCTTCTGGAGTAGTTTCCTCTCCCTTAAAAATATGATCTGAAATCGTAAGTATTGATAAAGCTTCTACACCATACTTAGCAGCTAATGTATATAATTCTGCACTTTCCATCTCTACTGCTAAGCATCCATAATCTGCCCATAGCTTTATAGATACATCAGTATCATCATAGAATAAATCAGATGATAATATATTACCTACCTTTACATTTGCCCCCTTACTTTTTGCAATATTATATGCTTCTAATAGCAAATCAAAATTAGCTGTTGGAGCATAATCCATTCCATGAAATCTTCTTCTATTAATTCCCGAATTAGTTGATGCACTTTGAGCTAAAACTATATCTCTAACATTTACATCCTCATTCATAGACCCTGCTGAACCTATTCTTATTAATCTCTTAGCCCCGTAGAATCTAATTAACTCATTAACATATATAGAATGGGATGGTAATCCCATACCTGTACCTTGTACAGAAACTCTTTTACCTTTATATGTTCCTGTATATCCATACATTCCTCTTACTTCATTGTAACACTTTGCATTTTCTAAATAGTTTTCTGCTATAAACTTTGCCCTCAATGGATCTCCTGGTAATAATACAGTTTCTGCTATAGCTCCTTCTTCAGCCATTATGTGTAAATGTTTAGCCATAATAAAATCCTCCCAACTAAAATGTAATACATTATTTATTTTTATTATATCCTATTTTAATATGTAAATTCTAATTCCTTTTAAGGTTAAATACAAGACTAGAAATTGTTAAATTTGAAAAACTATATGATATAATAGTAAATAAAACAATTTAATGGAGAGATTATTATGAAAGAACTAGAAACCAGAATAATAAAAATTGATGTAGCTGCCATTAGAAACACACTTATTGAAAATGGTGCTATTAAAGTTAAGGCTGAAAATCAAATAAATGATATATACGACTTTGAAGATGGAAGATTATTAGCTCAAAAAGGATATGCTAGAATTAGAACTGTATCTGATATATTAAATAGTAAAGAAGTTATCTACATAACAGCAAAAAAAATGATTTCCCAAGGTAAATTTAAAGAGATGGAAGAATATGAATTTGAAGTAGATGATAAGAAAACAGCAGAAGGAATGTATGAATTACTAGGACTAAAATTACATCAATCTATAAAGAAATATAGAGAAAGCTATCAATTAGAAGACGGACTAGTAGAAATTGATATAAACGATACTACATTCTGCCCTTTTCCATATATAGAAATAGAAACTGACTCAGAAGAAAAGTTAGAAAGAATAGTTAATCTATTAGGATATACTATGGAAGATACAACTTCTAAAACAATATATGAATTAATTGAAGAAAATAAAGAAAATGAATAATTCTCTAATGAAGGATAAATAATTAAGGTTGAGAAATTGCTAACGCAATTTCTCTTTTTATTTATAATAAAAAACTCCGCAAAAGCGGAGTTTTCACCAAAGTTATTCATTATTCATTTTTATAATTATTCATTAAAGTTTCTCTCTTCTCTCAGAAGATTTCTTAAAATACCTCATAAGAGTCTCTTTATCGTTATCATGTATCGCCTTTTTTATCAAATCTAACTCCAACTCAAAATTATTGATAGCTTTCAACAAATTATTCTTATTTCCCAGGAAAAGTTCACTCCATAATTCTTCATTAATATTAGCAATACGAGTTAAATCCCTATAACTATCCCCAATGAAACTTCCTGTATCTCTACCTTCTTCATCACTATTAATTAAAGCTACAGCCATAGCATGTGGTAATTGTGATGTAAAACCTATCATTTCATCATGAAATTCTGGAGTTATCCTTCTTACTCTTTTAAATCCCATTTTTAATGCTATATTTTCCACTAAATCTAAATTTTCTTTCTTATTTCTTTCAATTGGAGTTATTATATAATTTGCTCCTTTAAATACATCATTAGTTGCAAAATCTATTCCCCTTTTTTCTCTTCCAGCCATAGGGTGTCCAAAAACAAAATCTACATTTTCAGGTAAAATTTCAACAATGTCTTTTATAAACATTTCTTTTATTCCGGTTGCATCTGTTATTACAGAGCCAGCCTTAAAATTCTCCTTATTGTCCTCAATAAACTTTTTAACTAACTTGGGATAAATTGCTAGTATGGTCAAATCAGCTTCTTTAAAAAAACTTTCTCCAGTCTTACATCCTTCCTTTATTAGCCCTAGACTTTTAGCTTTAGTTAATGTTTCTTCATCTACATCAACACCAAATACGTTATTATATCCAGCCTCTTTTAGTCCCATGGCAAAGGAACCACCAATTACCCCAAGACCTACTATAACAATATTCATTTATAATCCCCCTAATAAGATTAAATATCTTTACCTTCCATCTTTGCTATAACCTTAACCTTATCCATTAAGTTCTTAAAACTTTCAGGCTTAATAGATTGTTGGCCATCACTTAAAGCATTTTCAGGATCATTATGAACCTCAATCATTAATCCATCTGCTCCTGCCATAATAGCTGCTTTAGCAAGTGGCTCTACAAGATACCAGTATCCTCCTGCATGGCTTGGATCTACTATAATAGGTAAATGAGATAATCTCTTAACCATAGGAACTGCACTTAAATCTAAAGTATTTCTAGTGTATGTTTCAAATGTTCTTATTCCTCTTTCACAAAGAATAACATTTTCATTACCACCAGCCATTATATATTCAGCTGACATTAACCATTCCTCAATAGTTGCTGATAAACCTCTCTTTAAAAGTATAGGTTTATTAGTTTTACCTATTTGCTTTAATAGGTCAAAGTTTTGCATATTCCTTGCACCTATTTGAATTACATCTACATTTTCTACAAAATCATCAATATAATCTGTAGACATTATTTCTGTTACTATTTGAAGACCAGTCTCTTGCTTAGCAACCTTTAATAACTTAAGCCCCTCTAACTCAAGGCCTTGAAAACTATAAGGTGATGTTCTTGGCTTGAAAGCTCCACCCCTTAAGAAGTTTGCACCTGATGCTTTAACACTTTTTGCTACTTCTACAATCTGTTCCTCGCTTTCAACTGAGCAAGGCCCTGCCATTATTCCCAAATGGCTTCCACCAATTTTAACTCCATTAACATCTACTATTGTTGGTTCTGGCTTAAATAATTTATTAGCTTTCTTAAATGGCTCTTGTACCTTTAATACTTTATCAACACCATCAATTCTAAGCATCTTATCTGGATCTAATATTCCAGTGTCTCCAACACATCCTATTATGCAATAAGTTGATCCCTTAGAAAGGTTCGTTTGTAACCCCTTTCCTTCAACTATATTTACCACCTTGCTAATTTGTTCATCTCCACATTTAGGGTTCATTATAATAATCATATCTATTCCTCCTGTACTAACCATATTTATTACTACCACCTTTGCTCCATTTAAATTACATATTATAAATTATAATGCCACAAAGGTGTATAAAACAATCCTACTATCCTACATATTAGTTTTTTTACATACTTTCTAATGCATTAATTGCTAGTATGTATCCAACTTCTCCAAAACCAGCTATCTGACCTACGCATGCTGGTGCAGTAACTGAAATCTTTCTAAATTCTTCTCTTTTATGCACATTAGATAAATGTACTTCTATAGTTGGTATGTCCACTCCTTTAATTGCATCATGAATAGCATAACTATAGTGAGTAAACGCACCTGGATTTATTACTATCCCTTCATATTTTTCAAAATAAGCTTTCTGAATAAAATTAATAATTTCGCCTTCTATATTACTTTGAAAAATTTCTACTTGGTGACCTCTTTTTTCACCTTCATCCATTATGTATTTGCATACACCTTTATAATCTTTTGTTCCATAAATATTTTTTTCTCTTATACCTAACATATTTAAGTTAGGACCATTAATAACCATGATCTTCATAACTTTACTCCTTGATTCTACCATTAAGGCTTTTTTTAATATTATCAATGGTATCTCTTATAACTCCATCATTTAAAACTTTTATATGTGAAATTTCTTTATATAATTCATATCTTTCTTCATATAGCTTATAAACTTCACTAGTTCCATTTTTTAACAAAGGTCTTGAATTTATATCTACATCTCCAATAATATTTTCAACAGGTCTATCTATAAACACTACTAAGCTATTACTTCTTAGTATTTCTCTATTTATAGAAGTTTTTATTACTCCTCCTCCAGTAGAAATAATACTATTTCTCTTTTTAGAAAGTTCTTTACAAGCTTCTGTCTCCCACTTTCTAAATACTTCTTCACCTTCATTGAACAATTCATGGACTTCTTTTCCTGATATGTCTACTATATATTTATCCATATCATAAAATGTATAATTTAGTTCCTTAGCAAGCACTTTACCTATTGTAGTTTTTCCACATCCAGGCATTCCTATCAAAAACACCTTATCCTTTAATATACTCATGAAAATTCTCCTTTTCTAGTTGAATTCACCATTAAGTTCTTTATAAATAATATTTGTCACCTTATTATCTATATTCATGTCTTGCCATATTTCTTGTGCCTTCACTGCTTGCCCTACTAACATATATAATCCATCACAGCTTTTTTTACCATTTAATTTAGCTAGCCTTAACAATTCTGTCTCTCTTGGGTTATATATTAAATCAACTATAGATTTAAATCTTTTTATAATCTCTTCACCTACAGGAGATTTTCCTACGTTAGGATACATACCAACCGGAGTTGTGTTAATAAGTAAGTCACCTTCTAAACTCTGTAAATCAGAATAATCTATTAGATTAACTTCACTGCTCCAATTATTATTCACCTTATTTCTACTTACTACAAATAGTTCCTTTACTCCTTTGTCTTGAAGATACGTAACAACTGCTTTTGCAGCTCCCCCTGTTCCTAGCACTACTGCTATTTTATCTTTAACTTCAATTTTATTAATATCTAGCATACAGCCAAATCCATAATAATCTGTATTATAGCCATAAAGTTTTCCATTTTCTAAACTTATAGTATTTACTGCTCCAATCTTTCTAGATTCATCAGATATAAAATCTAGCTGATCCATAATTTCTTTCTTGTAGGGAATAGTTACATTCATACCTCTTATTCCAAATATCTTTATACTCTCTCCAACCTTCTTCACCTTATCCTTAGGTATAGGAAATAGTTTATACGCTCCTTCAATTCCTACTAAATCAAATATTCTCTTATGAATTTGTGGTGATAAACTATGAGATAGCTTTTCTCCTAATAAACCATAAAACTCCATACTACACTCCTTAGTTAGTTTTTCTTTCATAAGCACCTAACAATTTAAAGTATGCTGAATTTTCTTCTATAAGTCTTAGCGCATTCTTAACTTCTTTACTTTCTATATCCCCTTCGAAATCTAAGTATAAGAAATATCTCCAGGAAGTATCTTTCATTGGTCTAGACTCTATCTTTATAAGGTTAATATTATTTTCTGCAAAATGCCTTAATAATCTATATAATGTTCCAGCTTCATTTTCAAGTGAGAAAACTACACTCACCTTATTTGCCTCTTCTACCACCTTAAGCTCTCTTGATATAACAATAAATCTTGTAAAGTTATCCTTCTGATTATTAATACATTCTTTTATTATTTTAAGTCCATAAATATCAGCTGCTCTTTTACTTGCAATGGCTGCCTTTGTATTATCACTAAGATCTTTAATAAGCTTTGCACTTATTGCTGTATTATGAAAAGGTATAAGCTTCCAATGATGATACTGCTTTAAGAATTCACTACTTTGTTCAATACCTTGTGGATGGGAATATATTTCATCTATTTCTTCTACTATAGAACCTTCTAATCCTACTAAGTGCTGTTCGATTCTAATGCATTCCTCACCTAAAATATAGAATCCATATTTTCTTAATAAGTCATAAGTATCAGATATTGCTCCTGTTGAAGAATTTTCTATAGGAATAATTCCATAATCTACTTCTCCATTTTGAAGAGCAATAAATACATCTTCAAATTCTTCATAAGCACTTCTTTCACATTCTTCTCCAAAGAACTTTATTAAAGCTTCTTCTGTAAATGCACCACTTACTCCTGGAAATCCGACCTTCTTATTTTTATTAATACTTTCTCTTTCTATATTTATATCCTTAAACTTTTCCTCATCTTGGATTTTTCTTTTTTGTAGCCCTCTGCTTATTTCCATAGTTGCATTCATAAATCTAACTATCTCATCTGAATAGTCTTTATTATTTAATGCATCTACTGCTTTTTGGATTACTTCTGTTTCTCTTCCTTTTTGAAGAACTTCTAATTTATTATCTTTTTTATACTTAGCAACATTAAGTACGACGTTCATTCTTTTTTCAAACAAGCCAGTAAGCTCTCTATCTATATCATCAATCTCTTTTCTGTAGTCATCTAAAGCTCCCATCCATATCGCCCCTTTACTAAATCAAGAATTCCTATTGCACACACAGCCTCAACTACAGGTATAGCTCTTTGGACTATGCAAGGATCATGCCTACCTTCAATGATTAAAGATTCATTTTTATGTTCTCTTATATTGATTGTATTTTGCTGCCTTATTATGGATGCAGTTGGCTTTATAGCACATTTGAATATAATAGGCATACCATTTGTAATACCACCTAGTACTCCACCATTATTGTTACTTCTTGTTTTTACTGCCTCATTTTCATAGTAAAACTCATCATTAGCTTCTGAACCATATAATTCAGCAATATCAAAACCCAATCCAAACTCTACTCCTTTAACTGCCGGAACTGAAAATAAAAGATGCGATAATGTTGATTCAACTGAATCAAAGAATGGATCACCAAGTCCTGCTTCTATCCCTATAACACTACATTCAATTACTCCTCCAACAGAGTCTCCATTAGATTTAGCTTCCAAAATAATCTTTCTCATTTCCTCTTCCTTCTCAGGCTTTAATAAAGGTAATTCCTTCTTCCTAAGTTCATCTAATAGTTCCCTAGATATGTTGGTATAATCAAAAGATTCATCACTTATACTCTTAATCTTCTTTACATGAGCACCAATATATATCCCTTTAGCTTCTAATATTTGTTTACAGATAGCTCCTGCAAATACTAAAGGTGCTGTAATTCTTCCAGAGAAGTGCCCTCCGCCTCTGTAGTCATTAAAGCCAGCGTATCTTATATTACCTGTGTAGTCGGCATGACCTGGTCTCATTAAATCCTTTAACTTCCCATAGTCTTTTGATCTTGTATCGCTATTTCTTATCATTCCACAAAGGGGTGTCCCGGTTGTTTTACCTTCAAAAAACCCACTTAGAATTTCAGGAACATCACTCTCTTTTCTTGGAGTAGATAATTTGCTTCTCCCTGGTGCCCTTCTTTTCATTTCCTCATCTATTTTATTTAAATCTAATTCTATTCCTGAAGGAAGACCATCTATAGTTATTCCTATAGCATTTCCATGGGACTCTCCAAATATGGATACCTTTATGTTACTTCCCCACATACCACTCATCTAATCTTCCTCCTAACTTCTTAAAATCTTCAAAAAAGTGTGGATATGATTTTGATACACACTCATAATCTTTTATAACAATAGGAGCCTTACATCTTGTTGAAGCAATAGCTAAAGTCATTGCTATTCTATGATCCTTATGACTCCAAACCTCTACTCCACCTTCTAGTTCTCTAACGCCTTCTATAATTAATCCATCTGGCTTTTCAGTAATTTTTGCTCCTAATTTATTTAATTCCTGTGTAACTGCTGAAAGTCTATCACATTCTTTAATTCTAAGTCTCCCTGCATTAATAATTTCTGTTTTCCCATTGCTTAATGCTGCCACAGCTGATAATACTGGTATAATATCTGGGCATTGAGATGCATCAATTAATGTAGAGTTTAAATTCTTAACTTCTCCATTCATTGCTAAGTTAGTCTTTTCTATTACTACCCCCATTCTTTCTAATATATCAATCACTTCTCTATCACCTTGAAGAGAATCCTCTTTAAGATCAAGTATTGTAACTTCGTTTCCTAAAGCATCCGCTGATAAAAAGAATGCACCTTGAGAATAATCTCCCTCTACTCTATAGTCTCTACTTCTATACCTTTGATTACCTTTAATAATAAATTCTTTATATTCATTATTTATAACTTTTATGCCAAAGTCCTTCATAACAGAAAGAGTTAAATCTAAATATCCCTTAGATTCTAGCTCTGTAGTAATAGAAATCTTGGAATCTCCATCTAATAATGGTAATGTAAATAGCAAACCTGTTATAAACTGAGAACTTATATTTCCTTCTACTTCATAAGTTCCTGCCCTTAACTTTCCTGATACCACTAAATCTAAAATACCATTTAAATAGCTATAATCTATGCCTTGACTATCAAAAATATCATAATACGTCTTTAACGGTCTTTTTCCAAGGTTTCCTCTTCCAACAAACCTTGTTACCCCTTCAAATGCTAAAGAAATAGGTACTAAAAATCTCAATGTAGATCCAGACTCATTACAGTCCACTACCCTTTCAAAATCCCTATTAACACTTAACTCTTCAGAGTTAATCCCTCTTACTTCTAAGCATTCATTCTTCTCCTCAATAACAGCTCCTAAGGCTCTCATACCATTTATAGTTGCTATTATGTCATCTGAATAATCTATATTACTAATTTTACTTAGCCCATCTCCTAATGCTGCACATATTACAGCTCTATGTGCCATACTCTTTGATGGTGGAATTTTCACTTCTCCATTAAGTCTACTTGGATATACCTTTATATCTCCCACTATCTCACCACCTTAAAGAAATCTGATGTGGTATCATATATAATGCTTTCACCTATACTCTTTAATAAAATTACCTTTAAAACATTTCCTATATTTTTCTTATCTAAAGAAATAGTATCTATAATCTTATTATTATCTTTAATATCAACTTTATATGGAAGGTCATAATTTATAAGAATTTCTTTTATTTCTTCAGATACACCTTTTTCAGTTATACCTTCATCTTCACTTTTTAAAGAAATATTATACATTCCAATAGCCACTGCTTCACCATGACTATATCCAGTGAAATTATAATATTTTTCTATTGCATGACCTAAGGTATGACCAAAATTTAAAAGCATTCTTTCTCCTAAATCTTTTTCATCTCTTTCTACAACAGATTTTTTAATATAACAACATTTATATAAAATATCTTCTATATTATTCATAACTTCTTCTCTTGATTTTAATGATTTAAGCATATAGAAGAAATCTCTATCCTTAATACATCCGTATTTAATTACTTCTGCCATCCCATCTTTATAAAATTTTTCAGGCAAAGTATTAAGTACATCAGGATCTATAAAAACTCCTTTAGGTTGATAAAAACTTCCTACTAAATTCTTTCCCTTTTCTAGATCTACAGCAACCTTACCGCCTATAGAACTATCTACTTGTGCAAGCAAAGATGTAGGAATCTGTACAAAGGAAACTCCTCTTAGGAAAGTGGAGGCTGCAAAGCCTCCTAAGTCTCCAATTACGCCTCCACCTAAAGTAATTATAAGTTCTTTTCTAGTTAGCTTAAAATCTAAAAGTTCATTATATATACTTGGTAATGTACTAAAGGACTTGGTCTCTTCTCCTGGAGCTAAAACCATTTTTCTAGTTTTATAACCGGCCTTATCTAATTCACCTTTAACTTTATCCCCATAATATTTATCTACATTTTCATCTGTAATTATAAATATCTTTTCACCAAAATATATCTTCTTAAGTTCTTCACCTAACTTACTTAACAATCCTTTTTCTATTAAGATGTTATAGCTGTTTTCTTTTAGATCAACAAATAAATTTCTTTTCACTTATAATCATCCTTCTAACTAAATTTCTCTTCCCACTGCATTAGCAATAACTCTTAATTCTTCTAGTAATTTGCCATATACATCTGGTTTAATTGATTGTTGTCCATCACACCACGCATTAGCTGGATCATTGTGTACTTCAATTATTAAACCATCTGCGCCTATAGCTACTGCTGCTTTTGATAGTGGGTCTACCATCCACCACTTTCCTGCCGCATGACTTGGGTCTATTACAACTGGTAAGTGACTTAACTTCTTAACTGCTGGAACAGCACTTAAATCTAATGTATTTCTAGTATATGTTTCAAATGTTCTTATACCTCTTTCACAAAGAACTATATTTTCATTTCCACCAGCCATTATATATTCAGCTGACATTAACCATTCTTCTATAGTAGCAGATAACCCTCTTTTTAAAAGAATAGTTTTTGATGTCTTTCCTAATTCCCTTAAAAGATCAAAGTTTTGCATATTTCTTGCACCAACTTGAATAACATCAACGTTCTCTTCAAATACCTCTATATCGTATGGTGACATTATTTCTGTTACTATTGGAAGTCCTGTCTTTTCTCTAGCTATCTTTAGTAATTCTAATCCATCATATTTTAATCCTTGGAATGAATATGGTGAAGTTCTAGGCTTGAACGCTCCACCTCTTAAGAAATTTGCCCCTAATTTCTTAACATCTTCAGCAATTGAACAAATTTGTTCTTCTGTTTCAACTGAGCAAGGACCTGCTATCATAGCAAGTTTCTTTCCACCTATCTTATTTCCTTTTACATCAACAATTGTTGGTTCAGGGTGGAACATTTTATTAGCTTTCTTGAAAGGTTCTGCTACATGCATTACTCTTTCGACATTTCTATTAGCTTCAATTTGTGTAGGGTCTAACCTACTTGTATCTCCTACTAATCCTAATATTATTAAATCTTTTCCTACTACAGGATTAACTTCAACTCCCTTGTTTTGAAGAGCCTCTGTTAATCTGTCAATCTCCTTTTGCTCTGTGTTTGGTTTTAAAATTACTATCATGTTTTTGCCCCCTTAAAATATATAAAATTTAGTTTTATTTAATAAAAAAGAGAGCCTTTAATGAGCTCTCTCTAATAATTACATATAAAAATATTCAACCTTAACTTAAATTATTAAATACTCATTTGAAAAGAATTATTTATTTTTTTGCAGAAGAAGTAGCCAGCGCTAAAGTAAAAGCCCCAGAATATAAAATATATAAAGCTATAAAATTTTGCTACTAATGCTTCTATAATTCCTTTCATAATATCCTCCACCCCACGTGAAAAACATGGTATCTTTTTTCATTAATTATATCAAACTCACTTCCAGTGTCAATATTTTTTTATATTTTTTTACAAAATTGGAGAAAGTAATCTTATTATAGATTCTTTCATTTTAAGCCAACTGCTTCTTCCATTATATTCTGCTTTAGTAATAAGCTCTGAATCATTTATATCTACAAAGAATTGATTTTCCATATCTCTTGCTACACTTGCATCATATATAAAAACATTAACTTCAAAATTCAACTTAAAACTTCTTATATCCATATTAGCTGTTCCCACACTAACCACTTGCCCATCAACAACCATAGTTTTAGAATGTATAAATCCATTCTCATATGTATATACCTTACCACCAGCTTCAATAATATCCCCTATATAGGCACTTGCAGCCCATTTCATAAATATATGGTCAGGCTTTCCTGGTATTATTATTCTAACATCTACACCTGACAATGCAGCTAACTTTAATGCCTCTAACATAGGTTCATCTGGAACAAAATACGGAGTTTGAAGATATATATTCTTTTTAGCATTATTAATCATTTTAATATAAGCATGCTTGATATATTCTTCTTTATGGTCAGGACCACTTGTAACTACTTGTATTCCCTTCCCCCCATCTTTATAAGGATGTTTTGGATAAAACACTGTAAAATCATCTATTTTTTCTCCAGAAGCATAACACCAGTCTAAAAGAAATCTTTCGTTTAAATCATTTACTGCTTCCCCTCTTATTCTTATGTGAGTATCTCTCCAAAATCCTATTTTTTCATCTAAATTAACATATTCTTTTCCAACATTAAACCCACCAGTATAGCCATACTCACCATCAATAACCACAACTTTTCTATGATTTCTATAATTAATACGTGTATTTATATGAGGTAATATTCCTGGAAAGAATATTTCAAATTTCCCTCCATTTTGTATATACTTTTTTAAACTTCTTTTTGTAAGTTTATATGAGCCCATACTATCCACTAAAAATCTTACTTCTACTCCTTCAGCAGCCTTCTCTTCTAATATTTTTATTATCTCTTTACCTATGCTTTCTTTTCTAAATATATAATATTGAATATGTATGTATTTCTTTGCTCCTCTTAAATCGTCTAATAACCTTGCAAATTTATCTTCCCCATCATAATATATTTCAATATCATTTCCTGTAGTATATTTAGCTCCAGAATGATTGTAATTCATCCTCCTTAAATCTAAATATTCATCGCTTCCAGAATCACCTTCACTGGCCTCACTAAACTGAATTGATAGTTCCCTTCTTTTATTTTCATCGAGAACTGTTTTCTCTTTAAACAATCTTTCTCTACTAAGATTTTGACCAAGAAGAAGATATATAATAAATCCTATTCCAGGAAGTACTATCATTATTAACAACCATGCCCATGTTGTTGTTGGATCTTTTCTTTCTATAAAAATAAGTGAAAAAGAAAAGACGATATTCATTACTAGAATAAGAACACCTATAGCAATTGCTATTTTCATAATAATTCTATCCTCCTATTTATACTAATAATTAAAATTATATCTTTTTTAAATATAGTAATCAAATTTAAATATATAGCTTATGTAAACTTTCTATTAATCTCATTGACATATTTTGTAAATTAAAAGTATACTTAAATTACATTATAGGAGGTTTATTATGATTATTTTATTATTATACATTCTTTTGAGTCTTGTTATTTTATTAATTATAGGTTTAATATGTGAGGAATCCTTATCCTTTATTGAAGATAAAAATTTGAAAGCTCCCGGAGATATTATAAAGTTAAACACCGGTAATACTCATATATTTTCTAAAGGAAACGGAAACAATACAGTAGTATTTACATCAGGTTATGGAGTAACTAGCCCTTATTGTGATTACTATAAGCTTCAAGAAAATGTATCTAAATTTTCAAAAACAGCAGTATTTGAACGGTATGGATATGGTTTTAGTGACAATGTAGAATATGATGCTAATATAGATACCATAGTTGAAAATTTAAGACAATCTCTAAAAGCATCAGGTCACACTCCTCCATATGTAATAGTAGCTCACTCTATGTCAGGATTAGAGGCATTACGCTTTGCTCAGCTATATCCTAAAGAAGTAAAAGGAATAGTTATGATTGATGCATTAAATCCTTGGTTCATAGAACATAAGAAAAAGACAAGTGTTATATCGATTCGCTTTTTACAAATTTTAAAATATACAGGTATCTTAAGATTACTAACTTTAACTCCATATTTTAAAAATAAACTTCAAATAAATAATACACCTGATGATGTAAATAAAATAAAAAAAGCTTTATTTATAAGGAACTTTTGGAACGAAGATATGATTACTGAACTTAAGAACTTGTCTAATAATTGTAATAAATTATTAGATAAATCTCAGTCTATTGGAGATATACCTTTAATTATTCTCACAGCAGAAAATGAAAAAGACTTTAGTAAAGAAGAAAAAGACGCTTGGATTAACACCCAAAAAGACTTAATAACTTGGTCTTCAAAGAGTAAGCAAGTATTGGTTAAGGGATCTAATCATTTTATTCATCATACTCATCAAGATGTTGTTTTAATTGCAATAAAAGAAATCCTAGAAGATTAATCTTCTAGGATCTTTTTCTTTATTAACCGAAATATCTGTTTAATAATCCCTTGAACGCTTGACCATGTCTAGCTTCATCTTTACACATTTCATGTACTGTGTCATGGATTGCATCTAGGTTTAATTGTTTAGCTAATGTAGCTAAATCTTTCTTACCTTGGCAAGCTCCGTGCTCTGCATCAACTCTCATTTGTAAGTTAGTCTTAGTATCCGCTACTACTACTTCTCCTAATAATTCAGCGAACTTTGCAGCGTGTTCTGCTTCTTCGAATGCTATTCTCTTGTATGCTTCTGCAACTTCTGGGAATCCTTCTCTATCAGCTTGTCTTGACATTGCTAAGTACATTCCTACTTCTGTACATTCTCCCATAAAGTTAGCTTGTAATCCTTCGATAACTCTTGGATCTATATCCTTAGCCACTCCTACTCTGTGCTCATCAGCCCAAGCCATATCTTCTGATTGTTCCATGAACTTTTCTGGTCCTACTCCACATAATGGGCACTTTTCTGGTGCACTTTCTCCTTCATGAACATATCCACATACTGTACAAACAAATTTTTTCATATCTTTTCTCCTCCTATATTTCAAACCTTATATTTTAATCTTATCTAGTAAAATCTTTCTGTTGTTCTCTACAGTTTTTATTATATAATAATTATTATTACTTGTAAATAGTTTTTTGTTATTTTTTTATATTATTTTTCTACTTTCAATTTTAATTTTCAGTTTAAATTCTTTTATAAACTTCTTAGACAATAATTTAATTTAAAGATGAGAATTATCTTATTCAAATAAAAAAAGATAGACAAGTAATTTAAAATGGAACCTATAAGATAGACACTTATAAAAGAGAGTCTATCTATATAGGTTCTTTTTTTGTACAATAAATTTATTAGGTGAATTAGTTGTGAGTAAAATAAAATTCTCGAATCATGAAATAAATAAATAAATAAATAAATAAATAAATTATCAAAGAATAAATACGTTCTTAAAGTAAGCGACAAAGCAATAACATATACTAATGAATTTAAGATACATTTTATAGCTGAATATAGTAAAGGAAAGACTTCAAGAGTTATTTTTGAGGAAACTGAATTTAATGTTGATATTATCGGAATATGACGTATAGATTGCGCAGGTGCTAGATGGAGAAACGCAGGAGTATTAGGCTTAGACAATACTAGACGGAATAATAGTGGGCACCCGCGTCAGTGTAAAATCACTAAAGATGAAATAATAGCAAAGCAAAATGCTGAAATTGAATATTTAAAGGCTGAGGTAGAATTACTAAAAAAATTAGAGCTGCACGAAAAGCAGGTGAAAAAAGGTAAATTAGTAGCAGAACAAGCATTTATGCTAATAGAATCTATAATTAAGAAACTATCTTTAAATAATGTAGTTAAAGAATTATGCAATGTATCAAAAGTTTCACGTTCCGGTTATTATAATTATTTAAAATCTAAAGATAATTGTAAAAAACGTGAAAAACAAGATGCAGTAATTAAAAATAATGTTTTAAAAGCTTTCAATTATAGAGGTTATAAAAAAGGATCAAGGTCTATAAAAATGATATTGAAAGAAAAATTTGATATTAATTTATAGTAGGAAGCGTATACAAAGAATAATGAGAAAATTCAATATAGTTTGTCCGATTAGAAAACCTAATCCGTATAAACGCATAGCGAAAGCTACAAAGGAGCACACTGTAGTTCCAAACTTACTTAATAGGAATTTCAAACAAGATATACCAGGTAAAATATTACTTACAGATATAACATATTTACCATATTCAAATTCTAATATGGTCTATTTGTCTACCATAAAAGATGCATCAACAAATGAAATATTAGCTTATAATTTATTAGATAGAATAACTTTAGATATTGCTATAAATACAATACATAAATTAATGAAAAATCCCAATATAAGACTTGCTAAAGATGCTTTTATTCATTCAGATCAAGGTAGCCATTATACAAGTCCGACATTTCAAAAACTTTTGAAATCTAAAAAACTCGCACAATCTATGTCCAGACGCGGAAACTGTTGGGATAATGCACCACAAGAATCATTTTTGGGACATATGAAAGATGAAATTAATTATAAATCTTGCTCCAGTTTAGAAGAACTACAATTAATTATAGATGATTATAACAATGATCGTTGTCAGTGGAATTAAAAAAAGCTGACTCCTGTTAAATACAGAAATCAGCTTTTAGCTTCATAACTCTCTTTTTTAAAATGTCCTTGACATAGGTACCACTTTAATTCGTCTATCTTTTCTATTTATTAACCGAAATATCTGTTTAATAATCCCTTAAATGCTTGTCCATGTCTAGCTTCATCTTTACACATTTCATGTACTGTGTCATGGATTGCATCTAGGTTTAATTGCTTAGCTAATGTAGCTAAATCTTTCTTACCTTGGCAAGCTCCGTGTTCTGCATCAACTCTCATTTGTAAGTTAGTCTTAGTATCTGCTACTACTACTTCTCCTAATAATTCAGCGAACTTTGCAGCATGTTCTGCTTCTTCGAATGCTATTCTCTTATATGCTTCTGCAACTTCTGGAAATCCTTCTCTATCAGCTTGTCTTGACATTGCTAAGTACATTCCTACTTCTGTACATTCTCCCATAAAGTTAGCTTGTAATCCTTCGATAACTCTTGGATCTATATCCTTAGCCACTCCTACTCTGTGCTCATCAGCCCAAGCCATATCTTCTGATTGTTCCATGAACTTTTCTGGTCCTACTCCACATAATGGGCACTTTTCTGGTGCACTTTCTCCTTCATGAACATATCCACATACTGTACAAACAAATTTTTTCATATCTTTTCTCCTCCTATATATATAACATTAATCAACGTTTAAAATTCATCTTTTGTTTCTTAATATTTATTCTCTTCTGTTCTACATTTGTTATTATATAATAATAATTATTATTTGTAAACACCTTTTTTTCATTATTTTTTTCTATTTTTATCCTATTATATAATAAGATTCTTATTTTTTGCAAATAATTATTTTAATAGACATCTTTTATATATGAAGATATAATTTTATTGTTAATAAATTAATCATATTAAACTAAGGAGAAAAATATGGAAGATAATAATTTAAAAAGAGAACTTGGATTAACTGCAGCTACAGCTATTGTTGTCGGAAATATGATGGGATCAGGTATTTTTACTTCCCCCCAAAGTCTTGCCCAAGTAGCAAACCCAACAACAACAATTCTAGCTTGGATAATTACAGGAATGGGTTCTGTTCTGCTAGCTCTTTCTTTTGCTAACTTAGGAACCAAGTACCCTGCAACAGGTGGTCCTATAG
This sequence comes from Clostridiaceae bacterium OF42-15pH9A, assembly GCA_027692445.1. Lineage (GTDB taxonomy): Bacteria > Bacillota > Clostridia > Clostridiales > Clostridiaceae > Clostridium. The sequence goes on along the minus strand of JAQEYV010000004.1, from coordinate 195,769 downwards.
TATATACCCATAAAGCATTTGGGGAGTTTACTGCGTTTTTAGTAGCTTGGACATTTTGGATTGGTTCATGGATTGGTAATGCTGCAATAATAACAGCAATAATTAGATATTTAACTCCTTTTTTTCCAATACTATCTTCAAATGGATTAATTGCTTTTTTAGTTTCTTCTGCATTCTTATGGATAATGACCTATATAAATTACAAGGGTGTTAAAGAAGCTGGAATTATTGGAATAATTACTACAACATTAAAGTTACTAGTTATACTTGTATTCTTAATAATAGCTGTAATTGGATTTAACCCTGAATATCTTAAGACTTATTCTTCTTCTGAGGTTGCTGGATTAGGATCCCTTGCACCTGCAATAGCTGTTACCTTATGGTCATTTGTTGGATTAGAAAGCGCTGTTGTTTCAGGTGGTGAAATAAAAAATCCTGAAGTTAATATTAGAAGAAGTACAGTAATTGGAACAATTTTTGCTTCTATTATATACTTATTGCTTTCAATTTTAGCTATGGGTGGATTATCACAAGCAGATCTTGCTTCATCTAATGCGCCTTTATCATCTATAATAAATAATATAACTGGAGGCACTTGGGGTGGAGCATTTATATCTCTTGGAGTAGTTATTTCAGCCGCTGGAGCTTGTTCAGGTTGGATAATGACAACAGCAAGAATGGCTTATGCTGCTGGTACTGATGGATTATTTCCTAAATTCTTTAGTAAATTACATCCAAAGTTTAAAACTCCTGTATTAGCCTTATTTATCTCCACACTTTGTACTAACATACTTTTAATTGCTAATTATGTTTCAAGTTTAACTTCAGCTTTCGATTTTATGATAAATCTTGCAACTTTATCGTTTATTCCAGCTTATGCATTAAGTGCTTGTGCTGAAATTATTCTTACATATAAATCAGGAAATAGATTAAGCTTTAGTAAATTTATAAAACATGCCTTCTTTTCCTTATTAGCATTTGCATATTCACTGTACATAATCTATGGATCAGGATCAGTTTCTGCAATGTGGGTGTTTATATTAATGCTTGTAGGAATACCGTTTTACGTATATAAAAAATTACAAGATAAAAACAAGTAATAAAAGAGCTATAGTACTAAATTAAAAGTACTACAGCTCTTTTTTATCTTTATCTAATTTCTTTGCCAAAAGGCATTAATGATAGCTTTGCCAACTTAAAACATTGTGCAGCAAATGGTATTCCTATAATAGTTATGCATAATAAAACTGCACTTATTAAATTACCTATACATAATGCTAACCCACCAAATAATAACCATAATATATTCAATAGTAGATTTCCTGCACTATCGCTTACCGTAACTACTTCTTTACCAAAAGGTGCAAATTGTAAACTTGCCATTTTAAAACATTGTAATCCCACTGGTATTCCTACTATAGTTAAACACCAAAGTAATCCTGCAAATAACCACCCCAATGCATTAAAGAATCCGCCAAATATAATCCATATAATATTGCCTAAACAACTCATCTTTATCCCCCTATGATTTTATTTATATATTATATACTACATTTCTAAGTTTTGAATAAACTTTTTCTTAATATAATATAAAAATTTGAAACCATACTTAATTTTTTTACGACTTTATATATGAAAGTGCTTTCAATACATTTAAATATTAAAGGATATATTATATAAAAGTTTAATTTATTTAAGATAGGGGGGGAATAAATTCAGATGATAGATGATTTAAATTTTGTGAAAGAATTAAAAAATAGAAATCAAGATGCTCTACTTTATGTACTAGATACTTACGGGAATCTTATATATAGAATTGCTTATACAAATACAAACTCAAAAACATTAAGTGAGGAATGTGTTAATGATGATCTTCTTAAAGTCTGGCATTATATAGATTCTTTTAACTATCCTGATAAGAAATTTAAAAATTGGATTGCATCAATAGCAAAACATACAAGTATAGGCTTAATAAGAAAAGAAGGTCATCGCTTAAATACCATAAATGACGATAGTAATACTTTAATATCTGCAGACAATATAGAATCAGAACAAATTACTAAAGAAGATTTAGAATTGGTTAAAAAATATATTATGAACTTTAAAGAAATAGATAGAAATATTTTTATTCAACGTTTCTTTTTAAATAAAGATATAAAAGAAATATCCAAACTGTATAAAATGACTCCTAATGCAGTTAAACTTAGGATATTAAGAGCTAGAACAAAGCTTTCAAAATTAATGAAGGAGAAAATTTAATTATGGATAAATATGAATTAATTGATATAGACGAAGAGTCACTTGCTGATGTTACTTTATCTAATGAACAAAAGGAAAGCCTAAAAAAGTCTTTAAATTTCACTCTTAATTGGTGTTTTGTTAATAATACTGATTTAGATATAGATTTTTCCCCATCTAATATATATTCAACCTATTTAAGTCTCGGAGCAGAAAGAGATTATACAATACACTTAATTAAAAACGCAAAAGTCCTACAAAAATTAGTTATTTCTGCATTTAATAAAAAATTCACTCCTAAAAATGAACAAGTTCTCTCCTCAAAATTTTTAAATATTGGTGCTGGTATGGAATTTAATGATGTTGCTCCTTATTGGGGAGAAACCCTTTTCTACTACCAAATGTATATAACTCCTAAAAATATATATCTTTATTCATTTAGTAATACTTTTAAAACTATTAATGAACAGGTAATTCCTATAGAAAAAATTGAAACTGTATATTTATCAAATTCCTATAAGGATAATATGAAATTTAGTAATGTAAATTTGGTTCTACAATTAAAAGACACTCCATCTTCTTCTAATAAACTATATTTTGTTTCAGATAATCCAAAAGACCCTAAAGATATCCAAGATATTTTATCTACATTATTAAGTTTGAATGTTCCAAATACTATTCCAAAAAGAAAAACTTTATCTAAGCTTATACTTTTTATAATTATCATGTTTATAATATTTACCTTATTTACTACACTTGGTGTACTCGGCAGTATATAAAAGCGTGTGTCGCATGTAAATATTTGGTATAATTAACTTATCGATTTGATTATAGGGGGGAATTTAACATGAAGATTACTAAAAAGCTTATAAAACCATTTGCTACTTTATTGCTAGGTATTTTTGCACTTGCCGGTTTAATTGGATGTGGAGATAAAACACCTGTAGCTGAAGGATATTTATGGACCGCTACTAAAGGGGATGTAACAATTAATTTAATTGGTACTATGCATCCTGCTCCTAGCACTCATAACTTCTTCAATAAAAAAGTAACTAAAATATTGAAAAATACAGATGTTCTATCTGTAGAAGCTGATATTACTGATATGGCTAAAGTTACTGCTTCTCAAGATAAATTGCTAAACACTTCAGATAAAACAGCTAAAAATCAATTGACTGAAGATGAAATAAAAAAAGTTAATGAAATATTAGCACCATCCAATATGAACATTAGTGCTTTATCTGTATTAACTCCTGCTGGTATAGTATCTATACTTGAAAGTACTATGTATCAAAGGGAAAATTATACTACTTCTTTTGATGAACTACTAATAAAAAAATCTCAAGAAAAAGGTATTGAAATTCATGAACTTGAAAGTGTTGATTTCCAACTTGATTTATTGAATAACTTATATACTTGGGATGATGTAAAAGCTACTATATCAACAGTTACTGATTCTACAAAAAAAGAAGAAACTATTAAATATCTAAAAGATACTTTTAAGGCATATGTTGAAGGTAATATAGAATTTCTAGAAGAAGATGTGGCTAATATGAAGAAGGAAGTTCCTGAATTCTATGATGCTTTAGTTACTCAAAGAAATATAAAAATGGCAGAAAATATTGATAAACTAGTAGAAGATGGAAAAAATCATACTATAGCTGTTGGATGCAAGCACTTTATTGGAGAAGATAGCGTTTTAAAAGAATTAGAAAAGAGAGGTTACACTATAAATAGACTATAGTTGACTTTAACTCATATAAAATATATAATTATTTATACTATTGAATATTTTAGTGCGTTGATTAGAAGTAGTACCATTTAATTATAACTTCAGAGAGCTATTGGTTGGTGCAAAATAGTGTTGTAAACTTGGGAACTTGTCTATGAGCATACTTGTAAAAAACAAGTACGGGTAAGCCCGATATAGTTATTGAGTGAGGATATTTTTTATCCTAATAAGAGTGGTACCACGGAAATTTTACCTTTCGTCTCTTAATATAGAGATGAAAGGTTTTTATTTTTATAACAGATTTTAAGGAGGATTTTTAATGGGAAACTACGGAACTGCTGTTGATAAGAAATGGCAAGAAAAATGGGAAAAAGAAGAATTATATAAGTTTAATCCTGAAAATTTAGATAAGAAACTTTATACTTTAGAAATGTTCTCTTATCCTTCAGGTAGCCAATTACACGCTGGTCACTGGTTTAACTATGGACCAGTTGATACTTGGGCTAGACTTAAGAGAATGCAAGGGTATAATGTATTCCAACCAATGGGATTTGATGCATTTGGTTTACCAGCTGAAAACTTTGCAATAAAGACTGGTATTCACCCTCAAGATTCAACTTATAAGAATATAGAAACTATGGAACAACAATTAAAAGCTATGGGAGCTATGTTTAACTGGGAAAGCGAAGTAGTAACTTGTGATCCAGAATATTATAAGTGGACTCAATGGTTATTCCTTCAACTTTATAAAAAAGGATTAGCCTACAGAAAGAATGCACCTGTTAACTGGTGCCCATCTTGTAATACAGTTTTAGCTAATGAACAAGTTGTTGATGGTGCTTGTGAAAGATGTAATACTGAAGTTACTAAGAAAGAACTTACTCAATGGTTCTTAAAAATAACTGATTATGCTGATGAATTATTAGATAAATTAGATGATTTAGATTGGCCTGAAAAAACTGTAGCTATGCAAAAGCACTGGATTGGTAGATCTACTGGTGCAGAAGTTACTTTCAAAGTTAAAAACTCTGATTTAAGCTTTGATGTATTTACTACAAGAGTTGATACGTTAAATGGTGTAACTTATGTTGTTTTAGCTCCAGAAAATAAGCTAGTAGATAAGCTTACTGCTGAAGAGAATAAGGCTGCTGTTGAAGAATATAAAGAACTTGCTGCTAAGCAAAGTGAAATTGAAAGACAATCAATCACTAAAGAAAAGACTGGTGTATTCACTGGTTCTTACGCTATTAACCCAATCAATGGTAGAGAAGTGCCAATATGGATTTCTGATTATGTACTTGCAACTTATGGTACAGGTGCAGTTATGGCAGTTCCAGCTCATGATAAAAGAGACTTTGCTTTTGCTACAAAGTTTAATCTACCAATTGAAAGAGTTATTGCAGCTAAAAATGGTGAAGAAACTGAACTTCCATACTGCGAACATGGTGTTTTAGTTAACTCAGGTGAATTTGATGGATTAGAAACAGCTGAAGCTAAGGAAAAGATAGTTGAAAAACTAGCTTCTAAAAACTTAGGTTCAATGAAGGTTAACTTTAGATTAAGAGATTGGTTAGTTTCAAGACAAAGATACTGGGGAGCTCCAATTCCTATGATCTACTGTGATAAATGTGGAACTGTTCCAGTACCAGAAGATCAACTTCCAGTTAAGTTACCTTATGATGTTGAATTTGCTCCAGATGGAAAATCACCACTTGCTAAGAGTGAAGAATTTAAGAAGTGTACTTGTCCACAATGTGGTGGCGAAGCTACAAGGGAATGTGACACTTTAGATACTTTCGTATGTTCATCTTGGTACTACTTAAGATATCCTGATAGCAAAAATTCAGAAAAAGCATTTGATCCTGAAATAATTAATAAGATGCTACCTGTTGATAAATATGTTGGTGGTCCTGAACATGCTTGTATGCATCTTCTTTATGCTAGATTCATAACTAAGGCATTAAGGGATATGGGATATTTAACATTTGATGAACCATTTACGTCTCTTACTCACCAAGGATTAATCCTAGGACCTGATGGTCTAAAGATGAGTAAATCTAAGGGAAATACAATTTCTCCTGATGATTACATCAAGCAACATGGTTCAGACGTATTTAGAATGTACCTAATGTTTGGTTTTGCTTACACAGAAGGTGGAGCTTGGAGTGATGACGGAATTAAGTCTGTTGCTAGATTCGTAGATAGAATTGAAAGAACTCTTGATTCTGCTAATGAAGCTATTAAAGCTGGAAATGGTAAGTCTACTATAGATAAGGCTGAAAAAGAACTAAACTTCTGGAGACATACTGCGATAAAGGGTGTTTCTGAAGATGGAGATAAGATGCAATTTAACACAGCTATAGCAAGAATGATGGAATTCGTAAATGCATTATCAAAATACATGCAAGAAGAAACTAAGAACCTTGATTTCTTAAAGGAAGTTATCTTAGACTTCATCAGATTACTTGCACCATTTGCTCCTCACTTCTCTGAAGAACAATGGAACTTAGCTGGCAACGCTACATCAGTATTTAATGAAGCTTGGCCAACTTTTGATCCTAAGGCTCTAGTTAAGGATGAAGTAGAAATAGCTATACAAATTAATGGTAAGATAAAAAATAGAATAAATGTTGCTTCTGACCTTGATGAAGAAGGAATTAAATCAGCAGCTTTAAATGATGATGTTATTAAACAAAATACTGAAGGAAAAACAGTTGTTAAGGTAATTGTTATAAAAGGTAGATTAGTTAATATAGTTGTTAAATAATAAAAAGAGTGTATCTAAAAATTTAGATACACTCTTTATTTTGTGCACTAACAACCATTAATTATAGCCGTAAATAATGATATCACTGCTATTAACTATTCCATCCCTTGGTTAAGCACCTCTTTAAATCCAGCTAAAACCTTACTTACTAGTTCTTCATCTAACTGCTCATAAAATTTAATATATCCTGATTGATCTAATGCTTCTGATAAATCCTTACACATAGCCATCCACGTCTCTGGTACATATACCCAAACTATTTCATCATATTTACAGCTCAATAAAAAGTGTTCCATACCAAAGAAGGAATATTCTTTAATATCATGTAATTTATTAAGCTTAATGTAATCTTCTACTACCTGCATAGATAGTTTATATTCATATATATCTGTATAAAAGAAATCAAAACTATCTTTTGAGGCATTGAATGCATCGCCTACTATAATTTCTATCTTTTCATTTTCTCCAAAATTTCTCTTATAAAGCTCAACTACATCCTTACTAATTTCATACACAACTACTTTTTCAACATCTTGCTTTTTGGCTAACTCCTGAGCTACATATCCTAATCCTAAACCTACAACACCAACTTTGCCAGTTGCAAACTTTATAAATTCATATGATCCTTCTATTTCTTTAGGACTTAATCTCATCCAAACTCTTTTATTTTCTCCTATTAACTCTGGTATTGGTCCAATAACATTATCATTTTTCGTATATAAGTATCCTTCAACTTTACCATTTAAAGAATCTCTTTTTAAAATTTCAAATTTCCCTATTACTCCACTATCTATTTTATCTTCATACTCTTTTATTTTATCTATTATAAATTCTTTATTATACGGTATCATTAAATTAATTCCCCTTGCTGTAATTTTTTGTATTTAGAGTATAATAGCTTAACATATTAGTTAAACTATACATGATAATATTATAACCATAACTAATACCCATGAATAGTATTAATATAAAAACTTCTTGAAAAAATTTGAAGTTATGTTATACTAGGTGTAGTGATATATATTATCAATTAATAGAAACTATAAGTAGGTGAATTTAATGAAAAATATAACTATAAACGAAGAAGCATATAAAGAATTTAAGGAATTCTTAGATGAAAACAAAGTTGAATCATATAATATTAGAATCAACTTAGGAGGATATGCATGTAGCGGTCCTGTTTTTAACATTTCTGTAAGTGAAGCAACAGATGCAGATGTGACAGAAGTTGTTAACGACATTACTTTTATTATGGAAAAGAGCTTAGTTGATGAATTCGGTGGATTCATTATCGTTTCAAGCGAAGAAAACCAAGGTAGAGGACTTTCATTAAAGCCTGTAATCGCTCCAGAAGGTAGCGGATGCGGAAGCTGCGGTGGCGGTTGTCACTAATTAAAACATACTAAAAGGATGTTGCAACTTTAGCAACATCCTTTTTTTATTTAATATATTCCCCTACATTTTCTTTTGTAACAATCACGTGTGGAATTCTTATATATCTTGCATCTATACCATTATAATTATCTAATATATTTCCTGATGACACTCTCAAAGCAGTATCAAATATAGCTTTTCCTTGTTTATAGGCATCACTAATTACTGTCCCTGTCATTTCTCCATTATCTATCGCTTTTAGCGCATCCTTAATTCCATCTACTCCTACAATTAAAGGCATATTATTTTTGATTTTAGACTTATTTAATACATCTATTGCTCCTAAAGCCATATCATCATTATTACTAATAATAAGCTCTACTTTATCATTATATTTTTCAATACATCTGTCCACTTTTTCTGATGCTTCAGTTCTTGACCAATTAGCAACTTCACTACCTAACTTTTCCACTTTAATTCCACTGTCTACTAATCTCTTTACACTATATTCAGTTCTTATTGAAGCATCTTGATGTCCTTGCTCTCCCTCTAACATAACATACTGTACTTTTCCATCACCATTCTTATCAACATCACTTGGATTATTATTATATTTTTCTATTACTATATCTCCCTGCATCATTCCTGATTGTTCTGCTTGTGCCCCAACATAATATACTTTATTCCACATGTTCATATCTTCTTCTACTGGTTCTCTGTTAAAAAAGATAACTGGTATATTAGCATTTTTTGCTTTATTAATTATTGTTGCAGCAGATCTTCTATCAACAAGATTTACGCACATTACATCATATCCTTGATCAATAAACATGTCTACCTGTTCATTTTGATTATATTGGTTAGACTTTGCATCCTCTACATTTAAAGTTATATTATAACCCCCCTCATTTCTTTTTTCTTTTGTTATATTCTCTATATTAGATATAATGCTAGAAATAAAAATGTCATCTTGCTCATATACACTTATTCCTATTTTTATATCATTTACATCTTCCTCTTCATTATTACGGCTATTGCATGAAATTAATGAACTATACATATAAATAGTTGATAATACTAATATAAATCTTCTCATACTCTTTCTCATCTTTATACCATCCTAACCATATTATTCCTACTTTATAAAAGGAAATAGTATTTTTTGATTATCATCCCGATACATATTACTTTTATTAATAATAGAAAAATCTATTGTTTTACCACTAGTATCTTTATTATTTAGTTTATCTACAGCTATTTTTACCCCCAAATAGCCTAAATTAAATTCATTTTGTACCGCAACCGAATTAATTATATCTTCTTCTAAATAAGATAATATTTTGTTTGTTCTCCCCATTCCATACAACTCTAACTCTAATTTATTTTCTTTTTTTATCTGAGCTAATTCTTCTAATATATCCCTTTCAAATGTAACTAACACATCTATATTTTCTGACTTTATAAAACTATTTATCTGTTGACTATAAGTATTAATGTTCTCCCCTATATTTAACTCTTTACAATTATTTTTACTATAGTTTATTTCTGATAAAAATCCTCTATACATATCCTGTAAATTACTTTTATTTTTATTAGTTACTATTATTCCTATGTTATTTCTTGTATTTCCATTTCTAATGATTTCATCTGCAATCTCTTTACCAACTTCTTCATTATCACAAGAAATTATAGGTATACTATCAAAGCCAGTAATTGCAGAATTTATTAAGACAATAGGAACATCTTTATATGCTTTTTTAATGGTGTCACTTAACTTATTACTATCTGTTGGATTCAATAATATTGCATCCACCTTACCTTTAACTTCTTTTTTTATCAACTCTATTTGAGCTTCTACTTCATTATTATTTACTAAAACATAACTTTTAACTTCTACTCTCATGTCTTTGGCAGCTTGACTTATACCTTCTGCTATTACTTTTATATCTTCACTCTTTCTTGCATCCGATATATAAGCAATATTATATATAACTTCCCTATTATCCCGTCTTAATAAAAAGTCTAGAATAAACAAAAATAGTATTATTGCTATTCCTATAAAGATTACAAATATCCTCTTCTTTTGTTTACTCATTTTTCTTGTTTTCCCCCCTTTCATAGTCATCATACCTTATTATAGGTATGTGTATTTTTATAGAGGTTCCTTCATCTGGCTCACTATTAATCTCTAGTCCATATATAGGCCCAAAATATAATTTTATTCTCTCATTAACATTTCTTAGTCCAACACCAGAGCCTTTTTTGCTAGTATTTACCTTTTTAAGTAATGATTCTACAATATCTTCTGTCATTCCAAGTCCATTATCTTTTACCTCAATAATAGCCTCATTATTTTCACTATAAGCCTTAATATCTATCTCTCCATCCCCATCCATATACTCCATACCATGATATATAGCATTCTCTACTAATGGTTGAACTACTAATTTTATACATGCTAAATCTAAAACATCCTCTTCAGCTTGTATTCTATATGAAAACTTATTCTTATAGCGTATATTTTGTATCGTTAAATAATTACTTACATGCTCTAATTCATCCTTTAGCCTTATTACATTCTTTCCTTTACTTAAGCTTATTCTAAAAAATCTTGCTAAGGCTGTAACCATAGTTACTGCACCTTCATACCTTTCCCCTTCTACCATCCACACTATGGAATCTAATGTATTATAAAGGAAGTGAGGATTTATTTGCGCTTGAAGAGCATCTAGTTCAGTCTTTCTCTTTAACTCTTGTTCTCTAACTATATTATCCATGAGTAAATTCATCTGAGCTACCATTGAGTTTATAGCTTTACCTAGGTGTTTTACTTCATATGAACCTGCTGTAGAAAAATCAATATCTCTTACACCCTCTTCAAACTTTCTAACTTTATTTTCTAAACTTCTTATAGGAGTTGCTATTCTAGATGATACCACTATATTTATTATTGTTAATATTAATACCCCAAAGAATATAATTAGAATTAAAAATATTCTCATATGGCTATAATTTTCCGTAATATCCTTCATAGGGGTTACTGCTACTATCTTCCACCCAGTATACCCAACAGTTTTTGTAGTAACTACTCTTTCTTCCTCATTAAAACTTTCTACTATAGTTCCATCTTCATAATTTACAGTTTCCTCATTATTTTCATTCATTAAATTTGAATAGATAAGCTGTTGCCTTGGATGATAAATTATCTCCCCCTTACTATCTACTAAATAAACATATCCTGATTTACTTATATCTATATTTTTAAATATTTGCTCTATCCCACTAAAATTCATATCTACTAATAATATACCTTGGCTTGTCTCACCATTATAGGTTAACTCTACAGCCCTACTTAATGAAACAACCCACCGATACCTATATGATGGATCTACAAAAAGATTTTGTACATGTGGCGTAGAAAAATGTAGATTCTCTTTTTTATTTACAGCATTAATAAACCAAGCATTATCCCTAGGCTCTATGGATTCCTTTAATTCCTTAAAAGGATACCCTGCTACTATTTCTCCATACTTTGAAAATAACGTTATACTTACAAGAAAGTCTTTATTAGTTTCATATAATAAATTCAATTCATTATCTATACTATCTTTAGAAAAATCTACTTTTTTAATTACGTTATAGTACATTGCATCAGATATTTTCATTATATTTCTTAGGTAGCTATCTAAATTTAGATTTACCTGATTAACTATAGCTTTATTATTCTTAGATATTATTTCTTCATTTAATCTAACAAATCTAATATATAAAATTTCACCTAGCGTAATCATTCCTATTACAGCAATTATTGTGAATGATATGGAAATTATGTATTGTATACTTTTGTTTTTATATAAATTTATCTTCTTCATAGTTATTGCCTACTTAACGTTTCTATACTTTGAAGGAGATACGCCAAATTTCTTTTTAAATACATAACTAAAATAGTTTGCTTCAGTATATCCAACTTTTTCTGCTATCATATATGACTTATAGTCTGTTGTATTAAGCAAATTTACTGCCTCATTTAACCTAGTACTTGTTAGATAGTTTATAAAATTGCTACCAGTCTCTTTTTTAAATAAAGTTGAAAAATAGGTTGGACTAACATGTAACTGAGAACAAATAACTTCAACAGATAATTCAGGGTTAATATAATTTTGGTTAATATATTCCTTTGCTTTTTCAATTAATAACTTGGAGGAGTCCATTCTTTCTCTTTTTATTAAATGACTAATTTTTATTGATTTTTCTATAAACCACTCTTTAGTCTGATCTATAGAATTAAAATCATCTAGGTGACTATAACAATTAAATCCTTCACCAAATATCTCTTCCATATTAATATTATAAGCTTGTACTACCTTCAATAAGGATGTAGTTATTTCTATAAAATAAATTTTGTACTTATTAAAAGGCAATAACAGTTTTTTTATTCTAAAAAATAAACTACTTATAGAGTTCTTTATTTCTTCATCTGATTTTAACTTAATAACATTCAATAGTTCTCTCTCATCATTTTCATCAAATTGAAGTTCAACTGAATTATCTGGCTCCACATCTTCAATATATATGGCTTTTCCTGTTCCTAATACCATTCTATAATGCAGTGCATTTCTGGCCATTTTATAGGAAAACCTAATTCCCTCATACTCTCTAACTATTTGTCCTATGCCAGCAGATACTTTCTGCCCTAATACTCTTTCACAGCTTCTACAAACTTCATTTAATCCATTAATTAAATTTACAATTCCATCCTTATTATCTAGATTGCCAATTATGATAACCTTTCCAGAATAGATAAAACTAATAGCCCTGCAATAATTAACTAATATCTCATCAACTATTTGTTTAATTGATATATCTATAAAATCGTTTTCTTTATGCTCACTATTATCTATAATTTTATCGTTATATAGAACACCAATAGCAAAGTATGGAAAATCAAACTCTACTCCAACCTTCTTACCTGCTTGTACCCAACTGTTCCCTTCTATCCTTCCCTCTATAGTCCCAACAAAAAACGTTTCCTTCATTATTGGAAGACTTTCAAGATAATATTTATTTAACTTCTCAAAATTCTTTTTTTCATTATACTCTTCATCCATAGTATTCTTTAACTTCTTTAAAACCTCAATTAATTCTACAGAATTTATAGGTTTCAAAACATATTCAACTACATTTATTTTAATAGCTTTATGAGCATATTCTAAATCATCTGATCCTGAAAAAATTATAATCTTAGTAGACGGAGATTCTTTATATACATATTCTCCTAATTCTAATCCATCCATAAAAGGCATTTTTATGTCTGTCATAATTATATCTGGTTGAAACTTTTCAACTTTATCTATGGCATCCTTTCCATTTTCAGCATCACCTACTACTATAAATCCATGCTTTTCCCAATCAATCTTCTTTATAATTCCATGTCTTATTTCTTCCTCATCATCTACTATCAATACCTTATATAAGTTCATGAACTTACCTCCTATTTATGATAGATTTTTTCTTTTGATACATTTTATACCTGAAACTATTATCTCATCACATTAATATATATTCAACGTAATAATTTTATATTAAACTTATTTTTATACGACAAAAAGTAGAGAATAAAAAATTCCCTACTTCCTATTATCTATTAAAATATTACTCCAAATAATATGGAAAACCCTAAAAGAACTAGAAGTCCCAATATAAACTTGTCAAAACTTTCAACAGATACATCTATCTTTCCATATAAACAATCTCTAAAATCTTCTTTTACTTCTTTCTCTGGTGCATTTTCATTTGTAATTTCATTACTCATACTACCACCTACTTTTTAGCTAAATATTTTCTAACGTCCAATGAAACTGCTACTATAATAATTAATCCTCTTATTATAAATTGCCAATAAGCATTAACTCCAATGAAGTTAAGTCCATAGTTAATAACTTGAAGAAGTACTGCACCAATTAACACCCCTGGTATTGTACCTACACCACCTGTAAATGATACTCCACCTACAACACAGGCTGCTATAGCATCAAGTTCATAGTTTAAACCAGTAGCTGTAGTAGTTGAACCTGCTCTACCTGCTTCTAAGAATCCAGCAACACCGTAAAGAATACCTGAAATTATAAATATTATCATTATATTTTTAGCTAGGTTAACACCAGATACGGCAGCTGCTTCTGGATTTCCACCTATTGCAAACATATTCTTACCAAGCTTTGTCTTGTTCCAAATGAACCACATGATTCCTGCTACAACTGCTAAATATATTATTAAATAAGGAATTTCAATTGCTCCTAATTTAATCGATCCATTAACAAAATTAGTATACCTTTCATCTAAATTTGCAACTGGTTGTGCTCCTAGTGGAGGTCTATCTATATATAAACATGATATACCATAAGCAATAAGCTGAGTTCCTAATGTAATAATAAATGCATGTACTTTAAGTTTGGCCACACCAAATCCATTAATTGCTCCAAAAATACCACCTATAATTATTGCTGCTAATAATGGTAGTATTAATGGTAAGGCTGGTAAATCAGGATACATTCTTGCAGCATAAGTTGTTGACTGTAAAAGGGATGCTGATACAATTGCTGTTAACCCTAAAATACGCCCTGCTGATAAGTCTGTACCTTGAAGTACTATAAGTCCTGCAACACCTAGTGCTAATATACCACGAGTCGATGCTTGACTTAAAATCTTTGTGAAGTTACTAATTGATAAAAATGATGGTTCCTTTATTATAAAGAATACTATCATTGCTGCTAAAACTATATATAAAGCATAATTAACTAAAAAATTCGTTACCTTTTCTCTGTTTATTTTTGCTTGTTCCATCTTCTACACCTCAATCCTAAATATATTTAGCTGCTAAAGTCATTATTTTTTCTTGATCTAATTTATCTGTATCTTCTATTCCTGCAACTCTTCCATTTGACATTACAAGAATTCTATCACATATACCTAATAATTCAGGCATTTCTGAAGATACCATAATTACACCTTTTCCTTTATTAGCCAAATCAATTATCAGTTGATATATTTCGTATTTTGCTCCTACGTCAATACCTCTAGTGGGTTCATCTAACAATAGTATTTCTGGATTGGTTAATAGCCATCTCCCTATGATTACCTTTTGTTGATTACCTCCAGATAAACTTCTAATGGCAGTTTTTTGAGTTGGAGTTTTAACTTTCATACTATCGATTGTCCACTTAGTATCTTCTGTCATCTTTTTATTATCTAAGACACCAAATTTACTATAGTTATCAATATTCGCTATTGTCGCATTAAACTTTATGTCTAAGCCACCAAATATACCTGTTGCTCTTCTTTCTTCAGTTAATAATGCAAATCCATTTTTAATTGCTGCTCTTGAATCTTTATTATTTACTGGTTTTCCATGTAGTAGAACTTCTCCACTACTCTTATGGGCTATTCCAAATATAGTTTCTATTAATTCAGTTCTTCTAGATCCAACTAAACCTGCGACCCCCAAAATTTCTCCTTTTCTTAATTTGAACGATGCATCAATTACTGATGGCTGATATGCTCCTGTAAGATTTTTAACTTCTAATATTGTTTCTCCTGGCTTATTAGTTTTAGGAGGAAATCTATGAGTCAAATCTCTACCAACCATTAATTTAATAATTTTATCTGTTGTTAGTTCTTTTGCTGACAAAGTATCTATCCACTTTCCATCTCTCATAATTGTTACATCATCTGATATTTGAAGAATTTCTTCCATCTTATGAGATATGTAAATAAGACCGCATCCTTTTTCCTTAAGCTTATTCATTATTTTAAATAAATGATCAACCTCTTCTTGAGTAAGAGATGAAGTAGGCTCATCAAGTACTAAAATTTTAGCATTATATGAAGCCGCTTTTGCTATTTCAACCATTTGTCTTTGTGAAACAGAAAGCTTGGCCATTTTTTCTCTTGGATCAACATCTATTTCTAAATCATCGAAGATCTTTTTAGTTTCCTCGTACATTATTTTCTGACTTACAATTCCATTTTTACTTGGATATCTTCCAAGCCATATATTATCCATTACATCTCTTTGTAAAACTTGATTTAATTCTTGGTGTACCATTGAAACACCATTTTCCATCGCTTGCTTTGGATTTGAGAACTTACATTCTTCTCCATCTATAAGAATTTTACCTTCATCTTCTATATAAACACCAAATAAACATTTCATTAATGTAGATTTACCTGCACCATTTTCCCCCATTAAGGCATGTACAGTACCAGGACGCACCTTAAGTTGTGCATTATCTAAGGCCTTTACCCCTGGAAAGCTTTTGCATATATTAACCATCTCTAACACATACTTCGATTTTTCCATAACTGCTTTCACCACTCTTTTTGCATATTTTATAAGTTGCACTATATTTTAAAAAATACAGTGCAACTTTTAACTAACTTCTTTAAAGACTATTTCTTTGTATATTCTTGATAAGGAATACGAACTGCTACACCTGTATCATCAAACTTATAGTCAGTACCTTCTGTAGCACTCTTACCAGATGCTAAATTCATACCACATTCATAAAGAGCTTTTGCCATAGCTGGAGCATCTTGAAGAACAGAACCTGTCATAAATCCTTTAGATATTAAATCTTGAGCTGCTGCTGTTGCATCAACACCTACAACTGGAATAGTCTTAGCTGCATCTCCATTGTTATATCCGGCTGCTTGAAGAGCTGCTATTGCACCTTGAGCCATACCATCATTATTAGCAATAACCACTTCAATTCCATTACCATATCTTGATAACCATGCTTCCATGTTGTTTTGAGCTAAATCTTGTTGCCAGTTACAAACTTGGTTTGCTAATTCTTCTGTCTTAATTCCAGCATCATTTATAGTAGATACAGAGTACTTAGTTCTTGCGATAGCTTCTGGGTTATCTGGTTCACCCTTAAGCATTACATATTGCATCACTCCATCTCCATTCTTATCTAAAGATGGGTTGGCTTTCCATTGATCTGTAAGAATTTTACCTTGTAAAACACCAGCTTCTTGTGCATTAGTTCCTATAAATACAGCTTTATCATAAGCTTTTATAGACTCTGTAGCCGGCTCTCTATTGAATAAGACTACTGGTTTTCCTGCATCTTGTATCTTCTTAATTACTGTTGGTGCTGCCCCAGTATCTACAAGGTTTACCATTAACAAATCAATATCTTTTTGTAGTATTGTATCTATAGTATCGTTTTGTATTGATTGGTCACCCTTGCCATCAATAAATTCAAATTCAACCTTACCTTCATTTTCTTTTTGAATTTCTTGTAAGCTTTGACGTACTGTTGAAATATAAGTATCATCAAATTTGTATAGGAATACTCCTACCTTTACTGGATCTCCAGATGCTGTACTTCCACCATCTTTACCTCCACATCCAACGAATAAGCCACCAATCATTAAAGTTGCTGTAGCCATAGCAAGTAATTTTTTAATCTTTCTCATTTTTTACCCTCCATCCATAATTGAAATCTTCCGAAGTCTTGATTACGTTTTCATTTTAATTCTAATTTCCTTTTTACTCCATACAAAATTCTTAACACTTTTATCGAATTTCTAATATGTTATATAAAAGGCATAGTTGATATTTATTCCCTTCGTACTTAAGGTAAGAAAAAAAAGAGAGCCTTAAAGCTCTCTAATGTGTAAAATCACTATTTATGTACTTTTGATTAATTTCATTTATGTCTTCTAACATCTCTATCCAGTAATATTTTTTTATAATAACTTTTTCCCTATCTTCTATATCTACTGAAGATAAGTTTTTCTCATAAAATTCATCATAATAGCTATCTATAGTATTAGAAATTGTCAGGATAGAATTAAAGTTTTCTAATGTTTTTCCTGTTAATTCAATTTTGTATGATTGGGTTTTCATCTCTTCGTCCATTAAACTTCTAAAGTATTCTTCTATAGTTCCATATATATCATTAAACACTACATTATTTTTATCTATCTTCTTCTTACCAAAATCTAATATAGATATGTTTTCTTCATAAAAAGAATACTCATCCCAAAGGCTAACCATACTATCAGATAACTCACCATAATTTTTGTATAATTTCAACAATTCCATGTTATCTAGGCAACCAATTTTTATAGCATTATTTAGTATTTCATTATTAGTTTTATTTGTAGATTTAATCTTTTCTATATTTGTATATGATTCTCTACCAACCCTATATTTAAATTTATAATTATCTATAGAAATATAAACGTTTACTAAAAAACTCACCAATAATATAACAACTACAAATAACATATAGTCACCTGGTCTTCTGACCTTCTTAAACATATTATATCCCCCCTATTTCATTTAATTCTATCATAAAACTCCCCTTTTAACCATAGTTACTTTCTAAGTTGTTTCTCTATTCATATCCCTTACCACTTCTCTTACTAAATCTAAGGCAAAAACTTTATCTTCATTTACCTTACCTTTTTTATTTATTCTTTGTATTTCACCTAATGGATTCTTTAGTGAAAATTCTTCATCCCCAGTTAACACCCAAATTATTTTTTTATTTAATGGTTTTACCTTTAATTCTTTTTCACCAACTCCATCAGTAAAGTATATAACAATGCTATCACCTAAATTCTTTTCTCTTATATATTGAAAAACTGGAGAAAATGCAGTTGAACCATTCTTTTCTGACCTTGGCTTTATATCCTTAGGAGACCTTAAGGCATATATTCTTCTAATCTCATTATCGCATTCTACTACAGTAATTTTAGCTTCTCTATTTCTTACTATAGCTAATATTTCTACCATTATTTTTCTTATGTCCTCATCAGTCATACTAGCGCTAATATCTATAGCTATAATTAATTCCGGAATATGATTTGCAAGCTTTCCCCTTAAATCCATTCTATCCGGCTGTCTTCTATCTCTTCTAGTTATTGTTTTTCTATAACCGGATTTAACAGTAGGAATCATTCTCTTAAGTATATTCTGCCATGACAATTCTTCTTTTTCTTCAAATTTACTTATTAGCTTTAATATTTCATCTGGTTTTCCACTACTTTTAAGACTTAAAGCTATCTTTTTTACATTTTCTTTTACGTTATTATCACTTACATCTATGTTATCCCAAATTTCATGAGCCTTAGCAATATCTACTTCCCTTGCTAAAGTATCACTATTTTTATCCTTTGATGACTTTTCTATTCGTTCTTCAAGCCCATTCTGAATTTCTTTTGAATATTCCTCAATACTTCTATTTTCTTTTAATTCAATGTTAAATTCCCTATTTACTCTATCTATCCTATAAGCTTCCATTGGCATGTTCTTTACAAACTGATTTATAGAAATATCTATAGCCATTGATATTACTTCATTGCTATATTTATTTTTAAGATCATTTACTCTTTCATAATGCATATACATCATGTGATATATTTCATGTTTAAATAAAGCTGCCATTTCTTTTTTATCACATTGTAGAAATAATAATGGATTAAAGTACATAGTAAACCCATTTATCTTTGGTATTGTTGCTAATGGCCATGTAATATCAACTCTTATTTCTCTTTCAATCTTTATCATAAAGCCACCAAAGAAGTTGTCTTCACTACTAAGCATATCTATTATTACTTTTCCAACAAGGTCAAAAAACTCTCTTTTAAAGTCCTCTCGTATATCTTCATTTTTTTCAATTTTTAACGCCTTGCTAAACAAGGCATCTCTTTCTTCTATAAATGTCATATTCTCACCTATTTAGACTATAGATAAATATTAAAGAAAGCATCTATAAATCCATCACAATCTAATAATCTTTCATATAAATCTTTAGGATAATCCTTCTTTATCTCTTTCATTATTCCTAATCTTAAATCTCTAGGATATACCATTAATAAATTAGAGAATAACTCTATACTTGAATCTTTCATGTTATCTCCTAAATAGTTCAAGCAATTTTTTGCTAAAATATATAATCTTGAATGGGACTCATTTAATAAATCATCTCTTAATTCAACTGGCAAAACTTCATGGGCAAATAAATCTTCCATTGATATTAATGGCTTTTTAATATTAGAAATATAATTAGCAAAGTCAGTAGATATACTTTCACCTACATTTCCTCTAACTACGTTTAATAATGTATTTATTGAATATTTAGAGCCCTTAGCTTTATATAACTTATAAGCCTTTGATATTCTCTCCCAGCTTCTTGGAGTAGCCTTTAAACTTTCTCTTGAACTTGGTGTATGAAGATATTCTGGAAATGTAGATATAAACTCAATTATATCAGGATGTATATTTCCATTATTCATCCCCCACTTTATCCATTCTTTAATATCTGACTCCATTTGTAACCAAACAAACCTATCTTCTTGAGCTGGGTCCATATCTACAACTTGATATTCGCTTTCATAAAACCCTTCATATCTGTTGGATGGATTCATTGCAGCAATTATATTTACGCCCTTATCTAATTTATATCCATTAATTTCTCTATTAAGAATTAAATTCATAAGTTCTTGCTGAACTGCATGGTCACATCTATTTAATTCGTCTATAAATAGTAATACTTCCTCCCCCTTTTTAACTGCTTCGCTTATTTCAGCTAATTTGTGATGAGTAGCATATACTGTAAATCCATTTATTACTGTTGGAAGTCCTCCAATTTCTCCTTCTTTTAAAAGGTTAGCATCAATAGTTACCAAATGATAATTGTATTCTTTAGCGACTCTATGAGCTAAAGCAGTTTTTCCTATTCCACTTTCACCTATAACAAGAGGTACTTCTCTAGATTCTATTACTAATTTAATTGTGTCTAATACTTCTGTAAACTTCATTTTTCTTCCTCCTGATTATTTTGAAAGTATGTGATCTACCACTAGCTTTTTAGCTCTCTTACTACCAAAATCCCATACTAATTTCCCTTTATCCATTTCAAGTACCTCTAAATCTAAGAAGTCTTTCATATACTCTTCATCTATATCATCTTTTTCTAACTTTTCCACTAATACATCAACTACTAGCTCAGGTTCTATTGATTCATAAAGATACTTTACTATATTTATGTTATCTCCAATAAAAATCTTCAAATCATCTAAATCATAATTGTTTATAAAGTGAATTGCTTCCTCACTTTTAATTATAGCTTCTCTATTTACTCTTAATGAAGGATTATCTATAAATCGTATAGCTCCCCAGTAATTATCAATAGCTCTTAATTGCACATTTTCAGATGGATTTTTTATATATTTAATAGAATCATAATCTTTTTCAACTGCAATAATACATAGTTCCTCCCTTGGGTCTTCTATGTATTGAATGGCCCATCCCTTTGTCTTTACAGCCTCTTCCTGCACTTTATATGATGGACTTTTTATTAACTTTAGTGAATTCCAAAGAAGTTTTACAGCCATTATCTGAAGCTCTTCTTCTAAATTCTCCATATATTCTATTGATAAAGGATTGCTTTTTATTGCTTCCTTTTTTAATTCAAAAGATGGATTATCTATAAATTTAATAGCAATTCCACTTTTCTTAACTGCTACCTCCAAAATCTCGTAACTTGGATTTTCTAGGTTTTCTATAATCATTGGATTTTCTTTTACTTGTTTTAATAAAACTTTATCTTCCATTGCTTTTCTCCCAAAATATAATATATTATAATTTTATATTATTTAATAATTATTATCAAGTAATAAGATTAATAAATAAAAAGTTATTGCAGAATTGCAATAACTTTTTTCTAACTGTCTCTATACTTTTCTATATCTTTTTTTATAGCATAAAGAAGATTATTTAATTCCCACACTTCTCCATCCTCAATTAATTTATTTAAAGCCTTTTCATGCCTACTTGCTTCTACTCCTCTGCCTAAAGATGTTAATGTAAGAATACCACTCATAATATTAGATATAATATCTGACTTAACCTCAAACAACTTCTGAGCATCCTTAATTTCATCTTTAATTTCAAGCATTTCTTCATCAAGCCTAAAAGCAGCATCTGCAGCACTCTTTAGTTTATCTTTTAATTCCTTAGGTATTTGTTGCTTATACTTATAATTTAAAGAATGTTCAATTGTTGCCCAAAAGTTCATAGATAGAGTTCTTATCTGAAATTCTGCCAAAATCTCTACTGGGCCACTTGCCATATTTACTGGATACTTAATTATCATATGATAGCTTCTATATCCACTAGGCTTAACATTCATTACATAATCTTTTTCATATAATATCTGCATGTCTCTTCTGCCACGTAGTATTTGTACAACAGTGTCTATATCATCAACAAACTGACACATTATTCTTATTCCTGCTATATCCTCTAGCTCATATGCTACTCTATCTATAGGAATTCCAAATTTATTTACTTTTTCTAAAATACTAGATACTTCTTTCACTCTGCCTGTTACAAACTCTATAGGGGAATATTCATTTTTTCTTCTATATTCTTTTCTTATACTTTTCAGCTTTACCTTTAATTCCTCTACTGCTTGTTCATAGGGCATAAGAAAACTCTTCCAATCATTAATAGCCATAAAATCACCCTCGTATATTCCTTCAGATACATTATATCAAAAACTTATAATATTGTAGATAATCTTTTATCTTTAATAGATTTTTTAATATGTTATAATTTAGTATATATTATAGAAATATGTAGAGGTGTGTAAATGAAACAACTAGATGTACTAGAACATACTTTTGATAAAGCAATAACTTGCCCTGTTTGTTCAAATAAATTTGAAATTAAATGTGTAAAATCTAAATCTCCAAGAATATTATCTAAAGATAGTGACTTTTTTATACGATATAAAAGTATTAACCCTTATTTTTATGATGTGTGGATCTGTAACTCTTGTGGATATTCAGCAATGAAAGTAGATTTTCTAAAAATAAAGGGTTACCAAAAGGATTTAGTTTTAAAAAATATAACATCTAAATGGAAACCTAGAATATATCCAGATATTATGACTGAAGAACTAGCTATCGAAAAGTACAAGCTAGCTCTTATTACTGCTTTATCTATGGAAAAGCAAAATAGCACAATAGGGATGATATTATTAAAAATATCTTGGATGTATAGGTTATTAAATAATACCCAAGAAGAATTAAAATATCTTTCACAAGCATTAACTGCATTTGAAAATGCTTATATTAATGAAAACTTTCCTATGTATGGGCTTGATCGTGATTCCCTAACTTATTTAATTGGGGATTTGAATAGGAGATTAAATAATAATGATAAAGCTCTCCAATGGTATTCAAAAGTAATCACTACAATTGGTGCTTCCTATCGCGTTAAAGAACTTGCAAGGACAGGTAAAGATTTAATAAAAGGTAACTAAACTTGAGAATTTTGTAATATTTTCAATTTTTGTGACTCTTTTATGTTATAATACATTTTACAGGGATATAAAGGGAGGATTACAATGGGACTATTTACAAATAAAAAAACTATACCTACTTCTAATGTACCAGTTGAAAATACTGTTACTGAATCAAACACTACATCTGTAATAACAGATCAAGTAAAGCAAGAAATTAATTCTTTAAGAGATACAAGCAATAATATTGCTTCATCAATAAATGAGGTGACTGATTCAGTAAATACTTTAAGTAATGCTACTGTTTCTCAAAGTCAAGAGATCGATACCGCTGCAACAATACTTAGAGACTTTAGCGATAGTATGGAGAAATTAGCCTATAATGTAACTAACGTTCAAATTAAAGTATATGATACTGATGAACTATCCAATAAAGGTATAACTTCAATTGAGAAATTAGATTCATCTTTAAATGACTTACAAAGTGCATTTACTGTATCAAGCTCAACAGTAAACGAATTGGTATCTAAGTTAGAATCTGTTAATACAATTACTGATTCTATTAGCCAAATAGCAGGACAAACTAACTTACTATCTCTAAATGCTGCTATAGAAGCTGCTAGAGCTGGGGAGGCTGGTAAAGGTTTCTCAGTAGTTGCAGGCGAAGTTAGAAAGCTTGCAGATAATTCTAAACAAGCAGTGCAAAGCATAACTAAAATCCTTGAAGAAATTAAGAAGGATATACTTAACGCTTCTACAGCAATGAATAGAGGAAATGAAGCTATAAATATCCAACAAGAAACCTTAAGTGAAACAAAGGATAGCTTCCAATGTATAAAGTCTTCTATAGATGATGCTACTAATGAAATTAATGATTGTATAGAAAACCTTGCTATGGCTTCAGCTCAAAAGGAAGAAGTATTAACTGCAGTAGAAAAAGCAAATTCTATTTCTCAAGAACATACTGCCTTAGCTGAAGAAATTGCTGCAACAATGGATATTCAAACAAGTAACATTGAAGAATTTAATTCAACTTTAAATTCATTAGCAAAAAAAGTTGCTAAATAAAAATATATAAATATAAAAATATATAAATATAAAAATATATAAATATAAAAATATATTATAAAAGAAGGTTTATTTCAAACCTTCTTTTATAATATCCTTTTAGGAGAAAAATTTATAAAATCTGCTGACGTTAATATATATTCAATCCCATCAATATTTCCATTTAAAACACGTGATAGTGCTCCCCCATGCAAATGACCATAAATTACTTTCTCTACATTATATTCTTTTAATATTTTTTGCACTTCAGACTCTTCAAACTTCTCATTTGTAGGAGGGTAATGTAACATCACTATAAATTTTTGATACCCAGCGCCTTTAGCTGCATCTAAAGATAATCTTAATCTAATTAATTCTCTTAAATATATTTTTTCATCCTTTAATGAAAATTTATCTGAGCCTGGACATATCCATCCTCTAGTACCGCAAATTGCATAATCTTCATATACATAAAAGTTATTTTGAAGAAACTTGGTGCTCTTATATAATTTATTTAATTTTGTTATACTCCCCCACCAATAATCATGGTTCCCTTTGGAAATAACCTTTTTTCCAGGTAACTTATCAATCCAATCTAAATCTTCCTTACTTTCACTTGGATTCATAGCCCAAGATATGTCTCCAGCAATTAGAATTAAATCATCTTCAGTAACTTTTTCTATCCAATTATTTTTTATTTTCTCATCATGTTGTACCCACTTCTCACCAAATATATCCATAGGTTTATCTGAACTAAAAGCTAAATGTAAATCTGATATAGCATAAATTGCCATTAAGTAATCACCTTTCTATTAGTTTATCTAAATCAGTAATATAAGCAATAACATGGGCTACAGCATCATATAACTCTGGTGGAATATATTCACCTACATCTACATTGCATAAAAGATCTGTAAGTTCTTTATTATAAACAATAGGAACATCATTTGATTCTGCTTTCTCTATTATTTTATCCGCTATTACTCCTACCCCTGCTGCACTAACAACTGGTGCATCAAAGCCTTGTTCATAAGTTAACGCTGCGGCCTTTCTTCTTTGTTTCATGTTATCCCCCTAAAATGATTCTCTTTTATATTATATCCTTAACTCCATCTGGTCAATCAACATTCTAAACCTTAATATCTATTCCATTCATAGCTTTATCGTTAAAGAACTCTCTACAACTAGCTAAGGTTATATCTTCTTCTCTCACAGATACTTTAATATTAATATTAAATCCTAATTTCTGCAAATCATTTGATAATTTACTTTTTGATAGTTCTAAAACCCTCGTGTAATTTTTATCACATTTTAACTCAACATCTAATCCTTTATCTTTTACAGACAAGAATCCATCTACTACTCCCAAATTAACAGTTTTTACTGTTACCACTATTTTAACATCAGTTCTATCAATCTTTTTGCCATCTTTTCTATTATCCTTGATAATTAACTTACAAGGATATTCAGTCATTTCTCTATTAATTGGAACATCTAAATAATAATACTCATTACTGATAGTATTAAACAACTTAAACTCACTTATATTATTTTTAAGTAATTGAATTACTTTATCTGCTCCTTCACCTTCTCCTTTAGATACTACTAAAAGTTCTTTTATTATGTCCTTTATACCATCTATCTTTTTGTTAATATCATTTTTTATAAGCTCATTTGCAGATACTATTTTTTTATTTCCTTCGGTAATAACTTCCTGCTTCAAGGTAGTAATTGTTTTGTTAGAAATATTATTACCTATTAATTTATCTTCCTTAATCCCTTCATTATTTAACTCAAGTTCTTGAAATTTATATTCTATAACATCTTGTATCTTTCTTAATTCTACTTCTCCCACTTCTATATCTTTACCAAACAAACTACGTAAAACAATATTAACAGTATCCTTTGAAACCTCTTTTATCTCTCCATTTTTTCCCAATACATCTTTCAGTATATTTATAAATTCTTCATCTGATAAATTATTTATCTTACCTAAAGCAGCATTATATTCATTGGTTGTAAACTGCTCTTTTTTTCCTATTAAAATATCTTTTATAGGCTCTCTTAATAAATTCTCATCTCCGCCAGTCATAGACTTAAGAACTGCCAACATACTTACTTTTCCTTTTGACATATCATTAGAATCATATAACTTAGATACTAAAGAATTATATCCTAACTTATCTTTATTTATTTCTTCACCTAAAGCCTTAAGAGAGTTATCTAAATGGTTTTCTCCAACTTTAGAATTTGAAATATTATCTTCTAATTCTTTCATTTCTACTTCAATACCAGCAAAATCCTTTTTTATATTATCAAAAAATTCTTTTACTGTATTTCCATTAGAACTGAATAGTTTCTTAAAGCTTTCTATATTTTCAGATGTTAATTCAATGTTATTCTCCAAAAAAAATAATATTTCCTCTGGCTTCATATTCTTAAAATTAACAAAAAACTCTTTCAGGGTATTTATTATTTGTTTTCCTTGTTCACTTTCTCCGCTTATTCCTTTACTATCAATATATTTTAATATAAAATTATCAATCTCATTATTATCCATATTAATTTTTGTATTGAATTGAAGTAAACTCTTAACAAAAGTTATGTTTTCTCTAGTCAATGGTATATTATATTTCACCATTTTTTTTAGTATATCTACATCATCCTTACCTAACCCTTCTTTATCTATAACTTCTGAAAGGCTATCATTGGCAAGATTATTAGACTCTACTTCTTTCTTAACTATTTTTAATTTTAATTTTCCATCTTCATATCCTTCCACTTGCAGTTGCAAAGGAACATTTTCTTCACTTTCTATATTTCCATCTATAGTTGCAGAAAATTGCCATCCATCAGCAAGTTTTACTGTTACTTCATTTCCTTCACCCTTAGAAATAATTCTTCCACTAAATTTTTCTCCTACCTCAAAAGTTAACTTACTTGAATATTTTTTATTATTTACATTATAACTATTATTTACATTCCAAATTGCAGGCATAATTCATTCCCTCATTCTCTATTTAATATTATATTTATCGTGCTTAAGTAGTAAATATTTAACATACTATTATTTCTAATTTTTATATGGTAGAATTTATTATATAAAAGTTATGTGGAGGTATCATCATGTCAAGGCGAACAAACTCACCTGCCTATTTAAAGATTGCATTAGACATAGCATCCAGAATAGTAAATGGTGACTTTATTGAAGGTAAAAAGCTATCTGGTCGTTCAACTCTAGTTGGCATTTATAATGTTTCTCCTGAAACTATAAGACGATCTATCGCTTTACTACAAGATATGGACGTAGTAGTTGTTGAAGAGAAAAGTGGTATAACTATAAAAAGCAAAACTAATGCTAGTTCTTTTCTTGAAAAATTTAAAACAAAAAATGAATTTGCTACAATTAAGCATGATATATATTCATTAATTGAAGAAAAAAAGGAACTTGAAAGTAAACTTGAAAATAAAATTAATGACCTTATCGAATTTGCTACCCAACTTAGAAACGTAGGATTAATAGTTCCTTATGAAAGCTTAGTAGAACCTAACAGCTTAATTATTGGAAAAACTTTAGGTGAACTTAATTTCTGGAATAATACAGGTGCTACAATAATTGGAGTTAAGAGAGAAGGTAAACTATACCTGTCACCAGGACCTTATCTTGCTATAAAAAATGGAGATATTATTGTCTATGTAGGTGAAAGTGAAGTAATTGAAAATGTAAACAACTATATAACTTCACAAGTAAAATAGAAATTAAAATCTTCTAATTTTCTAAAGAATAAAAAAGGGCTGTTGCACTAATTATTTAGTGTAACAGCCCACTTCTTTATACTTTTTATAGAATTCATATAAAATAGACTATGCTAATTCAATTTTATTATAATTCTTTTTACCTCTTTTTATTAAGGCAGAACCATCTTTAAAATCTTCTTCTGCTAACACTCTAGATACCTCAACAACCTTTTCGCCATTAATTGATAATCCACCTTGTTGAATTAATCTTCTTCCTTCTGACTTAGATGGAACTATCTTATTGTTAGCTAAAACATCAAGAAGTGAAGTTCCTAGTACATCTCTTGATACAGTAACTGTTGGAACGTTGCTCATATCTGCTCCACCAGAGAATAAAGCATTAGCTGCATCTTGAGCTTTTTTAGCTTCCTCTTCTCCATGAACTAACTTAGTTACTTCATATGCAAGAACCTTCTTAGCCTCATTTATTTGAGCACCTTCAAGTGAACCAAGTCTTCTTACTTCATCCATTGGTAAGAATGTTAATAATGCTAAACATTTTTCTACATCTGCATCGTCAACATTTCTCCAGTATTGATAGAAATCGAATGGTGATGTTTTTTCAGCATCTAACCATAAAGCTCCCCCTACTGTTTTTCCCATTTTTTGACCTTGGCTATTAGTTAGTAAAGCACAAGTCATTGCAAAAGCTTCCCCTTGTGCCTTTCTTCTAACTAACTCAACACCAGCAATCATATTAGACCATTGGTCGTCTCCACCTAATTGCATTTTACATCCATATTTTTGATTTAATACGTAAAAATCATATCCTTGCATTAACATATAGTTAAATTCTAAGAAAGATAATCCCTTTTCTAATCTTTGTTTAAAACATTCTGCTGATAACATTCTATTTACAGAGAAATGAGTACCTACATCTCTTAAGAAATCAACATAGTTAAGATTTAATAACCACTCTCCGTTATTTACTAATATAGCTTTATCATCTGAGAAGTCTATGAATCTTTCCATTTGCTTCTTAATAGAATCAACATTATGTTGTATTTGCTCCTTTGTAAGCATCTTTCTCATATCAGTTTTACCACTTGGATCTCCTACCATAGCAGTTCCACCACCAAGTAAAGCAATTGGTCTATGTCCAGCTCTTTGCATGTGAGCCATAAACATTAACGCTATAAAATGACCAACATGTAAACTATCAGCTGTTGGATCAAATCCTATATAAAAAGTTATTTTCTCCTTTTCTAGCAACTCTCTTGTTTCCGCTTCATGAGTAAATTGCTTTATGTATCCACGATCCAATAACTCATCTAATACATTAGACATTTTTTTACCTCCTAATACAATTCCATTTTTGAATATATATTTATTAGTATAACCTTAATAACCTCTTTTATCAAGAAAGAAAAAGAGAGGGCTTCCCCCCTCTCTTTTAAACCTAATCTATATAAAACGTAATTGTTTTCATTTTAAGCGACGTATTCTTTAATAAACTCCGGTATCTCTTCCTCTGCATAATTAATATTCATATACACATTAAAATTGTATTTATTTGATAAATCATATATTTTTTTAAATAAATAAGCTGTATCCTTTATACCACATGAAACAATGTTTAAAACCCCATCAATATAGATATTTTCTATATCATAGTTTTCTGAAATAATCCCACAAATCAAACCATAGAAACTTTCACAATCCATTATGCCAAATTCCCCTGTTGATATAAATCTAATCCTTCTGTCCACCTGCCTAATGTAACTGGAATCATCATCAATGTAAACAGAATCCCCCTTAGATCTTAATAGCTGACCATTTGCTAAATCAATTAGCTTCTTAGTTTTTCCTGAGCCTCTCTTGTTACAAAATACTTGAATCATTAGGACCACTCCTTATTTATTTTTTTTTACGATACAAATCGTTAGACTAATTATATAATATTCAGAATATTTTTACAATTTAATTTAAAAGATATCCTTTTCTTCTAATACATTAAATACTACCCTAATGCCCTAATTTATAATCACCCCTATACAGTTATTAACTTCCAAATAATTACTTAATATACGGCTACCTTTTCACCGATTCTATTTCACCTTAAACAGGATAATATTTACCACCATAAATTATACCCGCACTTTCTATCAGGAAACTTTTATTATCCTTACTAATATATATTCCCATTTTTTAAAAATATTTATCATTTAAATTCATATTTAAAAATCTATTTTACTTATATATAAACAATAAAAGCACTCCTATAAATTAAGAGTGCTTTTTTCTACCTCAAAAAATCTGATATTAATACCATATTCTTTCCCATTGCTTTACTTCTATATAAAAACTTATCTGCTACCTTTATTACTTCACTTATATCTTTTCCATCCTTAGGATAATATGCTATTCCAAAACTTGCTGTAATACTTCTTGCTATATTGTCTTTTATAACCTTATTATTCTCGACACACTCTCTGATGGCTTCTATTCTATTATAAACATCCATTACACTTTGGACATTATTAATATATATTATAATCTCCTCACCACCATAACGTGCCATTATATCATCAGGTTCTAACATACTTTTTATTACTTCAGTTGTTTTAATTAATATTTCGTCTCCAAATTGATGACCATATGTATCATTAAACTTTTTAAAGTTATCTAAGTCAACCATTACTACTGCATATTCTTTACCTGGATTTTCTTTATTACGCTTTTCTACAACTTGGAAAAAATATTTCCTGTTATATACCCCAAGTAATGGATCCATTTTTGCAGTCTGTTGTAACTCTCTATAAAGCATAGAATTTTCTATTGCAACAGCAATTTGATTCGCTATTGATCTTAAAAACTTTTCATGTTCTAAATCTAGGAAGTTAAAAATGCTATGTTCTACAACTATAAAGCCTATAAATTTATCCCTAATTTTAATAGGCATTCCCATTGCTGACCGTATTTCTAAATCATATTCACTATAAACTCTTAGTGGTTCTTTAGAATTTATAAGATAGCTCTTTCCTATTCTTATATAATTATATTCATCATTACTCCAGCAAATATCCTTTTCTTTTATATTAGTAGCTTTAACTACTAATTCACCGTTTTCCTCTAGTAAAATTGTCGATTTAGAAACTCCCAATAAGCCAAGTACCATATCATTTATCATAGCAATTAAATTTTCATCACTTAAAAATGAATTTATGTACTTGCTTATTTCAACAATATTAGTTAGAGCATTCATATCTTTTTCTAATTTCATATTTCTATTAGATAATTTTTGTATTTGTAGCTCTACAAAACTTTGATATGTTTCATATTCCTTCTTTAGCTTCTCATATCTCTCTTTATATTCTCCCATTTTCCCCCCCCACCTAATATGGATGGAAACTATAATATAATCCAATTACTCCATATACATATATAATACTTTATTTACCATTTATTTTCAATCATATCTATTTTTTTATTAAAATTTATCTTAATTATATAATTTTTATAAACTATCTCTAACTAAACTACTTCCATCTATTATTAGATTAATGTTTAAATTTAATTCTGTGGAGCCTAATATATCTTCAACACTATTTTTAGGGTAATATTCCTCCACCAACCTCCTAACTCCTAATATATCTATTCCTTTTTCCTTATAATTCTTAAAGAAATCATTTAAATATATTTTTATTTTTTCTTCTTCATCAACTTTTAAAGTCTCTAAAGCTTCTTCATCAACAATTAAACTTCCTTGTATTTCACCTATAGATACCTTTAAATTAATATTCTTTTCTAATATTACTTTATCTCCATCTATTCTTACCTTTGTCTCAAGATTATCTTCTAATATATCTAATGTAACAAACTTATCTTTTTCATCTGGATTAGGAATTTCTAAAGTTCCATCGTTTACTCTCCTAGTTAAAAGATTGTAACTTACTACATCCTTTTGTTCTAATCTATCTATCATATGGTTATCTTTCATTATAACGCCACCATTTAACTCTATTTTTTTATCTAAAGCGTCATCATTTATAATAAAAGCCCCCATATAACTTATATTGCTTGCTACTAAACTTTTTGTTATATAGTCATTAACATTTGCACTAATTACTTTTGCATTACTTCTATTTTTCTCTACTAGTTGATCTAAATATAATCCAAGATACTCTTCATCATTGCTAGTAACATCTAACAATGTATTTACATCTCCAAAATACGTAAACATATATGGTTTAAAGCCAAACTCTTGGTCATTGTTAATTAAATCTATATACTTTTTTACACCTTTTCTTGCTGCTTGTTCTGTAAATATATAAGCTCTTACTTGACTGAAGTTTATTCTGTTACTTGACTTTACATTCATTTCCCTAATAGCTTCTAATGAAGTTTTACCTGTTCCCTTAAAAATAATTCTCCTACCTTTATCTGAACTTTCATTGGCATTTCTATATGGTCTTACACAGTCTATGTATAAAATTACATTATCATATTCATCTCTATCAAATATTATTGATGTTGCAAATGTAATTTTATTTATTTCTCTGTAGTTAAAGCAACCTATAAACAAAATTGAAAAGATAATAATAGATAAAATACTAGCTAGTTTTCTTTTCATTATTATCTTCCCCTCCCTTTTCTACTACATGTTGTGATATATGCCTTAAATCCCCTCTAAATATAATATCTTTAAACTTATATGTTTCTATACTACCAAGAGGGAACAAATAAGAATATCCTCCAGTATCTAAATCTGCCAATTTTGCAATTAAAACTAAAGCTACTATAAAGAATCCTGGCAATCCAAACATAGAACTTACTACGGTTATAATAAGAGACCATATGGACATAGCTCCATATAGCTTAGGTGTTAAGAAATAACTCAATGTACTAATTGCTACTACAATTATTGTTATTCTTGAAGCTATACCTGCACCAACTACAGCATCACCTAATATTAAACCTGCAACTATACTCATTGCTCCACCAATTGGCTGCGGAAGCCTTAATCCTGCTTCCTTTATTAATTGAAAGGCCAACATCATGAGCAATACCTCTGCTATTGTAGGTAATGGAACTCCTGCTCTAGAAACAGCCAACCTAAATACAAATAAAGATGGTATTAATGCAAAATGATGAGTTAAAATTGCAACATACAAACCTGGCATAAATGTAGCTAAGAAAAATGCAATCCACCTAATTACTCTTGTGAAATTCACAAAATACTTATTTAAGTAGTAATCGTCTGGTGCTTGAAAATTTTCCAAAAAGAAATATGGTACAGTTATAACAAAGGGAGTACCATCAACTAATATGGCAACTCTTCCTTCTAACATTTTAGCTGCTACTTCATCTGGCTTCTCAGTATACCCTACCGTATCAAACACACTTTTCTTCTTTCTAAGAGCATCTTCAATATAATTAGTATCTAATATAAATTTTAAATCTAATTTATTTACTATCTCTTTTACATGGTCAATTAAATACTCTGGTGCAATTCCTTTTATATAAGAAATACAGACAACAGTTTGACTCCTATTCCCCACATATATAGGTTCAAATTTTAAATCAGAGTTCTTTATCTTTCTTCTAATTAAAGAAACATTATCTACAAATAGCTCTGTAAACCCTTCTCTTGGTCCTTTAACTACTGATTCTGTAACTGGTATACCTACACCTCTTCTTACAAAACCTTTAACTTCACAATAAATTATTTTTTCATGGTCATTAAATAATAAAACAACGTCTCCTGACAATACATGAAGAATTGCATCTTCAACATCCTTTGCGTAGTTTGCAATATTTATCCCTAAAACATTAGGAATTACATCTTCCACACTCCAACATTTATAATCCTTCTTTCCTAAAGGCGTAACAATATACTCACTTATAAATTGAGTGCTACATAAGTCATCTATAAAGACCAAAGTGCATAATCCTAATGAAGTCATAATTTCTCTATATTTTACGTCAAATGCACCCTCAAATCTCTTTTTTACATATTCTATATCTTTTTTCATAAGCATCACCTAAAGATATTATTCCTCCATGAAGGTTTAATATTCCCCTTTTTGTTAATACTAATGTTGAATTAAAAGGAGGCAGTATTAATTATGGATAAATTATCAAGTAAACATTTTATGTTTTTTATATTAGGATGTAGCATGATAGCCCTTAGAAGCTATAGTTCTATATTTGTCCGTTTAGGGGGAAGAGATACTTGGATTCTTGCTTTTTTTGCTTCAATAATTTTTATAGTTATTACAATGTATCTTTTAAATATTTGTATTAAATCTCAAACATTTAATATAAAAGATATTTTCTTTTCATCATCCAATTGGTTAGGGCAAATATATATGTTTATATTTGCAGTAGGTTTATTTTCATGTGCTGTTGAATCTGCTTCCGTAGAGGCAAGTTCTATCCACACTAATTTCTTTCTTTCTACACCTAATTGGTATTGCTTATTGTTTTTGATAATTCCTGCAGCATATATATTAACAAAGCAAATGAACACAATTCTAATATTAGTAATTATTACTGTAACACTTACATTAGTTGGGGATGTGGCTTTATTAGCATTAGTAAGTAAATATTTAGATTTTAATTATTTACTTCCAATATTGGGAGAAGGTATGACCAAAGGAAATTGGATATGCATATTTTTAGTTCTTGGTTCACTTTCTTCAGTAGCTATCTCTTTTCCTTTCTTGAAATTCTTAACAAAGGAAAAAGGGTTGAAAACAGATGTTTCTCTTTCTTTAATTATTTGTGTTTCTCTAGTTATAAGTTCACTTATTTCTATAGTTACTTTCTTTGGTCCTGCAAGAGCAGGAAATATATTCTACCCAGAATATGTTGAAGCTCAAAGGGTCCAAATTGCACACTTTTTAGAATTTGGTGAGATATTTTATATATTTAGAAGCGTATGCATGTGGTTTATAAAATACTTATTATCTTCTTATG
This sequence comes from Clostridiaceae bacterium OF42-15pH9A, assembly GCA_027692445.1. Classification (GTDB taxonomy): domain Bacteria; phylum Bacillota; class Clostridia; order Clostridiales; family Clostridiaceae; genus Clostridium. The sequence goes on along the minus strand of JAQEYV010000004.1, from coordinate 160,566 downwards.
GAATCCTATTACTATATGAAGATAAAATAAAAAACAAAAAAGTATTTATAGGCATATTCAGTGTTCTTGTTTTTATATGTTCATGGTACTTAACAGAAAATCAATACTTTCTTTTTCATTCATTGAAAATATTACAAATATTTTTGCTTATACCATTTATTGTAATCCCTGTAATAGCCTTTACCACACATTACTTCAAACACAACAAAGCTGTTAAAACACATAAATAATTTATTGAATTTAATTCCAATTATGGTATAATAAATATTGTAAAAATAAGTAGGTATTTTTCTATCTGATACTAAGACTTCCCTTTAAAATTCAAGAGAGGTATTATTATCAAGTCAAATAATCCTATGAATTTTAAGGAGGTTTATCAATGGAAGATAAGAAGATTATATGTAAAGATTGTGGAAAGGAATTCATATTTACTGTAGGTGAACAAGAATTCTTTAAAGAAAAAGGATTTGAAAATGATCCTGTAAGATGTCCTGATTGCAGAAGAGCAAGAAAATCTCAAAAAATGAATTCTAGAAGATAATTTAATATGCTTATTTCGCTCTAGTCACATTGACTAGAGCTTTTTTATAAAAAAATTACAGTGAATAGCACTGTAATTTTAGATCAAGTTTACATATTCTAATTAAATATTCTTTTCTTTATAGGTATTAATATCAAACTTAAGGGCATAGCTAATGCTATTCCAACAGAAACTTGAACAATATTAGTACCTATATCTTTGGCTGCTAATACTAACCCCTGAATCAATCCTATATTACCTGTTAAAAAAGCAGCTATAATGGCTCCTGCTAAAAAGTAAGCTATTACCATAAATATACCACCTATAGAAAAGGCAATAACTTCATCCTTTTTTATTACTTTATGCTCTTCCTCATTGTCTAACTTTTCAAGAACAGCTCCAGCTATATATGCCATTCCCCATTTAATAATAAATGTAAATGGTGCCCATACATAGTATCCGGATGTAATATCAACTAAAGCCATACCTACAGCACTTGAAAAAGCCCCTCTTTTTTTTCCAAGTACTACAACTGATAAAAATACCATACAATCTCCAAGATGCACATAACCACCTACAGTAGGTATCTTTATAATTATAGTTGCTATAAATACAAATGCAATCATTAACGCTGTAAGAATTAAATCCCTAGTTCTAATATTAATATTATACATATATCTAACCCCCTTAACTTATTTACATAAAGCATTATATTTTTAACAACTGTCTTTTGCAAATATACCGATACAATGTTTATGTATCTTTTTTAAGATTATGTACATAATAATATTAATACATGTAAGGAGGGATATTTATGAAGGTAGCTAAATGGCTACTAGGATTAGTAATTTTTCTAACTCTATCTTTTCTTATACTAGAGTATGGAGAAGTTTCAATTAATCTAATAATCATAATTGCATTTGGTGTTTTTATACTATCTCTCATTCAAAATAGAAGAAAAGAAAAAAAGCACTATCAATAGTCAACTATCAAAGTTGACTTTTTATTTTATAGTAAATTCTGATTAATTGACAGTTATATTGGTAAATCCTATAATATAATTATTACATTTATGTTTAGAAAGGGGTGTTTCTATTGTCAGAAAACCTTAACAAAAAAATAATCTTTAGCGGCATTCAGCCATCTGGCGACTTAACTTTAGGCAACTATCTTGGAGCATTAAAAAATTGGGTTAAGCTACAAGACGAATATGATTGTTATTTCTGTGTTGTAGATATGCATGCAATAACGGTTAGACAAACTCCTGCTGATTTAAGAAGAAGAACTTTAGAACTTTTATCAATATATATAGCTGCTGGAATAGATCCAGAAAAAAATACACTTTTTATCCAATCACATGTTCCAGCACATGCTGAATGTTGTTGGTTATTAACATGCAACACTTATATGGGTGAATTAAGCAGAATGACTCAATATAAAGACAAATCTCAAAAGATGGGTTCATCTATTGGTGCAGGGTTATTTACTTATCCGGCACTAATGGCAGCTGATATTCTTCTATATAATACTGATTTAGTACCTGTAGGTAAAGATCAAACTCAGCACTTAGAGTTAACTAGAGACTTAGCTGAAAGGTTTAACAATACTTACAGTCCTACATTTAAAATACCAGAAGGATATATTCCTAAAGCTGGAGCTAAAATTATGGACTTACAAGAACCTAATAAAAAAATGTCTAAGTCATCAGACAATCCAAACTCATTTATTTTAATTATGGATTCTCCTGACATAATAAGAAAAAAAATTAGTAGAGCAGTTACTGATAGTATAGGAATTATAAACTATACAGATGAACAACCAGGAGTTAAAAACCTATTAAATATATTATCAGCAATTAAAGGCATCTCACCTGAAGATTTAGTAAAATCATATGAAGGAAAAGGATATGCTGACTTAAAGAAGGATGTTGCTGAAGCTATTATAGGGGAGCTCTCTCCAATCCAAGAAAAGGTAAAAGAGCTTTTATCTAATAAAAAGTATCTTGAAGAAATTTATCAAACTGGTGCTCAAAAAGCATCTTATGTTGCAAATAAAACTTTAAGAAAAATGCAAAAGAAAGTTGGATTTATACAAAAATAAAGGAAGGTTCTCACCTTCCTTTTTTTATTCCCAATCTCTACTTTTTAAGTAATCTAAAAATCTATCTCTTAATTCATCTTTCTTAAGAGCAAATTCAATTGTAGCTTGTAAGAATCCAAGCTTATCTCCTACGTCATATCTTCTTCCTTCAAAATTATATGCATACATAGCTTCTTGGCTAATTAAAGTCTTAAGGGCATCTGTTAATTGAATTTCCCCACCCTTTCCAGGCTCTGTCTTTTCAAGAATCTCGAATATTTGAGGAGTAATTATATATCTACCTAATATAGCCACATTACTTGGTGCTTCATCTACTGCTGGCTTTTCCACTAAGTCTTTAACCTTATACACTCTATCTTCTATATGAATGCCATCTACAATACCATATTTATTAGTTTCACTTTCTGGTACTGTTTGAACTCCTAATATAGTTGTTTTATATTCTGAGTAACAGTCTATCAATTGCTTTAAGCATGGCACTTCACTATCAACAACATCATCTCCTAAAAGGACTGCAAATGGTTCATTACCAACAAATGTCTTTGCACAATGAATAGCATGACCTAATCCCTTTGGTTCCTTTTGTCTTATATAATGAATATCAACCATATCTGATATATCTCTTACTAACTCAAGTAATTCTGATTTTCCTGCCTTCTCTAACTCCATTTCAAGCTCTACTGACTTATCAAAATGGTCTTCTATACATTTCTTATTTCTTCCTGTAATTATAAGTATCTCTTCTATGCCTGATGCAATAGCTTCTTCTATAATATATTGTATTGTTGGTTTATCAACTATTGGTAACATTTCCTTTGGTTGTGCTTTTGTAGCTGGTAAAAATCTTGTTCCTAACCCCGCAGCTGGTATTATTGCCTTTTTAACTTTCATAATACTTCCCCTTCCTTCTTTTACATATAATTATATTTTATCATATTTAAATAATTATGTTAACAAAATATAACTAAACTAACAACTGCATATATATTTACATTTTAATAAAAACATATTAATTTTAATATTAATTTCTCAGTCTTTTGTCTTATATTGTATCTTTTTGTTGATACCTATAAAATTAAATGGTACTATTGTTAATAGTACAGTCATTTGTTGAAGGAGGACTTAAGATGAATAATAAAAATAAAGATATATTGATTATAGGTTTTGCACTATTTGCTATGTTCTTTGGTGCTGGAAATTTAATTTTCCCCCCATATTTAGGACACGCTATAGGAAGTGAATATATAATTGGAATGATAGGCTTTATAATAACAGGAGTAGGGTTACCACTGCTAGCTATATTATCATGTTTAAAAGGAGATGGAACCTTTCAAACAATAGCATCTAAAATAGGACCTAAATTTTCAATTATTTTTGCTTCAATTTTATTTATTGCAATAGGACCTATGCTAGGTATCCCTAGAACTGCAGCAACAACTTTTGAAATAACTATACAACCATTATTTCCATCATTCTCACCAATTTTATTTATGATTATATACTTTGCTTTTAATCTGATTTTTGTTTTAAACAAATCTTCAGTTATAGATACAATTGGTAAATATTTAACTCCAACATTAATAGTAATACTTTCTTTTGTAATTATTAAAGGAATCTTAGTTCCTCTTGGTGAAATTACCACTACCGGTGCTACATCTGTTTTATCAACTTCACTAATTGAAGGATATCAAACCATGGATGCTTTAGCTGCATTACTTTTTGCAGCAGTAATAACCAATAGTTTAAAAGAAAAAGGTTATAACAAAGATCAAATGATTCCTATGGCTTTAAGAGCTAGTATAATAGCGGCTTTAGGATTAGCATTTGTTTATGGTGGACTAACTGTACTTGGTGCACAAACAACTACACTTGTATCTACAGATATTTCAAAAACTTCATTACTTCTTTTTATAGCTCATGGAGTATTGGGCAATATAGGAAGAACAATAATTGCAATAGCTATGAGTCTTGCTTGTTTAACAACATCTATTGGTTTACTAACAGCTGGATCAAGCTTCTTTGAAAAAGTATCAAAAGGAAAACTTCCATACAAAGTTAATGCAGTAGTAATATCTATAATAAGTATAGTAATTGGTGCACTAGGCGTTGATAATATTATAAAAATATCTGGTCCTATTCTTAACATATTATATCCTGTAGCTATAACATTAATTGTTACTACATTATTAAATAAGTATCTTACAAATATTAAAGCTACAAGACTTGGAATTTATACATCTCTTGTTTTTGGTATTTTAGCTGAAATAAAAGTTTTTGATTTAAGTTTCATTCCGTTAGCTAGTTTAGGATTTGCTTGGTTAATTCCAACAATAATTGCTATATTAATAGGTTTTATAGTATATAAGAAATAAAAAAGATGAGATTTTTATATCTCATCTTTTTTATTTCTTATATATTATCCATTAATATGTTTTTTAAAATTAATTAAAGCTAATGTAGCAAATGAAGAAGACATTATTATCATTAATATACAATGACATATCGCTGCACCAGTTATCCCCCATTGCATTACAAAATACTTTGGCAATACAAATGATATAATAAATGTAGTTATATATCCTAAGAAAATACTTTTTGTTTTTCTCATTACAGTTAAACAATAATAGAATGTTGTACTAGCCGCACTTATGCCTCCACCAACAAGTAACAATAATAATTCAAACTTATATGGCGAAATATCCACCCCATATATCAAAGATAAAACTGGAACCCCTAACAAATATGCTCCTATAGTCACTACAACAGTAAATCCAGCTATACATAATAGAATCTTTAATATTACAGCTTTAAATTCATGTACTTTTCCTTCTTTCCAGCTTGTAGCAAGTGTCGTTAACAAAGGCTTTAATATAAATCCATTAAATAGACTTATAGTAAATGTAGGCATAAATATTATATTAAAGTATGTTAAATATTTTGAAGCCATGTTTCCATCTATTGAGTATTTAACCGCACTAAATATATACATAGACATGAATGATCCAACAAAAAACGGAAAACATTCTTTTAGTAATTCTAATATTTTATCGAATCTAAATCTTATTCTTTCTTTTTCAAATGCAGTTATAATCTTTATATCAAACAACATAAATCCAATAACTGCAACAATAAAAGTAACTGCTGAAGTAATAATTAAATTTTTAGTAATTATTATTGTAAAAATAAATGCTACTGAAGTCATTACTGTTCTAAAAGATAATGATTTGCCTGCTACATGTAACTTGCCATTCTTCTGAAAAGCGCCTTCATACACATCTGCAAGTCCATCCATCATTTTATATAAACATATTAATATTACTACCATAGCTTTTTCCCATGTAAACTTATCCATAAGAAAGAAAACATAAAACAAACTACATATCATCATAACTGTAGAAGTTATAATTCTAACCGCCTTATAATCACAAAAAGAAAACTTATTATTTACGTCTGTAACTTGGTATGGTCGCATCTCATAAAATCCTATGGTTAACATAAGTTGACCAGTTGTAAATGCAATAGAAAAAACGCCTGCCTTATCCTCTCCTAATACCCTTGTTGCTGCAGCTAATAATATAATTGAAGCAAAAGAGTATAGTGTACTCCCCAACATATTCCAAATAAAGTTTTTTCTTTGTATATTCTCTTCATTTCCAATAATTAATTCTCTAAGTATCATATTATTTTAATTATCTCCGAACTCTAAAATATATGGATAATGATTTTTTCTTTTATCCTCTGGTGGTAGTTGCATATAATCTCCATATTGAGATTCTAATAATTCATGCATATCATGTGGAAATTTTAATTTCACATCCTCATAATCCATTTCTTTTAAAGGATATAACTTACTTAAATCCATAGTATTCATATATGGAGTTGTATCACATAAGTATGCAATTCTTTTTGTTTCTATATTATTGAATCTTTTTACTACTTTATCACACTTTTTATATAAGTACTTTTTTGGTATTCTTAAAACAACCATAGCATAATGAACCATAGCACAAATTGCATGTATTATCTTCCCCTTTACTCCCTTAAATGGTAGTACAGGAAATGGAACACTTCTTAATATCATCATTTTGCTCCAAAACCATGCTTCTCTTGCTTGTTTTGCAAATTCCTTTGGATCATCACTTATATTATCGAAAGAATATATATCTAAGAATATTCCTAGTTCACAATCAATATCCTTTAAAGCATATTCCCTAAACTTTGTTCCTTTTTTCATCATTCTTGTAGTCATTAACGGATAATTTTCATTTTCTTCAGCATTTAAAATTGTATATTTATCTGACAATTCTTCTTTTACAACTTTAATAAACTTATCATAATCATTTCTTCTTAATGCTATATCTATATCATCATCCCATGGAATAAATCCTTTATGCCTAATAGCTCCTATCCCAGTACCAGCTATCCCAAAATAATCTATATTATGTTTATCACATAGTTTTATAAAATCTTTAAGTATCTCTAATTCTACATTTTGTAGCTTTTTTAATGTTATATTATCATATTCTCTTGACATATTTTAAACCTCACACTTATTTTTCATCACCAAAATCTAAAAAATATGGATAATGATTTTTTCTGTCTTCTTCTTTAGGTAATTGCATATAATCACCATATCTATTAGTCAAGATTTTATCATATTCATTTGGTATATTTACATATATATCATCATACTTTACCTTTTTTAACGGGAAAATATCATCTATTGACATACATGTTTCATATGCATCATACTCTACAAAACTAGTAACAATATTAGTTTTCCCATTATACTTTTGAGCTATCTTCTTATGTTGTTTGTATATAAATTCTCCTGATATACCAAAAATATTTAAAGCATAATGAACTATTGCACAAATAATATGTTTAATTTTTGTCTTAATACCCGGTTGGTGTAATTTATAGAAGTTTACATTCTTAAGTACGTAAAGTTCTCTCCAAAATTTTGCTTTTTTTATTTGCTTTTTCTTTTCTTTTTCATCATCAGCAACACAATCTAATGGAAAAATATCAATTAAAATTCCACTATCATATTTTCCTCTATCATATATAGTATGGAACTTTGTCCCAATTTTATTCATGTTAGGAACTAAATTATAATAAGTTTCCTCACTATCTGGTCCCATAATCTTATATTTACCCTCAAACTCTTGTGGAGCTACTTCTAGGAATTTTTCATAATCAGCTCTTAACATACATATATCCATATCATCATCCCATGGAATAAATCCATTATGTCTTACAGCTCCAATAGCAGTTCCATACATTACAAAATAATTAATATCATGTTTTTCACATATTTTTATAAAATCCTTTAGAATTCCTAACTCTTCATTTTGTAATCTTTTAAGTACCTCTGGCTCATACTGCTTATATTTCATAATATCCCCCACTATTCCTCTTTAATTAGTTATTCTACTCCTTATCTAAAGCACACTGTTCATTTTTATTAACAAAATCTAAGATTCTTTCATAATCATCAAAATAATCAATTTCAGCCCAAAAACTACCTTTTATATCAAGAACATTAATATCTTCCTCATCAACAAATGAATACAATACATCTTCCCACCATTTTTGGTGTTTTTGTGAATTAATCATCTCTTCTAGTCTAACTTTGAATTTACCAATAAAATCCTTTTTTATATATGAAATACCTACATACTCACAATTTCTTTCATGAACTTCTAATTCTTTACCATATCTTTTTACTTTTCCATCTTCTACAAAAAAGAAGTAATCTCCCTCTTTTACTCTTGAACTATCTGCTAACATAAAAATTTCTTTATCACATTCTTTTACTTTATTAAGAATATCTTGTGTCCAGAAAACATCTGCATTTGCAATAATTGTATCATCATATAGTTCATTTTTTGCAAACCATAACGAACCTATACTATTTGTAACATCAAAGAAAGGATTATAATAAAACTTAATATCAAATTCTTTTAGTGCCTCTCTCACTTCCTGGTCATGATATCCAACTATAATAGTTACATCTATATTATTTTCCTTAAATAACTTAACTGTATTCCATAGAAGGGGTTTATCTCCAACCTTCAACATAGATTTTGGCATGTTATTTATTCTTTTACTTATTCTTGTGCCCTTTCCAGCAGCTAATAGAATAGCTTTCATCTTACACTAACACTTCCTTTAACTTATTAATTAGATCTATATTATCTTCTATAGTCAAATCACCAATATGTCCTACTCTTAATAATTTTTCTCCTATTTCACCACCACTTGGAGTTAAATATATTCCATATCTATCTTTCATTATATTAAATATTTCTTTTGCATTCTTATTAGGAAAAACTATTGGTGTTAAAGCATTAGATTTATTGAATTCTGGAATCTCTATAGGTAACTCTTTACATCTATTTCTAAAATCATCTGCTAATTCCTTACTATGTGCAATGACATTATCTACTCCCTGGTCTATTATATTATTTAATCTTTCATTAAGTTGAAGTATAATTCCAACAGCCGGAGTATATGGGGTTTGTCCTCTTTCCATATCTCTAAAATGATCTACAAGATTTAAATACATAAAGTTCTTTTTTGTCTTCATTATTCTTTCATTAACTATTCTTTCACTTGCTACTATAAATGAAAGCCCTGGAGCTAATGCTAGTCCCTTTTGAGAACTTAAAATTAACAAATCAATTTTCTGTTTATCCATATCTATTGGATCTGACAAGAAAGTACTTATAGCATCAGCAATTAAATACATATTATTTCTCTGACAAAACTCTGATAACATGTCTATATTATATAATTGTCCTATTGATGTTTCATGAATATTAACTAATAATGCTGTATATCCTTTATTATCATATTGTTTTAACATATCTTCTGTTAATTTAGAAGGAAATTCTAACTTTAACTCATCATGAGGTATTTCATAACACTTACATATTTCTGCGAATCTATGTCCAAAGCTTCCTCCTGATATAACTAAAATCTTATCATCCTTTGTTAAGCTGTTGCAAACAGCTGCCTCCATCGCAGCCGTACCAGATGCTGTTAGTATGGAAACTTTACTTTTTTCATTTGCATTTAATGCTTTTTTTAAGTTCTTCTCTATATTTTTCATCACTTCTGAAAACTCATTTGTTCTAAAATAAGGTAATTGTTCTTTTCCCATCTCTAGTATATTATCATGCATTTCTACTGGTCCAACTGTAAAAAGTTTCATATTAATCAACCCACTTTCATATAAGCTAATTTTTTGCATAAAATAATGTGCTATAACAAGTTTATATATTTACTTTCTAAACAATACTTATAGCACACTTAAACTCTATTTATACTTTCTAATTCTACATAAGCTATTTATATTATACTCTTGTTAATAGTTTTTGTAAATTAACAACATTTTAATATATATTGTTTACTTAATAACAGAAATAAATCCATTTAACAGAGTAATAACTTGCAAAAAGCACATAGAAAACATTATATTTCTAGTAATATCTCTTTTATATACTAATGTCTTATTTCTTATTAAGAATAGACCTAATGGCATTATAGGAAGTAAATACCTTCCTTGAACTCCTTCAATTATAGGAGATGTATTTGCCGTCCACGTAAATCCAGCCATATATAGTAACATAATTATTCCTATAAATATTAATGCTACCCATACTTTCCTTCCTTTTTCTAAATAAACTTCTTCCTTATCCTTACAAAATGCAGATAATACTAAAATAACAATATAAATTATAATTAAAAACTCACTAATTGGTACTTGCCATAATGCACATACACTTCCTTTAATAAAACTAACTCCCAGTAGTCTTATTGTATTTATAAATATCTTTACATATAAAGTTGGTTGATTAATTATATCACCAAAAGTATATGCCGGAGTGTTGCTAATAGAAGTTGCTTCAGTTTGAGTTATTGCACCTAAGGCTCTAGATAAATTAAATATTACAAATGATATAGCGCAAACAGCTAATACTCCAACAATAACTTTATAATACTTTTTATTACTAGAATACCTAATTCTTGGTATAATTAATACCAAACCACATAAAACTACATAAACTGTTTTAGCAGGTGCTAATAACGCTCCAAATATACACAAATAAATATAATCGCTCTTTGTTATCTCTTCTTTGCCAAAAGCTATTCTTAGACAATACGCAATAAATACGAATGCTAATCCAATAATAATTCCATCATAGGAAAACGATGCTGCTTGATGTAAAGCCATAGGCAATAATGCAACAGAGAATAATACAATCTTACCAAAAGGTATTTTCTTTATTGCTAAGTATATTAATAATGAATAGCAAATTAAATTAGTTAATCTTCCTAGGAAAAGTAATGGTATCTGACCTAAATTTAATAACCTAGCTGCTGTAATAGCTAAAGCTACTGGTGCATATAAATATGGTGGTTCACCAACATCTCTTCCACTCGATTCATATAAGTTTGTATCATCTGCCAAATCGAAGAAATTATCGTATACTGTTCTATACATAGAGGATATAGTTTTTCCATATGTTAATCCTGCAGATGTATCATCTCCTCTTTTTAATAAACCTCCACTTTCTGTCGCATGACCTATTCCCATTAAATCATTAGAATATCTATAAGCTGTTTCTATATGTGCAGGTTCGTCAAATCCACTATAAGGAGTCACCATAAACATATATCCAATCCCTAAAACTAAAACAGATATGATAAAAGCATTTTCTATTCTTATATGTTTCTTAAATAAGAGATAAAAAATACCACCAATAAATATTATTGCTACTACTGCAAATGTAAAATATATATTTTTTATAAATGGTGATGTTGATGAATGTGATCTTATACATAAATCATAATTAACTTCTTCACCATCAATATATAAATCTCCATCCTCATAAAAATCACTTTTAGATGCACTTACTTCAAGCTTACTTTTTTCATCTATATTGCCTATTTTAAGTTTAATTTTATATAATCCATTTTGATCTAATCCTCTTGTTTTATCTAAAAGAAAAAAATTCAAAAATCCATCTGCATCTATCTTAGTTATATTTTCAGACCAACTTTCTACTACATTTCCATCTGAATCTTCTAGCGAAACATTTACAATTGCATCTTCATTACCATTAACATTATCGAATCTAATAGAAATACCTGTTAATGTTCCAGAACTTTCAAACGTTTGAATAATTTCTTTATCTTTTAAATTTGTAATTTTATTATCATATCGTTCATTCAAATATGAAGAATACGGATTAAAATTAACAACTTGTTTTACTTTTATAATGTACATTAATCCGAAAATAGATAATGTGATGATACATACTGCTATAACACCAACTATAAATCTATTCTTCTTTACAAATTCTTTTAATTCATTCAACAAGTTATCCATTTTCGCCTCCACTATTCTTCTCTTCCTCTAATAACTTTTCTAATACTACAACCTTCTGACCTAAATGTTTTACTTGCTCTTTAAGTAAACTAACTTGTTCAGTTTGTCTAAATAAAAGATACAAAATAAATATTATAGCAACAAAAAACAATAAAGAAGGCCCATAATAAATTCCTACTAAACTAGATATGTAATCTATTGTCTTAGGAAAAATAGCTAAAAATACTCCAATTAAAGATCCTATAAGCCACAAAAAACTTTCCTTCTCAAAGAAACGTTTTTTCTTAACTTTTAACAACACCATTACCATAAAACATATTCCAATTGTGGCAAAAAAAATTCTATTAATCATTTTGTACACCTACATTCTCTACTATTTTCTTTTTATTACCTTTATATTTTAATAAAACTAGTAAAATACTATAGAACATTCTAATCATATATGTTATAGGTCCCCAAATACCAGCATGCATACTTTCTCCATATATTCTTTCACGCATTTTCACTGGCACTTCTTTAATTTTATAATTTAATAATAACATTTCAATTATTAAATTAGCATCTGGATACTCAGGATAATTATTCATTTCTGCATACCTTGTATATACTTTTTGATTTAGTACTTGTAATCCTGAAGTAGGATCCATTATAGTCTTATCACATGTTATCTTTATAATTTTTTGGAATAATACCGTTCCTATTTTTCTAAAAAACGAATGATTATACTCTGTTTCCTTCAAAAATCTAGAACCTATTACAATATCTACACTTTCTTTTTTTGCAATCATAAACATTTTTTTCAATTCACTTGCTATATGTTGACCATCTCCATCAAATTGAGCAACATATTTATAACCTTTAGAAACTGCATATTTAAATCCTGTCTGAACTCCACCCGCATATCTCATATTAAATGGTGTTGTAATATAATTAATTCCTTTTTCTTTCAATATTTCAGGTGTTCTATCTGTTGAACAATCATTTATTACAACTATGTCAGCTTCAGGAATATCTTTCATTATTTCATCCACAACACCAGTAATATTCATTTCTTCATTATACGCAGGTATAATTACCAAAAGTTCTTTCATATTTTCCTCCAATAATATCTATTTTAAATATATTTCGATACTTTTTTGTAACCATTTTCGCAATTTATATTATACTATTATCTATTTTTTTTGTCTATTTATTAAGATAATACATAAAAATAATGTAGAGTTACTACTCTACATTATTTGTTTTAAGGCTCTTTACATAATATTTCATTAATATATTAACTATTGGTTTTGGCCAAAACTTTAAAAACATTTCATAATCTTCAGTTTGCCTTACATTATTCGCTATAGAATTGCTTGTCTCGGACTCCTCATGTATTCTATGACACATTAGCTCTTTATTAATATATATATAACTCCCGTCTTTAAGCGCTAACTTTGCCCAAGTATCCCAATCTAAATTACATTTATATTGAGATGTAAATACTTTATCACCACATACCTCCTTATTAAGTGTAACAGATGGACAGCAAATAGCTGAACCTAAAGCCAATACTCTTCTCCTAATAAATTTACTTTTTTTAAAACTTTTTATCCTTAAAGGAGTTAATAACATCTTTTTTATTTTTAAATTAGATGTTAGAGGTATTACCTTACCATTCTTTAACTCTCGATAGTCGGTAAAAAAGATTATAGAATCTTTAATCTTTTCCGATTCATTTTTTATATACTTAGAGTAATTTTTATCATATATATCATCCTGATGTGCTATAGTAACATATTTTGTCTTTGCATTTTGATATGCAAAATTCCAATCATCTTGAATATCAGGTTTTCCATCTCTTATATATACTGGAATGTTATATTTCTCTCCTAAATTAGTAATATAATCATTATTTGTTGATGTAGCAATTATTATATTGGATTCAACTTCTTGGTTAATTATTGATTCTATGCACTCTTCTAAGAATTTTGATTCTTTATATGCACAGATTGCAAATGTATGTTCATTAAACTTATCCATATTTATCACCTTTTTTATGCATTTAAACTAAACCTAAGTTTATCACATGTAATTCATTTATGTAAATAAAATACCACTAATTAAAAATTAGTGGTATTTTGATACTATTTATACATTTTAGCATAATACTTTTGATAATCACCAGATGTAACATTGTTCATCCATTCTTTATTATCTAAGTACCATTTAATTGTCTTCTCTATACCAACTTCAAAAGTAGTTTCAGGATACCAACCTAATTCTTCTTTTATCTTGTCTGGTGCTATTCCGTATCTTCTGTCATGACCTTTTCTATCTTCAACATACTTCATTAGATTTTCAGTTATTTCTTCATTTACATTATCATGTAAGTATGAAATAACTTTCTTTACAATTTGAAGGTTTGTTCTTTCATTATGTCCACCAACATTATAAACTTCTCCAAGTCTACCATTTCTAACAACCATATCTATAGCCTTACAGTGGTCTTCAACATATAACCAATCTCTTATATTTAATCCATCCCCATATATAGGTAGATCCTTTAAATTTAAGCAGTTATTTATTAAAAGTGGTATTAACTTTTCTGGGAATTGATATGGTCCATAGTTATTTGAACATCTAGTTATATTTATTGGCATTTTAAAAGTATCTCCGTATGCCTTTACCATTAAATCTGCTCCAGCCTTACTAGATGAATATGGACTATGTGGGTCTAATGGAGTAGTTTCCATAAAGAATCCTTCATCTCCTAATGAGCCATAAACTTCATCAGTAGATACTTGAAGATATTTAACTCCATCTCTCCATCCATTTTCTTCTGTATACCAGGCATCTTTTGCACAATTTAATAAGTTAACAGTACCCATTACATTTGTCTTTGCAAACACTTCTGGTTCTCTTATACTTCTATCTACATGTGATTCAGCTGCAAAGTTAACTACGTAATCAAAATTATGTTCTTTAAATAACTTGCTAACTAATTCTCTATCACATATATCACCTTGTACAAAAACATGATTTGGATTATTTTCAACATCTTTTAAGTTTTCTAAATTACCTGCATATGTTAATGCATCTAAGTTAACTATCTTGACATCATTATATTTATTTAACATGTATAAAACATAGTTTGATCCTATAAATCCTGCGCCACCAGTAACTAAATAAGTCTTCATAGTTATTTTCCCTCTACTTTCTATCCTTTAATTTATTCATAAAGCATGTTATTGCTTCTTCCCAATTTCTCATTTCATCGCCAACTGTACATCTAAGCATCATATTATCTAATGATGAATACTCTGGTCTTTTGGCCACTTGTTTTTTAGCAGCCTTTTCAAACTCTTCGCTTGTACATGGATTTACAATGCAGTTCTCCCCTGAAAGTTCAATTATCTTTTTAGCAAAGTCATACCATGAACATTCTCCATCTCCAGTACAATGATATACCCCATATTCTTTTGTATTTATTAACTTAAGTATATGATAAGCTAAGTCATTTGCATTTGTAGGATTTCCTCTTTGGTCATTAACTACATTTATTGATTCATTATTAGCAGCTAATTTCATCATTGTATAAACGAAATTGTTTCCTACATATCCATACAACCAAGCTGTTCTTACTATATAATACTTTGAACAGAACTCTCTTACATAGTTTTCACCTAAAAGCTTAGTTGTTCCATATACGCTAGTTGGACTAGCTTCATCATATTCTTTTAAAGGAACTGAACCTACTCCTGAAAAAACATAATCTGTAGAAACATGAATTAATTCCGCATTATTTTTTTCCGCTGCCATTGCTAGATTTCTTGAACCTAACGCATTAACCTTAAAAGCTCCATCCTTATTTGTTTCACATCCATCTACGTTAGTGAATGCTGCACAATTTATAATTACATTGGGCTTATATGAATCAACATATTCAAAAACATTATTAATATTTGTTATGTCTAATTCTTCAATATCAATATATCTTGCTTCAATATTGCTTACATCAATAGGAGCTTTTCCAATTTCAGCAACACCACTATCTATTATAGACTTTATTTCATTAGCAAGTTGCCCTTTACCACCTGTTACTAATATTCTCATAGTATAACCACCTTATATATAATCTTTTAGTTAGTTTATCCTACTTATTCTTTTCTAATTCTTCAACTACATCTACAAGATATTGTCCATATCCAGTCTTAAGCAATGGTTGAGCTAATTCGATTACCTTATCAGCATTAATCCATCCTTTTCTATATGCTATTTCTTCTAAACATGCTATATAAGTTCCTTGAGTATTTTGTACTGCCTCAACAAAGTTAGATGCTTGAAGCATAGATGAATGTGTTCCTGTATCTAACCATGCCATTCCTCTACCTAATAGCTGAACCTTTAAATTTTCTTCTTCCATATATATTCTATTTAAATCTGTTATTTCTAATTCTCCTCTTGGCGAAGGTTTTAAGGCCTTTGCTTTCTCAACAACCGTATTATCGTAGAAATACAATCCTGGAACTGCATACTTAGACTTAGGCTTTTCAGGTTTTTCTTCTAAAGAAATAACTTTTCCATTTTCATCAAACTCAACTACTCCAAAAGCCTTTGGATTTTGCACGTAATACCCAAATACATAGGCTCCATTTTCTAATTCAGAAGCTGCTTTTAAATGAGATGAGAAATTTTGTCCATAGAATATATTATCTCCTAGTATCATTGCTACAGAATCATTTCCTATAAACTTTTCTCCTATAATAAATGCTTCTGCAAGTCCATTTGGTTGTTCTTGAACTGCATATTCTATAGATAAACCTAATTCTGATCCATCTTTAAATAACTCCTTAAAATTTACTATATCCCTTGGAGTAGATATAATTAATATTTCTCTAATACCAGCTAACATTAAAACTGACATTGGATAATAAATCATTGGCTTATCATATATTGGAACCATCTGCTTTGACATTGCTTTTGTCACTGGATATAATCTTGTTCCTGAGCCTCCAGCTAAAATTATTCCCTTCAAATACTTCACCCTCTTTTAAAATTTTATAATTTCTATTAAATTATAACATAATTCTTATTTAGTAAATACTTCTTTTTCCCAATGACTTGGATTTGAAGTATATTTTAATATTTTTCTTTTAGATAATTTCTCATATCTGTGACCTAATTTATTTGCTATGAACCTCACACCAAAATTAGGAATCAAATTTAAAATAACTTTGATATTTCTTTCTTTTAGAGAATTTATTAATACAAACTTAAATAACTTCATTGCACTTTCACTAGATCCAGCTTCTTCAATATATGAATGTTGTTTTAAGAAAACACCTTGATCAAAATATCTCTTAAACAATTCTCTATATGAATAATCATGAGAATGAATTACTATAGCATCACTACAGTATTTAATTCTATATCCATTATTTATTATTTTATAAGCAAAATACATATCTTCATTAGTTAATAGTTTTTTTTCATCATATCCATTAAGTTTAATAAAAATATCCTTCCTTATTGCTGAAGCAGCATCTGAGAAAAAATATGTTTTTATCCCTAAGTCAGCTAAGTTATCTTTTGAAACTATCCTACTTTTATCCGGATAATTGCTCATTCTTGTATATCTTTCTATACTTCTATTATTGCATATCTGCCTTGCAAAGGAAGCCTCACACTCCCCTCTTTCAATACACCTTGTTAAATTATATAAAAACATATCATTTTCAATTATTATATCTTGAGTTATAAACACCAATATATCACCGTTACACTTATAAGCAAAGTATTCTCTAGTTAAACTATGAGAAAAATCCTCTGGCTTTATTTTGTAATATACCTCTCGCATATTATCCAGTATATTGCAACTATTGTCATTAGGACTTTCGGTAACTATATATATTATTTCTTTAATATTTACATCCTTCTGACTTCTTAAAGCTCTATTTAATTTATCAATATATTTTTCTCCCTTATATAATGGACAAATAATTGAAATAGTCATATAACTCTCCCTTAATTTCTTAATGAAAAATCTTCTTTTTCTAATGTTAAGTTTGGACTATAGTATGGATCTCCTGCTAATATAATTTTTTCATACCTACTTCCAAACTCCAAGAACTCTTCTTTATCTTTTTCTTCTATTAATATTCTACTTCCCTTTATTTTAGGTCTATAATTATATAGTTCTGCAAAAGGTGTCCATACATTTACTTTATTTAGTTCTCTTATTCTCAAGCAAAAATCTACATCATAATACTTTTCCTTAAATGTTGTATCGAATCCATTGACTTGATTAAATAACTCTTTCTTAACCATTAGACAGTCACCACTTACAGCACTTAAATTATGTGTTATTCCCAGTCTTAGAAAATATCCATATTCTTTCCTTCTAAAGTTTCTATGAGCATATGCAGCTGCTCCACCAATACCAATAATTATTCCACCATGTTGAATTGTATTATCTTTATAATATAACTTACAACCTACACATCCAACATCTTCTCTTTGAGCATATCCTATTAACCTTTCAATCCAACTTTCACTAATTACTTCCATATCATTGTTGATAAATAATAGAAAATCCCCTTCTGAATGTCTAGCTCCAATATTATATAATTCAGCTAGTGATGTACTTTCACTCTCTATTACCTTAATATTCTCCAATTTTAGTAAATCATCTAAAACTAATTTATTGCCCTCACAAATATTGTGAGTTACTATTACTACTTCATAGTTCTTATAAGTACTTTTACTTTGTATGGATTTAATTGTTCTATCTAAACACTTTAATTCACCATTACCATCTATAATTATTGAAACTTTAGGATTACCTGAAATTTCATATTCAATATCATAAGTACCTATAAATTTACCATCATGCGCTTTTCCTTTTATTCCATTTCTTCTTAAGTGATCATCAAGTGCCTTTTTCGCTGAATCATAACAATACATTTTATTTTTAGGGTTTCCTGCTGTTGAACCAGAGTGCACTCTCCAAGAATATAAAATTTTAGGAATATGATAAATATTTTCTGCTATATCTGTAGCTCTTAATATTATGTCATAATCCTGACTTCCATTATAACCATCTCTAAAGCCATCAATTTTTTTCATTAAATCTTTTCTAAATACTGAAAAGTGACAAATATAATTACAGCTTCTAAAAGTATCAATTGAAAAGTCTTGTTTAAAATTCGGATCAAACCTTAAATCACTTTTTTCATTAATTTTATCCTCATCTGTATAAATAAAATCTATACTCCTATCATTGTTAACTGCTTTTACAATTTCATATAATGCATTAGGCTCTAATAAATCATCATGATCAAATAGCCCAATATAATCCCCTTCAGCCATATAGTAACATTCTTGTGTATTTCCAGCTATCCCCTTATTATCTGATAGATATTTTATTTTAAATCTACTATCTTTCTTTGCATAACCATCTAAAATCTCATTAACACTTTCGTCTTGAGAGTTTCCATCTGCAATGCAAAATTCCCAATTCTGATAAGTCTGATTTATTACAGATTCAATAGTTTCTATTAATAAATGTTTTGGTGTCTTATATGTTGGCATCAATATACTTATAAGAGGTTCATAATCAAATCTTGTTCTTCTTTGTTCTTCTAACGCCTCTACTGTAGGAAGATGCCTTCCTAACCATTGCATATAATTAATTCTTTCACCCTTCAATTTATATACTACTTTCAGAACAAATGCTTTAAATCCATAATCCTTTAAATATTCAGCTCCTCTAGTTATGGTAGATTTATTTATACTTTTAAAAACTACAACGATGCTTTTTAAAATATTTTTTATTCCTCGTAAGAACCCAATTATTCCATATTTAACTTTATAAAAACTATTAAGTAATCTCCATCCATTAGAGCTTTTTATAGTCTGTAATTCCTTACTAACGGAATCAATTGCTTCACCAATTTCTTCATTTAGCATAATATATTCACATTTACAGCTTGTATAGCCAAACTTATCCACACCAATTCTAACTTCATTATCTACTTCTAGCTTTAAGTTAATGATATCATCTTTCACTCCTAAAATTATAGGAAAACAAAATTCATTCCACCCTTCATTTATAACACTATTTATAGCTTCTCCAATTAAGTTATTTTCCTCATTATACATTAATAATTTTACATTTGTCTTTTGATTTATTGAATTAATATAAATGCTAATTTTAGTTAGATTATATTCCTCCCATTTAAATTTAAATAAATATTCTCTATTTATTAATTCATATCTACTAGGTTCTACCCCAATATTCTTATACTTAAAGATTAAATTATCATCCATTTTCTTCTCCCCTAGATATTACCTATTCTGTTATACAAGTCTATCATTTCATCAACAGAACCTTCTATCATTTCTCCACCTTTTTTTATAAAGAAAACCCTATCACATATCATTTTAATAGAATTCATATCATGTGAAACAAAAACAATTGTTTTTCCACTATTTTTGAAGTCCATTATTTTATTTATACATTTTTTTTGAAACGCAGCATCACCTACTGCAAGTACTTCATCAACTACTAATATATCTGGATCTACATGAATAGCAACTGAAAATGCTAATCTCATATACATACCAGATGAATAATTCTTTACAGCAGTATCCATAAACTCTTCAACTTCTGAAAATTCAACTATAGAGTTATATTTTTCTTCAATCTCTTTTTTACTAAATCCTAAAATTGAGCCATATAGAAAAACATTTTCTCTTCCTGTCATATCTGGTTGAAATCCTGCTCCAACTTCTAATAACGATGAAATTTTTCCCTCTACACTTATTGTTCCTTCATCTGGATATAATATTTTTGTTATTAACTTAAGTGTAGTACTTTTACCTGTACCATTCTGCCCTATAATACCAACAGTTTCTCCTTCATTTATATCAAAAGAAACATTTGTTAAAACAGGATGCTTATGAACCTCTAACTTATTTCTTCTAAGTAATTTGTTTATAAAGATTTCTTTTATAGAATAGCTCTTATTTTGATATATTTTAAATGATTTACTTACATTTCTAAACTTAATAGCAATCATACCTATCTCCTTAATTTATATTTCCTCAGCAAATCTTTTTTGTAGCTTATTAAACACTGTAAATCCTATCCATAAAAATATTAATGATACGACTGCCAATGCTACAAGTTGCCATGCATCTGGAAATCTATTTTCATATAACGGAGCCCTTAAAGAATTTACTATAAGAGTCATAGGATTTAAATACATAAATGGTCTTATTGTATCTGGTATACGATCCATTTTATATATTATAGGTGTTAAATACATCCATGCCATAAAGGCTATTTCTACAAAATGGGATACATCTCTATATAAAGCATTTAGTGCACTTAATAATAATGTTAATCCAGTTGTAAATACAGCAAACAGTAAAATAACTATTGGTAATGAAATCAACGCAATACCCAACGGCATTTTGAATATTAATATTCCTAAAAATAATACGCTTAATGTTATTACATAATTTGTTATGCTAGAGAAAACAATTGATAGCGGAATAATTTCTCTTGGAAAATAAACCTTTTTCAATAAGTTTCCATTCATAACAATAGATTGAGTCCCCACTTGTACAGCATTTTGAAATGCCATCCATGGTAATATTCCTGATAAAATGAATATTGGATAGTTAAGTTCATCAATTCCAATTACATATTTAAACGCAAATGTATAAACAACCATCATCATTAACGGATTAAAAAATGACCATATAAATCCTAGTGCAGAATTTTTATATTTAAGCTTAAGCTCTTTACTAGTTAAGTTCTTTAATAACTCCCTAGATTTATATATTTCCTTAATTCTTCCAATCATATGTTACCTCACTTTTAGTTTACATTTTACTAATAGGCATTCTTATTAACAAATCCCTTAAAAACAGTCAAAAATAGTATCTTTATATCTAATGAAATACTCCAATTTTCAATATAATAAATATCGCATTCAATTCTTTTTTCAATGGATGTATCACCTCTCCATCCATTAACTTGAGCCCATCCTGTTATGCCTGGTCTAACTTGATGTTTAACCATATATTTAGGAATCTCATCTTTAAACTTTTCAACATAAAATGGTCTTTCAGGTCTAGGACCTATTAAACTCATATCTCCTTTTAAAACATTAAAAAACTGTGGTAACTCATCTATACTAGTCTTTCTAATAAAATTACCCACTTTAGTTTTTCTAGGATCATCCTTAACTGTCCATTCCGATTTTTCTTCATTAGGATCTTGTATTCTCATACTTCTAAACTTATACATAGTAAATGTCTTCCTATTTAGTCCCACTCTTTCTTGTTTAAATATAAGTTCTCCTTTTGAAGTTAACTTTATTGCAATAGCTACAATTAGCATAATAGGAGAAAAAATTATTATAGCAAATAAAGATCCCACTATATCTATAGACCTTTTTATAAACTTATTTAATAAATTATCTAGAGGTATGTATCTCATATTAATTAGAGGTACTCCTCCTATTTCTTCTACATAAGGTTTTGCTGGCAAATATTTATAATAACTTGGTATTATTTGAGCCCTAACTCCTAATTTTTCACAAGTAGAGATTATTTCCTGTAACTTATCGTAATCCTTCATCTCTAAAGTAATAATTATTTCATCTACATCCCTATTTTCACTTAAATACTTGTAAAGACATTTAATTTCACCTAAATAACTTAATTTAGTATTATCTACTTCATGATCTTCAAAAAAACCAAGTATCTTATATCCCCAATGCTTATTTTCTTCTACTAATCTATTAAATCTCTCTGTTCCATCACTATATCCAACAAAAACAGTATATTTAATATTAAACCCCTTTTTTCTGATTCTTCTAATAAATTTCCTTATTATAACTCTCTCAACAGACATTATTATTATATTTATTAAAAAGAATAGGACTAAAATTGATCTTGAATAATCTATTTGTTTGCTTATAAACAATATACCTGTAAATATTAAAATTCCTAATACATTAGAAATTACTATCTTTCCTATTTCTTTATTTAAAAACATAATTCTTTCATTATTATATAAACCTTTAAAATTATATATAAAAATATATATAGGAATCATTAATATAACCGGAATCAAATATTCCTTAAAGCTTAATAACCCGCCTTCAATAGCTATTATCCCACTATAAACTCTCAAGTACCACGTAAATAAAAATGACATTAAAACTACTAATGCATCTATAAATATTATTAATTTATTTATAATTCTTTGATTTTCTTTTATCATTGCAAATTACCCTCTCTTAAAAAGGTTTATTGTGTTTTTCAACAATTCTATTTGAACTTTAAAGTAATTTTTTAAGTTATTTTTAATTCTAACCTTATCAATATTTTTAATTCCTACTATTCCATCTTTAATACCTAAAATATAACTTTTACCTAGTCCTTTAAGTGTAAAATATATAACTTTAATCAACATTCCCAATAATATAAATGGAATATTGATTATAAGTTGAATAATAGGCATATTTTTATATATAAGAAAAACATTATTCCTAGCAGCTAACCTTACTTTAAATGAATTATGTCTACTGCCACTAGTTGCACTTCCAATATGATATACCTTTGCTTTATGAGCATAATAATTTTTATATCCAAAACTCCTAGCTCTATAACTTATATCCATATCTTCTAAATACGCAAAAAACTTTTCATCAAAGTATCCAATTTTGTTGATGATACTTTTCCTATAAATAGCTGCTCCTGCACAAGATGAAAATACCTCTTCTGTTTTGTTATATTTGTCTATAGTTCTACCGTCTCCCCTTTTGAAAGACCATCCTAAAATTGAATATTCATCTCCTGCATCATCAATAATATTTCTATTGTCATATCTAATCATCTTACTGCAACAAGAAAATATACTGCTATCTTTCTGTATAACAGCATACAATTCTTTTAGCCAATCTTTATCCAACTCAGTGTCGTTATTTAATAACGCTACAAATTCACTATTACTAGCTCTTATCCCTTCATTTACAGCAACACTAAACCCTGTATTTTTTTCTAAAGAAATTATGTATACCTTATCTCTAAACTCGCTGTTTATTAATTCTAAACTTCCATCTGTAGACTTATTATCTACTATAATTATTTCATCAGGCTCTAATGATTGATTAAATAGTGAATCTAAACACTTCTTTATGTATTTTTCACCATTATAATTTGGAATTACTACAGAAACTCCCATTAAACATTTTCTCCTAATCTCTATAAAATGTTATGGCTGCAATCAAAAATTACAGTCATAACATTACTAATACTTATTTATATTCAAATGGCAAATCTAATTCTTTCAATCTCTTTTGCTTTTTATCCTTTTCAGATAATAATATTTCTTCTATTCCTTCTAATGGCCATTCTATTGCTACATCTGGATCATTCCATAATAGTCCGCCATCATATTCCGGTGCATAGAAATCAGTACATTTATAATTAAACACAGCTTCATCTGATAAAACTAAAAATCCATGTGCAAACCCTTCTGGAACATAAAATTGCTTCTTATTTTCGTCAGTTAGTAATACCCCTTCCCATTGTCCATAAGTTGGCGATCCTTTTCTTAAATCTACAGCCACATCATAAACACTGCCTTTAGTAACTCTAACTAATTTACCTTGAGTGTGTTTAGTTTGGAAATGCATTCCTCTTAGTACACCCTTTGAAGATTTTGATTCATTATCTTGAACAAATGTCATAGTAAGACCTGCTTCATCAAAATCTTTTTTGCTATATGTCTCCATAAAATATCCTCTGTTATCTCCAAAAACCTTTGGCTCGATAATATATAAATCCTTTATCTTTGTTTCAATAAACTTAAAATTCCCCATACTTCTTCCTCCTAACACTTATATATAAATACATCATATTATTTATAGATATCATTGTCAAACTGCTTATTGGGTATGCTTTTCACTTTATTATCTATAAAATTAACTTTGGTGCTATATTAATAATAGTATTTATAATAACAACTACTATTATAATTATATACATAATGAAAAGATTATTGTTCAATTTAATATTTTTGTAATATTTTTTATCAACTCATAAAACAAAAATATATACAAATTAATATTAATATATCCGTAACAAAGAAAACTCTTTTTCCCGATACAAATATAGTTGGTAATGAACATGTACTTCATAAAATAAGGATTATTACATTATGTAACAATCCTCATAAATATACTTTTTAATTATATCCTTTAGGATTATGACTTTGCCATCTCCATGAGTCTCTACACATGTCATCTATACCTTTTTCAGCTTGCCACCCTAATTCATTATTAGCTTTGCTTGGATCTGCATAACATTCAGCTACATCCCCTGCACGTCTACCTACTATTTTATAAGGTATTTCTTTTCCAGCTGCCTTTCCAAATGCTTTAATTAAATCTAATACACTATATCCATTTCCAGTACCTAAATTATAGGTTACTAATCCTGGATTTCCATTTAACTTTTCTAAAGCTTTTATATGACCTTTTGCTAAATCAACTACGTGTATATAATCTCTTACTCCAGTTCCATCAGGTGTATCATAATCATCTCCAAATACACTTACTTCCTTTAACTCTCCTATTGCAACCTTAGTTATATAAGGCATAAGATTATTTGGTATTCCATTAGGATCCTCACCAATTAATCCACTTTCATGAGCGCCTACTGGATTAAAGTATCTTAACAATGCTATATTAAAGTTTGGTTCAGCTTTTGATATATCTCTTAACATATCTTCTATCATTAACTTAGTACTACCATATGGATTAGTCGATGATAACTCAAACTCTTCCTTAATAGGCATTTCTTTTGCACTACCATATACTGTAGCAGAAGAACTAAACACAAAATTTCTCACATTATATTTTTTCATTAAATTTAATATAATTAATGTATTAGTAAGGTTATTATAGTAATACTCTAATGGCTTTTCTACAGATTCTCCAACAGCTTTAAAAGCAGCAAAGTGAATAACAGAATCTATTTTATTTTCTTTAAATACTACTTCAGCCTTTTCTTTATCCAATATATTTATTTTATAGAACTTAAAAGTTTTACCAGTTATCTTTTCTATTCTATCTTTTACAACCTCTTTACTATTTGAAAGATCGTCAATTACAACAACCTCTTCTCCTGAATTTAATAATTCAACCACAGTATGGCTACCTATGTACCCCATACCTCCAGTAACTAAAACTGACACACTAATCTCCTCCTTAATGTTTTTATTATTTTTGTAATGACTCTTTTATTTGAGTTGTAGATATATCTGGAGTTCTTTCTAAATACACTACTTCGCAATACTCTTTTAAATAATCAAATTTTCCTTTCCAATCATCTCCCATAACAAATACATCATTATTTCTTTCTCTTATATCAACTATCTTTTGCTCCCAGCTTTCTTCTGGTATCACTTCATCTACATATCTAATGGCTTCTAATATCATTTTTCTCTTTTCATAATTAAAATATGACTTCTTATTTTTTATACTATTAAACTCATCAGTAGATATCGCAACTACTAAATAGTCTCCTAATTCCTTAGCTCTTCTTAATAAGTTAATGTGACCATAATGTAACAGGTCAAAAGTCCCATAAGTTATTACTTTTTTCATAAAAATTAACTCCTTCAAACAAATAGTATTTACTCTCCATAAATAAATTCATGTAAAGCTTTTACATTAGCTTCTTTATCCCAATCTAAATGATAAACACCATTTAAATTATCTTTTGTAGTTCCATCTATTGGAACTCTAAAATCATTAAGATTGTTCATATCTAAAGTCAATAAATATTTCGCTATAGATAGCATTTCCATAGTAGATAAATTTGTTTGAACATTTGAAGATAGATCTGAAATTACTGATGGATAACTTGTTAATTGAATCTCCTTACATTTTTTTAATATTGCAAACATTACTTCTCTTTGTCTTGCTGTTCTTGAGAAATCACTATCAATTTTTCTTATTCTAGAAAATGCCAATGCTTCTTTACCATTTAATACTACGTTTCCTGACTTACTAGCCCCGCATAATTTGCGTTCTTGTTCTGTTATATTTAAATTAATACCACCCAAATAATCTATTATTTCTACTAGTCCATCAAAGTCTATTAATGCATACTTATTTATATCAAGATTAAATAATTCATTTAAAGTAGAAACCGTTCCTTCTATTCCTCCATAATGATAGGCATAATTAATTTTATTAGCCTTTCCTTCTCCTTGGTCTACATACATATCTCTCATAATTGATGTGAGCTTAGCTGTATTATCATCTTTATCTAATGATAATATCATTATTGTATCAGTAGCATTTTCTTCCTTATCTACCCCAAGAAGTAATATGTTTTCAATATTTTCTTTCTTACTCTTTTCTTGAGTTTCTTGCGATACTTTTAACTCTTCATCGCTTCCTTGTAACTTTACATTTTTTATCCTATTTATATACTTATAGGCACCAAATATTCCACATAGTATTATTACCGTAATTATCATGATTGCTATAAGGACTTTATTTCTTTTCTTCATAAATACTTCCTCCTATTGGTAACATTTATAATATTAAATTATATCATATATAGCTTTTCACTTTATTACTTATTAATTAATAAATAAAAGATTTAGACAATTTATCTAAACCTTCTATAAATACTAAATATACTTTTTAACTATTTCCTTCATATTTTCCATAGCTTCTTCCATATCAGATACAAGTTTTAGCTGATTTCTAGCTCTTTCAAGATTATGGTTTGGTCTATGAATTTGGAAATATTTATCTCCATTTATATGATCCATAAGAAATCTCATAGAAAGCTCTAAAGTTATAAGCTTAGCTGAAAAAGGTAAATATTCAATTTCTGTTTCAGTTAAGGCTTCTCCGCAAGATTCCAGAAAACCTTTTGTAAATAGTTCAAATAAGTTAATATCAAAATTTACTTTTGATAAGTCTGCTTCATCTTCTAAAGCAGTAGTCGCTCCTGAACGTATAGAGTCGCCATAATCATATAATGATAAACCTGGCATAACTGTATCTAAATCTATAACACAGATTGCATCCCCTGTTTCATCATCTATCATTATATTATTGAACTTTGTATCATTATGAGTAACTCTAAGTGGAAGCTTACCTTCATTTAATAAATCTACTAAAACTCCAGTTTCTTTTTCCCTAGTCATTATAAAATCAATTTCAGCTTGTACATCTTTCACTCTACCACAAGGATCATTTTTTACTGCTTCAATAAAATCATTATATCTTTTTCTTGTATTATGGAAATCTGGTATTATTTCATATACAGTATTCGCTGGAAAATCTGAAAGTTGCTTTTGGAACTTCCCTAAAGCTTTTCCACATTTATAAAAATCCATTGGATTTTCTACCATCATATAAGTTGTTGCACCTTCTATAAAATGATAAGCTCTAAAACAATCCCCTTCTTCTGTTCTATAATATAACTTTTCATCCACTGTTGGTACTAAACGTAACCCTTCTCTTGTTACGTCTCCATCTTCTTCTTTGACCTTTTGGGAAATATGTTTAGTAACCCTATTTATGTTATCCATTAATTCATCAACAGCTGGAAAGACATCTGTATTTATTCTTTGAAGAATATATTTCTTTATAGTCTCATCAGATTGCTTAAATTTTAGTATATGAGTATCATTTATATGCCCACATATATGTCTTTCTGAATTTATAAGTTTCCCACCAAATTTAAATTTTTCAGCTAACTCTTTACAGCTATACGTCCCCTTCATAGCTAACTCCCTTTCATTTTTAGTTCTTTGTAAAATGTTTACATAAATACATTTTACTTTTTCTATTTACTAAAATCAAGTATAACACTATTTTAATTTTTTATCCTTATATATTCTAAGCGATATATATCCACTAATTATTAAAATAATAAAAATAATTATAATAAATCCTAACGAACCATTCTTATTTTCTTCATCTTCACTTGTCTCATTAATTTCTTTTTGATCAACATCATTATCTCCATCTTCTTTTAATAGTTCATTTTTATCTTGTGCCTCCTCATTAACATTACCATTGTCTTCATCAATGGTTACATTCTGTTTCTTATCATTATTCTGACCATTACCACCAATTATATTATCATTCGAACTATTTGTAGATGAGTTATTGTTGTCCTGTTCAGATTTCCCTGATGATGGTGTAGGTTTTACTTCTATTACCTCTTTTTCCGGCAAACTTAGCATAAAAGGAAGATCAATCATATCATTCTCAGTCTTTTGTACAAGCTGCAATTTTATATTATCAGCCGATAACTCTAATTCACCATCTTTTAAAACTTCAGCTTTTATAGTTACAAAATTATAATTTCCATTTAACCCCACACTATCTGGTCCCTGAAATGTAAATCCAGAACGTGCTCTATTGCCATTTAGACTTAGCTCACCAAATAGTGGCATAACTGATTGTTTCTTTATCTCTTCATTTAACACTATTTCTTTTACTTTAATTAATGTATTGTCATAAGTATAATCAACTAATGCTGAATATAAATTCTTAAGATTACTTAAGTCAACTACAATTTCTATATTATTTCCTTTTTTTATTTCTCCATTAACCGTAAACTTAACCATTGACTCTTCTGTAGCATATACTACTATGCTATGAAACATAATAAATAATACAATCATTGCTACAGTAAATATATTTTTAACCTTTTTCAAATTCCTCACTTCCTTTTATATAAATAGCTTTCCATAAAATTAGGATAGTCTACTTGACTATCCTGTTATTTTATTTGCAATCTTAACTATGTCGTAAATATCAATTACACCATCATTATTTAAATCACAATTATTATTCCAATTTGAATCTCCTTTTTTAGAGTTATATAGGTTTGAAACTAACGATAAATCTTTCATATCTATTTTATCATCAAAATTTATATCTCCTTCCTTAAATCCAGTTTTGCCTTTATTAAGGAATATTATATTTTTATTCTTTGTGTAACCAAGCTTACTCCAATTATATGTTCCATTAAAGTTTCCATTTAGTTTAGTATGGTTTCTATCTGCATATATTTCTATATACTCTTCTCCATTTATGATTACCTTTTTACCAGAAGCTTGTACAGCATTAGTTCCAACTACACTTGTTCCTATATCTCCTGCGTTATCTACATATGAATTTGTAGTTGATACGTCATAGAATTCAGTTCCATCAGCTCCTATAACCGTATTAGTTCCTACATATTTAATAAGCTGATAGTAATTTTCGTCTCTTAATTTATTTACATTATTCCCCGATAAATAATAATCTATTTGCATTGCATAACTTGCTGCCTTTTCTCCCCAGAATGGGTCAGATGCATATTTCACATTAGCTCCAAGATTCTTATTACCTAAAAAAGCTCCCCAATACTTCCAATCTCTAGGATTAGCATATTGATTAGATATGAAGTTTTTAGTAAAATCTAAAACACTTTCTCTTGTACTTGGATATTTATAAGCTCCGTTATATGGATCTGAGTCTATAGCTCCCATGCCAAACAAATTATTTTTATCCTTTGCTATTCTTGATTGTCCCCATCCTGATTCATTTATAGCAACACTTAAAGTTAGTAGTGCATTTACTCCATAGGTATTTTCCGCCTCTTTTAGTGCAGCTCCTAAGTTTCTAAGCTTACTATCTGAATCAGTATGAGCTGTTATATATCTATTTATTTCATCTGCTGTGTAATTACTTTTACTTCTAAATGAAAGGTTATTAAAGTAAGGGTAATAAGGATTCCCATTATTAACTGCTCTCTTCCTTGTATTTTCCTTCAAGTCTAGCGTTAAATTCCAAATTGCGTCTTGAATGTTATCTGCATAATAAAAATAGTTACCATCATAACTTGCATATTTCTTTCCAGGTTCTAGGAAATCAGGAGCACTTCCTACATAAAGCATACTACCACTTCCACCATCTAAACTTGTACCTGCCCAATGCTTTAATATTCCATCCTGAACTATATAATAACTAGGGGTTGTAACCTGATTTAATGGCCAAATTACAACATCTACAGTTTTATTTGCATAATCACCCTTATTAGTATATTTCATCCAACCTTCGTATCCACCTATTAATACTTTGGCAGCTTGTCCACTAGTAGTTATTAAAGGCACTTCACTCATATAATCATGACTTACATATGTATAGGCATTTTTCATAGCAGAATCAGTATATATATTACTAGTTCCAGATACAATTTTCCCATCAACATATTTTCTTACTCTTGCAACAGCTTTTGTAGCATAGGTAACTTGTCCACTTTTATCTATTACAACTGGAATTATATTTTCTGATTTATTTATTTCTTTTTCAATAGATTTACATTCATTAATAGCTTCTTCTAAGTCATCAAACTTATTTACATAAGAATAATTTCCATCACTATAAGCTAATGCCACTTCATAGTTAGAATTAGTTTGTAAAACTAATTTTCTAATCTTTGAATTTGCTAGCCTACTTTCTATTACATCTTCTTTTTCATTAAATAAGAACGCGGGTTTTGAATTACTATACAAATTTAAGAACAAAGTTTTTGGATTACTATATAAATCATAGTCTATAACTTCTTCATATTCTTTTTTATATAATGGTCCATCTTTTATATCTGATGCTTGTACTTTTACATTTGGCAAAATTGCACTAATCATTAAGGCTGTCATAGATAACGCTAAAATTCTTTTTCTTATACCCATTTAATTTTCCCCTTTTTTTAGTTTTCTTATTTATAATATAAATTATAACACTTTTTTACAAGATAAATATTCGAACTTCATTAAATTTATAAAAATCACATTATTTTATTTTTATAATTCTTTATTCTTCGTAAACCTTAAATATTTTACTTATTTATTTATAAATCGCTATTTAGAACCTTAGAATTTATTTACATACTTCATGGAAAAGTATACAATAACTATGTACTTAAATATGATATAAAGGGGGAATAAATTTGAAGTTTTATTCTAAAAAGCTGAAGAAATTTTTCGCTATGATATGTGCTTTTTGCCTTATAGTAGAATTTTCTTTAAGTGGCATACCAGTTAAAGCTGCAGAGCCAACACCTAAAGTCACTTATACTGTTACTGGTGAAGCTACTGTAGGCAAACAAATAACTATAAATTTAAATGTTTCAAACATAAGTGGATTATACGGAGGTTCATGGGACTTTGCATATGATCCAAACATACTAAAGATAGATGAAATTACTTCTGGTGAGTTGACTTCATCTATACCTCAAATTACAACAAGCAACAAAAGCGGACATGCTTATTTTTGGTTTACTAAAACTGGAGATACAACAGGGGTTAGTACTACTGAAGCTAAAAGCATAGCTAAGATAAAAGCTACAGTTCTTAAAGAAGGGACTATTAATATTAATACTACAAATAGTGACAATTCCTTTGGAGCAAATAATAAAAGTTCTTTGGTTAAATTATCTGATAAGAATGGAGACAAGATAAGTTACAGTAGTGAGGATAAGTCTATTTTATGCGTATTACCAAATTTAGTTTTAAAACCTGGTAAATACGAAGATAATAACTCAGCTATTAATTATGTTGGTAATTGGTTAACTGATTCTTCTTCTAATTATAGTGCTAATAATCAAAAGTACTCTACAACTTCTGGTAATTATTTCGAATTTACCTTTGAAGGTACTGGGTTTAACTGGGCTTTAACTTCTACATCTAATAGAGGAATTGCTAAAGTAACTATTGACGGTATTTCTCAAAACATTGATACTTATTCGGCTTCCCCTGTTCATAAGAAAGTTATTCTTTCTAAGACTAATCTTTCTTACGGCATTCATACTGTTAGAATTGAAGTTACTAATAATAAGAATTCTAAGTCTTCTAATATTGTTCAATCTATTGACTTTATTGAAGTATTTTAATAAAAAACACATTTAAAAGTTAATCCTTTTAAATGTGTTTTTTCAATTTATAATATAAATCATTAACTTTTTCTTTTCTTCAATATAGATAAGAAATTTTTTAATAACTCTTTATTTAAAAATATTGCTATTCCTATAGACATAAATATCAATATTACTTGAATCACTATACCTGCCTTATAATATAAAACTATCCAAATAAATATCACAAAAAAAATAGATATCATACTTCTATAGTTAACATAAATTTTAAAAAAACGCCTAGTATCAAAAATCCTGATTATCCAAAACAAAAGATTTGATAAACAAACAGATATAGAAATCCCCATTAGCCCAATTTTAGGAATCAATAACACGTTTAGTATTACAGAAGTAGTTGCCGCTATAATAGTCGTTTTAAACGCTCCCTTAGTTTGCTTTGTACTCATATATCCAGTACCTATAAAATTACTATACGAACTAAATACTGCACCCAGCAACATTGCTGGAACATATAACCAAGCCTCCTTAAACTGAGTTCCTATAGCGACATTTATATAAATCCATATTACAGGCAAACTGAATATTACTACCGATAGCTGTAGTCTAGAAAATGAATTAAACATTTTACTGTAGTATTCATTTCTATCTTCAGAGTTATATTCAGTAATTGCACTCTCTTGCCATGCTAAAAAGAAGATACTATTTAGCATAGTTATCAATGTTGGAAATTTATTAGCAACATCAAATATTCCTGAAAAATCCGTTCTTCCATAATAAAAAGTTAAAAAATATGTTCCAAAAGAACTTATAAACCACCAGCTCATAGTGTTGGGGATTAATGGAATACTATATTGTAAAAGTTCCAATATTGATTCTTTGGATACCAATTTAGCAGAAAACTTTCTTAAAACTCCTACTCTTAATTCTAAATATATTATACCTACAATAGATGCTACTATTGGAGCAATCATCAAGGATGAGCTCTTCATGTCCAATGATACAATAAAAATAACATTAGATATTGCTTGAACAAATGTTAAAATTATTCCAGATATAGCATAATCAACATTTTTTTTCATACCTCTACTCATTTGTTGAACTAATTGGAATAAAAAAACTAATATTGAATAAAAACAAAATATGTTTCCAAACTTTATCCCAAACATATTTACTGCTATTAAGCAGATTACCATAAAAATACTCATTCCAATAAAGTATACCGAAATTGAGTTTGATATAACTCTTCTGTTATCATCTGAATTCTTTGAATCTAACATAAATCTATATGCTGCATCTACTATTTGCATAGAAAAAATAGGCACTAAAAAAGAAGCTGCTGTAACAAACAAGTTTACATATCCAAATTCATCAGCCTGTAGATAATATGTATACAAAGGTAATAATAAAAAGGTTAATACCTTTGATGCAAAATTACCAACAAAATAAATACCTGTATTTTTTATTAGCTTAGTTTCTCTACTCATTTTAACTCCTAAATTACACTCTTATTTGTGTAAAATTTTTTTAATTTTCCCCTTAATACTCTTAGGTATAAAACTTTTAGCAATTACCTTGCTTCTATCTATATAATAATTAGGATAATATTTATATATTTCTTTTATATCACATTCATTTTTAGATAATTTCCCAATTATTTCATCCCTTATTACTGGAATTTTAATTTTATTAGTTTCTTGCGCAAATCTATCCTCTATAGGCATTTTTTCACAGTTTATATCTTTTAACTCTTCCATATACTTTTTACCTTTTTGTGTATTAACTAATACCATCGAATATCCACGTTCATCATGCTTGTACCTTTTTCCCCAATAATCTCCTAACCTTATATCTGAAGAACTTTTTTCTCTAAATTCACATTCATAACAAGCTCTTTGATTACATGCACCCTTTAAAAACAATTTTAAATACGGATCAAATCCAGAAAACTTAGTATATCTATTAGAATCATCTGAAATATCTATATGATACTTATGCCAACCTAAATTTTTATTTCTAAATTGTACACTTGGATTTTCACATATTCCTACTTCTTTATTTAAATAACGTAAATAATGTCTCCATAGATTATATGATGGAACTCCATGACAAAAAATATCAACTAACAGAAAGCTATCCCTTTTATTCTTTCTTCTAAGCACCATATCTATACCAGCAATTTGGCAGGGTGTTCCAAAAATAATCCCAGCATCTTTTTTTATAATTTCTTTATATGCACTAGCATTTTGACTTTGCATATATTTTGATCCTTTAAGTTTTTCTATATTATACTTGTCTTCACTACCAAATATCTCATGTTTAGTTATTCTATTATCTTCATCATAAATAGCGCCACAAAAATAAAAATTCTCTTTATGAATATTTTGCTTTATTAACTCATATGCTATTCCCCCTGAAGATGAAACACTTCTTACCTTATTATCATTGGAATAGGCAGAATATAACCCAAACTTACCTATATCTTCAACAACTGGATTTCCCTCTGATATCATACATACTTTTTCACACAGGTCACAATTTATACATATATGCTCATCTACAATTGGTCTATAAAATCCTTCATTGTTAACTTCCATCTTTATTGCATTAACTGGACATATCGCGTCACAGGCACTACATCCAGAACAATGTTTTCCCACTCTTATATTCCTCCCTTGTTTATCTTTAATGCATCTAATATGAAGCTTTTTGATTTATTTATATTCTCATTTAATATATAATCTATTTCCTCAAAATTAATTTTCTTAGTAGTATTAATTTCACTGTAAGAATCTACGAGTCTATTTTCTAATCTTAATAATTTTAAAATATTATATATTCTAGAATTTTGAGAACTTTTATTTTTATCGTTAAATCTTTTAAATACAAAGAACTCTTTCTTAAATTTAATCGAAAATAATGTTCCATGGAATGAATCTGTCAGTATTATTTCAGCGTTTTCTATTAATCCTAAAAATTCACTAGGACCTGCTGATGCATATATTTTATCACCTTTATTAAATGCATTCGATTTAATTGGCAAGACAACAACCTTATATTCGCTTTTTCTCTTAACCTTCTCTACCATATCCCAATACTCTTTTCTATCTCCAAGAAAATAGCACAAAATATATTTTTCTTCTTCTTTTGGTTTAAATGAAATCTTACTCCATTCTTCTCTTTTTAGCAAAAGCGTAGGATCTAACACGACTTCTACTTCATCAGAAGTAATTTCCTTTATAATATTAGCTCCCTCGTTTTCCCTAACTGAAATTTTATCAAAAGAATTTATCCAACTTTCTATTTTATCTTTCTGCCAGTCATTAATTTTAGAAACTCCTAAACTAGGTGCATATGATATTTTTAAATTGTTGTCATTCACAAAATCTAAGTAATATCTTCCATTTAAAAAATCAGGATTCCATATTTGATCACTACCACAAATAAAACAATTAAATTCTTCATTTAACTTATTAAAATCACTATCTACCTTCACAGGAGCTGTTAAAGTAATATTATTATTTATAAAATCATCAAATTTTTCATTTCTAACTTTTATATCTTTCTTAAATTTATCATTTAAATATCTAAATTTAAAAGAATCTATCTTTTCCTTTAATTTCTTATTTATATCCCCCAATAAAATCTTCTCTTTGAATGTTCTTACATTATTGGGTATATAATTAATATTTTCACACTCATATCCATTATTCCTTATAAATCTTTGTAATGCATATGCCTGCAATACAGTTCCATAATTCTTATAATGAAACCATGTTACTATTCCAACCTTCATTCTTATTCTCCCTTAAGTTTTTGCCTTATTTTGTCTATATTATCACCACCAATAATATGTGATAAAGTCTTTTTAATATAACCTTTTACTCTTACACTAGCAGGTAGCCAACTTTTATAAAAAATGTGTTTACAATATGTATCTTCTGTAGATCTATCCCTACAATTTATATAGTCATAAGGTGAAAAATACATTTGTGGATAAATAACTCCAACTCCATTGATCTCTTGCTTTTCTCCGTTCATCTTCATACCTTTGCTTAGTAGCATATTACTAACAACTTCAACATTAGTTGTAGTATCATATTGACCATTTTCATCAATAAAATTTTTATTTTCGTAAGAATCCAGAAATTGTTTTATGAACTCATTATTTTTTTTAGATCCAATCGTACTAGTTGCAATTCTATTTTTTTCCTCAAATCCCCAAAATGTGTCATTACCTAATAGATCATCAAAACTTTTATATACCTCAACATCAGTATCTAAATATATTCCACCATAATTATATAACGCATATAATCTTGCATAATCGGATACAAAAGCAAATTTTTTTGCTTTGTAAGCTTCCTTTACAAATGAATTAATATTTATATCAAAATTTTTTTCATTCCATTCAATTATTTCGTATCCAACTAAGTTTTTCTTCCATGTTTCAATACATTTTTCTACTACTTTAGGTTTTTCTGAACTTCCAAACCAACAATAATGTATTATTTTAGGAATCTCATTTCTATTCAATTTGCCTCTTCCCTTCTTCATTTCGATTTTTATCTAATATATTTAACTCACTCTCTTTATAATAATTAGATATCAACATAGCATAAATAATAGGAATGAGTTTATAAATAATCACATTAAATACTCCATTAAAAGTCAAATAAAACATTATCATAACAACATTAGCTTTTACTAAAATACTATCTTTGCACCATATATCTAATCTTCTTAATATTAATCCTATTACTATACAATAAAATAATATTCCTATAGCACCGTTATTTAGAATAAAATCCACCAATACACCAAATTTATATCCCCAATTTAATTCTGAAATATTTGCTGTAACACTTTGCTCACTAGATATTACCTCTTTAGTAAACCAACCAGCACTAGAAAACCCCTTTCCTTTCCATAAACTCCTTGGAACAAATATAGTAATAATATATATAAATCCAGCAAACGGATATGGTAATATATCATTCCAAAGTAGGCTCATTTTTTCAACTGAATACCACAAAGTCCAATTCAAGTCTATGTCATTACCTAATATACTAAGTAGTAAGTTTTCTTCATTCATTAATATTCTTTTAAAATTACTGGAATAATATAAAAGGACACCTACTACTACAATTCCTCCTATAATCCCTATTTTAATTTGTTTACTTCTATCATCTCTTTGCTTAAACATATAAATTAAGAATAATGTCATTAAGGTTATTATTAAAGATGTTCTTTGTCCTTGTGTAAATACAGTACAAAAATTTAATATAAAATAATACAAAAAACTTATTATATTTTTCTTTTTATCTAGATAAAGTATCAGATATATAGATGTTATAATTAAAGAAACTCCAAGTAGAGCACCATTAAATGTAACTTTATTTATATGAGGTGTTACAAGACTTCTCAATACATCGTTATTTGTTAGAACTAACTTATTTACCGATAATAGATAAATAGAATACCATCCAAGAAATACAGTATATATATTTCCGGCAATAAACAAAATTTTACTTACTTTATGGTTAAGCTTTCGCTTAAATCTTCTATTCAAGTTATTTGA
The DNA here is from genome assembly GCA_027692445.1 of Clostridiaceae bacterium OF42-15pH9A. Lineage (GTDB taxonomy): Bacteria > Bacillota > Clostridia > Clostridiales > Clostridiaceae > Clostridium. The sequence goes on along the minus strand of JAQEYV010000004.1, from coordinate 122,007 downwards.
GAATTTTTTTTTATATTGCATTATTATATAAATAATAATATTACTTATTAGTAAAATAATTAGACAAAAAATTTTAATATAATATGCTTGATTCAAATACTTGCTATCACTTAAAATAAATTCACCTAGTGCAAATGGAACTAAGTATGTAAACATAATTCCTACTATATAGAATTTATAAAAAATATTTTTATTTTTTATAAACAATCCTATACTTATTATACAAGTAAATATATAGATCAAAATTGTAAGCAGATTTTCAAATTCCATTTTATCCTCTCTCGCCAATTATTTTTTCGCTTCTAAGCTTAGCTAAAATTACTTGAGGAATAACACCTACTATAAAAGGTTTCATTACATACAAATATCCTTTAGGAAATAATCCTAAACTCTTAAATCCTCTATATCTCACTTTAGCTTCTCCAATTCTAAACTTGTAAGAACGTCTTTTATAGGCATCTTCATCTTCTCTTATCATATATAAAGATTCCTTCATGTTATAACCAACTGCGCCTTTGGCATATAATCTCATAAATAAATCATAATCTTCTGCTCTTAAAGTTTCACTACTTACCCTATAGCCACCAACAAGTTTAAAATAAGACCTTCTAATCATTATAGACGCATGAATAAAACATGTTCCAAATAATAAATCTTCTTTTTGTGGAGTCTCCTTGGGACATCTTTCTCCCCAAATTCCTTTAGAATCAAATAATTTAGAACTTGTTCCAACTAATGCATATCTATCATTTTTTTCAAGAAATTCTACCTGTTTTTCAAGCCTATCTAATACTGAAATATCATCAGCATCCATTCTGGCTATATACTCACCCTTTGCTACTTCTAGACAATGATTTAGTGTATAAGCTAGCCCCATATTTTTCTCATTTTTTATCAAGACCACCCTATCATCATTCATCGTCAACTTTTTTATCAATTCATAAGTACCATCAGTTGAACCATCATCACAAATAATAAATTCATAGTCTTTGTACGTTTGATTTAAAATGGAATCTATAGATTCTTTAACCATAGTTTCATTATTAGTATTGTATATTCCCATAATTACACTTACTTTAGGCATAATAAACCTCCTTCTACTATATGGTCATGTATATGTCCAATAATTTATCTAATACTATAGTAATATCATATTTCTTAATCTCTCTCTTTGAATTTTCGCAAAGTTCTAAATATTTCTCTTTGTTTTTATACAACGAAATAATTTTATCCGCCAATTCTCTACAATCTCCAACTTTAACCAAATATCCATTGTATCCATTTTTAACCAAGTCTCTATTTCCCCTAATATCAGTACAAATTATAGGTTTGCCATTTGCCATAAGCTCCATTATATTTCTTGGTAATCCTTCTCTATAAGATAATAGCACTCCTAAATCGCTAACATTAATTAATTTATTAATATCATTTCTAAAGCCTAAAAACTTCACTTGTTTATCTAAACGCTCTTCAAGTACTACTTTGTTTAAGTCGTTCAACTTCTGTCCCTCACCAACAAAAAGGACTTTTATATTTTTATATTCATCAGCTATTATTTTCATAGCATTTATTAATTGTATCTGATTTTTATTCTCATTTAATTCCGCAATCATTATTATTACAAAATCATTCATATCTATATCTAAAGACTCTTTTATTTCTACTATTTCTTCATTAGGAATTTCTTTATAGCTATTAAGATCTAATCCTACACCATTTATTAAATAAGTCTTCTTAGGCTTTAATCTATTAATTGTTATATCATAGTCTTCTTTATTAATAGTAATTGTAACATCAGTTAACTTTGCCATTACCTTTTCAATTGGATAATATAAAATCCACCCAACTTTTGCCCCACCTTGTAAAAAGTGGTAACCATGAGCAGTATATATTGTTTTTATATTTTTATCTTTTAATTTTAATAATCGTCCATATATTGATGCTATGGGCGTATGAACATGTACTATATCATATCTATTATTATCATGAATTTTTATTAATTCCCTAAATGCCTTTATATTTTTTATATCTAAAGGATTCCTAGTAAATGATACATCATATACTTTGACCCCTAAATTTATTAAAGATATATCTATAGGTTTATCTACTTTACAAGCTATATCTACTACATACCCATTTTTTATAAGTTCTTCTATGTGAGATAATAAAAATGCATTAACAGTTCTACTTAAAGTAGTAATATATAGAATTCTTTTTTTCATTATTCCCCCCTATTAATATTACTTAATGATCTTTGCTGGAACCCCAACTGCAGTTCTTTTTTCTTCAATATCTTTTACTACTACTGATCCTGCACCAATTATTGAATAATCACCAATTGTTTTTCCTTGAATTATTTGTGATCCTGTTCCTAATTCAACACATTGCCCTATAGTACAACAACCAGAGACATTTACACTTGGATAAATAGTAACAAAGTCTTTTAATACTACATCATGCCCTACTGTGCTATCTAAATTAATAATTACATAATTACCTATATTAACATTAACAGTTATAATATTGCTAGCGCATATTATACAACCTTTTCCAATACTATTACTTTTCTTATCCATTATCACATTAGGATGTATTAAAGTAGCTTGTTTACAATCAAATGTAGATATTTTTCTTACAACATCTTTTCTAACCTTAGAGTTTCCAATAGCAATAGCTACATAAACATTCTTAAATTCTCCTATCTTATCAAACCCACCTAGAACTTTATATCCATTAAGTTCTTCACCATACATAGCCTCATTTTCATCTATAAATCCAAGAATATTCCACTCACTAATTTCCTCATTTATCTCTTCTATTAGCCAAGCAACCTCTCTTCCAAAGCCACCTGCTCCAACTATAAGTATATCTTTCAACGCTCTCCTCCTAATTAAATCCATTAAACTTTTCCATAGTTACTTGTCCATCTTGACTTATTCCCTCTCTTTTAAATACTTTATAAATAGTTAGAAAGAAAATCTTGATATCAAGACCTAATGACCAGTTATCAACATACCAAACATCTAAATCGAATTTTTCACTCCAGCTTAAACTATTTCTACCGTTTATCTGAGCCCATCCCGTTAAGCCTGGTAAAACATCATGTCTTTTTATTTGATTTTCATTATATAAAGGTAGATACTCTAATAATAATGGTCTTGGACCTATTAAACTCATCTCTCCTCTTAATACATTAATTAATTCCGGCAACTCATCTAAACTTGTACTTCTTAATATTTTACCAAACTTAGTCAACCTCACTTCGTCCGGAAGTAATTTCCCATGCTTATCTACTCCATCTTTCATGCTTCTGAATTTTATCATTTTAAATTTTTTATTGTCCTTACCTATTCTCTCCTGTGTAAAAAATATAGGACTTCCCAAATTTATTTTAATTAAAATACTACATATAAAAATTATTGGTAATAAAAGAATAAGCCCACATGTAGCTACTATAATATCAAAAACCCTTTTTATTAAGAAGCTCAAATCTTTTTTATTCATTTTTTACTGAATCCCTTCACTTTGTTAATTATTAATTTAGCTTTATTATAATTTTCTATTGCTAATATTCATAGAATCCTTTTCCTGTCTTTCTTCCTAACCATCCAACTCTAACATATTTTCTAAGTAAATTACTGGCTCTATATTTACAATCACCTGTTTCTTTATATAAAATGTCCATTATTCTCAAGCACACATCTAGTCCTATTAAATCACCTAATTCTAAAGGTCCCATAGGATGATTTGCTCCAAGTTTCATAGACTTATCTATATCTTCTTTTGAAGCTATTCCATCTGATAAAATACATATAGCTTCATTTATCATCGGAATAATCATTCTATTTACTAAAAATCCAGGGGCCTCCTTTACTTCCACTGGCTCTTTACATAACTCATCTGATAACTTTTTAACTTTTTCTACCGTCTCTAAATCCGTTTCAAGCCCTTGTACTATTTCCACTAATTTCATAATATTTGCTGGATTAAAAAAATGCATACCTATTACTTTTTTTGGTCTATTTGTGCAAGCACCAATTTCTGTTATTGATAAAGAAGATGTATTGGTAGCTATTATAGTCTTTTCTTCACATATCATATCTAAATATGCAAACAAGTCTTTTTTTGACTTTATGTCTTCCTCTATAGCCTCTACTATCAAATCACAATTAGATAATTCTTCATCATAACTCACTAAACTTATATTAGATAATATATTTTCTAGTTGCTCTTGTGTAATCTTTTCTTTTCTAACCAACTTGTCTAGATTTCTATTAATTATATTTAATGCTTCATTAGCATTATTTCTCATTGATTTTATTAACACAGTTTTTCCTGCTTGAGCAAATAGTTGTGATATTGCTACTCCCATCACACCTGTACCTACTACTCCTATTTTCTTCATTTGTTCCTCCACCTTATTAGCTTAGTAAGAAATATTTATTCATATATTACCACTAAATACTTTCTTTATAGTTTCTATTATTCTTACTTGTTCATCTTCAGTTATTTTGGTATCAGAAGGTAAACATACCCCTCTATTAAATATATCTTCTGCAACACTTATTCCATTCTCTTTATGACTAAAGAACTTATATTCCTTATAATAAGGCTGCATATGCATTGGCTTCCATATAGGTCTAGATTCAATATTTTCCTTTTCTAAAGCCAATATTATATCCAATGGCTTAACCTTGCCTTCAGGTTTTAAAGTTATACAACTTAACCAATGATTTGACTTTCCATACTCGCATTCTGGCATCATTTCTATACATTCTATATCTTTAAAAGCTTCTTTATAAGTGTTATATATTTCTGCTTTTTGTCTTACTCTTTCATCTAGAACCCTTAGCTGGCCTCTTCCTATTCCAGCTACTACATTAGACATTCTAAAATTATACCCTAATTCTTTATGTTCATAATGTCTTTCATTTTCTCTAGCTTGAGTAATCCAAAACCTTGTCTTTGCTATTCTTTCTTCATTATTAGAAACAAGCATTCCGCCACCTGAAGTAGTAATTATCTTGTTTCCATTAAATGAATAAATTCCATAATCTCCAATTGTCCCAGACATTTTATCTTTATATGTAGCTCCTAAGCTTTCTGCTGCATCCTCTATTATAGGAACATTATATTTATCGCAAAGTTCCTTTATAGGATCCATATTTGCACTTTGTCCATATAAGTTGACTACAATAACAGCTTTAGGTATTTCTCCACACTTTTCTGCATCTTCAAATGCCTTTTTTAATGCATTAGGTGACATATTCCAACTTTCTGGCTCTGAATCTATAAATACTGGAACTCCACCTTCATATATAATAGGATTGCAACTTGCAGCAAAAGTTAAACTTGAACAAAATACTTTATCTCCCGCCTTAACACCTACACATTTAAGTGCCATATGTATAGCAGATGTTCCTGAAACTGTAGCCGCAGCTGCTTTAATCCCTACATATTCACTTAATTCTTTTTCAAACTCGTTAACATTTGGTCCTAGAGGGGCTACCCAGTTAGTATCAAAAGCTTCTTGAACAAATTTTTGCTCCATCCCACCCATATGAGGTGATGATAAAAATATTCTTTTCTTTTCCATTGATTATTCCCCCATTATTGTAATTGTTTTGTAGCTGCCACTTCATTATCCTCATCTGGATTTTTATAAGTAGGTACTACCTCCTGTAGTTTCTCTCTTAACTTTTCCTTATTTCCAAGCTTAACTACATCTAAAAGCTCATTTATATTATTTTTAACTCTTTCAAGCTTAAATTCTCCAGGTTTTCCTATAAATATCTTCTTATGTGGTGTCTCACTCAATCCTTCTTCATCCATAAGAAGCTCTTCATATAGCTTTTCACCTGGTCTTAAACCAGTAACTTTTATTTCTATTTCTTCATTTGGAATATATCCTGATAGCCTAATTAAGTTTTCTGCTAAATCATATATCTTAACAGGCTCTCCCATATCTAAAACAAATATTTCTCCACCCTTTGCATATGCTCCAGCTTGTAAAACTAGTTGTGATGCTTCTGGTATAGTCATAAAGTATCTTGTTATATCCTTATGAGTTAAGGTAACAGGACCTCCCTCTGCAATTTGCTTTTTAAATAAAGGAACCACTGAACCATTTGAACCTAATACATTTCCAAATCTAACTGCTACAAATTCTGTATCACTTTCTTTATCTATAGACTGTATAACCATCTCACACATTCTTTTAGTTGCACCCATTACATTAGTAGGGTTTACAGCCTTATCTGTAGAAATTAATACAAATCTTTCTACCCCATATTCACTAGCAAGTTCTGCTGTGTTTAAAGTTCCTAAAACATTATTTTTAATAGCCTCTCCTGGGCTATCTTCCATTAAAGGCACATGCTTATGGGCTGCTGCATGAAATACAACCTGAGGTCTATATTCTTTAAATATACTATTTAACCTTTTTCTATCTCTAACAGAACCTATTAATGTCTTTAAATTTAACTTTGCATACTTTCTTAAAAGTTCATTTTGTAAGTCATAAGCATTATTTTCATAAATATCAAATATTATAAGTTCCTTTGGATTAAATCTTGCTATTTGCCTACATAACTCCGATCCTATGGAGCCTCCTCCACCAGTTACCATAATTACTTTGTTTTCTATATAACTAGAAATGCCACTAAAATCTAGCTTAATTGGTTCTCTTCCTAATAAATCTTCTACATCTACATCTCTGATTTTTTTAACAGAGAACTTTCCATCTATTACCTCTGAAACTCCCGGCATTATTTTTACCTGAGCATTTGTTTTCTTACATTCATCTAAAATTTTCTTTAACTCTACCTCATTCAATTCTGATATAGCTATTATTATTTCATCAATTCTTTGTTCCTCTACCACTTTAGGAATGTCATATCTATCACCAATCACCTTTATTCCCGATACATAAGTTCCTTTCTTTTGTACAAAATCATCAACAAAGGCTACCACTTTCTTTCTATATTGTGGATTTTTCTTATATTCATTGGCAACAAGAGCCCCTGCTCCTCCTGCTCCTACAACTAAAACTCTTTTATAATTTCCATTACTTCTATCACTAACATATATCAAAGTTCTTCGTACTATTCTCCAACCGATTCTGATTCCATTACAAAATATCATAATCATTATTCCAGCCATTATTGTAACCATTAATGGAATTCTACTGCTATCAAAGTACGATATTACTAAAGTAATTATAGTACCCATGGATGCTGCTAATACTCCGCTAATAAATTCATCTATACTAGCAATAGACCAGATACTCTTATATTGCCTAAATAAAACAAATATACCTATAAAAAGAGCACACACGAAGAATATCTTGCCAACATAATTTCCATATAATATAACTATATCCGCTATGCTAATATCTGTATATTTAAATCTAAATATAAAAGCCACAAAGTAAGCAAAGAATATTAGTATAATATCCATAACTACTAATATTGACATTTTGGCCTTTTTATTTCCCAACTTAGTTTCCCCCTTCTATAAGTCACCTCATCTTACTTTAAAAATGAGAAAATCCCCTTTTTTTCTTTTACTTTTTCTCCTATAAACTCTATATCTTCATTATTTAATAATCTTCTACCACTTTCTCTAAAAAGTTCTTCATTAATTTTGCTCTTCTTTTTAGCTAATTCTATTCCATTAGCTATTCCTGTACATCTATTACTATCATTATGTGCATCAGAACCAATAAAATTATAAATATTATTATCCAATAATATCTCTGCAGTTTTCTTTACATTCTTTCCAAACTGGCCTTCAATACTTCCTGAATTCATTTGAAATAAGAAACCTTCTTTAATAAACTTATTGATTCTCTCCGGTTTTTCTATTATTGGTCTATATCTTTCTGGATGTGCAAGTATTGGAATTACTCCCTTTACTTGAAGTTCATATATAACTTCTAATGTGTCAATATCAAAGCTTCTCATAGGAAGCTCTATTAACATATATCTTGAGTCATTAATTGTACCTATAAGACCACTTTTATAATCATCTATTATTTGTTCCGAATAATAAACTTCTTGACCATAATGTATGTTTATATCCAATCCTTCCTCATTTGCAAGCTTATTAAACTCCCTTACTAACTTTTTAACTTCATCATAAGGTGTTTCTCCATACCCCCTACAAAAGTGAGGAGTGGCAACTATATCTTTTGTTCCACTCTTCTCTGCCATTTTTATCATTTCTAAGGTCATACTAATATTTTTCGAACCATCATCTATTCCAGGTAATATATGTGAATGTATATCTATCATTTAATCACCCTCTTACTTACCTTCATTTCCATAATAGTAGTAATATTTTTTTCTAGTGTTTTCAACACCATTAAGTACAGTTCCTAATATATTAGCACCTACTTTATCTAAAAGTACTTTAGCTTGTTGCACAGAATCCCTTTTTGTTTTTTCTGCTCTAACAACTAAAATTGTTCCATCTACCTTAGTAGAAAGAATTTGGGCGTCTGTTACAGCTTGTAATGGAGCACTATCTAGTATAATTATGTCATATTTGCTCTTTAGCTCTTCTAAAAGTCTTCCCATTGCTTTTGAGCCAAGCATTTCTGAAGGATTTGGAGGTAATTTACCTGATGTTAAAATATGAAGATTCTCACTATATTCATTTACTGCATCATTCATTTTTTCTTTTCCTATTAATACATCAGATAATCCAACTAAATTAGAAACCTTAAATTTTCTGTGAAGTGAAGGCTTTCTTAAATCACAATCTATTAAAATAACACTTTTTTCTGATTGGGCAAAGGATAAAGCTATATTTCCTGCTGTAGTTGACTTTCCTTCACCAGGCTCAGAGCTTGTTATTACCATCGTTTTTATCTCTTTATCAAAAGATGAATATTGTATATTAGTTCTTAATGTTCTATAAGCTTCTGCAGCTATAGAATTAGGTTTCTTTTCTACTATAAACATATAATTCTCCTTTATTTAACCTTTTCTTGATCTGGAATAGCGCCTAAAACAGGTACGCCTATAATATTTTCTAATGACTCTTTGTCCTTAAATGTGTTGTCCATAAACTCCAATAACAATGCTAGTCCAACTCCAACCATTAATCCTAATAACATAGCTATTGCTATATTCATTTTTTTATTTGGACTTACAGGTTTTTCAGGTAGCTTTACACTTTCAATTATCTTTACATCTGCATTTTTTATTAATGCTGATGATTCTTTAATAAATTCATCTGTTACTGCTTTTACTACATTAGCTGCTTCTTCTTTATTTATACTTATGTACTTAACTTGCATTAATTGGGTATTTGTTATTTGCTCTGCAGATAATTTCGATACTACTATCTTAGGATCTAAATCTATATTATTATCCTTTAACGCCTTACCAACTAAATCTTCTGTTTTTATAAGGCTTGTATATGTTTTTACTAATTGTTGATACATTGTTATATCACTATTATTATAATTTTCTGTTGTAGCTTCCTTCCCAACAAATAGTTTTGCCGACGCTTCATATTTAGGTTTTATTATAAAAAAGCTTACAACTGCAGATATAATTGTTGCTATAAGAGTTATTGTAACTATTAATTGCCATCTCTTTTTCAGCCCATCTACTATATCTTCAATCTTGATATTTTCTTCATTCATTCTACTTTCCTCCATAAATTTTAACATTGTATTGTCGAATATATATACATTATTTATTTTACCACCCTAAACTACATTTGTTAATAAAGAATATATAATCTTTATTATAAATATATTTCCAGTTCTTTCACTAATTATTCATTATAATAACGAACATTTAATAATATTTTTCATTCCATATTCTATTTTAAATTATAATCATAAAAATTCAATCAATCCCACCTTTTTTTCTTCGACAAAGAATTTTATAAATTTATATCCTTTTATATATTCATAATATTCTCAAACTTGTCTAGACTAGCTATTTCGTAAATGAAAACTTATTCACTTCTTTCTTTTTATTTGTCGAATCTCTTTTTTTCTTGTCGTTCATTTTTTATTATACTTTACCAATATCAACCTTTTTCTACTTACAATTTAAATATTTCACTTTTCCTATTAGCATAACTGTAGAAGTATGAATATCTTTTATTTTATCTACAGTATTCTTAATAAACTCACTGTACTCTAGAAATTTAAAATTAAATAAACTTTTTTACATTCAGCTTATCCGATCTCAAAATATATTTTCATTTATATTTTTTTCATAGACTCTTCTAAAGTTTCAAAGAGAAATTCCAATTGATTTAATTTGAATTATTATCTAAGATTTGGATTTAAAAAATAAATTGTATAGATAGCACTTTTAAAAGCATAACACTTAAAGCAACATTTCCTTTTTCATTTAAAAATTTCTAATGAATACTTTTTTACAGCTCCTAAACTTATTTATTTTTAAAATATTATTTTTATTATTAATATTTTAAAAGAATAAATATTCTTTACTTATTTTAAAAGATATATTCTTTTATTAAATAAATATTTTTATTGTTATAAGACATATTATTTATTATAATTATATTGTAAATATTTTCCATAAAGGAGTGGTGCAATGGTCAAGAAAAAACAGAACAGTGATATTTGTTCTGAAGATGTAGAAATATTAGATGATGTTTGGGATCAGGAAGAAAAAATTTTCAGAGATCCAACTGCAAGAACTGTTATGACTTTTAACTTTCAGGAACCTGATAATGAAACACTATTATCAAATGAAAATGAAACTGAAAAAAATACTACTAATCAATTGAAAGAAAAATCCATATCTAATAAATCTAGAAATGATACTGTTTTTAACAACTTTACTGTAGGAGTAATTAATAATGATAAAGAACCTTTTGATTGTAAGAGAAGCTATGCTCTTAGAAAATCAACTGTAAAAATGTTAAATGAATTAAAAGGCTTTAGTCTAGATGTTAATATGCCTGTTGGAGAAATAGTAGATGACTCTATAAGATATTATTACTATTACGTAACAAATCAACTTTAATTAGTAATAAGACAATATATATTTAAAAAAGAGTAATAGCAGGCAGATAAGCCACTTACTATTACTCTTACAGCTCTTTTTATTATTAATTATTCAGTTTTTCCTACACCTGAAAGAATAATTCCCTTATTGTGGTCTAAAGCCCATGATATTCCCCAATCGTTTTGGAATATAAGAAGGTTTCTATCCTTAAAGTCTTTAACTTTCTTAGTATCTGAAGTAAGATTTAACGTATCTGGGTCTAAATCCTTGTTTTCAATCCATCTTACATATCTATAAGGAAGTCTTTCCATCTTAATATCTGTATTGTATTCACTCTTAAGTCTGTATTCTAAAACTTCAAATTGAAGTACACCAACAACTCCAACTATTATTTCTTCCATTCCTATATGAAGTTCTTTAAATACTTGAATTGCTCCTTCTTGAGCTATTTGAGTAACACCCTTTATGAATTGTTTTCTCTTCATAGTATCTACTGGTCTAACTCTTGCAAAGTGTTCTGGAGCAAAGGCTGGAATACCTTCAAACTTGAACTTCTTTGATGGTGAGCACAAAGTATCACCAATTGCAAATATACCTGGATCAAATACCCCTATAATATCCCCTGCATATGCCTCTTCAACTATTTCTCTATCTTGAGCCATAAATTGTTGAGGTTGGGCAAGTTTAATTTTTTTACCACCTTGCATGTGCATAACTTCCATACCTTTTTCAAACTTACCTGAACAAATTCTCATAAATGCAATTCTATCTCTATGAGCCTTGTTCATATTAGCTTGTATCTTGAATACAAAGGCAGAGAATTTATCATCAAATGGATCAATTTCTCCTATATCTGAATTTCTTGATAGTGGTGATGTAGTCATTTCTAAGAAATGTTCTAAGAATGGCTCTACACCAAAGTTAGTTAGTGCTGATCCAAAGAATACAGGAGTTAATTCTCCACTTCTAACCTTTTCTATATCAAAATCATCTCCAGCAATATCTAGAAGTTCTATATCCTCCATTAACTTATCATGAAGAGCTTCTCCTAGAATTTCTCTGAATTTATCATCTTCTGCATTTCCTTCAATAGCTTCTACTTCTGTTTGTCCGTGGTCCCCACCATCAAAAGCAATGATTCTTTTATTATCTCTTTCATATACACCCTTAAAGTCTTTACCTGAGCCTATAGGCCAATTCATTGGGTATGTCTTTATGCCTAATTCATTTTCTATTTCTTCTAATAATTCAAATGGATCTCTAGATTCTCTATCCATCTTATTTATAAATGTGAAAATAGGCATCTCTCTTAAAGAACAAACTTGGAATAGCTTTCTTGTTTGATCTTCCACACCTTTTGCTGCATCAACAACCATTACCGCTGAATCTGCTGCCATAAGTGTTCTATATGTATCTTCTGAGAAATCTTGGTGCCCAGGAGTATCTAGTATGTTGATACAATGTCCACCATAATTAAATTGCATAACTGATGATGTAACAGAAATACCTCTTTGCTTTTCTATTTCCATCCAGTCTGATACAGCATGCTTAGATGCTTTTCTTGCTTTAACAGAACCTGCAAGTCTTATAGCTCCTCCATATAATAAGAACTTTTCTGTAAGTGTAGTCTTACCTGCATCTGGGTGAGAAATAATTGCAAAGGTTCTTCTTTTTTTAATCTCATTTATATAATCAGCCAAAGCTTATGCCTCCTCTATATTAACATTAAGTATATTTTACACATCTTTAGATTATACCACATTTTACTGTATAATAGACATAGAATTTGTTGGTTTTGGGAGGTTCTTATGTATAAATTGATTGCTCTTGATATGGATGGGACTTTATTAAAAGGTGATAATACAATATCACAAGAAACGAAAAAAGCTATTAGCCTAGCTAAGGAAAAAGGAATAAAAATAGTTATTACTACTGGAAGACCTATTCAGGGAGTTATGAATTATTTAGAAGAGCTAGATTTAGTATATGATGATGAATATGTTATTACTTATAATGGTTCCTCTATTTATAATACAAAAACTTTAAAACCCATAGTTAGAAGTGGGTTAACAGGAAAGGACTTTAAAGATATTTATAAACTTTCTAAATCTTTAGGTGTTGAATTTCATGGTTTTATTGATGAATACTGCATTGCACCAAAAGAGAATAAATATACTGAAGCTGAAACTTTGCATAATAATATAGATGTTAAAATTATGGATATAGAAAATGATATAAATGATAATGATTTCATTATAAAAGCAATGATTTTAGATAAAAAAGAAAAGTTAGATGAGGCAGTTAAAAAGATTCCTAAAGAATACTTTGAAAAATATAATGCTTTAAGAACAGTTTCATTCATTTTTGAATTTATTAACAAAGATTGTAGTAAATCTAATGCTTTAAAAACTTTATGTAGTCACCTAGATATTTCACCAAATGAAGTAATTGCCTTTGGTGATGGAGATAATGATATAGACATGCTCCAATTTGCTGGACTTGGTGTTGCTATGAATAACGCATCTGATTATATAAAATCAAAAGCTGACTATGTTACTCTTTCTAATGAAGAAGATGGAATAGCAGATGCAATATATAAAAAGATTTTAAATATTTAGCTGCATTTTTTTCTCTCCTTACGGTAAAACTATTTATATAAATTTAAGGAGGGATACTTTATGAGCAAGAAAAAAGCATATTTGCCTAAAGTAAGAACAGACTATCATCCAACTGAAGATGAGATAAGAAGCTATGCTCCTAATGGAGATTCCACACCGCTTCCTAATCCTGCCGTTGATGATATAGCTGTAAATAACATAGCATGGCAAGAATTTGATTATACAGAGAGTCTTTTTGATGAAGGTGACGATATAATAGACGACAATCACAACTACGAAGACTAAAAAAGGCGGTTGTGATATTTATTTTGCTTGTTCCGTCACAAGCTCCAAGTCACAGTAAAAAAGAAACTCCACTAAATAGTGGAGTTTCATCAACATTTTAATTATACTAAATTAATTTTCTTTAATATTGCTTCTGCTCTTTCTTTTGTATTGCCAGTTATAACATCATACTTAACATTTTCTGATTGTAGAAAATTAAGTATTGCATTATCTACTGCAGATGCCATTTCTTCATCTTGCCACCTTACTCCATCCTTTGTATAACCAAATTCTCTTGGAACAAAGAATACATAATCATACTTAGGTAAATCTCTTAATGCAAGAACATATAAATCCTTTAAGATTTCAATTTCTTTCTTGCTTCTTTCTTTATCACCAAGCATAAATCTTCCATATATATATGGTACAAAAGTTGCATAGTCTGTAATTGCATAATCAAATTGTTCTAGCTCTTGTTCTAACTGTAGCTGACCTAAGTATATTCCATATTGTTCAGCTATGTTTTCAATCATACCTTTATCTCTTAAATAATCGGTGCTATATTCTGAAGCTGCACCTACATTAATATCTCTAATTTTTAAATCTACATATAATTGTTGCATCAAAGTAGTCTTTCCACATCTAGGTCCACCTAGTATTGCTATTCTTACAGGCATATCAAACCCTCCATTACATTTTTGAAAAACATAGTCTATTTTATCAAAAATCATTCCAAAAAACAACAAATAAAAATTGGTTATCTTTATACTACTTTAAGCAATAATTTTTTATGGCTTCTGCAACACTATTAACAATATACTTAACTTCCTTTTTCACTCCATCTTCTGATGCTTCAAAGGTAAAACTATGCCCTGCTTCTTTAAACATTGGTATATCATTATAAGAATCCCCTATAGCATATGTATCTTTAGTATCTATGTTTTCTCTTTCCTTTACGTAGCTTACTCCTTCTCCTTTAGAGCACCCCTTAGGAACCACATCAATAAAGTGAGTGTTTCTATATGCAACTACTTCATCTGAATATTTTTCATTAATGAATCTACATATTTTCTCAACTTCTTCTATATCTGACTCTGGATAATAAAGAGAAATTAAAGACAAGTTTTTGTCTTTTATATTTTCTAAATTTTCATATTCTAAACCGTTCCAATCTATATCTTCTTTATATCTTCCATGAACTACATAAGATGTATATCCTGTTTCCACAGATATTACAGAATCATCACTTTTTACATCAGTTATAATGCTATTTACTGTATTATAAGATATTTCTTTATGATGAACTACCTTACCATCCTTGTCTATTATTAATCCACCATTTAAAAGAATTAAATAATCCACCTTTATTCCATACTTGTCTTCTAAAAAAGTACAACTATTATAAGCTCTACCTGTTGCAACTGCTAAAAGCTCTCCTGAAGTATTTAGTTTCTTAATTCCTTCAAGGTTTTCATCTGTTATATTATTATATTCAACTAAAGTTCCATCTAAATCAGTTACAAATAGTTTCATCCTTTGTTCCCCCATTAATTAATTCATTGAGCTTTCTATATGCTTAGTTACAGCCTTAATATATAATCCATAACCTTTATCATTAGGTAATCCACCGTTACCTACAAGTTGATTTATTGCTACACCAGAGTTTGCAAACTCATTACTTACATCAATTGCATTAAGATTATTATTTTTTGCAATATTTTGTATAGCTACTCTATATGCGTTATCTGCAACTAATGTACTTGGTAATATAGGTAAAATTGTACCATTTGGATTTTTTTCTTTTACCTTATTAATTATTCCCTGATAGTTAGCATTAAAAGTATTAATGTTAGTTAGCTTATTATTATCATTTTGTCCAAAACAAATAATGATTAAATCGTAATTACTTATATCATTATTTGCTGCAACTTCATAACCTACTCCTGATGTTGCACCAGCTCTTGCAAGAGAAACTAATTCTACTTTGCTACCATATGTATTAGTCATCCAATTTGCGATTTCTTTATCCCAAATACCAGCTGTAGTATTTCTTCCTTGACTAAGGGCCAATCCATCACCTAATACAAGCATTCTTACATCAGCCTTATTTTTCAATTTGCTATAAAGCCCCTTATTTTCTTCTTTTGGTGCTTCTTGATCTTCTTTTTTTTCTTCATCTGAAGGCTTTTCTTCTTCCTTCTTATCTTCCTCTTTACTAGTATTGTTATCTTTTGACGCAACCCATTCTGAAGTTACGCTCTCACTATCTTTTTGCATTTTCTTTTCTTTAAGAATCCCAAGAGTTAAAACCCCTATTAGGACAATAAATAACACAATAATAATTCCTAACCCTTTTTTACTATTATTCATCAAAATTCACCACCTAACCAATTATATTTTACACATTTTTCTATACTCTGTAAACAATGAAAGAAAAGAGAAGCCACCAAAGCAGCTCCTCCTTACTTTATTACTTAAACTCAACTTCTATTTTTAAAGTGCCTGCCCCTTTAGGAATTATATCCACTTCCTTGCCATCTATTCTTATCTTATTTTCTTTACCTCTTATAACCTTAATATCATAATGTTCTTTTTCATTATTAATCTTAATGTTATATTCAGTCCAATCTGCTGGCACGCAAGGTTCTACCTTATATCCCTTTCCTTCTACATGTTTTAAGCCTAAAATATCTTCAATACCTACTTTATACATCCATCCTGAAGCTCCAGTATACCAACTCCAGCCTCCTCTTCCACCATGAGGTTCTTTAATGTATACATCAGCTGCCATAACATATGGCTCAACCTTATATGTTCTACATTCAAGTTCAGTTTTGGAATGGTTAATAGGATTAATCATGTTGTAATACTTCCACGCCTTATCCCCCAATCCTAGTCTAGTTAAGGCTAAGATTACCCATACTGCCGCATGAGTATATTGACCTCCATTTTCTCTAACACCAGCAACATAACCTTTAATATATCCAGGTTCTAATGATGATTTTTCAAATGGTGGTGCTAATAACAGAATCATTCCCTTATCTTCTCTAACTAGATTCTTATCTACAGCCTCCATTGCTTCAACAGCTCTTTCATTTTTACCAGCACCTGAAATTAATGACCAACTTTCTGCTAAAGAGTCTATTTGACATTCTTCATTGTCCCTTGAGCCAAGTGGAGTACCATCATCAAAGTATGCTCTTCTGTACCATCCACCATCCCAAGCATTCTTTTCAATATTTTCTCTAATAAACTCCTTCATTTCAGAATATCTATTTAGACTTTCCTCATCCTTCATATATTTACATATATCTTGGAAATCATTTAATATATCACAAAGGAACCATCCAAGCCATACACTTTCACCTTTGCCTTTATTACCAACAGTGCTCATTCCATCATTCCAGTCACCACTACCCATTAAAGGTATATTATGTTCACCAAATTTCAAGCCCTTTTCTATAGCTCTAATACAATGTTCATAAATAGTACCTTCAGTAGGAGAATTGTTTACAATTGTATATCTTTCATCTTCTCCCTCTCTTAGTGGTTCATCTTCAAGATAAGGGGCTTTTTCATTTAATATACTATAATCCCCTGTTCTTTTTATGTATTGAGCTGTAGCATATGGCATCCATAATAAGTCGTCAGAAAATCTTGTTCTTATTCCACTATTTACAACTGGATGCCACCAATGTTGCACATCTCCCTCTAGGTATTGTCTTGATGCATTCCTTATTATTTGAGCCTTAGCTATATTAGGGTTAACAATTCCTAAATTCATAGAGTCTTGAAGTTGATCTCTAAATCCATAGGCTCCTCCTGATTGGTAGAAAGCAGTTCTGCTTAAATATCTACAACTATAAGTTTGATATAGCAACCAACCATTAATCAAGTAATCCATAGACTTATCTTTTGTCTCTACTTGTATATTTCCCAGGAAATTTGACCAATACTGTTTTACTCCCTCTAAAGCTTTGTGACATTCTTCAATATTATTATACTTATCTATTAATTTTGATATATTCTCCTTACTTTCATCTTGACCAAATAGTATAATTATCTCCTTTTTCTCCTTTGGAGCTAATTTAATCTTAGTTTCAGTTGCTAAACAAGGATCATATATACTTCCTGTTTTATTAGATAAGTTTTTATAATTTAAAGCATTAGGAGAAGACATATCCTCACCTACTCCAAGGAATTCTTTTCTATCACCTGTAAAAGATAAGGTTTCTCCACCTAAAATAGTTAAGTACGCTCTCATGTTTCCAAAGTATTGACTATATGGATTTTGACCACAAATATAATTTTCTTCTAGCTCTGTAGAAATATATTTTGCACTTCCATAATTAAATACCCCTAATACTAATTGAGCATAATAGTATATTGATACTTCTCTTTCCTTATCTAATAGATTCTCTAAAGTAATCTTTTGTATTTTTAACTTTTCTCCTCTAGGACAGAAAATCTGCATTTCACCTTTTATATTGTAGGCTGTATGGGTAAATGTAGAATATCCAAAAGAGTGCTTAATAATATACTCTCCACCATCTCTAACTGGTTTAGGTGCTATAGAGAAATACACTCCACTGTTATTGTCTCTAATATAAAGTGCTTCTCCTGGGGGATCTATTACCCAGTCATTACTCCAAGGAGTTATTTTATTCTCTCTACTATTTCCACACCATGTATATCCTGAACCCACTTCTGATATATGGAATCCAAAGTCTTCGTTTGAAACTACATTTATCCATGGAGCAGGAGTATTATTATAGTCATTTAGCCTTATAACATAACTCTTATCTTCCGGATCAAATCCTCCATATCCATTCCAAAAATCTAATTTTTTACTTAAATCTTCATTTCTAGAAACACTATTTTCAGGTAGTTCTTCTATATTCCTAAGAATTTTCTCACCATAATCTATTTTTTCTTCTTTATTGATTTGTACATTTATCTTACTCTTTTCAACTAATTCCTTATGTCTTAAGAATTCAACCTCTTCACTTGTATCCACTTCTTTAATTTGAGTTATTATAGATCCCTTTTCACTATCTACATATAGTGCTGATATTCCTATAATGAAGTCTTTTATATCTTCACCCATAGTTGATTTATTATGAAGGAATATTCCACCTGGTTTATTAAGAATATCTCCTTCTTTAGATAAATTTATTGCACTTATAATATTCTTTTGCATTGGTTGCTCATAAGATGCCTCTTCATCATTGTAAATTAGAAGGTCTACCTTTAAACCTTTCATCTTCCAATAATAATGCATCTTTATCATACCTCTAACCAAATCCATATCCTCTTCACCTTTAACTACTGCCATAGCTATAGGTAAATCACCAGATATTCCATAAGCCCATAAATCTTGCTGATGTTTACTAATATTTTTTATGTAATCTTCTCTATCTCTTCTACCACTATGAAGGAATAATATATATGAAGCTAAGCTTTGATAAACATTTGCTTGTGAAGACTTTATTCCCAAAGCTTTTAATTCAAGTTGAATAGCTTTATTATATGAATTAAACACCTTCTCTAATTTACTAACTTCTCCATATTCTTCTGCAAGAGCTAAGGCTTCTTCTTTATCATTTGTTGTTCCAGTTATATAATAAACTTCCTTAACATCCCCTGGTTCAAGCCTTAATCTAACTCTCATACTCATAATAGGATCAAGTACTATTCCTACTGTATTTAATAAGGATGAATCATTATCCATTGCACTAGGATTTCTTAAATCTCTATTTCTACCTATAAAATTAACCCTCGCTGTTTCATAGGTAATTGCACCTTCCATCTCTGATGATGTAATAGCCTTGTGGAATATATAAGGTACAGTACCATTCTTAACTCTAGCTCTTCTATTTCCTAAAAGACATTTTCCTTCATCATAAAACTCTGTTCCTATAAATAAATTTGAGAAACTTGGATGAACAGCATCTCCCCCAAAGGATTGAAGTGTTACCTCCATATAACTTGTAACCTCAAGACTTCTTCCTTTGTCTCCTGTATTTTTCAAAGTGATTTTTCTTACTTCAACATCATCCTCAGGAGATACAACCACCTCCATAGTTGTTTTAATAGAGCCATCTCTTCTACTATATTTTGCTTTATCTAAAGTAAATTCTACATTGTAGTCTTCTCCACCATATTTACATGGTTCATATGTTGCACTCCAGTAATCATTAGAATTTAAATTTTTAATATAGAAGAACATACCACTACTATCTGAAGTATTGTCTCCCTTCCATCTATAAACTGTCATTCCATCCTTTTTACCATATCCACTGCCTGATAGGGTTACCATAGTAGAATAACTTCCATTTGATAAAAGTAATACTTCTGGATTTTCTCTCTTTATTCCCTCATATATTCTAGGTACAAAGTTTTCTCTTTCTAGTATTTCCTTCTTTATAGTTAAATCTTGTTCATGTTCAAAGGTAATCTTCTCTGGAATCTTCTCCTTTAATAATAATTCTGTTGCCTTAACCTCTGGAATTCTATGGAACCTCTCTTGAAATACATTATTATTTAAAATATTATCTAGCCCCATCAAAGACATACCTAAATGATGCACCATATAACATCTAACATCTTTACTGTCATTACTGTCTTCGCCACTATCCATTTTACTCACCCTATTAGGAGTATAATCTATAGCTTCAATGAAACCATATCTACCATAAGCGCCCTTTTTCTCTAATTCTCTAAGATTACTAATTCCTCTATCTTTAGAGTAAGGTAAACTCATTAATGTTGAATATGGAGAAATAACCAACTCATCTTCTAGCCCTCTTTTAAGTCCTATTCCAGGCACACCAAAAGCCTTATATTGATAATTATCTGCTACATCAAATTGATAATATGCTGACTCTGAAATTCCCCAAGGTATTTCTTTTGTCTTTGTGAAATTTTTCTGTGCCTTTATTACTGAATCATATGTCATTTGTAATAGGGTATTAGGATAACTTTTCATTATTAATGCTGGCATGAAATACTCAAACATAGTGCCACTCCATGAAACTAAGCTCTTTCCATCAAAAGCATTAGTCATGGCCCTACTTAAATTAAACCAATGTGAACTAGGAACCTCTCCTCTTGCTATTGTAATAAATGAAGTAGCTCTTGATTCTGATGCTAATAAATCATAGTAAGAATTCCCCAATGATTTTTCCTCTAAGTTATAACCAATAGCAAACAATCCTCTTTCATTGTTGTATAAAAACTTAAAGTTCATATCATTCATCATATTATTAATATCTAACATGATGTTATCCATTCTTTTCTTAAGCACCTTTAAACTATTTACCTTATCCTCTATAGCATTTTTAAACTCATCTCCAGATGACCCTAAAATCTCATCTAAATGATTTAAAAAACTTTCTATAGATGGTGCTTTCTTTATTGACTTATTATCTAATAGTTTTTCTACTCCATCTAAAAAGTATTGATAATATGATATTTTTAACTTTATTTCTTTTTTTGTTTTTCCTATCCAATATATTTTTTCATTATCTTCTTCATTTTCTATATCGATTTCTTCTAGTTTCAATAGAAGCTTCTCTAAGGTTGGAATATAATCTTTTACTTCCATCTTATTTAATAATTCTTTATTAATTAAACTTTCTAGCCCAATTATTTTAAGAGAATCCCTTAATGCTAATATTTCTTGAAGTCTTATTAAAGGATTATTTTTATATTCCTCTAAAGTTGTATTAATAATCCACAAATATCCTAATAGGTTCCCACTATCTACTGTGGAAACATATCTTGGCCATAGTGGTTCACAACTTTTTGTATCATACCAATTAAGAAAATGTCCTTCACATTTTTCTAATTTTTTCATTCCATCCAAAATTAACTCTATTCTATCAATAACTTCTCCTAAAGTTATATAACCTAGGTCATAGGCTACAATATTACTAATTAGACCCATGCCAATATTAGTAGGAGAAGTTCTATGGGCCACACCTTTATATGGTTGTTCTTGATAGTTATCTGGTGCAAGAAAATTATTTTCTTCATTAACAAAATCCTGATAATATGCCCATATTCTTCTTGTATTATCTCTTAAATATTCCTTATCCTCATATTTAAGCTTAAATACTTCCTCTTTTACAGGAATACTTATGTAGTAGGCTATGTATGGGCTCACTATCCATAAAACAGCTAGAGGTAAATTTATTATACTTATTAAAAATCTTTCATCTATGGCTAAAACAGCTACTAATATTCCACAAAAAATAGAGAACCACATTCTCTTTGAGTAAGAACTCAATGAATTATTAGTTGTTCTTTCTGCCTCTTCTGCTGTTTGCCATTGTAATCTATGTTTTTTAGATATTGTCATTCTATAAATAGTTCTTAGTATAGCATCTACCATAAGATAGGCTTGATATGGTATAAAACTAATTATTAAAAGTATTTGTTGCATACTTTTAAATGTACCCCTAATCATATTCTTAGGAGTAACAACAAAGTCTGTTACTGTAAATACTAATGGTACTATGGCTCCTAAAAAGCATAAAAATGTTATCTGATTACTTCCATTTAAAAATGTAAGATTTAATATTATAGATAAAAGTAACACTGGAGCTAATAAACTTCTCCTTAAGTTATCAAATATCTTCCACTTAGATAATACTGATATCTTTTTAGAAAATAACCACTTGAAAATTTGCCAATCTCCCCTTACCCATCTATGTATTCTCTTACAGCTTGATTCGTAACTAGATGGATAATTATCAATAAATTCTACATCTGTAACTAAAGCACATTTTGCATAAGCTCCCTCTAACAAATCATGACTTAATACAGTATTGTCTGGAATTTCTCCTTCAAGTACCTCTTTAAATACATCTATATCTATTATTCCCTTACCAGTAAAGCTACCTTCTCCAAATAAATCTTCATAAGTATCTGAATAAGCAATTGAATATCCATCGATTCCTCCTTCTCCTGCAAAAATTCTAGAGAAATCAGACTTATCTTTACTTTCTAAAGATATACTTACCTTAGGTTGCATAATTCCATATCCATGTTTTACATAATTATTTTTAACACATGCTCTATTAAGAATATGACTCATAGCACCAACTAATTTAATAGCTGAATCCCTTGGCATGAAAGTATCTGCATCTAATGTAATTATGTATTTTATATCCTTTAAGCTTCCTATATAGCTACTCATTACACTGAAGGTATGGTTTTCTTCCCCTTTAAGAAGGTTCATAAATTCCATAAGTTTGCCTCTTTTTCTTTCCTTACCCATATATACCCCTTCTTTTGGGTTATATATCTTTTTTCTGCTTAAAAAGAAAAAGTGCTTTTCGCCACTAAAATACTTATTGTTCATTCTTAATGCTTCTTTAAATCCAGCTTCTATTATTTCTTCTTCATCTGAGCTTTTTTCAACCTTACTATCTTTAAAATCTCCTAACAAGGCAAAGTATAAATTTTTATCCTTATTACCTAGGTAAGATACTTCAAGCTGTTTCATTAATTCTTCAGTTCTCTTTGCATTAGGTAATATAGCTGGTATTACTATAATTGTCTTCTTATTATCTGGAATTCCTTCTGATAAATCTAACTTAGGAACATGCCTTATTGGCTTTAGCTTACTAACAGACCAATTAATAAGGGCTACAACTATCTCATTAGCTGGAACAATCATAAGTAAAGCAGCTACAATCAGTTGTCCTGTAGAAAAACGTGCTCCTAGAATGTAACTAAATGCTAAAATTACTGAAACAATCATTATGGTACATACTATGTTTATAGTAATGTATAGCCCTTCTGAAAACTTATTATTTACTTTAACATGTAAGTTCAACTCATTTGATAGGTCTTTAATTCCATCATCTATAAGATAATATCCAACATGGGTTCTATAAGCTCTCTTTCCCTCCTCTTTAGCTCTAGTTGCAAGATAAAGTGCTTTTTCTGTTAATGTTATTTCATCTACCTGAAACTTTCTAGCTAACTTTTCTATACTATGTCTATAATAATCCTTAGACTTGAAGTCCATTTTTTCATATGTTCCATAGGGATCTGTTTGCAACTTTTTTTCTACCATTGATGTAGAATCAAAGAATTTTTTCCAACTTATACCTTCTATACTTCTTAATGCACTTATATATGTACTTATATTTTGCTCAATGGTTCCTTCTATAAAATACTTTTTTACTGATTCCTTATCACTAGAGCCCCTAGACTTTTGTTCAATCAAATCATATACGCTTTTCTCTTCTATAGAATTATCTCTTAATACTTTTAATAACTCATCCTTAATTAAGCCATCTATATTCTCATAGTGTTCATTAACATAGGCTAATACCTTTTCTAACTCATTTTTATTTATAGAATCTATAACATGGTAAGCAAGATCCTTTCCTAATTTTTTCTCATTTTGAACATTTGTAAGCATATCAGTCACATCTGCTAATTCCAGTATAATAGCTATTCGTAGCATTATTGGAAATGCCCACAATTCACCCATAGTAAACTTTTCATCCTTACTTTGTATAAAGCTTATTGCTTTATCTTCCGTAACTATTCCTTCATACTTTTTAATAAATTCTTTAGCATAAAAATATATTCTTTGAATATTACCATCTAAATTTTTATCTGAATAAGGTAAATTATAAAAATAATCATGAGGCATATTTTCCTTTATTGACTTATACTCTTTTTCTATTAGGTATATATTATCTAGTAGCCATTCACCAGAACTTAAGACCTCTTCCCCCTGCTTTGACAAAGATTTAATATATTTATAATTATTTTTTATCTTAGAAAAACCATTATTTAATTCACTTAAAACTTCTCTACCTCTCAAGTTCTTCACTCCTTACAAATAATTCTTAACATAGTTTTCCCAAGATTTTATATTTAATTCCAAAAGAAAAGAAGCCTTGCCTCCACAAAGCTTCCTCACTCAATCATTTATTACTCATTAAGGAAATTATAAACAGCCCCTATCATTCCCGCATCATTTTTATGCTTACATCTTTCAATGACACACTTAACATCATTCCAAGCCTCTATATTTTCCAATGCATTTACTACTTCTTCTATAAACTCTTCTCTTTCACTTACTCCGCCACCAATAAGTATTTTTTCTGGATTTAAAGTGGCACTTAAGTTATATATTCCTGTAGCAATTAATCCATACCATTCATTTATTATTTCTTTTACCTTAGGATCTTTTTCCCCTTCTTCAAAGACAACTTGTCCATCTACTACTTTATCTAAATTCTTATATTTCATATATTCTTTTATTAATGCTAAAGTTGATGCTGTATTGCTATACATTCCTTTTTCATTACATCTCATAAATCCAAACTCTCCACCTTGGAAAGTACTGCCTCTAAGTAATTTATTATTTATATAAATTCCTCCACCTATGCCTGTTCCAATAGTAACACACACAAAATCAGAACATTCAGTAGCATTTCCATTAAACTTTTCTGCTAAAGCTACACACTTTCCATCATTCTCAACTGAAGCCTTTAGTCCAGTCTTCTCTTCTATTATCTTAGTAATACATTTTCCTTCAATACATCTTATTGCATAGCAAACCTTTGGTACACCATTTATAGAATCAATAAATCCAGGCATACTTATAGATACACCTTCAACTTCATTTTTTCTTTCTAAAGCTATTTTTATTATATTCTCTAAAAATAATTCTTCACTTTCTGTTCTTGTATTAAAGCTAGACTTTTCTAATATAACCCCTTCTTCATTTAATATCCCCCACTTAACTTTTGTTCCACCAATATCAAAAGCTAAATATTTTTTCATAAATCCAAAACCCCTTTATTTTAATATTTTCTTTATTAATTTTAATTTATTATTATATGGAGCAAATCTAAAAGGCAATTCCATAAAAGTTCCTCTTTTTAAAACAGACTTTCTATGACTAAATGTATCAAAACTAGCCTTTCCATGATAAGAACCTATGCCACTATTACCTACTCCACCAAATGGAAGATATGTTGATGCAACATGTATTACAGTATCATTTATGGTAACTCCACCTGATGATGTATTATTTAAAACATACTCAATTTTATTTTTATCCTCAGAAAAATAATATAAAGCTAATGGCTTATCTCCATTATTAACCTTATTTACTACCTCTTCTAGATCATTAAATTCATACACTGGAAAAATTGGTCCAAATATCTCTTCTTCAAGTATTTTAGCCTTTTCTTCTATATTTACTAATATGGTTGGAGATATATATTTTTCTCCTATAGATACTTCTCCCCCATAGAATACCTCTCCTTCATCTAAATACTCAGAAAGTCTTCTAACCTCTCTCTCACTAATTATTCTTGGATAATCAGGACTTTCTTTTTGTTTCTTCCCTAATTGCTCTTCTATTTCCTTAACTAACTCCTCTAAAAACTCTATTTTTATATCTTCATGTACATAAAGATAATCTGGTGCCACACATGTTTGGCCAGCATTTAAAAATTTTCCCCAAGCAATTCTCTTTGCACTCATCTTTATATTAGCATCTTTATCTACAATACACGGGCTTTTACCTCCAAGCTCTAAAGTAACAGGAATTAAAGACTTAGAAGCCTTTTCCATAACTATCTTTCCTACTCTTACACTACCTGTAAAAAAGATATAGTCTACAGGTTGTTCTAATAATTCAGAAACAAACTCTTTTCCTCCCATTGGATTAAGCACCTTAATATATTCCTCATTAAAGTTATTATTAATTATCTCTTCAATTAACATAGATGTATTAACTGAATACTCAGAAGGCTTTATAACTGCACAGTTTCCCGCCCCAATTGCTCCTATTAAAGGAGATAATATTAACTGAAAAGGATAGTTAAATGGCCCTATAATTAAAGCTACCCCATAGGGCTCTTTATATACATAGCATTTACTAGGATAATAATTAATTGAAGATTTCACTTTTTCTTTTTTAGACCACTTTTTTATATTTTTAATCATGATGTTTATTTCTTCATAAACCATTCCTATTTCTGTTATGTATCCTTCAAAATTTGATTTTCCTAAATCCTTCTTTAAGGCATCTAAAATAATTTCTTCATTCTCTTTTATTAATCTTTTTAACTTTTTTAGATTATCTATTCTAAAAGTAATATCTTTTGTTTTTCCGGATAAATAATAATTCTTCTGCTTTAATATAATATCTTTTATATTATTCATATTATTTCCTTTCACCCTAACTATTTACTATTAATTTTATCATAGACATAGCCCTTTTTAAATATTTCTAAAGGCACCCTAAATTCAGGCATTCCTCCAGCATATGGTGCAATTTCATATTGTGCAAAAAATATTACTAAATTATTTCCTTCTATAAAAAAGCCTTGATTATCCTTTATTCCTTGAAATCCCTCTTTACCTGTAAAATACATATCTTTATTCTTGTCTATTTCACTTTGAATTTGCTTATTTATCAAACTCGTATAATCATATTTCTCTTTAAATAAATTATTAAGTTTTAAAACTTCTCCACTGTTTTTATCGATATTATAATACTTTCTTGTAGTAATTCCATGAGCACCACCTGTAAATTGATAGTAATCTATATAAAAACTTAAAGGATTCTTAGTACTCTTAACTTCATATCTAGCATTTGCTTCATAAGGCCCCAATGGCTTAACATTTGTATCGAAATTTTCTTTTGCAATCAGCCTAATGTCTTTAATCCATTCTAGAGTCCAATTTTCTATTTCTTTATTTATCTGAGCTTCTTTACTCTTATTAGACATACCACTTATCTGAGGTATAATTACATCCACATCCACGTAATCATCTTTCTCTTTTATAACTTTATCCACAATTCTAACCTCTTCTTCATTTTTCGACGTTTCACTTGCCAACAATACCTGTGGACAAAAACTGTTCATAATGTTGATAACTATTAAAGAAAAACTTAGTAAAACTTTATTACTCATAACTTAAATCATTCCTTTCTTGCTTTTTTATATAGTATTCTCTTTTTTCTAACATTTATCAACATACTAATTCACAATTACTTAACAACTTATCCACACCCAATTGTGGACAATGTGGATAGTATCCAATATTTACTATATTTTTTTAATTGTTTGCTTTCCACATATTGCTATGATAAAATTCATATACAACAAATATATTTTTAAAGGGGAATATTATGGGGAAATTTTTTAATAAAAAACTACAAAATATTATCTTAATATCACTTATAGTAATTCTAGTAGGGGTTATAGCTGCTATTTACATTAAGGAAAAGAATGAAAAAAATGTTGTAAGTAATGAAAATGTTGCAGATTTACAACTAAATAAAGAACAAGAAGAACCTAAAATTGAACCAGAAAAAATTAATAGATTTGAAGGATTAACACTTATTAATGATAATCGTGGAGTTCCTGTCCTATACTATCACTCAGTAGAGCCTTCAGAGAAAAATGAAGTTATTATTTCTCCTGATAGACTTAGAGAACAGCTTCAATTCATTAAAGATTCAGGATATACTACTTTAACTATTAGTGAGTTTTATGACTATATTATTAGTAAAAAACCAATACCAGAAAAAAGTATACTTATAACTTTTGATGATGGTTATATGGACAACTATACAAATGCTTTTCCAATACTTAAAGAATTAGATATGAAAGCAACAATTTTTGTTATTACTTCTGTAATTGATGAGGATAGCTACTACTTATCTAGTGAAAAAATTAAAGAAATGTCTGACTATGGAATAGATATAGAGAGCCATACAGCAACCCACAGTCATTTAGATCAACTTACTTATGAAGAACAACTGAAAGAACTAAAAGACTCAAAAGAAAAGATAGAATCTATTACTGGTAAGGAAGTTCTATCTGTAGCTTATCCATATGGTGACTTAAATGAAGATAGCATTAAAGCTGTAAAGGAGGCTGGCTACTCATTAGCTTTCACTACTAATTTAGGATATGCTGATAGGGAAGATACTCCTGTAAAACTCGATAGAATTTATGTAAGTTCTAGATATACAATGGAAAGATTTAAAAACAGATTAATTAATACAAATAAATAAAAAAAAATTGAGTGGATATTTGCTTTCTGTATAATTAAAGCAAATATCCACTCAATTCATATGAAGATAAGGAAACTATAAAATCATTTTCTTACCTTACTATTCTTTATACACCTTTTGAGAATCTTTTATAAGATCATTTATACCTTTCAACTCTTTTATAGTTAAATCTCTCCAACTACCATTCTTTAAATTTCCTAAATGAATATTCATTATTCTAACTCTTTCAAGTTTAACTACTTTATACCCAAAGACTTCACACATTCTTCTTATTTGCCTATTCATTCCTTCAGTTAATATTATTCTAAATACCTTACTTTCCTCTTTCTTAACAAAGCATTTTTTAGTAACAGTACCTAGAATTCTAACCCCAGATGACATCTTCTTAATAAAATCATCAGTAATTGGCTTATTAACAGTTACCACATATTCCTTTTCGTGATTATTACCTGCACGTAAAATTTTATTAACTATATCTCCATCATTAGTTAATAAAATTAATCCTTGAGAGTCTTTATCTAATCTTCCTATGGGAAATATTCTCTTTTTATGTCCAACAAAATCAACAATATTTCCTTTTACTTTATGCTCAGTTGTGCAAGTTATACCTACTGGTTTATTTAATGCTATATAGACAAGTTCCTCTTCCTTCGTTATATCTTTCCCATTTACTTTAACTATTTGACCTTTTCCTACCTTCATACCCATAGTGGCCTTTACTCCATCTATTGTTACCTTCCCGCTTTCTATAAGCTTGTCAGCTTCCCTTCTAGAGCAAATTCCAGTCTCACTTATGTATTTATTTAATCTTATCTCTTCTTTTCTATCATTATGTACTATTACATTATTATTTCTGTTCATCCTTCGATTCCTTTTCATCATTTACCATATCTTTAATATTATGTTCCTTACCTGAATTATTTACTAATACACTTATTTTTTCTTCCTTAACATATCTTGCTGTATCCTCTAATAATCCATATTTTAAAGCTTCTCCACTTACAGTAATTAATATACTTTGGGTTGGTACCATTTCATTTTCCTTAGCATATCTTAAACATTCTTCTAAAGCTTTATCTATATTTTTATACTCTGGATTTACAGCATTAATAAGTTCTTTACCTTTTTGAGTTGGCGAATAAGTATATATTACTTTATTGAATCTATTAACTTCAAACTTTAACTGAGATGTTGTATCTATAACAACAGTTCTTACCGCCTTAGTATATTGATAAATTCCACCTGCTAAAATAAAAGTTAAAAATATAGCTCCTATGCATATTTGTAACTTATAATTTCTAATTCCTTTTTTCTCTTTCCCTCTATATTCTTGTCCTACTTTTAAATCGCCTTCCTTTTTTAGCTTCAAGAACTCCCCTGCACTTGTAAATACAAAGACACTTCTTTTATTTACCTTAAGAACTATTCCCTTTTTTATATCATTATTTTTATTCTCTTTTGGAACTAATGCAGTAGTCTTACTTCTCTCTTCTATTCGTATACAATCTTGTATGTACTTATAATTAGGGTTTGAAAGAATTATTACATAAACTAATATATAATCTTGCCATATTTCTAAAAATGTTCTCGATACTCCAGTCCTCTTAGCCGCCATTGCTACTGGTAACTCTCTTTTCTTTTGAACTTTCTCAAAAAGTTCATAGTCTTCATATATATAACTTGCTATATTCAAAATTAAATTTCTATCTCTATATGTTGGAAATATATTAACCAAGTCTTTTACAAGTATTTTATAT
Source organism: Clostridiaceae bacterium OF42-15pH9A (assembly GCA_027692445.1). Classification (GTDB taxonomy): domain Bacteria; phylum Bacillota; class Clostridia; order Clostridiales; family Clostridiaceae; genus Clostridium. The sequence goes on along the minus strand of JAQEYV010000004.1, from coordinate 91,292 downwards.
AAAAATAATTCCTTAAGCATAAATGATATTTGCTTTTCCCTTATTCTTCTTACTTCTTCACCAACTTCAATAATAGCCGGGGTACTTGAAAAAATATATTTATTTCTATTAAACTCCGCCATACTTATCATCCTTTCATGGTAATACGACAACTTAAGTCACATTATCAAATTATACTACCTCACATATAATGTATTATACCATATAAAAACCTACACCTACTCTGTATATATCAAAGGTTTTGCAAATATATTTTACTGAACCCATATAATTTGAAAGTGAGGTTTATCTATGAAAGGAAATGTTATTTACGTTGATTTTATCTATAAGCGTAAGAGAGTAAATTATATCAGATTCCTTATTACTACAAAATCTTTTTCCTTTGTTAGATATTTTAAATTTCTTTTTTTAACAGAAGAAAGAAATTCTAATGTAAATATTCGAGTAAAAAATGTTCAATAATGATATAATTCTTATATACATTTTTGACAGGAGATGATTATATGAGAATTGGACTTGGATATGATGTTCACAAATTAGTTACTGATAGAAAACTTATTCTTGGTGGTGTTGAAATTCCATATGAATATGGGTTACTTGGCCATTCAGATGCCGATGTATTATTGCACGCTATAATGGATTCTTTATTGGGTGCTTCTGCTTTAGGTGATATAGGAAAACACTTTCCCGATACTGATCCTAAATATAAAGGAATCTCAAGTATAGCTTTGTTGAAAGAAGTAGGAAAGCTTTTGTATGAAAATGGTTACAAAATTTCTAATATAGATTCAACAATTATAGCACAAAAACCAAAAATGGCACCTCACATCCAATTAATGAGAAAAAATATTGCTAATGCCTTAAACATAGACATTGATCAAATAAATGTAAAAGCTACAACTGAAGAAGGGCTTGGCTTTACAGGAGAAGGACTTGGAATATCTTCTCAAAGCATTTGCCTTCTTTATAAATAATAAGAGAAATTGCAAATGCAATTTCTCTTATTATTTATTCACTTCTTTTTCTCCAGTAAAGGTAAATTGACACTAAAGCACAAATACCCATTAAATATGGATAAACTGAATATTTTATTATTGCAAATGGTGATATCATAGCTAATCCTGAAGCTGAAATAAGTTGTGCCCCATAAGGAATCAATCCTTGAAATACACAAGAAAACATATCCATTATGCCAGCTACCCTTCTAGGTTCTAATTCAAACTCATCTGAAATATCCTTAGCTATTGGTCCAACAGTTACTATTGCAATAGTATTATTAGCTGTACAAATATCAACTAGGCTTACTAATGTAGCAATACCAAGTTCAGCTCCCCTTTTACTTTTAAAGTTCTTCATACCTTTATTTAATATATATTCTATTCCACCATTATTTTTAATTAACTCAATGGTTCCTGCTATTAATAAAGATATTATTATAAGTTCGCTCATACCTTGTATTCCAGCTGAAATATTAGTAAACAATCCTATTATATCAAAGCTTCCATATAAAAGCCCTATTGCTCCTGCAAATATAATTCCACCTATTAAAATAAATATTACATTTATGCCCATTAATGCAGATATCAACACAACTATGTATGGAAGTATCTTTATAAAACTATATTCATACTCTCCTAAAGTTTGTATAGATACTCCTTTTGTAAGAATCATAAATACAATGGCAGTAACTATAGCTGCTGGTAATACTATTTTGAAGTTCATTTTAAACTTATCCTTCATTTCACAACCTTGAGTTCTAGTTGCAGCAATTGTTGTATCTGATATCATAGATAAATTATCCCCAAACATAGCTCCACTAACCACAGCCCCTACAACTATAGCAACAGCTATTCCTGTCTTCTCTGATATTCCTACTGCTATTGGAACTAAGGCAACTATTGTCCCCATTGATGTTCCTACTGATAATGCTATAAATGAAGCTATTATAAATACACCTGGCACAAGTATACTTGTAGGCAAAATTGAAAGTCCAAAATTTACTGTTGAATCAACAGCTCCCATAGCCTTAGCCACTTGTGCAAATGCTCCAGCTAAGACAAATATAAGAATCATTAATATAACATTAGAATTTCCCGCTCCTTTACAAAAATCCTGAAGCTTGTCTTCAAATGTTCTCTTTTTATTCATTGATAAAGCAACTATTGCAGATATTAAAAATGGTACTATCACTGATACTGCATAAAAGTCTTTTGCTATAATAGATGTTCCTGCATAAACTATTAAAAAAACTGCTAATGGCAATAATGCAGTAACGTTTCCTTTTGTTTTCATATATTTCTCCTCTCAAATTAAGTCTCTTTTATTATACAAGAAAAAAAGGAATCTATAACTAGATTCCTTTCATTTGGTGCGCCATCAGGGATTCGAACCCGGGACACCCTGATTAAGAGTCAGGTGCTCTACCAACTGAGCTAATAGCGCCTATTTACATAAAATATTATAGCATCCAACTTTTTTATGGTCAAGATGCTATAATATTATTTTTTTATATTACTTCTGACAAATTCTTTTGCAATATTTCTTTAAATATTTCTGCACTCACTTTATTTTTTGTTGCTTCACTACATATCTTCTTCCACTCATTTACTGTTACACCAGTCTTACTTATGAATGTATTTTCATCATTGGTTAACATAGTAGAATCTACAATAAAATTACCAAGTTCCTCTGGATTTTTAAATATCTTTAAATATAAAAATTCTTTATTATCACCATACCAAGTTTTATTAAATTCTCTACTGAACTTAATCAATTCAGGTATAACTCTATCTTTTGGTAGATCCCACATTTTTGATACTCTTGTATAGTGGCTTAACATTAATTGTGCTTCACTTTTTGATATTTTTCCTTTCGATAATCCGTCCCTTATAATTTTATCAACAGGAAGTGATGGAATATTAATTATTATTCTATCTTTACCATATATCCATTTATAAAAAGCTTCTTGCAAGAAAGAATATTGAATATATCCAAGTAGCACTTTCGCATCAGGGAAATATGCATAGATATTATCAATACCATTATTTTTTGAAAATATTAAGGTATGAATATAAAGTGACTTTTCCTTTGGTGGATTATCCATAAACATATGACCTCTTATTGTTTTATTTTCATGAATTAATGATTCCCAATACTTAAAGGAGTTATAGTTTTGTCTCACCCTTATCACCTTTCTTTCCTTTATATAATATATTATATAGTAAGATATACCCCTTTATCAATACCATACTACGTGTTTACACGTTATTATAAAATATGTATTTGAATTACCATTCATACTATTATTTAATAATTTTTATTGAAATTTTTGACAAAATTGAAGTTGTTTTTAATTTATTATATAATGAGTACATATTGAATAAGGAGGTATGTTATTGTTTTTTTGTGAAATATGTAATAAGCCAGCTGATATACACCACATAGTTCATAGAAGTGAAGGCGGTTTAGATATAGAAATTAACTATAAATACCTTTGCAATGAACACCATCGTGGTAAAAACGGACCTCATCACTCTATTGAAATAGATTTAAAATATAAATTAGAACTACAAAAAGAATTACTTATACTTCTTGACAAAAATTTCTATACAATAAAAGAGTTAAGTAACACTTTAAATTTTTCTTTAAATATTGCCAAACGTATAACTAAAGATTTGCGCCTATATAAAGAAGGTTATAAGAAAGAAGATATTATATTATATCTCATGGGTGGGACTTTATATACCGAAGAAATGATTGAAAATATAAAAATTCAAAAACTACTTGAAGAAATTTATTGAATACAAAAAGCTCTAGCATTTTTGCTAGAACTTTTTATTAAAATGAATTGTCTAACTAAGTTTAACCCCCTAATTTTTATTCATTAAATACTTCTAAAAAATCTTTTATTATACTTAAACATTATAAAGAGGTATTACACTAGCTCTTAGTGCAATACCTCTTGGATAAATACTTATTATATTATACAAATTATATTAATCAAAAATAGAAGCTCCATTACTTTCAATAACTTTCTTATACCAATAAAAACTGTCTTTTTTGATTCTTCTTAAATCCTTTATTTCTTTATCTTCTCTATTTACATAAACTAATCCATATCTTTTATTATATCCATTACTTGTACTTAAAACATCCACAAAAGACCACGGAAGGAAACCAAAGATATCAACACCTAATTCAATAGCACGATGAATTGATTTTAAATGTTTTGTCCAATAATCAATTCTATAATCATCGTGAACAGTTTCATCTTCTTCTAGCTTATCATAAGCTCCTAATCCATTTTCAGTTATTATTATTGGAATATTGTAACGTTGATAAATATCTCTAAGCAAATATTCCATTCCACTAGGATCAATAGTCCAATCCCAATCATTAGTTTCAGCATTAGGGTTTTTAATATATTCATAAAAATCTGGCATCATTTCATATGCTCCCATAGCGCCTTTTTTTCCTTCTAAATTACTTTTAGCTTCTCTTAAATAATTATTATCTTCACTTGGGAACTTTACACATTTACTTGCATAATAGTTTACACCTAAGAAATCAGAATACCCAGCTTTAATAATATCCATATCTCCATCTTCTATTTTGGGTGCTATATTTTGTTCTTCCAAATATTTCATTGCCCCCACAGGATAGCTTCCTTTAAAGTATATATCCAAAAAGAAATGATTCTTTAAATTCTCAGCATTTAACATCGCTAACATATTTTTAGGAGAAGAGTCTAAAGCATAGATTGGTGAGTAGCCAATAGCAGCACCAGCTTTCCCCCCTTCAACATATTTATGTACTAATTGGCATGCTTTTGCATGAGCAAGATTCATATGATGATTTATTTGAAATTTTATTTGATGATTATCATGATACTTTTCTGGTATATAGTTTTTCTTTTTCCAGAACTCAACTATAATACTTTGCTCATTTATAGTAATCCAGTTCTTAATTTTATCTTTATAACGCTTAATTATAAATTCTGCATAATAAACAAAATCCTCTACGCTCTGTCTGCTTATCCATCCATCATATTTTTCTACTAATGCCATTGGCATATCATAATGATAAATTGTTGGAATAGGTTCAATACCATTTTTTATTAATTCATCAATAAAATTATCATAAAATTCTATTCCTTTTAAATTAACTTCCCCTGTTCCATTAGGAAACACTCTTGACCATGCAATAGAAAAGCGATAAGCAGTAAAACCACATTCTTTCATTAATTTTATATCTTCTTTATATCTATGATAACCATCACTAGCTATACTAGCATCAGAAAAACCTGTATTCTCATTTAAAACATCCATCTGAGATAACTTTTTACCATCTTCTAATGCTGCTCCTTCCACTTGAAAAGCACTCGTTGCTGCTCCCCACAAGAATTTTGCCGGCATTTCCTTTTTTCTATTCACAACTATTATCCTCCAATTTCTTAATTCTTTCCTCTAAACTAGTGTATAGAATATACATATTTTCAGCTAAGTTTCTTTCTGACATAATAGTCATCAAAGTATCTTGAGCATGTATAAATAACAATGTTGGAGATATAGCTGATCCTGTTGCCTCCTCTTGAATTATTTGAGTTTGAGATGCATGTGCTTGACGTATATTTTCTTTCGCCTCTTTCATTTCTTTTTCATAGCCTAATTTGTCATTTTTAGATAAACAATTTATCGCCGTTTTTATATTCTCACGTGCATCTCCAGCTTTTAAAATTATTTTCATTGCAACTTGTTCTAATCTATTATCCAATTATATCATCCTTTCTTGTATTATTCTTTTCTGCGCATAAACTACTATCATATGCCTTAAAAAATGGATACCATATTATTGTATAAACAACTAATAAAACTGCCCATAATATAATCGCTCTTAAGTCGCTAGTAACAAGTACTGAACTAATTGGCATAGGTAATTTTACCCCTGTTAATAGCTTTGCAGGAACATTAACTAGGCCACCCTTCATAAATATCCATGTAATTATAGGGCCAACAATTCCATTTATCCACATAGGTGCCATTAAATAAGGATTGAATGCTACTGGAGCTCCAAAAATTACAGGTTCATTTATATTGAAAAGTGATGGAATTAAGAACACTTTACCCATTGTTCTTAATTTCTTACTTCTAGCTCTTAGCATTAATAATACTAAGGACATTGTTGCTCCCATTCCTCCAATCCAAACAAATCCAACAAAAATAGTCTCTTGTGTAACAATATTCATAGGTTGTAATCCTGAATTTAATGCTTCAATATTTGCAGTTATACCTTCTAACATAATTGGTGTATATATAGGTGATAATAACCAACTGCTTATTCCTAAAGAATATAGTACAACTGGTGTAAAACATATTAAAATAAAACCTGGTAATGTTTGTCCAAATTGATTAATAGGCGCAAACAATTTAGTAACAGCTACAAAAATATCTATTTTCAAAGTATGTACAACTATCATAGTTATAAATAGCGCAAAGAAAGTTGGTATTATTTGATTCAACCATTTAAGAATAAATTCTGGTACAGATGTAACATTCTTAAATGGATTAATTTTCACATAAATATTTAATATTACTGAAGCTAATAATCCAGCTAAAAAGGCTATAAGTATTCCCTTTGGCCCCAAACGACTAAATTCAAAAGAAATTGTCCCATTATCTAAAGTTGGATTTAACATCATTAAAAATGTACTCAATCCAATTATTCCAGAACAAATTTGATATTCCTTATGCCCTAGTTTTACCATTCCTTGATACCCTAATAAAAAGGCAAGTATTAGTGAATATAATCCAAAGCTAAAATTATATATAGGTTGGATATCAGGCATTGCTGGTATATACCCTCTAAGAATATTGTATATAGATATTATTGATCCTAGAAAAATTGTTGGTAGAACAAGCATTATACCTGTAGAAATAATTTGTATCCATTTATTCTCGGCAAACTTGTTCATTTTGGGTGCAAAATTATTTTCTAGAAATTTAATAAATGATTTCATAAAAAAACCCCTTTCATATATCCATTAGTGTAAAGTTTGTTATACATTCATAAAATTAACTTAATTTTTCTAATACAAAATCTAGTAAACCTTCTCCATCTATTTCTCCATAAATATCTTCCGGGATAATTTCCATTTTTACACCATTTTCTTCAGCCTTCTCTCTTAATGTTTCAAATACATACTTCATATGAGGCGCAACTAATAGAATATCAACTTTAGCTATATATGAATCAACTTCACTTTCTGCAGTTGCTAAAACTTCAATTAAGACTTTTTTCTTTTTTGCAGCCTTTCTCAATGCTTGTGCTAAAAAACCACTTGACATACCTGCTCCACAGCATAAAAATATTCTTTTCATTTCCATAATATATTCCTCCTTATTGATTCCGTTTTCACAATTATCATATTATAAATTTTAGATTAAATCTTTCACTAATTTTCCTTCATTAACGAAATAACTTATTTCGCCAATATACGAAATTTTAAATTTGAAAAACTCATTTAAACTTGCTACTATTATTTTAAATATAGAGAATTGAGGTGATTACTTGAATCAAAAATTACTTAATGTTATTGAATATTTATACCAGCAATCTTCTCCTATTTCTTGCAAGGAATTAGCTCAACAATTTAAAGTTACTACAAGAACTATTCAAAACTATGTTAAAGATATTAATCATATATCTAGCAGTAATGCTATTATTTCAAGTAAAAATGGATATATGTTAAACAAACAAAAAACTGATATACTTTTTGAAAAAATTAATGTAAATATTCCTGATGATAATTTATCGAGATGTACTTATATTCTAAAAAAACTTCTAACTCACACAAAAGAAAGTATAAATATATTTGACCTAAGTGATGAATTGTTTATAAGCTATTCTACCTTTAGAAATGTACTTTCTTATACAAACAATTATCTCAAGAAGTATAATATTAAGATTGTTTCTAATAACAACCTACTTTATCTCCAGGGTAATGAAAGAGATTTAAGAAAACTTATGAGTACAATTATATATGATGAGGTTTCTATAAATAGCTTTTCTACTGAAAATCTATACGAATATTTTAATTCTGTACTAGTAACAAAAGTTATAGATTTTTTAGATTCATTCTCTAAAAATAATGATTTTACTATAAACAATTTTACAAAAATGAATTTAATTCTTCACTTTTGTATCTTAATTAAAAGAATTCAAGATGGTAATATAGAAATGGCATCTTCTGTTAATTCTGACAATAGTAAATTTTTACTTGAATGCGATCATAAACTAATAGCTAAACTTCACAAGGAAATATTTGATACATTTAACATTTATATAGACAATGATAATTTAAAGGAGGCTTATCTACTTCTTCAAATTAATTCTGATTTAAGTTTAAACTTAGCAAATGATATGCTTGGAAATGAAATACTCTCTTTAATGAAAGAAATTATTAAAGAAATTAAAGTTAATTATCTATTAGATTTGAATACGCCTGAATTTATTACTCCTTTTTCCTTACATCTTAAAAGACTTATTTTTAGAATACAACATGGAAAAGTAGAAAAAAATCCTATTTTAAAGCACATAAAGAAAACGATTCCTATGATTTATGATATTTCAACTTATGTGTCCCTTTATATAAACAATTTCTTTGAAAATGAAGTTGTTGCCGAAGATGAAATCGGATTTATTGCTCTTCATATAGGTGCAGAAATCAATAGACAAAAATCTGATGGTGAAAAAATATCTACTATATTGGTTTTACCAAAATATTTAGAATTAGAAAGCTATGTAAAAAAACAAATATTAAAGAACTTTCATGAAAATTTAAATATAGTTAACTCAATTTACTCTCATGAATATATACATAACATCTCAGACATGGCAGAGTTGGTTATTACTACATTTCCTCTATCACACTTTAAGAATACGAATAAATTGGAGCTAGTTTCTATATCTCCGTTTTTTAATTCTGAAGATCAATTAAAGGTTCATGAAGGAATTGAGTCTATAAAGAAGAAAAGATTAAACCAAATCCTTATTAGACAATTTGATTATTTTTTTAATAAAGAACTTTTTCATTTAGATAATGGTTCATATAAGGATGAATATGATGTAATTAATTTTTTAGCAAAAGATCTAATTGATAAAAATTATGCTCCAAAAGAGTTTTTAACTCATATAATTAATCGTGAAAAACTGACTTCTACTGCTTTTAATAATGTTTCTGTGCCACATCAATTTTTTACTGAAACTATGAAAACTGGAACAAATATATTAATATCAAAAGAAGGTATACATTGGAAAAATAACTTAGTTCACATAGTTTTAATGGTTTGTATAAAAAATGAAGATAAAAAGAATTTTGCTTTTTTATATGAAGCACTATTAAATTTATTTACCCAGGATAATATAGTACAAATAGTAAAAAATTCAATCTCATTTGAAGATTTTAAAAATAAAGTTTTATTATTTATCGAATAATAAATAATATATGATAATGCTTGCTTTTAGTCTATTCATATAATATTTTTAAAAACATATAGGACAAGTTTACTATCGTTAACATAAATACAATACACAAAATCCAGGAAGGAGAAACTAAATATATTCTCCCTCCTATCTTTTTATTAAGTAGAATTATTAATCGAAGTTATTTTTAATTTATTCTATAATGAGTACATATTTAATAAATATATGCTCTTTGATTAAATATGTAAGTTCATAGAAGTAAAGGTTATTTAGATATAGAAATTAACCATAGATATCTTTGCGTATAACTAAAGATTTGCGCCTATATAAAGAAGGTTATAAGAAAGAAGATATTATATTATATCTCATGGGTGGGACTTTATATACCGAAGAAATGATTGAAAATATAAAAATTCAAAAACTACTTGAAGAAATTTATTGAATACAAAAAGCTCTAGCATTTTTGCTAGAGCTTTTTATAAATTTAAGTTTGGAGCGGAAAACGGGATTCGAACCCGCAACGTCCACCTTGGCAAGGTGGCGCTCTACCGTTGAGCCATTTCCGCATAAATGGTGCAGATGAAGGGAGTCGAACCCCCACGCCTAAGGCGCTAGATCCTAAGTCTAGTGCGTCTGCCAATTTCGCCACATCTGCATCTTATACCAATATTATACAATTTATATACTGTAGAAATCAATACCTATATACTATAATATTAAAACTTTATAAATGTTGACATTTAAAAATTAAATAATTATAATTAATTAATAAAATATAATTTTTAAAACGTTGAAGAGAAGAGTAAGTTATTAACTTCATTTTCAGAGAGAGGATACATTAGCTGGAAGTATCTTTAAATGAGCATAACTGAAGACCACCTCTGAGTGACTCTAATAAAGTCCGTAATTATCACGTTACGATAAACTTAAGTGACCTATAATATTTTTTATGGGTAATTAGAGTGGAACCACGGATATTTCTTCGTCTCTATATTTTTAGAGAACGGAGTTTTTTTATTTTAGAAAAGAATTTGGAAGGAGATATAAAAATGATTAAAGTTACTTTAAAAGATGGCTCAGTTAAAGAATTTGAAGCCGGACTATCAGTACTTGATATAGCTAAATCTATTAGTGAAGGATTAGCTAGAAACGCATGTTGCGGTATTATTAATGGAAAAGTTGTAGACCTTCGTCATATTGTTAATGAAGATGTGGAGCTTGCTATATGCACATTTGATTCTCAAGAAGGTAAGGATGCTGTAAGACACAGTATATCTCACGTTTTAGCTTATGCTGTAAAAAGATTATTCCCAGAAGCAAAACTTGCTATTGGTCCATCAATTGAAAATGGATTCTACTATGATTTCGATAGAGATATAGCTTTCTCAGCTGAAGATGTTGAAAAATTAGAAGAAGAAATGAGAAAAATAATTAAGGAAAATCCAACTATAGAAAGATTTGAGCTTCCAAGAGATGAAGCTTTAAAGCTAATGGCAGATGAGCCTTACAAAGTAGAATTAATAAATGACCTACCAGAAGATGAAGTTATTTCATTCTACAAAATGGGTGACTTCACAGACTTATGTGCTGGACCACACTTAATGTCAATTAAAAATGTAAAAGCAATAAAACTTCTTAGAACTGCTGGTGCATACTGGAAGGGTGACGAAAAGAATAAGATGCTTTCTAGAATCTATGGTACTGCATTCTTAAAGAAAGCTGACTTAGATGCTTATCTAGAAGCTTTAGAAGAAGCTAAGAAGAGAGATCACAATAAGCTAGGAAGAGAACTTGGAATATTTACAACTCATGAAAATGTAGGTCAAGGACTTCCACTATTCATGCCAAAGGGCGCTAAGCTTTTCCAAACTCTTCAAAGATGGATTGAAGATGAAGAAGAAAGAAGAGGATATGTTTTAACTAAGACTCCATATATGGCTAAGAGCGACTTATACAAAGTATCTGGTCACTGGTCTCATTATAAAGACGGTATGTTTGTTTTAGGTGATGAAGAAAAAGATGATGAAGTTATGGCTTTAAGACCAATGACTTGTCCATTCCAATTCACTATATATAATGCAGAACAACACAGCTATAGAGACCTTCCAATAAGATATGCTGAAACTTCAACTCTATTCAGAAATGAATCATCAGGAGAGATGCATGGATTAACTAGAGTTAGACAATTCACTTTATCTGAAGGTCACATAATTGTTACTCCTGAACAACTTGAAGAAGAATTCAAAGGAGTTGTTGATTTAATTAATTATGTTATGGACACTTTAGGAATCTCTGAAGATATAACTTACAGATTCTCTAAATGGGATCCAACAGATAAGATTAAATATATAGATAACGCTAAGGCTTGGGAAGAAACTCAAGTTATAATGAAAAATATCTTAGATCATATTGGAATTCCATATGTTGAAGCTGCTGGTGAAGCTGCGTTCTATGGTCCAAAACTTGATATTCAATGTAAGAATGTTCACGGAAAAGAAGATACAATAATAACTGTTCAAATTGACTTTGCATTAGCAGATAGATTTAACATGACTTACATCGATAAGGATGGTAATAAGAAAACTCCTTACATCATTCATAGATCATCAATTGGATGCTATGAAAGAACAATTGCTACTTTAATTGAGAAGTATGCTGGAGCATTCCCAACTTGGATGGCGCCAGTTCAAGCTAAGATTTTACCAATCTCAGATAAATATAATGATTATGCTGAATCTATTGTTAAATCTCTTAAAAATAAGGGAATTAGAATTGAAGCTGACTACAGAGCTGAAAAAATAGGATATAAGATAAGAGAAGCTAGACTAGAAAGAGTTCCTTATATCTTAGTTGTTGGTGAAAAAGAAGCTGAAAACAATGCTGTTGCTGTTAGAAGTAGAAAGAATGGTGACGAAGGAAGCATAGCATATGCAGACTTTGAAGCTAGAATTCTTGAAGAGATAGCAAACAAAGAAAGATAGTAAAGATAATATAGAAACTGCTTTAGCAGTTTCTATTTCTTTATATTAAAAAAGGAGCTGTACACTCAGCTCCTTTTTATTCACTCTCTATATATGACTCTACTTCTTCCATTGTAGGAATAGATGTTATTGCTCCATAGTTTGTGCAAGTTATTGCTCCAACCTTATTAGCAAACTCAATTATTTTCTTCCAATTATCAAATGATACCTGATCTTTATTACCTACTTTTGATAATTGTGATAATGCAGCTCCTACAAATGCATCCCCTGCCCCAGTTGAATCCTTTTGCTCTATTTTGATAGAACCGATAATAGTTGCCTTTCCATCTTTAATTATCATAGTACCTTCTTTCCCTAAGGTAATTGCTATGGCATTCAATTTACTATCAATTAAATATTTTACTGCTAATTCTAAAGTATCAGTTTCAGTTAGAAGCTTTGCTTCTTCATCACTTATCTTTATAAATTCAGCTTCCCTCATAAAATTCCAACAATCATCTTTATATTGCTTCATTATATCATCTGTTATTAAAACTTCCCTATAGTTAGGATCAAATGTTATTGTTGCCTTTTTATTCTTAGCTTCTTCTAAAACTTTATAATAAGTATTTCTAAGATTTCCTGGTAAAAATGCTGTTGCTGATCCAAAATGAACTATAGTATCACTATCTATTGATAATTCATTTATATCAACCTCATATTCTCCATCTCCACCCCTGTAAAAATCAAAGTTTCTTTCTCCAGATTTATCTAGAGACACCATAGCTAAGGTTGTCCTCCCTTCCTTTTTTAGATACTTTGTATCTACATTATTATCTACTAGAACCTCTTCTAAATATTTACCAAAGTTATCTTTTCCTACTTGCCCTAAAAAGTAAGCTTTTCCTCCTAACTTACTAATTGCCACTGCAACATTTGCTGGAGCTCCCCCTGGTTTCTTGCTGTATTCCTCTCCATTGTTAGATACAAAATCTATTAGTAGTTCTCCAATACAATATACTTTTTTCATTGTACTTCTCCTTTAATCTAAAATTCCTGAATTCAACACATGCTTAGTATAATTGTATCTTATTTCATTATCTGCATATATCTCTATTCCTGTAGACTTTTCTAATGGAAATACCCTTGTACTCATAGTTATTTTGCCACCATTTATAAATATTTCAACTATACTATTATCAACTATAACCTCAATATCTATATTTTTATCTATATTTATTTCTACCTCTCTAGTTAGGCCATATTCTTCAATAAATCTATGCTTCATTTCATTTCTATTTAAGGAAACACTATTATTTTCTCTATTGAAGTTTAACTCTAATCTTTCTTCATTAGATGAACATATTTTTATTCCAAAATTATTTGCTTCATTTAAAGTTAAATTCATCTTCAAATAATAAGTATTATTGTCATTTGCTATTACTTCTTTTTTATTAACAATTCCATTTTCACTTACTGCTAATTTACTTAATTTTAGTATCTCCTTAGCTGGTTTTTGTATTAATTTATTATTACTAATGGATAATTCTCTAGGAAAAGTTAGGCAATGAGCCCATAACTTTTCATCTGTTGGATATTTAAATTCTCCCATTCCAGCCCAAGCAAACATTAATACTTGTCCATCTTTTCCTTTAAAACTTTGTGGTGCATAAAAATCAAAGCCTTTATCTAATTCTTCATATGAATCCACCTTAAATTTTAAATTATCTATATCTAGTTTACCTATTGCATATATTACATTAAATATATTGTTATATTTATTTCCTTCCTTATCTATACCCTGTGGGGAAAATATTAAAACATCTTTATCATCTATTCTCACATAATCAGGGCATTCCCACATGTACCCAAATTCTTTTGGAAAATTCTCTAATTCTAGCTCACCAATTAATTCCCATTTAACTCCATCAATAGATTTATACATAATAAATGTTCCAGTTTCATTTACTCTTTGTGCACCAAGTATCATGTAATAATTATCATTTAATTTAAACACTTTAGGATCTCTTACATGTCCTGTATATCCATTAGGAACACCTTCAATTATAGGATTATTTTCATACTTCTTTATTTCACCATATTTATTCATTATAGCTAGACATTGATTTGCACTTCTATTATTTTTATCAAATTTTATATTTCCAGTATAGTATAAGTACAACTCTTCATTTATTTCAATTGAGTTTCCTGAATAAGCTCCATGTGATTCATATTTTTCAGTTGGGATTATTGCAACTGGTAGTCTATTCCATGAAACTAAATCCTCTGACTCTAAATGCGCCCAATGCTTCATTCCATGTGTAACTCCAAAAGGATACCATTGATGAAAAACATGATATTTTCCGTTAAAATAAGCTAATCCATTTGGATCATTTAACAATCCATATTGTGGATATATATGATATATAGGTTTCCATAACTTATCTTGAGCTTTGTCTTTTAGCTTTAACAGTTCTTCATTTGTTGCTTCTAATATAGTTCTATGTTTTTCTTCTTTAAAAATATCCATCAATACTTCCTCTCTTTAATTAACTATTTTATCTTCAATTTCACTTTTCCATATAGAATTGTAAATATCGCCCCTGCTAATAATGCTATAAGATGAGCTATTAAATAATTTAAGTGTCCATTATTTTCAGCCGCTACAATAGCAAGTCCAGGAATAGCTGTAGCTCCAAATCCTATTGCTGATACCTTAGTTATGTAAATATATGCTCCACCTAAAGTAGCTGCTAAACAACCTGCTATTAATGGAAATTTATTCTTTAACGTTACACCAAAAATTGCTGGTTCTGATATTCCAAAAAGAACTGATCCAAATGATGATATGCAAATTTGCTTTGTTTTATCATCTTTCCATTTTAAATATAAGTATCCTAATACAGCTCCACCTTGTGCAATTAATGCTATTGACATTAAAGGCATTATAAAATTTCTACCTGTATCTGCTATTAATTGAGCTTCTACAGCTCCAATAACATGATGTAATCCTGTAATAACTATTATTTGTTGAATTCCTGCGAATAACATATATCCTACTATACCTAAGTTTTCTGTAGACCATAATAATGATGTCGTTACAATATTAGCCAACTCACGACCTATTGGACCTATTATAGTAAATAATAAAAATGTTGCTACTATAACTGTAGATATTGGTGATAAAAATAATTTAACCATATCTGGTATTTTCTTATTGAAGAATTTATCTAACTTAGCTGTTACAAATCCCATCATTAAAGCTATTATTATTCCCCCTTGGAATGCAACTAACTCTACTTTTAAACCAAATAAATTAATTACTTCTGGTTCTACATTTCCATTAGCAGCTGAATATGCATTAGCTAGGTCTGGATGTAGCATTATAGCTCCAATAACTAAACCTAAAACCGGTGAACCTCCATAACGTTTAGTAGCTGAGTATGCTACTAAAAGTGGTAATATTGTAAATATACCTGTAGATGCTATTTGTATAAACCTATTTAAACCTGCTAAGGCTGGATACATTTCTACTATCGATTGTTCACCAAATATACCTTGTTGACTTAACAATCCTGTAAGTCCCATTAACAAAGCTGCTGCAAGTAGACCTGGAATTATTTCAACAAATACATCTGATAATGATTTTATTGATCTTTGAAACCAATTTTGGTTTTGAGAAGCTACTGCTTTTACTTCTCCTAATGACATTTCACCTTTACCTGTCTCTTCTATAAATGCATCATAAACATTGTTTACAGTACCTGCCCCAAATATTATTTGTAACTGATCTCCCGCAATAAATACACCCTTAACTAAATCAATTTTTTCAATTGCCTTTAAGTCTGCCTTATCATTATTATTTAATATTAATCTTAATCTAGTAGCACAGTGAGCTGCCCCCTGCACATTTTCTTTTCCCCCAATAAACTTCAATAGTTCATGAGAAATTAATTTGTATTGTTCTTTCTTTTTACTCATTTTAATCCTCCTATATTGGAAACCGGTTTCCAAAGTTCTATAAATAAAATATAGCACTATTCTTTTTTTAATTCAATGCTTTCAGAAAACTTTTTCATAAATAAGTTTACAATTTCTCATATTATTAAAAAAAGTTATGAAATTTAATAAAACCTCATAACTTTACTCTTATTTTTTTATTTGTTTGATACTATCCCCTTTAATTAAATCAAATCCTATTGTTTGGATATCCGGAATATTCTTTCCTTCAATCATACTCATTATACTATTAGCTGCAATATTTCCTACTTCTTCATTATGAAATTTAATTGTAGTTAAACTAGGTGTAATTATCTCTGATATATCATATCCTCCAAATCCAGATAAAGATATATCCTCTTTAACCCTTTTACCTAGTGAATGCATTGCTTTTAATACCCCTAATGCTATATTGTCTGTAGCACATATAACCATTGTTGGATCATAATTTTGTAGTACCTTATAAGCTATTCTTTCTGTTGTTTTGGTTGTAAAATCTGTAATCTCAACCCTAATTTCTTCAACATTATACTCTTTTAACTTATCTATTATCCCAGCTTTACGTTTTACTCCAACAGCTATATCAAACTCATCTACCCCAAAATATAATATTTTTTTATGTCCTAACTTTGCTACATATTCACCAATAGTTGCTCCAGCATTATAATCATCATTTGCTATTGATTTAACTTCCTTACATTCCTGTCCTACTATTAAAACAGGTACCCTCAACTTATTTATAATTTCTTTATGCCTACTGGTAATTTCAGTAGCTACCAAAATTATTCCATCTACTTTTAATCTATTTAAACTCTCTAAGTTATCTATTTCTAAATCCTTATTGTGACTAGTATTTAGTATTAATGGATTATATGAATTTTCTCTTAATGTTCTATCTATAGACATTATAACTCTTGATGTAACAATTGAATCTAAACATGGTGCTATAATTCCTATAAACTTACTTCTTTTTGCTTTCAAGCTTTGTGCAAATGCATTAGGTTCATAATTATTTTCTTCTACTACTTTTTTTATCTTTATTTTTGTTGCTTCACTAACACTTCCACCATTTAAGTATTTAGAAACTGTACTTTTTGCCACACCTGCTAATTCAGCAATATCCTTAATAGTTAAATTACTCATATTTTCTCCTACATAAATTTCACTCTTATTTTTTAGTAATTTATTTTGAATATTATATTCTTCTAACTTTGAATATATATCAATTATAGGATAAAAATATGTTTATGTAAAAACACATTTTTCTTATTTAATAAAGTATTTTAAATAATTTAATTTGACTACATATATCATCACATAAAAAAGGAAGGGAAAATTACCATTAACTTTCCCTTCCACATTTCTTTTATCTTTATTATATTATTTTAACAACGCTTGTTTTAAGTCATCAATAATATCTTCCACATTTTCTAAACCAACAGATAATCTAACTAATCCTGGTGTAATTCCTGCTGCTACTAATTGTTCATCTGTTAATTGTCTATGAGTAGAGCTTGCTGGATGAAGTACGCAAGTTCTTATATCTGCAACATGTACTACATTTGAAGCTAAGTTTAATGAATCCATAAACTTAACTGCTTCTTCTCTACCACCCTTTATTGAGAAAGATATTACTCCACTACATCCTTCAGGAAGATACTTATTTGCTAAATGATGATACTTATTTTCTTTTAATGTAGGATAATTTACAAATTCAACTTTATCTGATGAATTTAAAAACTCTGCTACTTTTTCAGCATTTCTGCAATGTCTTTCTATTCTAACCGGTAATGTTTCTAAACCTAAATTTAATAAAAAAGCATTTTGTGCAGATGGATAACATCCTAAGTCCCTCATAAGTTGAACTCTTGCTTTTGTTATATAGGCTGCTTTTCCAAAGCTTTCAGTATATACAACACCATGATAAGATTCATCTGGTTCCGTAAACTCTGGGAACTTGCCATTTGTCCAATCAAAGTTACCGCTATCTACAATAACTCCACCTACTTGAACCGCATG
Organism: Clostridiaceae bacterium OF42-15pH9A; assembly: GCA_027692445.1. Taxonomy (GTDB): domain Bacteria; phylum Bacillota; class Clostridia; order Clostridiales; family Clostridiaceae; genus Clostridium. Next base: position 72,834 of record JAQEYV010000004.1, on the reverse strand, counting down.
TCCATCCATATATTTTGTTGTTGAATGAATAACTATATCCGCACCATGTTCTATTGGTCTACACAAAATAGGTGTTGCAAATGTATTATCTATAATTAATGGTACGTTATTTTTATGGGCAATATTTGCAAACTTTTCTATATCCAATATAGAAATAGCTGGATTTGCAATAGTCTCTCCAAATACAACTTTAGTATTATCTTTAAATGCTTTTTGAATTTCCTCCTCTGATGCATCTGGGTCAACAAATGTACATTCTATGCCAAATTTCTTAAGAGTAACTGCCAAAAGGTTTATTGTTCCTCCATATATGGTAGCTGCACTTACAATATGATCACCTACACTAAGTATATTTAATATACTTATCATTGATGCTGCTTGACCAGATGTAGTACATAAGGCACCTACTCCCCCTTCTAATGAAGCTATCTTTTCTTCAACTGCCCCAACAGTAGGATTAGATATTCTTGAATACATATGCCCATCTGCAGTTAAATCAAATAATTTACCTATCTGATCTGTGGATTCATAAGTATAAGTTGTGCTTTGATATATTGGCAAAGCTCTTGGTTCTCCATTTTTAGGCTTATAGCCTTCATGTAAACACTTTGTTTCTATTTTCATAATAGCCCTCCTAATAAATATAAAATTTTATAATTTCCTAGACGTAAATAAAGCTATTTATCAAAGAGATAAATAGCAATAACGACATAATTTATATTAACTTCGTCATAACTTAACCTCTCATTTCTCAGGAAATTCCTGCAGGATTTAGCACAGTTCCAATAAATGAATATTAGTTGTTGCTAGGCTTCATAGGGCCAGTCCCTCCACCATTCTTAATAAAAGATTATAAGATTAATCTAATTATACACCATCTTTTTTACTTTTCAAGCATTTTATGGTTTCTTTTTCTGTAATTACCATACCAACTTTTATATCATGCTGTTCGGAGGGTACTTCTTCTAATATTTGAACATCATAAGCCAATGCTATTGTTGGAATATCACTACTCATTTCACATAAAAACTTGTCATAATACCCTCCTCCATAACCAATTCTATTGCCACTTCTATCAAAAGCTACCCCTGGCATTATTATTAAATCAATATCCTCTTTATTAAATATTTCAGAAATATCTGTGGGCTCTAATATTCCAAACTTATTTTTCTTTAGTCCATCTAAAGTATTTATCTCTATTCCATACATTACTTTATTTTTCATATCTGTATATGGAATAATTATTTTCTTTCCTTCATTAAGAAAGTCTTCCACATATTTAATAGTATTTATCTCACTTCCAAAGCCTAAATATATGAAGATATTTTTACTATTTTTATATATTTCATTATTTCTTAACTTCTCCTCAATTTTTTCATCTAGGTCACTTTTATTCTTTATCAAATCTCTTTTTGTAATTATTTCTCTTCTTATCTCTTTTTTATTCATATTAACCACCAAAATAGAGAAACCCAAGCGTCATTTGCTTGAGTTTCATAATTATTCTTATTACTTATTTTACCCTAACTAATTACTTCCTACAATAACCTCTAGGTTCTTAATCTTTACATCACATTCTTCAACTACTACATAGTGTTCTAAGAACTTATCAAAGATAACATCTGTATCCTTTAAGTAGAATTCATTTAAACCAACTTCAAACTCTACTTCTGCCCCCTCTACAGGACAGAAATAAACAACTTCATCATCATAATGATCTAACATATAATTAAGAATTAATTCATTTAGTTTTTCACATACAACTAAATATGCTACTTCCATACCCTTCTTCTTATGTATTAAAGAGAATATACAAGCAGTAGTTCCTAATATATCTTCTTCTTTAACTTTCACATTATATTTATTTTCGTAGAAGCTCTTAATAGCTTTTACTCTAACTTCAAACTTATTTTCTATTGCATAGTTTAATTTACTTTCTACAGCATCATTATACTCATCTATTATTCTTACTAAATCTTCATAAGATATATCTGATCCCTTTACCTTAGTTAAATCTGTAACTTGAACAACCTTTTCAACAACCTTCTCAACTACATTCTCAACCACGTTCTCAACAACCTTTTCTTCTATTTTATTCTTTTCCTCTTGTACTTCTTCATTAGGACTATTGTAATAGTAATTAAAATAATCTTCATTAGTTGTATTTTCTTCTAAAGAAGCAACGTCTCCTTGAACAGGTTGTACAACTTCTACCTCCGGGATTTCTTCTGCAGCTTCTTTTGCTTCTACCCATTGGCTGTCTACTATAGGATCTTCAACTATGTCTTCTAAGTTATTCTCATTAGCATTAACTAATATAACTTCGTCATCTAGCTTAATATTAGATGAACCAAAATCACTATTATCTTCTTCTGCGATTAAATCCAGGTCATCATCATATCCTAATAAATCGTCATCTCCATCTGCTTCTCCCATAAGATCTTTTAATATATCTTTTTGAAGCTCTTCTTCATAAAGTTCTGTTTCACTTTTTAAAGTTACTACATTTCCTTCCACCTTAAACTTTGGTGATTGTTGTAATGCCTCTAATATGTCTTCCTTTTTTAATTCAGGAAACCACGCATATACAGCACTTAAAGTTAATTGTCTTAACCCCATAAGCATAAATTCAAGTTTACTTAACATTCTCTCCATAAATACCACCTCAACGCCTTAATTTAACATAAACACCCTATAGTTAATATTTTATACTATTGTGGAAATATTTACAATCAATTTTTCTTTTTTTACTTTAAATTTGCTATATCTCTAACTATTGATGCAGCTGCGTTTTCTACCCCTGAAGCTCCTCCTATAATTGTAATATTTCCCAGAACATCAGTCTTAAATAAAATGCCTTTATTTTTCCCATCTACACTATATAAACTATGTTCATAATTTAATATTTCTGGTGAAACTTTTATTTTTATTTCATCATTTTCTCTATACGTTTTTCCCAGAAGCTTAATCTTGCCTCCTATATCATTTGCCCTATTAATAACTTCTTTAGATAGATTATTTATACCAGCTATATCCACATCCTCTAATGCTATTTGTGAATCAAAAAAATAGCTGGTAAGTATAATCATTTTTATAGCAGTATCATACCCTTCTACATCCATATAAGGATTAGTTTCAGCTATACCTATGCTTTGTGCTTTATGTAAAGCTTCTTCATAACTAACTGCTCTTTCTGACATCTCACTTAGAATGAAATTACTTGTTCCATTTAATATTCCTTCAATGCCTAATATATCTGCTCCTGCACAGCCAACTAAACCACCTTCTATAGTAGGAAGTGCAGCTCCCACTGTGCACCCTATTCCTAACTTAGCATTATTTTCTTCAGCTAACCTTTTCAAACCTTTATAATCTATTAATATAGGCCCTTTATTCCCAGTAACTACACTTATACCATTTTCTAATGCTAACTTTATAAATGATAATGCAGGCTCTCCAGTATCTTTATTAGTTGGAGTAAGCTCAATTAAGTAATCAATACCAATATCTATAACATTCTCTAAGCTTAACCCCTTTGACCAAAATTCATGCCTGTATAAGTCATCTTCATTTATAAGTATACTATCTATATTTATTCCACTTTTGCAGGCAATCCCACCATCACTCTTTATTATAAACTTTATATTAAAATCATATTTTTTCTTTTTTATCAGCCTAACTAATGCTTTTCCAACTCCGCCATACCCTATTATTCCTATATTCATGCTCTCTCCCCAATCTTAGATAATGAAATTATAAAATTATTATCCTTGATTTTATATTCTCCTATTCATCAAAAAAACTCGCAAAGCGAGTTTCTTTGTTATATATTATAAAATTCAGTAAATGCTTTTACTGTGTATTCATTATCTTCCACACTTGCTAACTCTCTTACAGAATGCATTGATAATAAAGGTGCTCCCATATCAACAACTGGAATACATAAATTAGCTGCTGTTATTGGACCTATTGTAGTACCACCTCTTACATCTGATCTATTAACAAACACTTGGCATGGAACATTTGCTTTTTCACAAACTCCCTTAAATATTGCAGATGCATAACTATCAGTTGAATAGCTACCTGATGCTGCCATCTTAATTACAGGGCCTCCACCTAGTACTGGTTTATTAACTGGATCATGTTTTTCCACCTGATTAGGGTGAACAGCGTGAGCTAAATCTGCTGATATCATAACTGAATTTGATAAAGCTCTCATAAACTCTTCCCTATCTTTTCCTAAGGCTAGTGTAATCCTTTCTAAAACTGTTTGTAATAGAGTTGAGTTTGCACCTTGAGCTGTTAAACTTCCAATCTCTTCATTATCTATACATACCATAACCTTTGTAGCTTTAGAATCATTACTGTCTATAAGCGCTTTAACTCCAGCATAAACCATCCATAAATCATCAAGCCTTCCTGCAGAAATTAATTCCTCTTCTAAACCTAACAAACAACCCTTTTCACATTCATATAAGAATAAATCAAAATCTAAAATTTCTTCTATTTTTACTCCTAATTCATCACTTATTAATTTTAAAAGATACCCTTCTTTTTCAAACTTTTCATTTATAAAACCTAATAGTGGCAATGTATCTTTTTGTCTATTAATTGCATAACCTTCATTAACATTTCTATTCATATGAATAGCTAAGTTTGGTATTATCAATAGTGGTTTCTTAAAATCTATTAACTTTATTGAAGGCTTTAAAGGATTTTCTCCCCTTAGCGCAACCCTACCTGCTAATGAAAGTGGTCTATCAAACCAAGTACTTAAAATTGGTCCACCATAAACTTCAGTATTTAGTTTTACATACTTATTTTCTACCTTCATTTCTGCATTAGGCTTTATTTTAAATGTAGGTGAATCAGTATGTGCTCCTATTAACTTGAAGCCACCATTTTCAATTTCTCCACTTCCTATTTGAAAAGCTATTATTGCAGAACCGTTCTTCATAAAGTAATACTTACCACCACTAGTTAAATTCCACTTTTCACTTTCCTTTACTTCCTTATAACCAACTTTGTCTAGCATACTCTTTACAGTATGTGCTCCATGATACGCAGTTGGACTTTCATTTATAAATTCGATTAATTCTTTTGCTAATTCTTTTTTCATGTTTATACTCCTTAATTTTATCTTATAGTTATTATATTTTAACAAAACTACCCAAGTTTTATAAAGTATTTTTCAACAAACCCTATTCTTTTTCCTATTGTACTTTGGTACACTATCTTATACCAATCTCCAATTTCCTGCATAACATTAACTCTTTGTGCAGCCAATAAGTAACCTACCACATAGTTTTCTTCTCCTGCACCTCTCCTTACAGCTAAATTGGTATCTATATTTACAACAGTTCCTTCCCTGTTTATATCTCTTTTTATTGTAGGAACAGTTACTTTTCTTTTTTTAGTTATAGTATTATTCTCTACCTTAGGAACTTCTATTATACTATCTTTACTTTTACTCAATTTTTCTAGTTCTTCTAAGGCATTATATGTCTTTGTAGGTTGTTTATAAAACTTACTTATTTCTTTTAATGCCTCTTCTTCACTTATATCCTCCATAATTTCTTCTTTTTCTACATCTAAATCTTCTATTTCTATATATTCTTTATTTAAATAGCCTACTATTATTTTATCTTCAGTTTCATAGGTAGTCTTTACCCATTCTCCTCGTTTTTCGTATATATTAAAACTGTCTTTCGAAGAGATTCTACCTATTACCTCTGATTCATCATTAGGCTCTTTTCTTAAATTTAATGATGAAAGTACTCCTATAATTTTCCCCTTTGCTATAGGCGTTAATTCACTTTCTACCCCCTTTAAAGCAAGTTTAAATCTATTCCAAGCCTTCTCATTCACTAATAATTCAGGACAAATCTTACCTGTAACATCATAATGTCTTTTTACATTATCAATTCCTATTCCATAAATTTCCCTAAGTTTATTAACTAATACTATTACATTTTTTAAGGTTCTATTTACGTCCTTACTATCTCTAATAAACATAGCAACAGAAATACTGTTAGAATTAGTTACTTCCTTTGATGGCTTGTCCCCTACATGCCATCCTCTCCAATCATCCTCTAGTAACTTTATTACATTCCTTGGTCCTACTAAATAATGTATAGATTCTTTTGCATCCTTCTCTCTAGCAATATAATTTCTATACTCCCTCATAGTAGTAAATCTATTATCTGATATATCATGAATAACTATATATTTAGGCTTTATAAATATTCCTTTTGTATAGTTTATTCCAATTAAGTTTTTAGTTATGCTTATTCCGTTTACTTCTGTAATAGCCTGCTTCATGATATTTCCCACCTCACTTACCACTAATTTACATAATTGATTATACCATATTCATCCAAAATTAAGTACAGATTTTCTGCATTTTTAGTGATATAATTGATTATTATATTTAAGTGATATAGAATAATATATATTTATAGAGAATGATAGGAGTTGATGTTGTTGATATCAAACTTTTTAGTAAAGAGGTTTATAAAAAACAGTGAGGACATAAAAAGTGAAAAGGTAAGAAGTGCCTATGGAGTACTTGGTGGTGTAGTAGGAATAATAGTTAATTTAATTTTATTCGCTACCAAACTTACAGTAGGTGTTGTAGCTTCAAGTATTGCTATTATGGCAGATGCATTTAATAACTTATCTGACGCTGCTTCTTCTATCGTTACAATTATTGGTTTTAAAATGGCTGATAAGCCTGCTGATGCTGAGCATCCATTTGGCCATGGTAGAATGGAATATATATCAGCTTTAATAGTAGCATTCATGGTAATGCTAGTAGGTATACAATTTATTAAATCATCTTTTGAACGTATACTTAATCCTGTTAGTATAACATTTGAATTTATACCATTTATATTATTATTAGTATCAATTTTATTTAAACTTTGGTTATCAAGATTCAATAAATTTGTAGGTAATACTATTAATTCTTCTGCATTGAAAGCTGCTTCTGTAGATGCATTAGGAGATGTTTTTACTTCTTCTTGTGTTACAATTTCATTTTTAGCATCCAAATTTACATCCTTTCCTATAGACGGATATTTTGGTCTAATTGTAGCAGTATTTATAGTATATTCTGGTTATACTCTTATTAAAGAAACTATAAATCCTATTTTAGGAGAAGCCCCTGATCCAGAATTAGTTAGTAGTATTAAAGACATGGTTCTATCATATGAACATATTACAGGAGTTCATGATTTAATTGTTCATAACTATGGACCTGGAAGATGTATGGCATCTATTCACGCAGAAATTCCATCTGATATATCGGTTATGAAAATTCATGAAATAATTGATACAGCAGAAAGAGAAATTTCTAGCAAGTTAAATATATATCTAGTTATTCATATGGATCCTATTTGTGTATTTACTGATGAAGTTAAGCTAGCTTATGATGAGATTAATAAAATAATAAAATATAATCCTTTAATAAAATCTATGCATGACTTTAGGGTTGTTGGTGAGGGTGAAAAGAAGAACTTAATTTTTGATGTTGTTGTTAACCCGGAAAATCTTAAGAAGATTATGAGTGTTGACGAGTTAAAGGAAGATATAATAACAGCAATTAAATCCATACATCCGGAATATAATTGTATAATAACAATAGACAACGATTATGTATAAGAACTTATAAATATTTATATCCAAATAAAAAAAGAAGTTGCTTTGCAACTTCTTTTTCATATTTCTTATCTTTATTATCCTAATTAAAGTACCTTTGATAAAAAATCTATTGTTCTTGGATTTTTAGGATTATTGAATATTTCCTCTGGTTTTCCTTGCTCTACAATTACTCCCCCATCCATGAATAAAACTCTATCTCCAACTTCTTTAGCAAATCCCATTTCATGAGTAACTATAACCATTGTCATTCCACCCTTAGCTAAGTCCTTCATTACTCCTAAAACTTCTCCTACCATTTCAGGGTCTAATGCAGATGTCGGCTCATCAAAAAGCATAACATCAGGTTCCATTGCAAGTGCTCTAGCTATAGCTATTCTTTGCTTTTGTCCTCCAGATAAAGATGATGGATACGCTTCAGCTTTATCAACAAGGCCTACCATCTTCAAAAGCTCCATAGCTTTTTTATTAGCGTCCTCTTTACTAATCCCTTTAACCTTAATAGGAGAAATTGTTATATTCTCTAACACTGTTTTATGAGGGAAAAGATTAAATTGTTGGAATACCATCCCCATCTTTTGTCTTAACTTATTAATATCATTCTTTTTATCTGTAATATCATTACCTTCAAATATTATTTCACCTTCAGTAGGTACTTCTAAAAGGTTAAGGCATCTTAAAAAAGTTGATTTTCCTGAACCAGATGGTCCAATAACAACTACCACTTCCCCCTTATTTATGTGCTCATTAATTCCCTTTAAAACATCATTTTTTCCAAAGCTTTTGTGTAAATTGTTAACGTGAATCACTAGCCTTCAACCTCCTTTCAAGATATCCCATAAGTCTTCCTAAAGTAAATGTTATCGTAAAATAACAAGCTGCAGCTACTATTAATGGCTCAAAGCTCTTCCATGTAGCACCTTTAACTACATTAACTGCATACATTATTTCTGCAACTCCAATAGTTGATGCCATTGAAGATTCCTTTATAACTGCAACAAATTCATTACCTATAGCAGGCAAAATATTTTTTATGGCTTGAGGAATAACTATATATATCATTCCCTTTGCTTCTGTCATTCCTAAACTTCTAGCAGCTTCCATTTGACCTTTATCAACAGCTTCTATACCTGCCCTAATTATTTCTGATACATATGCTGCAGAATTTAATGATAAGGCTATAACACATGAGGTAAATGCTCCAAATTTAACTCCTAAAGCCGGAAGTCCAAAGAATACTAAATATATTTGTAAAAGTAGAGGTGTACCCCTAATTATTTCCACATATACATTAGAAACTATTCTTAAAATAGCTGTCAGTAAAAATTCTATAATTCTAATATTAAAAAACTTCACTTTTACAGTTTTCATTAAGCATAATATTGATCCTAATATTACCCCCATAATTACAGTTACTAAAGCTATACTGATTGTCCACTTTATACCTTCTAAAAATACAGGATAATACTTTTCTAAAAATGTAAAACTTAATTCCCTCATTGCTTCCTCCTTATCAAAAATAAAAGTCTCTTAAAACCTTAAGAGACTTTAAAACTTTCTACTCTACAACTTCGTTTTTACTTAACTTAACTCCATTTTCATAGAACTCTTGTATCTTGCCCTCGTCTTTAAGTCTTTTTATTGTCTTGTTTATTTGTTCCTTTAACGCATCTTGTTCCTTTGGAAGACCTACTGCTGAACCACCGCCTGAATTATCTTGAATCTTCTCCTCAGCTACTGCTAGATCATCATTAACTATTGCTTGAATATCTGCTACTGGTAATTCTACTATTAACGCGTCTAAATCTCCTCTTTTTAAAGTTTGTACTAATGTTGGTACATCCTTTAATAAAGTTACCTTTGCTCCCTCTATTTCATTAGCAATGCTTGCTTGAATAGATCCTGTTTGTGCTCCAACTTTCATTCCTTTTAAGTCGTCAATGCTCTTTATTTTGTCAACATTTTTCTTTGATATTAATATTCCTTGCTCTGCTTCAAAATAAATATCTGAGAAATCAACTAGTTCCATTCTTTCTGGTTCTGGAGATAGTCCTGAAACTCCCATGTTAATAACCCCATTAGCTACTGATTCACAAATTGTATCAAAGTCCATTTCCTTGATTTCATAATCAACCCCCATGTCCTTTGCAATTTCACCTATTAAATCAACATCCATTCCTACTTGCTTCTTTTCTCCATTTTCCATAACAAAGAATTCATATGGAGCATAATCTATACTCATACCTACTGTAAACTTTCCTGATTCTTTGATTTGAGTAAGCATGTCTTTCTTTCCTGAATCTTCTCCCCCACATGCAACCATTGAAATTGCCATAGCCCCAACAAGTGTTGTAGCAAATAGCTTCTTTAATAATCCTTTTTTCATTTTATGTTGTCCCCCTTTATTTCTAAAACTTATCTTTCATTTATTATGGTATAATTATACACTATAGTTTTATATTTATGCAATACCTTTTGTATATTTTTTTAATATTTTTTCATACTATTAAAAGTTTTCCCTTAAAATTATACAACACACTTATATTTATACCGTTTTTTCTTATTCACCAAGTAACTTTATGCACACCTTTTTTTTATAAAACTTTTATCACTTTACTCATATAAGTCATATATTATATTGATTTGAAAATATAATTTGAGTATAGGAGTAAAGTATGAATTATTCTAAACAAAGAGATTTATTTCCGGGTGGTAACACTTCCAAAGGTTTTTATTCTTTCTATAGGTATATCTTGACACAAGAAGATGCTAACAAAATTATTTGCCTTAAAGGTGGGCCTGGTACAGGTAAATCTTCATTCATGAAAAAGATAGGCGCTTACTTTTTAGATCTCGGCTATTCCCTTGAATACCATCATTGTTCTTCAGATAATAACTCCTTAGATGGTTTAGTAATCAAGGAACTTAACGTAGCTATACTAGATGGAACTTCACCTCACGTTGTAGATCCTATTACTCCAGGGGCTGTAGATGAGATAGTAAACTTAGGAATAGCTCTTGATATGGATGTACTTAGCAAGAACAAAAAAGAACTAATTAGTATTAACAAAGAAATAGGAAAAACCTTTAAGCGAGCATACAGATTTTTAGGAGCAGCAAAAAGTGTTCATGAGGATTGGAGCACTTTAAATTATGAGTCCTTAAACTCTTATAAGGTAAATACTTTTATGGATAAAATAAAAGGTGAAATATTAACCTCCTCAAAATCAAGCTTTGGTGGCGAAAGACATTTATTTGGTACGGCTTTTACACCCAATGGAATAGTCACTTACAATAAGGCATTATCCTCTAATGTTGATAAATTATATGCTTTAAAAGGCGGTCCTGGCTTTGGCAAAACTGATATATTAAGATATATAGGATCTGAAGCTCAAAAGCTAGGCTACTTCGTTGAATATTTACACGACCCTCTAATTCCAGAAAGATTAGAAAACATTATAATTCCAGAAATATCAACTGGAATATTTACAACTAATGAAATAAGCAGACTTTCCTATGATTGTACTGTATATGATATGAAAGACTTATGTTCATCTCAAGCTCTATCTTCTAGAAAATCAGAAGTTGAAAGTAATAAAGTTTTATTTGATACTCTTATAACTAAGGCTTTACAATGTATTAAAAAAGCCAAAAGCTTCCATGATGAACTTGAAAGTTATTATATTAAAGCCATGGATTTTTCTGTAGTTGATGATATATATATAGATACTTTGAAAAAAATAGAGAAATATACTAAATAATAAATGTGAGGTGGATATTTATTTTACTTGTTCCGTTACTGCGCTCCAAGTCACATCAAAACAAATATTCATCCCACTCCTGCTAAAGATAAGGAAATTATAAAATCATTATTCTTGATTTTATATTTTTCTAATATGAAATTGTAATAATATCTTTAATTTAGATTATCTATAATAAAAAAGCAGTCTTATGACTGCTTTTTTATTATAGATAATCTATGAAGTGCTCTTGTGCACATAATATATTTAACTAAACTTGGAGTTTCTTCCCCTTCTTCTAGAATTATTACTCCATCAAATTCTAGACCTTTTGCATAATATGCAGGGATTAATACATTGCCTCCATTGTAAATTAAATCATCTCTATCAAAGCTCATTATCTTAATTCTTTCTTTTAATAAGCCTGATATTTCTGGCATATTTTCTTTATTTTTAGTTATAACTGCTATGCTCTCTAATCCATCTTCTTGATAATCTTCTATTATAGATACAATGGTTTCAACTAAATCTTCCTTAGATGTAGTTTCTTCTTCTATAACAGGTTCGCCCTCTCTAACTAAAGGTATAACCTTATCTTCATTCAAGAATTGACTTGCATATTCCATTATCTGTTGAGTTGATCTATAGCTCTTTAATAAACTGAATTCCTTGACAGCATTTCCAAATACTTCTTCTAAATTTAACATAGCTGGCTCTTCTAATGTTGTAATCAACCTTTGATTACTATCTCCAACTATAGTATAACTCTTACATCCAGTAAGTTCCTTTATAAGCTTAAATTGTGTTGTATTATAATCTTGCGCTTCATCAATTACTACATGCTTATATTCTTTCTTACACTTCTTGCCCTCAAGCATAACCATTAAATATAAAATTCCTGCTAAATCCATATATCCAAGAGCTTCAGTATTAGTTATTCTTTTATATAGGCTTACTGTATCTTCGTGATTAATCCATGATTCTAACTCATCTCTAGAATTCATCACTCCTCTAACAATTTCCCTTATTCTTATTCTTCTCTTAAATAAAAGATTGTTCTTTTCAATTTCTAATTCATCTGGGGATAACTTTGATATTTCTTCTTTAATCTTAGCTTCTAACTCCCTTACTAATTCATCTCTCTTATCCTTAATTTTAGAAGTAAGTATTCTCTTAATCTTTTCACTTCTTCTAAATAGAGGCATATACCCATAATATTTAGTAAATAATTCTTTAATTTCACCTACAGAAACAATTTCTTCATCAAAGAATCTTACAGGTTGTATTTTGAAATATTCCTCATTCATCTTTTCTAAAGTCTTATCTAATAACTCTGTAAATTTCTTAGAACTCTTATACTTATATTCTTTAAGAGCTTCTTCATTTCCACTCATTGCTTCTTCTATGTATTCAGAGAAGCCTTTTACTGGTTCTTCTAAACCTATTTCTGATATAGCAAAGTTTTGGAATGTCATTTGAGTAACTCCACTTTCACCTAAGGTAGGCAGAACCTGACCAATATAATCCATAAATATGTCATTAGGTCCAAGTATTAATACCTTATCACCAAATTGTTTCCTGAAATTATAAAGCAAATATGAAACTCTATGAAGGGCTATAGTTGTTTTACCTGAACCTGCCACTCCATTTACTACAACAACCTTATCTTTTGGAGCTCTTATTATTTCATCCTGCTCCTCCTGAATTGTCATTACTATATCTTTCAACTTTTCACTTGAATTAGATGTTAAAACCATTTGAAGTATATCATCTTTTACATCTATAGCTGAATCAAATAAACCTTTAAGTTCACCTTTTTTAACTATTAACTGTCTTCTTCCTAAAAGATTTGCATTTACAACTCCATTAGGACAATCATAAGTAGTTTCTCCTAATGTACCTTTATAAAATAATGATGCAACTGGTGCTCTCCAATCTACTATAACAGGGTCATAACTTTCTTCTGGCGTTAACCCAAATCTACCAATATAGAATTCCTCTGCCCCATCATCCTCTTCTGTGAAAGTTATCTTACCAAAGTAAGGGGAATCCTTTAATATAGTAAATTCCTTTAATCTCTTATCTATAGTCTTAAAAGCTTCTTCCTTAACATAGTTTTCATGGTCAAAATATTCAATTACCTTATCCTCATCATCTCTATATTCTTCAATTACTTTTTTTCTGTAATCAACTATATAATCTGTTATATTTTTTCTCTTAGATAGATAATTTAAAATTTCATTGTTTAAAATCTTAAGTGTCTCCTCTAGCTTTCCTTCTTCCATAATAAACTCTAAATCCTTATTCAAAAAAACACCTCCAAAATAATTAGGCTAAAAAATCACAGATGTCTATTTTAGGCAACTGTGATTTTTTTACTATATATTATTATTCATTATTTGTTTTATCTTCTGTTTCAGTAATATCATCAACTTCAACAACTGTTTCAGTCTCTATCCCTTGAACTTTTTCTTTAGATTCTTTGTTTTTTAACTCTGGGTATTTTTCACATACTATTGCCATGAATTCATCTCCAAATAGAGTTTCCTTCTCTAATAATAACTCAGATATCTTATCTAATAAATCTCTATTCTCTCTTAATAACTCTCTAGCTTTATTATGAGCATCTTTTATTACTTTTAGTATCTCTTCATCTATTATAGTAGAAGTTTCTTCACTGCAATTTCTTACAGCTCTACCATCTAAGTATCTATTTTGCATTGATTCAAGGCCCATCATATCAAATCTTTCACTCATACCATACATAGTAACCATACTTCTTGCAGTTTGAGTTGCTCTTTCAATGTCATTAGACGCGCCTGTAGATATTAGCCCAAATACTTCTTCTTCAGCAGACCTACCACCAAGCATAACCATAATTTGATTCATAAGCTCTTCTTTTGAAATTAAGTATTTTTCCTCTTCGGGAAGTTGCATAGTATACCCTAAAGCTCCCATAGTTCTAGGCACAATAGTAATCTTATGTACTGGATCTGTTCCTTCTAATAATGCAGCCACAAGTGCGTGTCCTACTTCATGGAATGCAACAGCTTTCTTTTCCTTATCTGAAAGTATTCTATCCTTCTTTTCTTTACCAGCTATTATAACTTCCACAGCATCTCTTAAGTCTTCTTGTAAAACTGCTTTTCTTCCATGTTTTACAGCTCTTAAAGCAGCTTCATTTATAATATTTGCTAAATCTGCCCCAACTGCACCTGGAGTTCCTTTAGCTATTTCTTTTAAATCAACTTCTTCATCTAAACATACATTTTTAGCGTGTACTCTAAGAATAGCTTCTCTACCTTTAAAATCAGGTCTATCTACAATTATTCTTCTATCAAATCTTCCTGGTCTTAATAATGCCTTATCTAAAATTTCTGGTCTATTTGTAGCTGCTAGTATTACAATACCTTTAGATGAATCAAAACCATCCATTTCAGAAAGTAATTGATTTAGAGTTTGCTCTCTTTCATCATTACTTTGTAGCTGGTTATCTCTACTCTTACCTATAGCATCAATTTCATCTATAAATATTATACATGGTGCTTTCGCTTCTGCATCCTTAAATAATTCTCTTACTCTTGATGCACCAACACCAATAAACATTTCTACAAAACTTGAACCTGATAATGAGAAAAATGGCACTTTTGCTTCACCTGCTACAGCTTTAGCAATAAGTGTTTTTCCTGTACCTGGAGGCCCTACTAATAATGCTCCCTTTGGAAGTTTCGCACCTATTTCAGTATATTTAGCTGGACAATTTAAGAAGTCAATTACCTCTTCTAACGATTCTTTGGCCTCTTCTTGTCCTGCAACATCTTTAAATGTTACACCAATTTCATTTTCAACATATACCTTAGCATTATTTTTTCCTATGGAGCCCATTCCTCCGCCCATTTTTCCCATTCTATTGAAAATCATTTTCCACATAAAGAATAAAAGTAACAGTGGAATTGCCATAGAAATTAAACTTTCTAATATAACAGACTCCTTTGGATTTGTTCCATAGAATTCTATATCATCTGACTCTTTTAACTCCTTTATTAATTCTTCATCATTAAGATTTACTGTATATAATGTTTTACCTTTATATTCTGAATCTTCACTTGGAGTTATTATTAAATTATCTTTAGATATAACTATTTTAGTTATTTGCTTTTTTTGCATTAGTGCTAAGAAATCATTGTATGAAATCTCTTGATTCTTATACATATTCCTTCCATAGCTAACCATAAATAATATTGCTCCAATTAATATAAAATACGTCCAAAAAGACGACTTATTCTTTTTAGGTTCCTTTTCCATACCTATATTCACCTCTTTCGTAAAATTACTTTATACTACCAAAATCCTTAAAAGGATATACTTTTATTTGCGCCTTAGCTTCTATATATTTTCCATCAATATATGGATTTATCCACTTTCTAGAATCATGAGATATTGGTCTGTTATCTCCTAAGAAGAAGTATTTCCCTTCTGGCACCTCAAATTTCCCATAAAAATGATCCTTATTTACTACATAATCCTCTTGTAGAACCTCGCCATTCACTGATACTACTCCATCCTCTATATCAATTTTATCTCCTGGAAGACCAATTACTCTTTTAATTAGCATATCATCTAATTCTTCTGATCTAAACACAAGTATATCTCCACGTTTTATGTTATCAAGATTGTATACCCTACTAACAAATAACTGATCATCAATATTTAAAGTAGGAATCATTGAACCTGATGGTATTTCAACTTTAAATATTAAAAACTTTTTAATTAATAAAGCAATTACAAATGCTAGTAAGATTGGTAATACCCAATCTTTTATAAAATTACTCTTTTGATCACTCATTAATCAGCCCACATTCCCTTCATTAAGTTTGAAATTTCTTCTTTTCTTTTTTTAGTTTCTTCTATATCTATACGGAAGTGGCCATCTTTCTTTACTAAACAATCTCCCTCTTTAGCTCCACTTTCTACTAAATACTTCTCTACATTTATTATATCTTCTTCTGGTGTTTCTATTACAAAATAGTCACCCTCTATTCTATCTACTGTAAACACTTCTTTCATCTGTCTATATCTTATCCTTCCTTTCCCCAAATTCATATTTTAAGTATAACATATTAAATGTTTTTTATAACCTCTTTACAATATATTTAATAAAAAATAAATATTTTATTATTGTTATTATACCCAATATTTCGACAAAAAAAAAAGGCTATATAAAACTTAATATAACCTTTTAATAATTGACTAATTTATTTCATTTTTTATTAAATCTTCATAACTTTCTCTCTTGGCTACTACCCTTGAGTTACCATCCATTGTCATTACTACTGCAGCTTTTGGAATCTTATTATAATTATTAGACATTGAATATCCATAAGCTCCTGTTGACATGATTGCAAGAATATCTCCAGTTTCACAAACTGGTAACATTGTATCCTTAATTAAGATATCTCCTGATTCACAACACTTTCCAGCTATAGTTACCTTTTCAACGCAATCTTCGTTCATTTTATTGGCTATACCACATTCATACTTAGCTGCATAAAGAGCTGGTCTAATATTATCAACCATACCTCCATCTACTGAAACATACTTTCTTACATTTGGTATATCTTTAATTGCTCCAACTTTGTATAAAGTTAACCCTGCATTTCCAACTATCGAACGTCCTGGCTCTATAGTCAAGATTGGCTTCTTAATATTTAGGTTTTTGCATACATAATCAACCTTATTTAAAATAGCTTTACAATATTCTTTTGTTGCTTTTGGTGAGTCAGCTTCTGTATAGTATATACCAAACCCTCCACCTAAGTCTAACTCATCTATAATATATCCGGTTTCATTTTTTATCTTGTTTATTAAATTAAGCATTACTTCTGCTGCATCTTCAAAAGGCTCTAATTCAAATATTTGAGAACCAATATGACAATGAAGCCCCGCTAAATTTATATTCTCTAGGGATATGGCTTTCTTAATAGCAGACATGATAACATCTCCAACTGGTGCAAAGCCAAACTTAGAGTCTATTTGACCTGTTTTTATATAATCATGGGTGTGCGCTTCTATACCTGGAGTAATTCTTAAATATATATCTTGTACCTTTCCATACTCCCTAGAAAACTTATCAAGATATTCCATCTCATATAAATTATCTACTATAAATCTACCTACACCTAACTTTACACCTAATTCTATCTCATCTAATGTCTTATTGTTTCCATGAAAATATATTCTTTCCATAGGAACTCCTGCTTTATATGCAGTATATAATTCCCCTCCAGAAACTACATCAAGACATAGCCCCTCTTCTTTTATTAACTTTGCCATTTCTACTGTTAAAAATGCTTTTCCTGCAAAAGCTACTCTATTTCCATCTTCATCACATTTGAAGTTTTTATAAAACTCATTACAGGTATCTCTAAGTAACTTTTCATCCATTACATATAGAGGCGTTCCATATTCTTTTACTAAATTACTTGCCCTAACGCCCCCAATTATTAACTCCTTGTCTCTTACTTCCATGCTTCCAAATAATTTCATACATAAAGCCCCCAATTTTAAAATTAACCTTTTAGAGTAAAAAAAATGTCACAGAATCTTCTGTGACTACTACTAAACAAATCTAAACTTGTTAAAATACATTATGATAATGTACCTTGTAGCTCATCACGCTTTGTGACAGTCATATATATATTCTATATATAACCAGAAAAAGCATCTGCAAATACTATTTCTTCGGCCTAACACCTTTCATTAATCTTCTTCATCTGCCGACTCTGATTAACTACTATTTGCTTTGGCACCTCTACCCTAGGCATATTCTTACTATATTATTTTACTCAAGGTTTAAATTTATGATACCATATTTTTCACTTATTTCAATATTTTTATCTACATTCTTCTAAAATTCTCTATACTTATCCATCAATTCACTCATTACCTCTGCTGTAGTTGGTGGAGTATATGTTATAGCATTTGCTCCTGCTAATATTGTCTCTTTAATACTTTCCCTTGTTGGGCCACCTGTAGCTATAACAGGGAATTCTGGAAACTGCTCTTTTATCTTTCTTACTATCTTAGGAGTATTCTTTCCTCCTGATACATTTAAAATTGTAGCTCCTGCTTCAATTCTTTCAGCTATATTTTCATATTCTGATACTATTGTAACAACTACAGGTATATCTATAGTTGATCTTACTTTTCTAACTACTTCATTTGATGTAGGAGAATTCACAACTACACCCATTGCACCTTTAAACTCTGCATCCATAGCAAGATTTACAACTCTTTTCCCTTGAGTTATTCCTCCTCCTACCCCACAAAATACAGGTACATCAGCTGCCATTACTAGAGCTTCCGTAATAAGAGGCTGTGGGGTAAATGGATAAACTGCAATAATAGCATCTGCATTGGTATTTCTTATAATTGCTACATCAGTAGTAAATAATAACGATTTAATTCTCTTGCCAAATATTTTTATTCCTCCGCAATTTCTGATTTCAGGTGGAACTTCTACTACATGATTTCTTAAAGTCCCCTTAATTTCAGGAAGGAATTTGCTTTCTTTCTCCATTCCCTACACTCCCTTTTAATTATTATGTTATTTCCCTAAATATATTATAAGATATTAATTGAATATTTTTATAAAAAATATATTAATTTTATAAATAAAAATAATACTTTTCGGCTACTTTACCCAAAAAGAGACCTTAGCTAAACTAAGATCTTATCTTTTTAAAATATCCAATACTTTTTTAATAACTTTTTTTCCTATTACATCTTCACTCATTAATTCTAAAGACTTATTTAGTTTTTCCCAAGAAACAGCTTCAACTTCATCAGATTTGATTATATGTCCATCCTTATAAAACGCCATAAATGTAAGCATTAATAATTCCTTACCTTCTATATATTCAGTTCCTAAGAATCTAACATTATCAATTTTTATTCCAGTTTCCTCGAAAACTTCTCTATGGACTGTATCCTCTGCCTTTTCATCTATACCTATATACCCTGAAATAAGAACTCTAGAATTCTTATAAATATAACTTTGCTTTAATAATAAAACTTCATCATCTTTAATTACAGCCACCATAATACAAGGTTTAGGCACATCAAAGAATAACAAATCATCCTTTACACAATAGGGTACTCCACCTTCATCCCAACTATATTTTTCTTCTAACTTAGCTCCACACTTAGGACAATAAATAAATTTCATAGCTTACCCCCAAATACAATTATACTATTAACTATATCATAGAGAATTTTCTATCACAATATAATATCTAAAGGCTTATATAAAGTAATACCATCCTCTGTAACCTTGCAAGAATAAGCAAAAATATCCACACCATTTTCATTAGCTAATCTTAAAGCTTCTGCAAATTTAGGATCTGTTTCATCATTAGGAGTAAAGGATATTACATCTTCAATTTGTATTAAAAATAATACCCCAGCCCCTCTGCCACTTTTTTTAACTTCTATTAACTCAAGTAAGTGTTTTCTTCCTCTGTCAGTTGGTGCATCAGGAAATCTGCATTTTCTTTCTTCTTCCAAAGTTACCCCCTTTACTTCTAAATAATATTCTTCTCCATCATCATTAGATAATTTAAAATCAAACCTGCTATCTCCAAAAGTTTTCTCACTTAATATATTATTATATTTTTTCAACTTTTCCACAACTCCCAATTGTAATGCTTCTTTTACAACCTTATTAGGAATTTGTGAATCAATACTTATTAACTTATCTCCTTTAATGGCAGCTATTAAATCATACTTAGTCTTTCTATTTGGATTTAACTCCTCTCTTAGATAAACTGTACATCCTGGAATCAATATTTCTCTGCATCTTCCTGTATTAGGAACATGAACTACAATTTCTTTCCCATCAATTAATACAGATGCATTAAATCTATTAGGTCTTTTTATAAAGCTTGCTTTTATGATTTTCTTATTATATTTCATTTTTTCACCTCATTATCCACATTATCCACAGATTTAATCCACAGTTTTGTGGATTTTGTGTATAGTTATCAACAAAAATTACTATCTATATGTAACAAATTCTAACTGATAATAATTTTTTATGCAATATTCTCTATATTGTTGTAGAAATATATCTTATTCATATATATTGTGTCCACACTTATATTAATCTTAATCCCCAATTAAAATAAATTATCCACATTTTTGTTCACTTTATCCACACTATAAACAAAACCCTGTATTTATCAGCTTTCTACCTGTTAATAACTTATAATAGTTATACACATTCACTTTTTAATAAAAAATTAAGAACTCTTAACTTTATATTAAACATGACTCACTATCTTGCATTGTATAATACTAAATCATATAATATAGTTACAAAATAACATAGGAGGCTTGGTAATGAACATACAGTTAAAGAAAGGAATCTTAGAACTATGCGTATTATCAGTACTTTCTAAAAAAGATTGCTATGGATATGAACTGGTAAATGAAATATCAAAGCATATTTCTATATCTGATGGAACTATATATCCTATTCTTAGAAGGTTAACCAATGAGGGCTACTTCACAACATATTTACAGGAATCTCAAGAAGGACCACCTAGAAAATACTATCGACTTACAGAGTCTGGATATAAAATAAAAAATGAGCTAGAAAGAGAATGGTTAGACTTTCAAAACTCAGTAAACAATATTTTATTAGGAGGCTTAGAACATGAATAAGATGGAGTTTTTTAAAATTCTTGAAGAAGGTTTAATAGATTTTCCTGCTCATGAATTACAAGAAATTTTATATGACTATAAAGAACATTTTTCCAATGCACAATCTGATGGGAAAACAGAAGAAGAAATAATAGAGGAACTTGGTGACCCCTATACAATAGTAAATCAATATAGAAGTAACTATATGCAAGTTTCTACCACTAATACAGAATATAAAGATACTTATGAAGAAAAAGAACCTAACAACGAAACATATACTAATAACAGTGATGATTCCAATGAAAAACACTCTAATAACAACCCCAATAACTCATCTAATTCTTTAATTAATACAATTCTAAAGATTTGTATGGTTATTGGTTTGTTAATATTATTTTTCCCCATTGTAGTAGCAGGGTTAGCAACTTTATTTGGACTTGGAACAGGTTTATTAGCAATACCTTTTGCATTTAGTATCTCAGGGATACTTATGCTTTTAGGAAAATTCGGTTTTACCATTTTAGGATTTGGAGTACCTGCATTCTTTGCTGACTTCCCTACTTCCGTAACTCTTTTAATTACTATAGGTTCAGTTTCAGCTACTTTAATATGTTTCATTCTGTTAATTTATCTTATAAAATTTATAATTTTAATAATTAAAAAGCTTATAAATAAATTATCAAACAAGGAGGGTATATAATGAAAAACTTTATGTCTAGAAAAATGAAAATTTTTCTCTCTATTCTTGCTATAATAAGTCTTGCTTCTTATATATCTGCAGCCATTGTTCTTTATAATAGTGATTTTAAGTTATCTAATTATATAAATAAATGGAATGATGATTTTAATTTTAACTGGCATAATTATAAAAATATAGGCTCTTTAGAAAAAGAACTTGCCTCTGATATTAAAACAATAGATATTACAACTTCATCAGTTGATGTAAAAATACAATTTTATGATGGAGATGTTATAAAATTAGATGGTACTTCCTATACCTTAGGTGATATTACTATCTCAAATATAGTTAGTGACATCTCTTCGTTAAATAATACATTTACAATAAATTTGAATACTAATGGATACAATGATATTAATATAAATATTTATGTGCCTTTAACTTACAAAAATAATATTAAGATCAATTCTATAAGTGGTGACTGCAAAATTACTGGTGGAGATCTTGAAAATGTTACTATTAATTCTAATAGCGGAGAAATTCAGTTAAAAAACCTAACTTCAAAAACATTAAAACTTCAAACTACTAGTAATGATATAGATTTATCTGATATAAAATCACTTAATTCAACCTTAAACACCTCAACTGGTGATATTAAAGTTTCAGTTTCTTCACTAGGGAAGCTTTCTTCTTCTACATCTTCTGGAGAAACCGAGTTATATCTTAACAACTTAGGAGACAAATCTACAATATCTTCTACCTCAGGAGACATAGATTTATTTATAAATGAATCTATTGGTTATGCTTTAGTATTTAGCACTTCATCAGGTAATATTGATAGTGATAGATTAACACCTAACTTTTTAAATAATAATAACTACTCTGTAACTAATGGTGATGGTAGTAAAAAGGTAGAGGTAAAGACCACAAGTGGTGAACTCTATGTAAGGTAAAAGACTCTGTTTAATTCAGAGTCTTTTATTTTTATTCTTTATATTTTTTCAATTTTAAATCTCTTCTTATATTATAAATATCTTCTTTGGTAAGTTGTCTATATTTTGTTGCCCACAATAATTCATCTTTCTTGACAAAGACTAATTGTCCATCTTTCTCTTTAGATATATCTCTACACCAATATTCTAATGAATATCGACAACTACATTCAATTATTATACCGTTCTTTTTATTTTTTCCTATCTTAACATCAAAACATTGCCTTCTTTTTAAATAATTAAAAAATTCCATAGGGGTATCAGCTAACTTTTCTTCAGTTATAAATTCATCTAGAAAAATACAATTAGATGTATCTGAAAATGCTTCAAGTTTTATTATATCTATATTATTAGAGAATAAATACTCTTTACAATAGGAATATAAATATAAAGTATATAAATCTAGTTGCATAACTACACCACCCAACAGATAATTATATTTTAATTATACAATATCTTCCTTGAGTGTTCCATAAAGTTATCTTTATTTTCTAATTTTTCTGAAAATTCTATTTTCCCCCTAATCTTATAAGTTCATCAGCTACTTTTTCTTGTATATCCTTTATATCAAAATTCTTTCCAGGACATAGTGTATTATAAACATCCTTATGCCCCTCAGATTCTTCAATATTATATTTTATTATCATATCTGCTGATAACTTTACTAATGAATTCATTTGTTTATATGTAATAGATTCATCTTCAAAATTTCCTTCTAAACATATCCCTATACTATCTCTGTTTCTCCCTTTAGCATGAGCACCTATCATTTCTTCTTTTCTTCCTCTATATATTGTTCCATCTTTCCTAATATAGAAATGATATCCTATGCCACTCCATCCCCTTTTTAGATGCATATCATGTATTTGTTCTGGAGATAAATTAGAGGATGCTGAATGATGATAAATAATATATTTAGGTTTATTTCCTAGTTCAATCCCATCTCCCCAGTTATAATCTATATTTTGTATATTTAGCTCCTTCTCATAGTCTTTCCTTAAGTCCATTAAATCCTCTAATTCATATCTACCTTTTCCCATATTATATAAATAATCAATTTTATTTTTAGAATGTCCATAAATTATAATACCTGCAATGAATATTATTAATAGAAGCGAAACTATATAAGTTCTTTTTCTTCTTCTCTTCATTATCCTTTGGTAATCTATTCTCTTTGTTTCTAGCTGTTCCATAATTGCTCCACCACCTTATGTAAAATAATACCATATATATTTTACAACAAATGTAAATATTCTTCATACCCTTTCTTTTTCATTTCTTCTTTAGGTACAAATTTTAAAGCTGCAGAATTTATACAATACCTTAGTCCACCTAACTCCTCAGGCCCGTCACAAAATACATGTCCTAAATGTGCATCTCCAGTTTTACTCCTAACCTCTGTTCTAACCATTCCATGACTTCTATCTACTTTTTCATTAATCAACTTTCTATCTATAGGTTTTGAAAATGCGGGCCATCCACACCCTGAATTAAACTTATCAGTAGAAATAAATAATGGCTCTCCTGTAGTTATATCTACATATATTCCATCTTCATAATTATCATTGTATCTATTTCTAAAAGGATATTCGGTTCCATTCTCTTGAGTTACTCTATACTCTTCCTCCGATAAAACCTTTTTAAGTTCTTCCTGACTCTTTTTTCTATATTTATTAGTCATTATTTCTCCTCCTTATCTTTTCTCTAATTTATTATCTGTTTTAATGAATTTTTTATTATATTACACAAAAACTATATTGGGTGATTTTAATGTATATGTTTATTTGTCCTGCTATCTCAGCAATTTTAACTGCCTTACCTTTTTATTTTCAAAAGTTATGGCCTATTATTTTTTTAAGTTTAATTCCACTTTTATACTATTTAATGAAAAATAAGCTTTCTAAGTCAAACGCCTTCTTATACGGCTTTATATATGGCTTTATCTTTTATTTATTGGCAGTTCATTGGCTATGGTATCTATATCCACTTACTAACTTTGGATTTAATAAATTATCAAGTTTCTTTATTATCCTTGGTTGCTGGTTATTTATTAGTATCTATGAAGGAGCTTTATTTTCTCTAATAAGTTTTTTATTAAACATATTAAATTTAGGACCAATTCAAAAAGCTTTCTTTATATCAAGCCTATGGACTTTTTTAGAATGGTTTCAAGGTTTAGGGGCATTGGGATTCCCTTGGTTTACTCTTTCTCTTCCCCTAACTAACTGTCCATTCCTTATACAGATAGCATCCGTATTTGGAAGCTTATTTATTTCCTTTTTTATAGTTTTTATAAACTGTATTTTTTCAATAATTATACTTAATAAAAATAACAGAAAAAAGTCTTTAACAATATTATGTATATCAGTACTTTTTATTACAATAGGTAACTATATATGTTTAAACATAGGAAATGATAAATATACAACTATTGACTATTCTATTATTCAAGGGAATGTCTCTTCTTATAATAAGATTAAAGAAAAGTTTGTAAAAGATAATTTAGATACATATATATCGTTAACTAATGAATCTTTTAAAGACAATCCTAACATTCAATTAGTTATATGGCCAGAAACAGCTGTACCAATATATTTGAATAAAAATGAGGATGTATATAATTTACATAAAGAAATTGCAATAAAAAATAAATCTAATTTACTAGTGGGAGCTTTTACATTTTCTGATTTTAAAAAGTACAATACTTTATACTGTTTTAATCCTGATGGAAATGTTTCAGGCATATATAGAAAAGGGCACTTAGTTCCTTTTGGAGAATTTATTCCTTTCTCAAATATGATATTTAAAACCTTCCCTAAATTAAGGGAATTAAAGGCTTTTTCAGATAACTTACAGGGAGATGAAAATACTCCTACAATAAAAGCTAGTTTCGGAACAATAGGACCATTTATTTGTTTCGAATCCGTTTTTTCTGATATACCTAAAAGCGAAATAAAAAAAGGAGCGCAAATATTATGTGTCGCCACCAACGATTCATGGTTTAAGGAATCAAAACAGCTTGATCAACATCTTAGACATTCTGTGTTGCGTGCAATTGAATTGAATAGATATATACTTATCTCCGCTAATACTGGAATATCTGCGACCATAGATAATAAAGGTATAATATTAAATACAGTTGAAAAATCTACTTCAGGGTATATCACTGGAACCGCAAACTTAATTGATAACAGAACACTTTATTCTTATTGTGGCAATATCCCTATACTAACCTTCTGTATTTTTATAATATCTTTTCAATTTTTTAAAAGTAAATATCTATATAAAAAGTGTTGAGCCATTTTCATAGCTCAACACTTTTCTTAAATTTATTTTATTTTTCTTCTATCCCATAAAGATATGCTCCATACTCTGGGGTATATAAAGGAGCTTTTAATCTTCCCTTTTTATTCATATATTTCATAATTGGTGTCTTTATTAGTTCTTCCGATTTAAATACACCACCAATATAGGAAACAGTTACATTATCTTCCTTAAAGTCAAGCAAAAGTAAATTAATTAATTCAGCAATTTCTTTTCCTGCATCATTAAATATTGAAATAGCTACTTCATCATTTTTTTCTGCTGCCTTTGAACAAATTAATGAAAACTTAGCAATCTCTTCTCTCTTGAATTTAAGATTCTCATTAACATAAGAAATTAACTCATAAGGATCACCAAAGCCACATTCATTCATAACTATGTTATATAGTTCTCCTTTAGGTAGCCTTCCATCAGCTTCTTTTGAAAAAGCATTTAATGTTTTGTTACCTATCCAATAAGCACTACCTTCATCACCTATGCTGAATCCCCAGCCACCTGATCTTTTGGTCTTGCCTTTATTAATAGAGAATGCGATAGATCCAGTTCCTGCTATTACTACTATTCCATCCTTACTACCTAAAGCACCCTTCATTGCAATTTCAACATCATTATGTAATAAGTACTTAATACCATTGCATGCTTTTGCTACTGAACTTTCTATATTTGCTCTTATTTCAGGATTCTTACCATAGCCTGCTAATCCAAGAGAAACTATTAACTCCTCTTTTTCAATCTCCACTGGAGAATTTTCTAATATATTATTGATTCCTTCTTTAATAACACTATACAATCCTTCATATCCAACTTGCATAAAATGACAAGTACCTAAAATCACCTTATATAGTACATTTCCTTCATTGTTAAATAATGAAAATAATGTTTTTGTACCGCCTGCATCTACTCCAATATAGTACATGTCTACCTCCTATACACTCTGAAAGCTAAACTTTTGCCATGGCTTTATTTCTTTTAAAATAAATACCTCATCTTCTACAATATGACCAACCACATTGCTCCTACCACTATTCTCCATTTGATTTAATACTATCTGTAATTCTCCGGCATAGTGTCCATATTCACTACTTTCAATTATTATATCTCCTGGATTTAAAATATCTGGAGTATTAAATTTTCTAAACTCATGATTCTTATACTTAACTCTACTTTGAGTAGAACGTATCATATTGTCACTCTTATCTCCCCTATTAAAGTGTAATTCATCTAAAATTATCTTTTTTTCTATTTCTGGAAGATTATCAACTAAATTTACGTTAAAAGTAACCATATCCCTACGCATTTTTGACAATTCATTTATTTCCTCTTTCGTTGGATAACAATTAGAAATTATTATATCATCAATACATCCTAAAGCAATTAAATGCTTGGCTTGTACCTGAATTGGTAAAGTTCTATGAACCTCTAAAGTAGGTAATCCATCTGTTACAGGCCAAGGTCCAAAAGCTTCATTACTTTGTGAAGTAATAAATGCAGCTGTTCTTAATCCATACTTTTTAAACCTAGCTGTGCAATCTAAAAAATGTTGTAAGTTTAATCCACTATATCTATGAGGATAAAAATTATGACAAGCAATTAAATTATACTTATTAGGCATATAATCCATTATAGTATCAATATAATTTGTATTATTACTCATATTTATCTCAATCTTCAACCCTTGAGGATTAAAAGTCATAATTGATTCTTCATTTCCGCTATAACCTGCATCTAAACGTACTCCATCTGCTCCTATTTCTTTAAAAAATGTTAAATCATTATAACTAATTCCTAACTTTGTGAATACCTTTGGACTTACATCTACTATTATTTCAAATCCTTTTTTTGAGGCATATTCATTTATACTTTTAAAAGTATTTTTAATATTTTCTTTATCTTCTTCTGCTGAAAGAAGACATGAGAAAATTCTGCTAAAACCTGCTTCATGTGCTTCATCTATATATTTTAATATTCTTTCTTTAGTAGATTTCTCTGGATAAATCGAAATTCCTAGCTTACGCATTTTTTATTCTCCTCGCAAAATAATTTATTATCATATGATTTAAAAAATGGATAATATACAATTACTGATATTATTATTTGTATAGCACATAAGATAATAGCTGATATATCTCCACCTGTAGATACGAAAGCCCCTATCGGAGCTGGAAGTACCCACGGCACTAATATGAATGGTGCATTTACTAATCCACTATTCATGACCAACCAAGCTACTGTTCCAGATATAAGTGGTGCTATTAAAAATGGTATCATCATATTTTTATTACATGATATAGGTGTACCAAATATTACTCCTTCATTTATATTAAACAAAGATGATATAAATGTACTCTTTCCAATCTCTTTAAGATGATTACTCTTAGATAAATATCTCATTAAAAGTACAAGTCCTATAGTACATCCAGATCCTCCTACCCATACAAACCATTGATAAAATATTTCATTAGCTATATATGGACAAGTAAATCCATTTATTTGGGCAAATGCATTTAAGAATATCATTTGAAACCAAAAAGGTCTAATTAACGTACCTATTACAGCTACTCCATGTATACCTAGAATCCAGAATAAGCAAGTAATTACTACTATTAATACCATACCAAAATATGATCCTATAAAGTTCATTACTACAGTTAATATATTACTTATAGGTATGATCCAATTAACTGATACTAAATTAGCAAATATAGTTATTGTCATAACCACAAGAAAAATAGAAATCATTCCATCTAAGTATTCTATGGCGGCTACAGGGACTTCTTTTAAATTTAATTTATTTAGGCTTATCTTAGAAAACAATCTATATAACTCTAAAGATATAATTGAAATTATAATTGTAGGAAAATACGATAAAAACAAATATTCATAAATGCTTATATTGGTTTTTCCAAAGTTAATATATTGAACATACAAAATTAAGATAGTTGAAAAAATGGATATAAACCCAACTTTCTTACCATCAAGTCCATACGAAATACCTAATTCCGATCCTATCCCATATGAAATATAGATAAATAATACAGCATTGAAAAGAAAATATGGAAGTACTAAAACAGCCTTATTATCTTGTATAAAACCACTATTAAACCTCATTCCTAAAGAAACAATTAATAAAAATGTACCTAATACTGTTAACAATGGCATTGCTCCTATTATTGCCATCTTTATAGCCTTTAAATGTCTTTGTCCAGATAAAAACATTATAGGTGTTGATAGTTTCTCGTTTAACTTTTCTGCTAATTCATTCATTTAATTTCCTCCTACAAAAGGACATTCGCATATAGACCCGAGTACAACCTTTTCCCTTGCTCCTGTAGCGCTTGGCACATTAGAAAAACTTCTATATATTGTTTCATTTCCTAATATAACAAAAGCAATAGCCTCTTTTGCATCACTTGAATATCCTTCTTCCTCTTGAGTTACCACTTGAATTTCAGGTAATAATTCTCTTAAATAGTGTAGTAATGTAGAATTATGTGCACCACCACCACCTATAATAACCTTATTAATAACATGCTTATCTAAAATAAAATTCTTATAATTTTCTGCTATAGATTTCGCTGTGAACATAGTTACCGTGGAAACAATATCTTCTTTTTTAATAGAATTAAATTTCTTAAGTAACTCTTCTACATATTGTTCTCCAAACTCTTCCCTACCTGTTGTTTTAGGTGGAATAGCATTTATATAAGGATTAGACATCATAAACTCCAGCATATCTTCATTTACATTACCTATAGCTGAAGTTTCTCCATTTAAGTCATACCTTTTATTGAAGAGTCTAAGCATTACCTCATCAATAATCATATTACCAGGTCCAGTATCAAAGGCGTAAATTTCATCAACCCCTGCATTCTTAGGAATCACTGTTACATTACCTATTCCTCCTATATTTTGAAGAAGCACTCCTTCTCCCTTGCTTCCATAAAGTATATACTCACTAAATGGTACGAGTGGTGCTCCCTCCCCTCCAGCTGCCATATCCATAACTCTAAAGTTTGAAATTACTTTTTTTCCGGTTTCATAAGCTATAATAGCACTTTCTCCTATCTGTAAAGTAGATGGAATCACATCCTTACCTTTCTTTGGAATATGATAAATAGTCTGTCCATGACTAGCTATAAAATCCAATTTTGATATATCAAAGTTACTTTCTTCACATATCTTCTTAACACACTCTGCAAATAAATATCCCAATTTAAAATTTAAGCTACATATTAATCTCACATTAGAATCCTCTAAACTACATGCCATTTTTATTTCTTTTTTTATATCATCTGGAATTACATAAGTATTAAATCCTATCATCTCTATTCTTGTATCTAAACCACTTCCATTTATTTTTACTAGCGCAGCATCTACACCATCTAAGGAAGTACCTGACATTAAGCCTACAGCATACATATACTTTGCCTCCTATTCGAAAAAAGACTGTATAAAAATACAGTCTTTTTAATTATTAATTATTTATAGCCTTTTTAACAAAGCCTTTACTTGCATTTAATCTCTTAACTGCCTCTTCTTTACTACAATTTAATAGCACCATTATTATAGCTACCTTACATTCTCTATCTGATTCTTCAAATTTAATGTTTGCTGTTTCATAGGTACACCCTGTAGCCTCCATTATAATTCTTTTAGACCTTTCAAGAAGCTTCAAATTTGTAGCTTTCATATCTACCATTAGATTTTGATATGTCTTTCCTATACCTACCATACTGGCTGTAGAAAGCATATTCAGTACTAACTTTTGAGCTGTTCCTGCTTTTAATCTTGTGGACCCAGTTATTACTTCCGGCCCAACTTCAACTTCAATAGCAACATCAGCAATTTTTCCTACGTCACTATTAGGGTTACAGCTTAAACTTACAGTAAATGCTCCAATTTCCTTTGCTTTTTCTAATGCACCTATAGTATGAGGAGTTCTGCCACTAGCAGCTATTCCAACTACTACATCATTGCTTTTAACCTTCGCATCTACTATATCTTTTGCTCCCTGTTCCTTTTCGTCTTCGGCACCCTCTTTAGCCTTAACAAAAGCACTTGGACCTCCTGCTATTAATCCCATTACCTCAGTGGTAGTTCCAAATGTAGGAGGACATTCTACTGCATCAAGCACTCCTAAACGTCCACTTGTACCAGACCCTATATATATTAACCTTCCATTATTATTTAATGCCTCTATAATATGCTTTACAGCTTCTTCTATTTCAGGAAGTGCTTTTTTAACGCTCTCGGCAACTGTAGAATCCTCTTCATTCATTACTTTTAAAAAGCTAGAAATGCTCATTTCGTCGAGTCCCATAGTTTTCTGATTTCTTTTTTCTGTGATTAAATGAGTGATTTTTACTTCTGACATTGGGAACCTCCTTAGTTTTTTATCTTCTTACATATTTATTCTCTAAATTCTAACAAACCTAATTTTTGTATTATAATCCAAATATTCTAGTAAATCTATATATTCAGGATGTATAAACCCAATAATATTAACTCTGGCATCAGCTTCAAAATCTTTTTTAAGTAATTGAATCTCTCCACAATATCTACCTATAAGATCATTATCTATAGTTATAGAGCCTCTTCTGCGGAATCCATTATTACATGGCCTTATTCCAGATGTTCTTGGTGTAATTAGACGTAAAACTGATTCAGAAAAATCTTTACGACAAGTATATTCTTCTTTATATAAATATTCATACTCTTTTTCAAAATGAGCTTTTATAGTTATCACTTTATCTTCTATATATCTATTTATATATTCTAATGTTTCTATCTTAGCTTTACTGTCACCTATTAATACATCATCTACTCCACAGTTCTTGATTAATTCTACAGCAGCAACATATGGATGCACTTGACGATGTCTTTCTACAGTTGGCAAGCCTTCATATAGAGGAAAACGTTTTAAATCATCTCCTGGTACAAAAGCTTGTACCTTTAAACCATATTTCTTAAACACTCTATTCTTCTCTTTAAAATAATCTAATCCAAGTCCTGTATTATTTCTAGGATAAAAATTATGAGTTAAAGAAATATTAGTAAAGTCTACCTGCGCTTCTTTTGCCGCTTTTAAATACTCCTCATTAACAACACTTGCATTTAGCATTAATTTAAAATTCTTTGATAGCTCCTTTATAATATCAAAGTCATCAAATCCATAATCTAGTCTTAATGCCTTAAATCCTAATTCTTTTAATTTATTATAATCCTTAGGTGGAACATTCAGCTTTTCAAAAGTTACTGGAGATACGTCTGGAACTATTTCTAAATCTAAACTTTTACAAGTTTCTAAAAATGTTGGCATCTTTTTATCTAATTCCGAATAATCTTCTTCTGGAATATGAAGTGATGTAAAAATATATTTTGCACCTACTTTTGCTGCTTTTTCAAGATAATCATAATCTAAATCTTGAAAGTAAACTGAGATTCCTAACATATTTCCCTCCTATTGTTTACCATCTATTGGTAATAACTCATCCTTTAAATCATTCTTTTCCATAGCTTTTACGAATGGCCAGAATACAACTGCTAATATAACCCATGTTACTATAACGAAAAGTGCTGCTGCAAAACTACCATTAGTAGCTAAGAATGCCTTTATTGGTGCTGGTGTTATCCATGGTACTGTTAATACTGGTACTGGTAAAATACCTGTTGATACTAATATAACTGCTACAACTGCAATTACCATATAACTTAAAACGAATGGAATCATCATTAATGGGTTCATAACTATTGGTAATCCAAAGATTAATGGTTCTCCAATATTAAATAAAGCCGCTGGTAATGACAATACTCCTAATGCTTTAATACGTTTTGACTTAGAGAAACACATAATAGCTGATAAAGGTGCTAGACCTATCCAAATATAGTTGTCATAAAATACACCACTAAATAAATGTGGTAATGTTTCACCAGCAGCCATAGCAGCTTGGTTAGCAACATTCATTTGAGTCCAAATTGGTGATGCAACTGAACCTACGACGTTACCTCCATGTATACCAACTGACCAAAGTATACGATTTAAGAAACTTGATGTTAATACTGTTGCTACACTATCACCTGCAGTTATTAGTGGTTGGAATACATTCATAATAATTTGTGGCAAATTAATATTAAATACAACTCTAACTAGCCACCAGAAAGTAACTATTAATAATGATGGTATTAACGCTACAAAAGCTTGTGCAACCATTGGAGGAACTCCTTCTGGCATCTTTATAACTAACTTTTTACGAACAAAGAAACGATATAATTCCGCAGTAACAATTGCAATTATAAGTGCTGCAAATACTCCCTTAGGCCCTAAGAAATCTGTAGGAACCCCTGTAAAAGCTCCAGGATCTTTACCTTCAATAAAAGTTTTTACTGTTTGAGCTGGAACTACTAAGAAGAAACATGCAACTGAAAGAATTACTGGTCCTAAAATATCATTGTTTTCACCATTTTTATTGTAATACTCTATAGTCGCGAAAGAAGCTGATATTACTACAAATAAACCTATGAATGATGTACCAACTCCTGATGCTGCTGCAAACTTAGCTGAAAAAGTTCCAATAAAATCTTTATATCCTTGTACAGGGAATGATGCAAGTAATAAGAATAATGACCCAACGATTAATAATCCTGTAAAAGTAATAAAAGTTCTTTGAATGATTTGAACGTACCTCATTTGAGAAAACTTTATTAGCGGTGGTGCTATCTTTTCCTCAATGAATCTTGTTAATTTTTCCATGTATATTACCTCTCTCTCTCTTTATATTTGTAATCTATTACAATACTAAGTCTATCACACCAAAAATATTATTTCAATATATTTTTATATTTTTTGAAATAATATTTTACAAACATTAAAAATCAAGGAGGAAGTCTCAATAAAACTTCCTCCTTCAACAATATTTTTTATCTTAGCTAAGTAATATTTTCATTATCTTTTCATGTATTTTTTTACGCTCTTCAATTATCTTAATATTTTCTCTTGTAGGATGTACTCTATTACTAAGTACTATTATTGAAATTTTATTTCCTTTATCAATCAACAATGATGTCCCTGTAAACCCAGTATGAAAGATAGATTCACTAGAGTTCATTGTACTGAATGGACTCCTTATATCAAAAGTAAGATAACCTAATCCTCTATTAATTTCCCCAATAGGAGTTTGTCTCTTAAATAATGATTCTACTGATTTCTCACTTAATATTCTTTTTTTATTATATTCTCCTCCATTTAAAATCATCCTTGCAAACTTACTCATATCATCTATATCAGAAAAGATTCCTGCATGACCTGACACTCCTCCCATTAAATAAGCCTTTCTATCATGAACCTCTCCCCTTAATATCTTATGAAAATGTGGAGAATTTTCTGTTGGTGCACATCTATCAACTAATTTACTATCTGGTAGATAAGAAGTATCATCCATATTTAATGGGGTAAATATAAATTCCTTGGCTACTATATCCAGAGGCTTCCTTACTATCTCTTCAATTATAAATCCAAGTAATATAAATCCTATATCTGAATATAAAACTTTTGTGTTTTTTTCATATATTGAATCACAATAATATATTTTTTTTCTTATTGTCTCTTTATCTGCACTTAAATCTAATTTTATATCAGCTGGTAACCCACTAGTATGCGTCAATAAATCAAAAATATTTATATTATTATTTCTGAATTCCGGAATTATATCTTTTACAAGAGTATCTAACTTTAATTTTCCCATATCTATCAGTTTCATAGTCAATGTTGTAGTAACTAATACTTTTGTTAATGATGCTATGTCGTAAATAGTATCAATACTGTTTAATTCTTCTTTAGGTAAAATTGATTTTTTCCCTACCGAAAATAAATATTCCTCACCTTCTAATAGGATAGCAACATTGGCTCCGGGAAATACTCCCCTAGAGCAACACTCCTCAATAATAAATTTAATTTCTCTTTTTTGATCTTCTCTCATTTAAATACCCCTTTTGAAATTTTATTTTACTTATATTATCTTTATATTGATATTTTATGTCAAGGTTGGTAAACTATACTTATAACTGAGAATATTAATATTAAAAAGAGAGGATGATTATAAATGATAGTTGTAAACAGTGCAATAATGCAAGATAAGTTAAAAAAATTAATTGAATCTATTGATTCTCCAAAATTTACTTTTATAAAAAAAGAAGGTATAAAACTTTGTTTTTCATGCGACCTTGAAGATGATGAAGCTGCTATAGCAGTAGCAAAAAAAGCTATTAAATCAGATCCTATAGCTTCAACTCTACTAATTTCAATAAAATCAGAAGCTTAATTTTATAGTATATATAATAATAAAAATCCAAAAGATTGCTCACATATTCTTATTTATATGAATAAATTCTTTTGGATTTTTTAATATATATTACTTTATTTTTTCTATTATTTCTCGAGTTTTAACTATCTGCTTTTTAGTTCTTGCTATATCTTGTTTAGCAATTCCTAAATACAACAAATCAGTTAAAATCAGAGATGCCATTCTTGATGATATAGCTCCTATTCTTAATTCTTTTTCTTCACTTGGTATATGTAAAACTAGCTCTGATGTCTTAGCCAAAGGACTATTACTAAATTGAGTTATTGCTATTGTTTTTGCTCCAACTTCTTTTGCATAAAACATAGCTTCGTTTATCTCCTTTGTATTCCCACTATAACTTATTGCTATAGCCACATCATCTTTATTTATATGTACAGCTGATGCTAATTGAATATGAGTATCTGTATGATGAATAACATTTCTATTAATTCTTGATAGTTTCTGTTGAAAATCGTTACACACAATTCCTGATGTACCAACACCAAATAGATAAATATTCTTACATCTAATTAAACACTCTATTGCTTGCTCTAAATTACTATAATTTATTAGTTTATAAGTTTTTTGTACAGTTTGATAATTTAAATTTAATGTTTTATCTACTAAAGCCTTAACATCATCATCTTCTTTAATAACTTCATCAAAATATTGATTTGGTTCACTATTATCCTTCGCCAATTCAACCTTTAACTCAGTAAATCCTTTATATCCTACTTTTTTAGAAAATCTAATTACTGCTGCAGCTGATGTCTCTACTCTATCTGCAAACTCTTGAGCACTCAGCATAACCACTTCATTTTTATTATTCAAAATATAGTCTGCTAATTTTTCTTCTGTACCTGTAAAACTCCCCATACCCTCTTTTATCTTATATATGCAGCTCATTTTCTCCCCTCCTTATATTAATTGTAAAATTTCACATACACCTTTGTCAACGTGAAACTTTATTTCACCGTTAACCTATCCACTTATCTCCAAAATACTTTATTCCAACAGCCCCAAGTGGAGCAGTAACTATTATAGATAGAACTGCAATAGCTAATATTAAGTTTCCTGAAGCTACCCCTGATGCAAGTGGCACTGCCCCCATAGCCGCTTGAACTGTTGCTTTTGGCATAAATGAGATTATACAAAATATCTTTTCTTTTAAATTAAGGTTACTTCCTATAAGAGAAATATATACACCTATACTTCTTGCTACTAACCCTATAAATAAAACTAATAATCCTAACAATCCAGAGTGTACAATTACCTTCACATCTACTTGAGCTCCAACCAATACAAATAAAAGTATTTCTGCAAAAACCCATACCTTATTAAACTTTTCAGATATTCTATTTGCTACCTTAGGATATTTATCTAGCAATACAAAACCTACTACCATAACTCCTAATAAACTAGCTATAGGCACTATATTTTTTAATATATCTTCTAAACTAGTTAATAACATACCTGATGCAAGTATTATTAACGTCTTCTCTGTATCTCTTAAGTGAAACTTCTTAAATAT
The DNA here is from genome assembly GCA_027692445.1 of Clostridiaceae bacterium OF42-15pH9A. Taxonomy (GTDB): domain Bacteria; phylum Bacillota; class Clostridia; order Clostridiales; family Clostridiaceae; genus Clostridium. The sequence goes on along the minus strand of JAQEYV010000004.1, from coordinate 35,869 downwards.
CCCTATTAGTAATATTGCTATTAATATCCCAATTCCCCCTCCTAGTAATATAGAAATAGGTATACTAAGTAACTTTCCTGAAATACTAATATTACTTCCTCCATATAACCCTAAAAAAGTTGAAAATATAGTTATTGCAAATACATCATCTATAGATGATGCTGCTAAAATTACAGTTGGAACACCATTTTCTTTTCCTCTTCCCTTATTTATTAATTCTAACATTTGAGGTACTACAACTGCAGGAGAAACTGCTGCTATTATAAAACCTAACATTCCAGCCTCAATAAAGGATATATTTAATATATACTTGCTAACAAAGGCAATAGCGAACCCTTCAATTACACAAGGCAGAAAGCTCATTTTTAAAGCTGTCTTTCCTACTTTTTTTAATGTGCTTCTATTAATTCCAAGGCCAGCTCTTAAAAGTATAACAATTAATGCTATCTTTCTTAAATCTGGTGATATAGTAAGTATATCATTACTAATTAAATTCAACATATTAGGACCAACTATAATTCCTAATATAAGCATACCTAATAATCCTGGCAATTTTATAGACTTAAATAGCTTATTAAATATAAGCCCTAATGTAATAATTACTGCTAAACTTAGTATCATACTTTAACCTCCACGTAATTTTTGACAATAAAAAAACCTACAAAATATAGACTTCAATCTATACTTTGTAGGAGTCATTAGCATAAAGCATTTAATGGCGAACTCCATCGCCTCTATTATTCTCACTTATTTTATCATTTATTATATTATATGTCTACTAAAGAGCCCACTTTTTATCTCCAGTAAAATTCACATTCATCCACTTATCTAACTTTATACCAGACATATTCTTATAAACTCTTTCTCTTACCTTATCCATTTCTTCAAGCTCATTTAGTGTTGATTCATCATTAAACACAAAATCAATTTCAATTCTTAATTCTCTTCCAACTTTACTTACTCTTGTAATAGAATCTTCAAAATTATAATCCTCTTCAATATCTTTTACAATTGTATATATCTTATTATTTATATCATCGTCAGCATTAACATTAACAATCTCTTTAAAACTATTTATTAGGGTTACTACAGGAACTCTAATAAATATTACAGATGATATAATAACCATAAATGGATCCACATATATTGTTAAATATGATAAAGAAGTTTTTGATAAAATTAATGATACCATAAATCCAACAAGAACTGCTGCACTTAAAATTGTATCCATAAGCCATTGGTTACTTTCTGCATTCAAAATGTCAGATGATAACTTTTTCCCCTTCCTATCTATAACAAAATATACAGTAGCACAACCTACAGTAGATATTATTGAATACCATAATGCCATATTTGTATCTACAGGATTACCTCCTGCCATCACTTCTTTCACTGCATTAATAAAAGTCGTACTACACATTATAATTAACACTATAGATTTAAAAGCTACAGTTATTGGTTCCAACATACCTTTTCCAAAAGGAAACTTTTCAAAATCATTTTTGCTTATATAATTAGTTATCCATAATGCTAGAATAGATAAAAATAAACTAATAAATGAATATAATCCATCAAACATAATCATGCTTGATTTTATTACTATTCCCCATCCTAATCCTAATGCAGCGAAAAACAAACAACCTAAGGCTGAAAACTTCAGCATGTTTTTTTCCACTTTCATATTATTCACCTCAATTAATTATCGCTAATTCTATTATACTGTTGCAATTTTATAGGCACAACTGACTAAAACTAGTTAAATACGACACTAATACAGGGTAATATGATCCGTTACATTAATTGTAAATAGCATATTAGTACCTTTTTTATATTGAAAAAGTACATATTTACATCAATATGCACCACTAGCTAAATAATAGATATTCAATTTGATCAGCTAATGTAATATTATTGATATTCCATTCTCTATCCATATATTCTTTATATTCTATTTCCTTATTTATCCCCTTTATAAATTCTTTAAACTCATTATCTAACCACGGTGCTGTCCAAGCACCAGACCTACATACATGCAATGTATTTACCTGTACTTGTGGCTTCAATTCATCAATTTCTTTATATAATATATCAAATTTTTCGTTTATTTCCTTAAAATATTCCTCTTTTTCACTTGTGTATGGACTTAATATAATATTTCCTCTTTTCACTAATCCTTCATTAAGAAGTTTTCCTAACCAATTTGCACAGTTAACTTCATAATTGAGGCTTTCTAACCCTCCATATCCTAAGTCAGTATGAGCATCAAAGTTATACACTTCCTCATACTTAGTTACTTTAGCTAAATCATAAGCAATTTTATGAGAATCAGAAACTATTATTTTATCTATAGAACTTAAATTAAAATATTTACTTATGTTTGTCCAAAAATTATTCTTCTCTTTTCCGACAACCATTCGTTTAGTTATATCTATACCACATTGTTTTTTCTCTAAGTATAATTTATACCAATGCTTGTCTATATTTCTCCTATTCTCTAGATAAGATAAATTAAAATAACCTACATATGGCATAAAATAATCCCAATCTATAGTTAAGAGTACTTTCATAATAATCACATTCTCCTTATACCTATAAAACATTTCTCACCTTCATTATATCCTTCCTATATCTCCCAATCAAATGTACATTGTAACAATAACCCAATAATTTACATAGTATATACAAGCAAAACCTTTAAAGAGAATTAGGAGGAAAACCAATGAGAGATTTATGTGAATGCAGTGGTTTTGAGAAAAATTGTTGCTGTGAGAATAATAGTCAAAGTCCATGTTCAACCATAGAAAATATCCAAAACGATTTATGTGATATGAAAGCTAACCTAGCAGAAACAAAAGCTAACTTGCTTAACCTTGTTAGAATTATGTGCATTTGTAACGGATGCATTTGTGATGAAGAAAAAGAGTTATTATTAGCTATTGAAAAAGGAGTAAATGATGCCACTTCTACACTTGCCCAAACAAGAAAAAATATCAACTCTTTAAACAATGATATTTGCTAATTAAATAATTTAACTGATATATGTCAAAATTAATTTATTCTTTTTGACATATATCAGCACATTTAACTCTTTAATTACAAAAACAATAACCTTAATCCTCTTCTATTCATACTATATATTGAATAATATTAGGAGGTTATACCTATGGATAACAATATGTTTGATTGTCGTACAAATTCTGATGAATTGTCTTCATTATTTGAATCTCAAACTTGCCCCCAAAAACCTTGTGTTGACCCAGTAACTAAGGAATTAAGTACTTTATCTGAAGAACTATGTGATATGAGAGTTACTTTAGCAGAAACGAAAGCTAATTTATTGTTTCTAACTCAAGTTTTATGCAATTCAGGATGTATAAACGAAACCGAAAAATTCCTTCTTTTGTCTTTAGATAAGCAAGTTAAAGGTCTAAATTGTCACGTAGCAGATTCTCGTTGTGCAGTTGATCGTCTATATGATTTATTACACTAATTTTTATTAGTAACTAATAAAAATTAGTCTAATATAAAACCGACCTCCAATCATTAGATTTTTCTTCTAACTTTTGGAGGTCAGTTTAATATTATTAATGCCGATCAATATCTGCAAACCATTGAGCCACTATACACTTCATATGCTGTTCTTTTGATAGCTGTATGGCATATTCAACTGCATCATCTGCATTTTCAAACAACTTTAACTGTAAATGATTACCATCATCCTGTAACGAATAGGTCTTCAAAGTATTTGCGCCCCAGGATGGTATTTCATACTCTTGCTGTTGACTTGTCAGAATTGCATATTGAACACTTTTCAGTCTGCTAGCTCCAATTATATGTCCATCATTAAAATTATCATTTGTAAAAATAACTTTTCCATCTTCTATAATCTCATACCTTTTAAAAATATTTAAAACCCATCCTCCCAGGAAAAAACTGTTTCTTTCATCCATAGGCGAACTTATATTTCCTATTTCCTCATAATTACCCAAATACGAAAATATGTTGCAGTATGCAAAATAATTATCTCCATCTGATGGATTAAACGGGACATTTTTCTTACCTAGTGGATAGTTATGAAAATCCATTTTCTTTCCTCCTTCAATTTCTGATCTATCTCTTAGTTTTAAATTTTTATTGAAACTTTTATGCACTTTCATATTACCATTTACATTCCACAATAAAAAGAGGCTAAACCATCATGATTTAACCTCAATTCGCTTATTCCCTATTTCATCAACCTCATAAAGATGTGGAACAAAACAATCTTCGTATCTAAAAATGCTTCAATGCATCACAAATCTCTTCGTCCTTAACAGTCCTTGACAAGTAAAGCTACGTTCTCAATATGAGATGTTTGTGGGAACATATCTACAGGCTGTACTTCAATAGTCTTATACCCTTGTTCCTCTAATATCTTTAAATCCCTTCCTAGAGTGCTTGGATCACAAGATACATAGACTACTCTCTCTGGTCTAGTCTTACCAATAGCCTCTAATAGCTTTATATCGCATCCCTTTCTTGGTGGATCAACAACTATTACATCAGCTTTAATTCCATTACTAATTAAATCAGGAATAACTTCTTCTGATTTTCCAACAAAAAATTCTGCATTTTCTACATTGTTTAACTTTGCATTTTCTTTTGCATTAACTATAGCTGGATCTACTATTTCTACCCCATAAACCTTCTTTGCTTTTTGTGATAAAAATAAGGTTATTGTTCCTGTACCACAATATGCATCAAATACAACTTCTTCACCACTTAAATTTGCAAATTCAAGAGTTTTATTATATAACACTTCAGTTTGTATTGGATTAACCTGAAAGAATGATAATGGAGATATATTAAATTTAAACTCTCCTATATAATCCTGAATTGTATCAAAACCATATAAAGTTATACACTCTGTGCCTAATATTACATTTGTATTCTTGCTATTTATATTTAAAACAATGCTCTTTATCTCTTTAACATTCTCAATAATTAACTTCTTAAATTCATCTATATAAGGGATATCTTTTTTTGTAGCTACCAAAACAACCATAACTTCTTTAGTTTTAAAACCTCTTCTAATCATGATATGTCTTAATATACCATTAGGATTAAATTCCCCATCTATTGTAGCCGGTTCTAAATTATATTTTTTAATCCATTCCTTTGTTAATACTGCTACTTTATCCGCTATCTCATCTTGTATTAAGCATGTGTCTATATCTATAATATTATGGCTTCTTGGAGCATAAAATCCTACAGCAATTTCACCATTTACTTTACCAATAGGCAATTGCACCTTATTTCTATATCTGTATGGATTAATATCCATTCCCAAAGGATAACTTACCAATTCTTCTGATAAGCCACCAATCTTGCTTATACAATCTTTAACTCTTTCCCATTTAAAATCTAATTGTTTTTTATAATTCATATGCTGTATAGAACATCCACCACATCGTTTGTAATATGCGCACTTCTCCACTTCTCTATCCAGTGATGGTGTTATTATTTCTTCTACTTTTCCATAAGCATAACTTTTTTTAACTTTAATTATCTTAACTCTAACTTTTTCTCCAGTAAGTGCTCCTGAAATAAATATTGGGTAACTATTTATCTTTGCTATTCCTTCTCCTTCATACCCTTGAGCTACTATATCTAAAATATATTCCTTATTTTTTTCAACCACAAAAATCACCTTTCGTTTACCTAATTCCAATAAATTATATCACATAATAATAGCTCAAGTCCTTTATTATTCAACAAATGTTTCACATAAGGTTTCTCTTGCCTCCGAAGCTCTATCTCCTCTTATTGCTATATCTAAAGCTTCACATCTTCCATTTCCATTATAAAAACAACGAGTAGCATGACATCCTATATTAGGATTCATTTTTATCTCATCCTTTGAAGAAAAAATTTGCATAAGCTCTCCCATATAATTGGTATTGGTAAATGCTGCGGTAAATTGTTCACTTACTGAATTTTCTCTAAAGCTACTACAAAATGTTTCTAAACTAGTGTTTGCATCAGTTCCTTCTATCAAAATATTTTCTGCTTCACACAAGCCACCTTCATTATGAACACAAGTCCTAGCTGTACAACTTAATCTTGTCATAATAATCTCCTCCAAATAAAATAAATTTCATTTATGCTATAGAATAGTATGCTCTTTTATATAAAAATTTATTTATCCCATCATCTTTACTATGAACATTTATTTCTTTATATATTTATATATTTATATATTTATATATTAGGGTGCTAATAGTTTATTAGGTAAATAAATCCATATAACACCGCATTTTTACTATAACTTCTTAAGTTCTTAAGTTCTTAAGTTCTTAAAAACCTAAGAAGCTATATTTTTGCATATAAAATTTTTCAACACAAAAAGATTCTCATCCAAAAACTAAAAGGTATGGATCCTCTTGAATATAAGATCCACACCTTAGTATCATAATTTTATATTATTTGCCATGTAGACTTGACACAAGACTATTCACTATTGTCTTTAATATTATAAATAATTATTTAAAACTTCATACAAACAATCTATTTTGCATTTAATCCAAATATAAAAACTATATAACATGCAAAATCCCTACTCGCTATCTTTCCTCCTCTAATTATTCTCTCCACTTTATATCTTTTCCTATTTTATCAAGACATCTACTTAACCTATTACTGTACTATGTTTAGCCGTCCTAACTAAATTCTTCTCCCTATCTCTACGTTCCTCTTTTTTAAAATTTTACCACCTAAGAATTTTTATAAATGGTCTAGACGCTAAAAAAGCACCCTTTCGGGTGCAGATACAGAATCAGTTGCCATTTAATTCCATATTTCAATTATGCCTAACTTTAACTGATATTATACATTATATCCTAATATATGGATATCTAATTGTAAACTTTTCGTTAACTTTATGTAATTGTATTTAAAAAATAGAGCATTGATAATTTCAATGCTCTATTTCATATATTATTCTACTACGCTTATCTTCATTAAGTTAGTAGCTCCAACCTTATCAACTGGAACTCCAGCAGCTATAACTACTGTTTCACCCTTATTAACGAATCCATTCTTTTCAGCTATTTCAACTGACTTATCCATCATTTCATCTGTAGATTCTACTCTATCAGCAACTATTGGATATACTCCCCACGAGAATGCTAATGACTTAGCAACCTTTTCACATGGTGTTACAGCAATAATTGGACATTCTGGTCTGCATTGAGAAATTCTTCTAGCAGTTGCACCACTTTGAGTTGAAGAAATTATAGCTGATGCTTGTAATTCATTTGCAGCATTACATGCAGCTCTTGAAATAACTCCTCCGATAGCTGGTATATGTTTCTTAGCTTTTGATACAGCTATTTCATAATCTAATTGCTTTTCTGTTTCTGTAGCAATTCTAGACATTGTTTGAACTGCTTCTACTGGGTAAGTACCGTTAGCACTTTCTCCTGATAACATTATAGCATCTGTACCATCTAAAATAGCATTAGCTACGTCTGAAACTTCTGCTCTTGTTGGTCTTGGGTTTCTAATCATTGAATCAAGCATTTGAGTTGCAGTTATAACTGGCTTACCTGCTGCATTACACTTTTCAATAATCATCTTTTGAACTGCAGGTACTTTTTCTATTGGAATTTCAACACCTAGGTCTCCTCTAGCAACCATTATTGCATCAGAAACTTCTAAAATTGAATCAATGTTATCTACACCTTCTTGGTTTTCGATCTTTGAGCAGATCATGATGTGTTCTCCACCATTTTTGTTTAATAATTCTCTTATAGCAACAACGTCAGCAGCTTTTCTGATGAAAGATGCAGCAATCATTGTTACTCCAATTTCACAACCGAACTTTAAATCTGCTTCATCTTTAGCAGTTAAAGCTGGTAACTTAATTGATACTCCAGGAACATTAACTCCCTTATGAGTTCCAACTAATCCTGTATTGTTAACAACACAGTGAACCTTATTTCCTTCTACAGACTTAACAGTCAATCCAACTAAACCGTCATCTATAAGAATAGTGTCTCCTGCTTTAACATCGTTAGCTAATCCTGCATAAGTTACTGAGCACTTTGTTGTATCTCCAATAACTTCTTCACCTGCATATATAGTAAAGTCTGTACCTAATTGTAATTCAACTTTGTTTGGTTCAAACTTACCTGTTCTTATTTCAGGTCCTTTTGTATCTAAAATAATAGCAATTTCCTTATTATACTTCTTAGCTAATTCTTTAACCTTATTAATTCTTCCAGCATGTTCTTCATGATCTCCATGTGAGAAGTTGTGTCTTGAAGCATTCATACCTGCTTCTATAATCTTTGATAATACCTCTTCGTTTTCACTAGCTGGTCCTATAGTACATACCATTTTAGTTTTTCTCATGTAAATAACACTCCTCTTTAATATTTTTTCCTCTATTAATATTAAAATATAAAATATTAACTAATTATTTTGATAAGACTTCTGCAATATTATATAACTTTTCGTCAAACTTTCTTTCTATTGCTAACGCCTCATCTATATCGTCGTCAATTATTTCGTTATTTCTTATACCAATAACTCTTGAAGTCTTTCCTTCCATTAGTACCTCTACAGCTTTCGCCCCCATTTTTGATGCTAAAACTCTATCATAAGCACTTGGACTTCCACCTCTTTGAATATGTCCTAAAATAGTAGCTCTGGTTTCTATTCCAGTAACATCTTCTACTTCTTTTGCTAATTCAAAAGCCCCACCTATTCCTTCTGCTAAAAGTACTAAGTTGTGCATTTTTCCATTAGCTTTTCCTTCAAGAATTGTTTTGCATAATTCATTTTTATCGAAATCTTTTTCTGGAACGACTATAGCTTCTGCACCTCCTGCAAGTCCTGCATATAATGCAAGGTCTCCACAATGTCTTCCCATTACTTCTACTATTGAAACTCTTTCATGAGAAGTGGATGTATCTCTTATTTTATTTATTGCGTCTAATACTGTATTTAATGCTGTGTCAAATCCTATTGTATAATCTGTGTAAGCTAAATCGTTGTCTATTGTTCCTGGTAATCCTACTGTTTTTACTCCTAACTTAGATAAAAGCTTGGCTCCTGTAAAAGATCCATCGCCCCCAATTACTACCAAAGCATCTACTCCATAAGCTTGCAGTATCTTAACAGCTTTTTTTCTAACCTCTTCTTGTTTAAATTCTGTGCATCTTGCTGTTCTAAGGATTGTACCACCTCTTTGGATTATATCTGATACAGAGGTTCTATTCATGTTGAATAACTCACCATTTATTAGCCCTGCATATCCTCTTTGAACTCCCATTACTTCTAATCCGTTAGCTAAAGCTGTTCTTACTACGGCTCTTATAGCTGCATTCATGCCTGGTGCATCGCCACCACTTGTTAAAATAGCTATCTTCTTCATATTTGTTCCTCCTTACACACCACCGGGACTACTTAAGTCCCACACATACTAAATTTAACCACATATTAATGACCGTATTTAATTGTACAAAAGTTTTGTCTTTTTATCAATGCAATTAACTCAACTTTTCATACTTAGTTTATAGAATTTTGTCGTTTTATCTAAATTTACAATACTATTATACCCTAGCAAAGCTTAATTTATAAACCTTTTTAAAATATTTCACGATTTGATTTTTGTAATATTTTTCATTTGCATTTTTGTTAATATCACTGTAAATTTTCAACATTTAATTATAAATCCACTACTTTTATTATTACTTTTTTAACATTTTATCTTTATATTATACTTTAACATTAAAAAAAGCCATATTAGCACAAAATTTTAATGCTAATATGGCTTTTTTAGACTACCCTTCTATAAGTTTAACATTTTCTTCTCCAAAGTGATTTTTTAAATTTTCTATAACTTCATCATCTTCACTTATCCATTTATCTTTAGATAATCTATAATTTTGCCTTTTTTCTGCATCAAATAAATATATAGGAGTATTTCCCAAGCAATCTCCTATGATATTTTTTATAACATTGTTAGCTTCCCTTATTGCTCCTTTATCCCTAACTCTTATATAAAGTTTATTACCATTAATTTTTTCTAATCCCTCTATGTTTTCACAGATAATTTTAGGTAACTCATCTTCCTTTATACTTACTCTACCTTTTAATTTTACTAAAGTATCCTCTTTTATTATATGTCTAAGTCTATCTAGGGATTTAGGAAACACTATTACTTCTATAGTACCTGTTAAGTCTTCTAACTTTAAGAAAGCCATCATGGTGTTGTTTCTTGTAACTTTTTGATTAACTTCAGTTAGTATACCACCAATTATTACTGTATCATTATCATTAATTACAGGTTCTTCACTAATCATACTTTCATCTAACTCGGCATCTATACTCTCCAAGAATATTTCATATGATTTTTCTATAGCTTCAATTGTAGTCGATGTCTGTAGCTTTAAACTTTGTTTATATTCATCTAATGGATGACCTGATAAATATAATCCTGTCATTTCTTTCTCCATCAAAAGAATATGTCTTTTATCAAACTCTTTTATATTCGGAAAAACAACCTTTGGAATATTAATAGAATCATCCGCTAATCCAAAAAGACTAATTTGACCATCAATATTTCTCTTTCTTTCATTAGATGCACCATCCATAACTTTTTCAAATACAGCTAATAGTCTCGACCTAAACACTTTAAATTCATCTAATGCACCTGCTTTAATCAAGCTTTCTATAGCTCTTTTATTAACCGCTGAAAGATCTATCTTATCTATTAAATCTTCTAGAGATGTAAACCTTCCTTTTTCTTTCCTTGATTTAACTATACTTTCTACAACGTTCCATCCTACGTTCTTAATAGCTGCTAATCCAAATCTAATACTATCACCTTTAACAGTAAACTTTGAATAGCTCTCATTTATGTCTGGTGGTAAAACTTGAATTCCTTGACTTTCTGCAAATTTTATATAATGAGCTACCTTTTCTGCTGTACCCATAACAGAATTAAGCATGGCTGCTATAGTTTCAACTGGATAATACCTCATTAAATAAGCTGTTTGATATCCTACTACAGCATAAGCGGCAGCATGACTCTTGTTAAATGCATAGGATGCAAAATCCATCATTGTATCAAAAATCTTATTACCAGCTTCTTCACTAATTCCATTTCTAATACAGCCTGGAACCTCAACATTGCCATTTTCATCAGTTATTCCATATATAAAGTTCTTTCTTTCTTCTTCCATTACCTTATGTTTCTTCTTAGACATGGCTCTTCTAACCATATCACTTCTACCCATGGAATAACCGCCAAGCTTTCTAACTATCTCCATAACTTGTTCTTGATATACCATTACTCCATATGTAACATCTAATATATCTTCAAGTTCTGGCGCTATATAATTAACTTTATCAGGATTATTCTTGCACTCAACATATCTTGGTATTTCTGACATTGGACCTGGTCTATATAACGAAATCCCCGCAATTATATCCTCTAAACTATCTGGTTTTAATTCCTTCATAAAGGAAGTCATACCTGCTGATTCTAATTGGAATACACCTGCTGTTTTCCCTTCACCAAGCATCTTATAAACTTCTTTATCTTCAAAATCTATTTTATCCAAATCAATATCTATACCTTGGTTCTCTTTTATCATCTTAACTGCATCATTCATTACAGTTAATGTTCTAAGGCCAAGGAAATCCATCTTTAATAGTCCCAATTCTTCTAGAGTTGTCATACCAAACTGAGTTACTATCATTTCTTCATTCTTTTGTAGTGGTACATATTCAACTAATGGCTTTGATGCAATAACTACACCTGCTGCATGAGTGGAAGAATGCCTTGGAAGGCCTTCTAAGTCCTTACTAACATCTATAAGCGCTCTTACCCTATCATTAGTGTCATATTCATTTTTAAGCTCTGGATTTAAATCTAGGGCTTTATCTATTGTAATTCCAAGCATAGTAGGAATCATTTTAGATATTTTATCTACTTCTGCATAAGGATAATTCATTGCTCTTCCTACATCTCTTATACATGCTCTTGGCGCCATTGTTCCAAATGTTATAATCTGCGAAACATTATCTACTCCATATTTTTCTACAACATAGTCTATAACTTCTTGTCTTCTTTCATAACAGAAGTCAGAATCTATATCTGGCATACTTACTCTTTCAGGATTCAAGAACCTTTCAAATAGTAAGCTATATTTTATAGGGTCTATTTTAGTTATTCCAAGAGTATATGCTACTATAGAACCAGCTGCTGATCCTCTTCCTGGACCTGTTGGTATTCCATTCTCATTAGAAAATCTTATGAAATCCCAAACAATTAAAAAATAATCGACATATCCCATTTGTTTGATAATGCCAAGCTCATATTCTAATCTATCCACATATTCTTTAGCTTTTTCACTTTTATCCACAATTAAATTAACATCTTGATAATTTAATTCTTTATTTCTTAAACATTCAAATACATCATATCTTTCTATTAGGCCTCTATAGCATGTTTCTTTTAAATACTCATATGGATCTGTTCCCTCTGGAAGGGGAAACTTTGGCAACTTAGATTCATGAAATTTATAATCATAATTACACTCCTCAGATATCTTTATTGTATTCTCCAAAGCTTCTGGTATGTACGAAAACATATCCCACATTTCTTCTGGAGATTTAAGATAAAATTGATCTGAAGGATATCGTCTTCTATTTTCATCTTCTACTGTTTTTCCTGTTTGAATACACATTAATATATCATGTGATTTTGAATCTTTTTGATTTATGTAATGTACGTCATTTGTAGCAACTAAAGGTATCCCTGTCTCTTTAGATATTTTTATGTTAGTTTCATTTACTTTTCTCTGTTCATCCATTCCATGATTTTGAAGTTCTAAATAAAACCCCTCTTTAAATATATCCTTATATAATAATGCAACCTCTTTTGCTTTTTCATAATTATCTTTTAATATATTACTTTGTACCTCTCCACCTAAACAAGCACTTAAAGCTATAAGACCTTCACTATGCTTTTTTAAATATTCGTGGTCAACTCTTGGTTTGTAATAAAAACCATCTATAGATGCCCGTGAAACTATCTTCATCAAATTTTGATATCCAACTTCATTCTTCACAAGAAGTACTAGATGGTTAGTTGAATTTTCTTTATCCACTTGCTTTATATACATTGATTTACTTGCAACATATACTTCACATCCTAGAATAGGTTTTATACCTTGCTCTACAGCTTGCTTATAGAATTCCACACAACCATACATAACTCCATGGTCAGTGATAGCTATGCTATCCATGCCCAATTCCTTAGCTCGCTTTATAATTTTAGAAACCTTTCCTGAACCATCTAATAAACTATATTCCGTATGAAGATGAAGGTGGCAGAATTTCTTTTCCCCCACACTTTCACTTCCTTTCTATTCACTAGCTCTTAATTCTTCAGCTATTTTTTCAATTTTTCTTAATCTATGATTTACCCCCGACTTTCCAACTGGCGGGTCTAACATTTCTCCAAGCTCTTTTAAAGATTCATCAGGATAATTTAGTCTTAGTTCTGCAATTTCCCTTAAATTCTTAGGAAGCCTTTGTAAACCTATTTGTGATTGAATAAGTTTTATACTTTCTACTTGTCTTACCGCTGCATTAACCGTCTTAGATAAATTAGCAGTTTCACAATTAACCAATCTATTTACGTTATTCCTCATTTCCTTCATTATTCTTATATTTTCAAGTTCTAGAAGACAAGAATGAGCCCCAATTATATTAAGTAAATCTACAATTTGTTCTCCTTCTTTTATATAAATGATGTAAGAATTCTTTCTTTGAATAACTTTTGAATTTAATCCATAACTATTTATAAGTTTTGACAAGTCAACTGCATATTCTTCGCTATGAGTTACAAATTCTAGATGATATGTCTTCTCAGGATTGCTTATACTTCCCCCACCAATAAAAGCACCTCTTATATAAGCTCTTCTTTCTTCATCATCCTTTACCATTTCATCCTCTATTCTATAGTTAATACTCATAACGCCATCAATTTCTCGTAATATACCCGTTTCCTTAAGAAGATTTCTTACGCCCATCTCTTCATCAATAACAACCATATATATATTATTCTTTTTTAGAGAATTACTCTTTTTTACCATTAACTTAGAATGTATATTAAAATTATCTTTTAATAATGTAAATATTAATCTCGCACTTCCAGGATTCTCTGTAGTTATTCTAAATGTTATACCTTTTCCACTAAATCCTATAGTTCCACTTACCTTCATAATTGCAGATATTTGTGCTAAGGCTTCGGACTTCGTTATATCTACATATCTACAAATTTCTCCTTTTACTTTTGATGAAAATGACATATGGTATTTCTCCTTTTATCTAAAAAACTATTATTTTATAATATTTAATTATAGCATAAATTAATACTATAAACGACATAAGAAAAGAACTACCTTTACTTGGCAGTTCTTACAATCCAATTTCCTTATTACTTTTTTCTCTATCCTTAATTCTTTGTGATAAATACATATACTCAATAATTTTCTTTCTATCATACAATAACTTTTTCTCCATTATTGTATCAGCTAAAATCTCTGCAAGCTTATCTGCATTATGCTTAACAGTTCCATTTTTTATTTTTATTAAATCATCACAAATAACTTCTACATTTAAATCTTTTAAGTTATCTATATCTAACTTAGCCAATGTAGAACCTTCTTCTAAATATCTACTTTTTATTTCTTCAGATATTTCTCCACTGTTAGCTATTACATAGTCAACAATCTCTTTGCCACCGTATTTTTTTATTATCTTAACATGATCAGATACATTAAAATTATCTGTTTCTCCTGGTTGCGTCATTATATTTGAAACATAAATTTTTATAGCATCGCTTTTTCTTACACTATTTCTAATCTTTTTTACTAAAAGGTTAGGAATTATACTAGTATATAAACTTCCAGGGCCTATTACAATTGCATCTGCTTCTTTTATAGCATCTAAAGCATCCTTTAAAGGCTCTGCATTTTCCGGATTTATCATAAGCTTTTTTATTTTAGATTTTTGATTTAATGCCTCAACAGGAATTTGTGATTCTCCTACAACCTTATTTCCATTTTCAAGTATTGCTTCAAGTTGCATATCATCTAAAGTTACAGGTAAAACTTTTCCCGTTACCGCTAATACTGAACTCATTTTTTGAACTGCATCTTCAAAATTATCTGATATACCATCCATAGCAGCTAAAAATAAATTACCAAAGCTTTGTCCTTTCAAAGTTCCATCTTTAAATCTATATTGTAATAAATCCTCCATAAGAGGCTCTGTATCTGCCAATGCTAATATACAGTTTCTTATATCTCCTGGTGGTAGAATTCCCAAATCTTCTCTTAATGTTCCCGAGCCTCCCCCATCATCTCCTACAGTAACAATTGCCGTAATATTAGATGTATAATATTTAAGCCCTCTTAACATTGTAGATAAACCGGTCCCGCCACCAATTACTACAATTTTAGGACCTCTTACAAGTAATCTTTTTTCATAAATCATACTTTCAATCTTTTTACTGTCTAATGAAACTTTAATATATCCTTTATTAACAAGCACAATTATTGACTTCATTGCCTCTGTAACTGAAATATATATTACAAACAAACCTGATAAGTTTAAAAATATATAAAACATTTTATAGTAGAAATCATAAAGTCTCTTTGTAACTAATTCTGTGAACCCAAAAGCTATTAATAATATACCAAAAACCCCAAATACAACCCATCTCTTAACCTTAATTCCAGGCTTTAACCAGTCTGAAAACCTCATAGTTTCTTTACTCCTTTATGTAGGTCTTCACTGATATCTCTATGTTCTATTCTTGAGTCAAAGCTATCATTAAGTAATTGTTCATGTATTGCATTAGCTATTGCAACAGAACGGTGTCTTCCACCTGTACAACCAATAGATACTATAAGTTGTCTCTTCCCCTCTTTTATATAATTAGGTATTAAAAATCTTAACATATCTTCTAATTTTTCAATAAAGTCTTGAGTCTCTTTTTGATCTAATACATACTTTTTTACTGGTTCATCACTACCAGAATACTTCTTTAATTCTGGTATATAGAATGGGTTTGGAATAAACCTAACATCAAATACCAAATCGGAATCTACAGGAATACCATATTTAAAACCAAAGCTTAATATAGTTATAGATAATTGCTTCTCTGGTGACTTCACATCTCCATAATATTCATTTATCTTTTCTCTTAAATCTCTTATAGCATATTTTGAAGTATCTATTATAATATCTGCTCTATCTTTTACTTCTCTTAACTTATTTCGTTCTTCACTTATACCTGTTAATACTCTTCCTTGAGGTGCTAATGGATGACTTCTTCTAGCTTCTTTAAATCTTTTCACTAGAATTTCATCAGAAGCATCTAGAAATAATATCTCATATTTAAACTCACTAGATTTTAAATACATTAATGATTCAAATAAATCATCAAAGAATACTCCTCCTCTTATATCTATAACCAAGGCCACCTTTTCAATATTCCCAGAGTTACATGCTTCTGCAAATTTAGGAATAAGCCTTGGTGGTAAATTGTCTACACAAAAATAGCCCATATCTTCTAAGCTTTTAGTAGCTTCAGTTTTCCCTGCTCCCGATAATCCTGTAACTATTACAAATCTCATACTTTACCTCCTACTAAACCTTACTATTTACACCTATTATATCACACATCAAATGGTATTAACCTATAATACCTGCACGAAATATTTATTTAACAAAAGGTGTATTGCAATGACTTTTTCATTCCAATACACCTTTCAAAAAGAAGATTTCACCTACTTAAATTTCTTTTCGTAAACATTGTAAGCTATCACTGCTAATGCAGAGCAACCAATTAGTATTGCACTTAAACAACCTACTGTCATAGTCAATCCTCCTACTTAATGTTAAGATAGGCCCCTTTAATGTACTAACTATATATTAAAGGAGGTGCTCTATAGATTTATAACATACTAGATTGACCACAAATGAAACCTTCCTTATTCATTTTACTTTTATATACTTGCTAATAGAACTCTTTAACTAATACTCTTTTCTTTTTATCTTCTCGTCTATACTAGAATTTAAACTACTCCATTTTGTTGCAGCAATTATAATCAATATTAATCCTATAAATGACCCAACTCTTCCTGCAAAATAAATAAGACCAGCACAAGCAAAACAAGCTATTGCCAGTAAAATCATTCCATTACCAAAATCACTTGCTACTTTATCCTTATTTTTTATCTTTCTTAATCTTTCTTCATTAATAGAAGAAATAGAATCTATTTTCTTATATTTCTTAATTCTTAATCCAAAAACCAATAAACCAATTCCTATAATTCCAAATATAATAGCACCAACCATTTATATCTCCCCTTCCTTTATTTAACTATTATATCACTTGCATTTAATCATTTAAATAAAAAAAGTGAGGGATATTTATTTTGCTTGTTCCGTGGCAAGTTTCAATTTACATTAAAGCAAATATCCCCCCCCCACTCCTACTAAAAGTAATGAAATAAAGGAAGCCTTTGGACAGGCTCCCTTCATCTATATTTCGCTCTATTTATCTTCTCCAATTATTCTTACTTCAGTATGAAGTTCCACTCCAAATTGATTTTTAACTTCATTTTGAACATGATTTATTAAATTTAATACGTCTTCTGCTGTTGCACCATCTTTATTTATAACAAAACCAGAATGTTTTTCAGATACAGCAGCTCCTCCTACTGATGCTCCCTTTAAACCTGCATCTTGAATCAGTTTGCCTGCAAAATATCCCTCTGGTCTCTTAAATGTACTACCTGCTGATGGATATTCCAATGGCTGTTTTGATTCTCTTTTTTCTGTAAGTTCATTTACTCTTTCTTGTATCTTTTCTTTATCACCCTTAGCTAACTCAAAAGTTGCACTTAATACAATCAAATTATCCTTCATAACCTTAGATGTTCTATACCCTAATTCTAATTCTTCTTTAGATAACACCATTATGTTTCCATCTATATCTAACACTTCAGCTTCTTTTATTACATTCTTAATTTCACCGTCGTAAGCTCCAGCATTCATAAATACAGCACCGCCTACAGAACCAGGAATACCACATGCAAATTCAAATCCAGTTAAAGAATTTTCTACAGCTTTCTTAGATACATCTTCTAAAAGAGTACCACTACTAGCCTTTATTGTATTATCCTTTACTTCTATAGATAATAAATTACTTAGCTTTATAACTACTCCTCTAATTCCGCCATCTTTAACTAATAAGTTAGAACCATTTCCTATTATAAAATAAGGAATATTTTCGTTCTTACATATTTTCAAAGTTTCAACCACTTGATTCACCTTTGATGGAATCAATAATATATCTACTGGTCCACCAACTTTAAAATGAATATGATTACTCATATTTTCATCTATCTTTATCTCCGAATCATTATATATCTTTTTAAAACTATCTATATATCTCAAATATTGATTCATACTACGCTCCTTAAAAGTATTGTCAAAATAATCTTTAAATAGTATAAGATAATTTCTACTATTTAACAAGTTACAACTTCTTAACCTTATATTTTTTTATTATATCATATTAAATATAAAATGTTACTTTTGATTAAAATAAGCATATATACTTTCAGCAGTTCTTCTATCTATTGTTGGAGTTTCTAGCAATTCTTCTATGCTTGCCTTCTTTATATTATCCACGCTTCCAAACTTAGTTAGTAATGCAATTCTTCTCTTCTCCCCAACATTAGGTATATCTTCTAATACTGAATGCAATGTTCTTTTATCTCTTAATGTTCTATGATATGTAATAGCAAACCTATGGACCTCATCTTGTATCCTTCTAATTAATTGCATCAAATTAGAATTTCTATTTATTATAACTTCCTTATTATTATAAATAATACCTCTTGTTTGATGTTTATCATCTTTAACTAAGCCACAAACATTTATATCAATATTTAATTCATTTAACACCTCTAAAGCAACATTAACTTGACCTTTTCCACCATCCATCATAATCAAATCTGGGAAACTAGAAAACTTTCCTTTAGAAAAATCCAAATTTCTTTCTTGAATTTCTCTTATTTCCCTTAAACCATGCTCAAACCTCCTTGTTAATATTTCCCTCATACTGTTATAATCATTAGCACCTTTTACAGTTTTTATTCTAAACTTTCTATAATCGCTACTTTTTGCTTTACCTTCTTCAAATACTATCATGGTTCCTACAGAATCTACACCTTGTATATTTGATATATCATATGCTTCAATTCTAAAAGGAGGTTCTTCTAAATTTAAAACTTCTTGAAGTTCACCTACAGAAACTCTATTAATTTCTTTCTCTTTTAATATTTTATCTTTAAATTGTTCTAATGTTAGTTTTGCATTCTCCCTAACCATTTGTAATAAGTCTTTCTTTTCACCTTTTTGTGGCACCTTTATCCAAACCTTAGATTCTCTTTTTATAGTTAAAAATTCTTCTAAAAGTTCTAAATCTTCTACTACAGGAACATAAATGTTTTTAGCAATCTTTCCTGCTCCAGAATAAAAATTAATTATAAATTGACTTATTATTATCTCATCACTTTCATCTGCTGTGTTTTCTAACATAAAATGCTCTCTTCCAGTTATCTTACCATCTCTAAGGAAAAATACTTGAACGCATGTGTCTTTTTCATCCTTATATAAATTAATAAAATCTTCATCGCCTTCAGTAACTCTAAACATCTTTTGCTTTTCAACTAGGTTTTCAATAGCTAAAATTTTATCCCTAAGAGATGCAGCCTTCTCAAACTTTAATTCCATAGATGCTTCTTGCATTTCATCTTTTAACTTCTTAAGTATACTTTTATCCTTGCCATTTAAAATATCTAAAACTTCATCAATTATTTTAGTATAGTCTTCTTTTGATATATAGCCACCACATGGTGACATACATCTTTTTATGTGATAATTCAAACAAGGCCTTGTAGCAGCCTCTCCTTCAACAATATTCTTCTTACATGTCCTTATAGGAAAGATTTTTCTAATTAAGTTAATGGTCTCATATACTGCAGTTACATTTGTATATGGTCCAAAATATTTATTTCCATCTCTCACAAAGTTTCTTGTAACAAACACCCTAGGGAAATCTTCATTAGTTGTAATCTTTATAAATGGATAAAACTTGTCATCCTTAAGTGCTATATTATATTTAGGACTATATTTCTTTATTAAATTACACTCTAATATTAAAGCTTCCATCTCTGTATCTGTTACTATATATTCAAACTCAGCTATATTTTTCACCATAGATCTAACTTTTTCTGAGTGATTTTTTGAATTTTGAAAGTATTGTCTTACCCTATTTTTAAGTATCTTCGCCTTACCAACATATATAACTTCTCCTAAACTATTTTTCATTAAATATACACCTGGTTTATCAGGTAAAACTTTTAGTTGATATTCAAAATCAAATATTTTAACCACCTCCTAAATTTATTCTAACTCTTTTTATATTAGTGTTCTACAAAAAAGAAGAAGATTAATCCTATAATCTTCTTCTCTAATTACTATTTTAATGCCGCTTTCATTACTGCCCCTGCAACTGGAGCTGCTGCTTCTGAACCATATCCTCCATTTTCAACTATAACAGCTACTGCTATTTTAGGATTATCTGCTGGTGCAAAACCTATAAACCAAGCATGAGGCTTTTGTAAGTTACCATTGTTATCTCTTTGGTCAGCTGTTCCAGTTTTACCTGCTACATTCATACCACTGAAATATGACTTATTTCCAAAATTGCTCTTAACCATATTAACCATATAGTCCTTTATTGTATTTGCATCACTAGTAGGAAGTACCTGACCATACTTTTTATCTCCATACTTCTTTACTACATTCATATTTAAGTCCACTACTTGATTAACAAGCTTTGGTTCCATCATTACCCCATCATTAGCTATAGTACTTGCTACTAAAGCCATCTGTATTGGAGTTGCAACAATACTACTTTGACCTATACCTGACTGAGCTATCATACCTACTTCATAACTTTCTAAAGTAGGAAACTCACTTTTTGAAATTGAGAATCCTGTAGAAGGAATGTCTTTATTAAATCCAAAATCTTCTGCTGTTTGTTTTAGAGTTTTATTTCCCAACTCTTGTGCTAAAGTAGCAAACACTACATTACTAGAAACTTGAAAAGCTTTTTTTAAATCAATGTTTCCATAAACTTTATTTTGATTATTAGATAAAGTTTGACCACCACCAAGCTCTATCTTTCCTTTATCTTCAAAAATTCTTTTTGTTATTCCATCAATATTTTCAAGAGCACTAGCTGTTGTTATAACCTTAAAAGTAGATCCAGGTGGATATTTACCTGAAGTAGCCCTATTTATAAGTGGGCTTCCCAAATCTTCTCCAGCATTAATTTTATTCATTACTGTTTCTAAATCATTAGGATTATATGTTGGTTTTGATACCATTGCTAGTACTTCTCCAGTATTAGGATCCAAAGCAACTACAGCCCCTTTTCTATTTCCTAACGCATCATAGGCAGCCTTTTGAATGTCATAATCTAACGTTGTTATAACTCCATTACCTACTTTATTTTCCTCTTTACTTCTATCTTTAAATGCTTCTTTTAATGATTCAAAACTTAAATCTTTAAAGAAGTTTCTTAATCCAACTTGCACACTACTATATGTAGTTAGCTCTGTATCAAAAGTTTTTTCTAAACCTGATAAATCATACTTTTGACTGGCATACCCCAATGCGTGTACATATAAATCTCCATATACATATTCTCTAGATTGAGTTAAAGTCCCTGTTCTTTCACTTTTAGTTAACGCATTTTTGTCTCTATCGTATATTGTTCCTCTAACAACTTCATTTCTCTTTGCCCATAATCTCTTATTTCCAGCATCTGCTGCTATATCAGGTGCCTTAAATGTTTGAAAATACGCTATATATGATATTAGAGCTACAAAGAAGAATAAAAATATTATCATTACCTTTTTTACACTATCTTTAAAATCATTCATCTTTAGCCCTCCTCTGAAACCTTCTGTAATAAACCTAGGGTAAAGAACATTGTTACCATAGAACTACCACCATAACTTACAAAAGGTAATGTTATACCTGTTAAAGGAATAACTGCAAATATACCGCCTACAATTACTAAAGCTTGACATGCAATCATTATACTAAATCCAACAGCAACTAATTGTGAAAATTTATCATCCGTTACAAATGCTATTCTTATAGCTCTATAAAACAGCAAGAAAAATATTATCAATATTCCTATTCCAAATATTATTCCAAACTCTTCACATATTGCTGCAAAGATATAATCACTTTCCTTTACAGGAACAAATCCTGGATATCCTTGTCCTAAGCCCGAACCAAACATACCTCCAGAAGATATTGAATATAACCCTTGAGTTACTTGATAATATCCATATCCATTAGGATCTGCCCAAGGATTTCTCCATATATCAACTCTTGTTCTTACATGCGGGAATAACTTATATGCTATACTTGCTCCTACTGCAAAAAGACCAAGACAAGTAAAAGCATACTTTTTCTTTGATGTAGCAATATACAATACTGATACTGATATTCCAAAGAATATCAAGGCTGATCCTAAGTCTCTTTGTAAAACTAAACATCCTAAGAAAATCATTACTACTATAGCAGGCTGAATAAGCTGCTTAATATGCTCGAATCCCTTTTTCGTATTATCAAAATCCTTCAAAACTGATGCCAGATATATTACTAAAAATATCTTTCCAAACTCTGAAGGCTGAAATCCAAATTTCCCCAAGTACACCCAGTTCTTTGCTCCATTTAATTCTGTCCCCAATAATAAGGCCATAGGTGCAAAAATAAGTGTTGCTACTAGATATATATTTTTATATTTTGCAAAGCTCCTAATATTCGGCAAAATTACAACTGTCAAAATATATACAATAATACCTATGATAAACCAAACTATTTGTTTTATAGCCAGTGCTGTTTCTAATCTATACAACATGGCTATTCCAATTACAGATAAAATCCCTGCAAAAATTAATAAAAATTTATCTCCATCTGGATAAAATCTTCTTATAACAAAATGTGAGTATCCTATAACTAAACACAATGCTCCACCAATTATAAGAGCTTTTTTATCTATAGGATCAGATAATATAGCTAGATTACTAAAAAGGCCTATACATAAAATGTAAGTAAGTATAAGTAGCTTTCTTTCATCCTTTCGCATTTTCATATAATCACCTCTAACTCTTCCAGTTAACCTAATACCTTAAGCTTAGTTGTTCCTATTGTAACTATATCCTTGCTAAATAATTTAACCCTTCCATTAATTTTCTTATCATTAACAAAAGTTCCATTTGTACTATTTAAATCTTCAATTAACAATACATTATTCTTAACAATTAGCTTTGCATGATTACCTGATACATGTAAATCCTGCAATATAATAGAATTATCCTCTTTTCTTCCTATAGTTATAATACCTTTAACTGGAATTACTGAACCCTTCTTTAAGTTTCCTTCTTCACTAATTTCTATTACTTCCAACCCATGATTCTTTCTAGATTCAGAAGGTCTCTTTCTTCCGCCACCTTTAACATCTTTATACATTATCTTTAAGGCTGAGTATATTAGAGAATATAATAAAATTATAAAAAAGATTCCAAATACTATGGCAGATAATTTCGTAAAATTCATAACTTCACCTCGAAAACTTTTCATATATAAGTAGATTATACAACAAAAGCTATATAAAACCATAATATTTATACTTAACTAAGAATAATTTAAGATTTATATCATCCTCTTTAGATATTTACCTGTATAGGATTCTTCACATTTAGCAACCTTTTCTGGAGCACCTTGAACAACTAAAGTCCCTCCCTTATCTCCACCCTCTGGTCCTAAATCAATAATATAATCTGCACACTTAATCATATCTAAATTATGTTCTATAACTACAACTGTATTGCCTGCATCTACTAATCTTTGTAATATTTCAACTAATCGGCTTACATCATCTATATGTAAACCTGTTGTAGGTTCATCTAGTATATATAATGTTTTTCCTGTACTTCTTTTAGATAATTCATATGCTAACTTTATTCTTTGTGCTTCTCCTCCAGATAATTGGGTAGATGGTTGACCCAATCTTACATATCCTAGTCCTACATCATATAATGTTTGTAACTTATTTTTTATCCTTGGTAAATTTTCAAAAAACTCTAATCCTTCTTCTACTGTCATATTTAATATATCATCAATATTCTTACCTTTATATTTTACTTCTAAGGTTTCTCTATTATACCTCTTACCTTTACATACTTCACAAGGAACATATACATCTGATAAGAATTGCATTTCTATTTTTATTATTCCATCACCTGAACAAGCTTCACATCTTCCCCCTTTTACATTGAAAGAAAATCTACCAGGCTTATACCCTCTCATTTTTGCTTCAGTAGTATTAGCAAACAATTCTCTTATTATATCAAAAGTTCCTGTATATGTAGCAGGGTTTGATCTTGGAGTCCTTCCTATAGGACTTTGGTCTATATCTATAATTTTATCAATATTTTCAAATCCCGTAATTTCCTTATGTGAGCCTACTGGATTTTTACTTCTGTTTATAATCTTATTTAATCCTTTATACAAGATTTCATTAACTAATGTACTTTTTCCTGATCCAGAAACCCCTGTAACCATGGTTAAAGTTCCTAAAGGTATTGAAACATTTATATTTTTCAGATTATTTTCTTTTGCTCCTTTAATGGTAATCTTATTACCATTTCCTTTTCTTCTTACCTTAGGGACATCTATTTTTTTCTTTCCACTTAAATATTGACCAGTAATTGATTTTTCATTCTTTACTATTTCATCAAATGTTCCAGTTGCAACAATTTCTCCACCATGTTCACCAGCTCTTGGTCCAATATCTACAATGTAATCTGCTTCTCTCATTGTATCTTCATCATGTTCTACAACTATGACAGTATTACCTACATCCCTTAAATTTTTCAATGTAGCTATTAATCTATCATTATCTCTTTGATGAAGTCCTATACTTGGTTCATCTAAAATATAAAGAACCCCCATTAAAGATGATCCTATTTGTGTTGCTAACCTAATTCTTTGTGATTCTCCTCCTGATAATGTACCTGAATTTCTTGACAAATTTAAATAATCCAATCCTACATCTATTAGGAAATTTAATCTGCTTCTTATTTCCTTCAATATTTGCTCACTAATAATTTTATTTTTCTCTGAGAATTCTATTCCACCTAAAAACTCTAATTCTTCTCTAATTGGCATACTTGTAAACTCATAAATATTTTTTCCACCAATTTTAACTGATAAAGCTTCTCTTTTCAACCTTGCTCCACTACACTTTGGGCAATGATTATCGCTCATATATTGCTCTATTTCATTTTTCATCATATCTGAACTTGTTTCACTATATCTCTTAGTTAAGTTATTGATTTCTCCTGGATATGAATAATTATATTCAGCCGTAACCCCTTCCTTTGTATAAGTAACATTAAGTTTCTTCCCCTTAGTACCATAAAGAATTACATCAACTATTTCCTTAGGTAAATCCTTTATTGGAGTATTAAGTGAAAAATCATATTCCTTACTTAAAGCTTGAAGTATTGCATAAGTCCACGAGTCATCCTTTAATCTTCCAGCTCCCCAGCTTGAAATTGCTCCCTCCATAAGACTTAGACTTTTATCTGGTATTACTAAGTCAGGATCTATTTCATATAGAGTTCCTAATCCATCACAATAATCACATTTACCAAATGGTGAATTAAAAGAAAATAATCTAGGAGCTAGTTCATCTATACTTATCCCACAATCAGGACAAGCAAATTTTTCACTAAATAGTATATCATTATCTCCTATAACACTTACAAGTGCTAATCCTTCTCCTAGCTTTAAGGCTGTTTCTAAAGAATCTGTAAGCCTTCCCTCTATTCCATCCTTTATAATTATTCTATCTACTACTGCCTCTATATTATGCTTTATATTCTTCTCTAACTTTATTTCATCTTCTGATAAATCGTATATTTCTCCATCTATTCTTGCTCTGACAAAACCATTTTTCTTTATTGTTTCTATTACTTTTTCATGGTTTCCTTTTCTACCTCTTATAAGTGGAGATAATATTAAAATCTTAGTTCTATCCCCAAGAGACATTACTTTATCAACAATTTGATCAACAGATTGTTGACTTATCTCTTTACCACACTTTGGACAATATGGTGTTCCAACTCTTGCATATAATAATCTTAAGTAATCATATATTTCTGTTATTGTACCAACTGTGGACCTAGGATTCTTACTTGTAGTCTTTTGATCTATTGATATAGCTGGAGATAATCCT
The DNA here is from genome assembly GCA_027692445.1 of Clostridiaceae bacterium OF42-15pH9A. Taxonomy (GTDB): domain Bacteria; phylum Bacillota; class Clostridia; order Clostridiales; family Clostridiaceae; genus Clostridium. Next base: position 9,399 of record JAQEYV010000004.1, on the reverse strand, counting down.
TCAATATAATCAACATCAGGTTTATTCATCTGACCTAAGAATTGTCTTGCATAAGCAGATAGTGACTCTACATATCTTCTTTGCCCTTCTGCATATAAAGTATCAAAAGCCAAAGATGATTTTCCAGAACCTGATAGTCCTGTAAATACAACCAGCTTATCTCTTGGAATTTCTAAATCAACATTTTTTAGATTATGTACTCTAGCTCCCTTAATGACTATTTTATCTATCATACTCTTGTCCCCTCTTCATTTTATATCTATATTCTGTCCATATTAAACTTAATCAATTTGCGAACGTAAGTTCCTATTATTGTATTTTAAACTTTATATTTATTCTTGTCAATTATTGAGAAGAATATGAAAAAAACATAATAAAATCATTTTATCTAAGATGTTTATACTTTCATAAAGAATAAAAAAATGCTATGACACCTGTCATAGCATTAATACTACTTTGCAATTTTGCCCTGTATATTTATAGTAACATTCTCATCTTTATCATTTCTCAATAACAATACATTTTCTTCATAATTAGCACCATATAAATCTGTATTATTAATATAATATCTGTCATCTAATTCTAATAATAACTTTCCATTTTGTGAATATACTTTTGTATTGGTATTATCATTTTTAGACAGTATTATAAAGTCCCCATAAAACTGAACTGTTACTTCATTTAAATCTTCAATTTTATTCCCCATCTTATCTACTAAATATTCATGTTCGTTGCTACTTAATACATTTATTTCTCCATACCACTCATTTATATCGGTATATCCTAACTGGGTATAATTAGCTATTATATTTCCTTTATTATCAATACAGACTATTTCATACTTACTTCCATTGTATATCTCCCCATAACTTATTCCATTGACAACCTCATTAATGAAATCAACTTCTGCTTCGAAAACTAAATTTCCTTTATAATCCATAAAGCCACATTTATTATTTCCGCTACGGAATATTACTCCATCCTTCTGAATTCTCATAATATCAATTACATCAATAGGTAAGTCTACATTTTCACCTGTACTATCAATCAAATAAGAATTTTTTTCATCACTACACAAGAAGTATTTATTATCATAAGAACTTATATACTCAAATCCACTACGAATTATCTTTTTACCATTTCTCCCTATAATATAGTAGTTATCACTATCTTTGACAATTGCTACACCATTCAGAAAGCTTTCACAATATTCATATTTTGCTTTCACCAATATATTTCCTTTAGTATCCATATATCCATACTTACCATTTTTCTCAAAAGCAGCTATTCCATCAACAAACTCATAAACATATATATCTTCATCTATTTCACATAACTTTTTCCCATCATAATCAATTAAAATGTCTTTATCCCCTTCTTCAGCTATAGCTACGCCACCACAAAACGGTGTAGCATAATAATAAGCATTATCAAATATGTAATCTCCATCTTTCGAAATATACCTATATTTATTATCCTCTTCTACCAAACCTATACCTTCACTAAAAGCTGTAGCATTTTCAAATTTAGGTTCTATAACTACATTCATATTTTCATCTACATAGCCCCACATCTTATTCTCTGCCTGATATGGATAATACTTAACATCCTCATACTTTAAGGTTATCTCTTCAGCCTCAACATATACATCCTCATCATCTTCTTTAGAGAACCAACTTAATATTCCACTAAAATCAGGTGATGATATGTTACTATCCTTTATTAACTTGACTCCTATTGTAGTAAATACTCCAATTATAGAAATTATTAATACTACAATAATAGAAAAACCTATAACTTCATTTTTCCTTTTCAAAATCCCCTTATCCCCCTTACCACATTACTATTTTTTTAATTTCTCTATCATATCCCTCAATTGAGCAGCTCTTTCAAATTGTAAGTTCTTAGCTGCATCCATCATCTCTTCTGTATACTTTTTAATAAGCTTTTCTTTTTCTTTTTTACTCATTTTTTCTTCTTCTTTATATTCAACTGTTTCTTCTGCTACTTTTGTAGCCTCTATTACATCTCTTACTTCCTTTAATATTGTCTTTGGCGTTATTCCATGTTCCTCATTATACTGTTCTTGTATTTCTCTTCTTCTATTAGTTTCCTTTATAGCCTTATCCATAGATCTAGTAATATTATCTGCATACATTATTACCTTACTTTCAGAATTTCTAGCTGCTCTTCCTATTGTTTGTATCAATGATGTTTCAGATCTTAAGAAACCTTCTTTGTCAGCATCCAATATAGCTACTAATGCTACTTCTGGAATATCTAACCCTTCTCTTAAAAGATTTATACCTACTAAAACATCATATTCACCTAATCTAAGTTCCCTTATTATTTTCATTCTTTCTATTGTTTCAATATCAGAATGCATGTATGTTGTTTTTACGCCTAATTCTGTTAGATACTTAGTTAAATCTTCTGCCATCCTCTTAGTTAAAGTAGTTATTAAAGTTCTAAATCCTTTTTCTGTAGTTTTCTTAATTTCTCCATACAAATCATCAATCTGACCTTTTATTGGCCTTATAATTATTTCAGGATCTATCAACCCTGTTGGTCTAATTATTTGCTCTGCTATAACTGATGAATTATCTAATTCATACTGGCTTGGTGTGGCACTTACATAAACAACTTGATTTATCTTCTTTTCAAACTCCGGAAATTGAAGAGGTCTATTATCATATGCACAAGGTAGCCTAAAACCATAATCCACCAAGGTATTTTTTCTAGATCTATCTCCAGCATACATTGCCCTTACTTGAGGTAGAGTTACATGGCTCTCATCAATAAACATTAGATAATCATCTGGAAAATAATCTAGTAATGTTTTAGGTGGAGTACCAGGATCCCTTGAATCTAATATTCTAGAATAATTTTCTATTCCACTGCAATATCCCATTTCCCTCATCATTTCTATATCAAAATTTGTTCTTTGTCTTAATCTTTGTGCTTCCAATAATTTATCTTGAGCATTCAATTCTCTTAATCTTTCTTCAAGCTCATCCTCTATTCTACTAATTGCTTTTTCTAATGTTTCCTGTGAGGTAGCAAAGTGTGATGCAGGGAATATAGCAACATGATCCCTATCACCAAGTATATTTCCTGTGAGAACATCAAATTCACGTATTCTATCAATTTCTTCTCCAAAAAACTCCACTCTTATCCCTTTATTAGAAGAGGAAGCTGGAATTATATCTAAAGAATCCCCTCTAACTCTAAATGTTCCTCTCTTAAAATCTATATCATTTCTTTCATATTGTATATCTATTAATCTTCTTACTATTTCATCCCTATCTTTTTCCATTCCTGTTCTTAAACTTACAGTTAATTTCTTATATTCATCTGGATTACCAAGTCCATAAATACAGGATACTGAGGCAACTATAATTACATCTCTTCTCTCAAATAAAGCAGATGTAGCTGAGTGCCTTAACTTATCTATTTCATCATTAATTGACGCATCTTTCTCTATAAATGTATCTGTTTGAGGAACATAAGCTTCTGGTTGATAGTAATCATAATATGATACAAAATATTCAACTATGTTATCAGGAAAGAATTCTTTAAACTCTGAACATAGTTGAGCAGCCAAAGTCTTATTATGAGCCAGTATTATTGTAGGTCTTTGAAGTCTTTCAATAATATTTGCCATAGTAAAAGTTTTACCTGATCCTGTTACCCCTAATAATGTCTGCCCTCTATGATTTTCTTTTAATGATTCTACTAATGTGTCTATTGCTTTAGGTTGGTCACCGGTTGGTTTAAATTTCGAATGTATTTTAAAACTATTCATCATTAATCTCCTATCTCGAACTTATATTCGTATTACTATTTTACTTTTTTTGTATATTATAGTCAATAATATGAGTACTTAAAGTTCTTTTTATTCAAAAAAGGTGGAATAGATATTTATTCTAATCCTACTTAAGGTACGGAATTTATAAAATTGCTATCCTAAACGTTAAAAAAGGATATAAAATGAATTTATATCACTTTATATCCTTTCTATTTTCTTTTATTTTCTCTAATACTTCAGAGAATTTCTTATCTTCAAAAGCCACTACTTTATCACTTTGCACCACTTTAGGTACTAAAACAGCACCTAAGTTTTTATTTCTTTCTGGTTTTAATATAATTTCTTTTCCATTGCCATCCATATCTAAAATTTTTACATTTATATCATATACACTATTTCTGACCATCCTATATATTTCCGTTACATCATCTATACTCTGATCATTAAGAGATATAATTTTATCCCCAACTCTTATACCAGCCTCATAGGCTATAGAATAAGGAACTACTTCTAACACAGATATACCATCTTCATCACTAACAAAGATAGGTTCTCTTTTTTCTTCCATTTTCTTTTGAAATATTAACATTCCTTCATGAGCTAAAGGAGCAAAAATTAACACTACAACTTCTCCAACTAATCCAAGCCTAGCTAACTGAGAAACAAGTGTTAGAATTATTCCATATATTAATATAGCAATTCCTGAGGAAATAACTTTCTTTTTTTTCTTTTGTGTAAATGTAACAGAAGAATACCCTAAAACTCCAAAAAACGGAATTAGTCCTAATATCATCGTATTAATAACATTTAATATGTCATTTGTCCTAAGTATAGGCCACCAACTTGGTGTTGATATACTTTCTGTTCCTGCTGTTGTTCCCATAGATGTAGCTGCATATGCAATAAATATAGCTATAGGTAATACCCAATATCTATTTAAAGCATATCCACCTGAAATCCTGCCTCCCTTATTCGAAAAAACAGGAATTGCACCTTTTTCTCCATCTAACATTACTAAAATAGACTCTACTATATGAAGAACCCCAACAAAAACCATTAATGACATTATATCTATTCTTAATATTTCTATTCCATCAGTAGTTGTTATATTAAAATAAGTAAAAATTAAACTTGCTAATCCTAGAATAGATGCAGAATAAGAAAAACATACAAATCTTGGCTTTATAAACATTAATAATATAGAAAGCATAAATAAAAGTTCTATTCCAGAATTCTCTTTAAAAACAACTCCTAAATGACTTAATATTAAACTTGCTATTACACCCGCCAAAATTCCTAAAACTATTTGAGATAAAGTAAGCTCTAAAGCAGAGTTTACTTTATCTCCTATAATCATCTGCTGCATAGCAGCTACTTTCTTATTCTTCATATAGAACATTACACCTAAAAGAATTAATATTAACATTAATGAGGGCTCAACTATAACATATGCCACCGATCTTAATGTATACATAATTAGATTCATAAGTTTTGCTCCTCCTAATTTATCATGTCTTTTATCACTTCAATGCCCTTTTGTAATTGAGGATCCGTATCTTTACTATACTCTTTATTAACATCTTCTTCTGTCAACTTAACTTCATAATCAGGTATAATCCCTTTTTTATTTATATCTTCTCCTTTTGGAGTGTAATATTTAGAAACTGTTACCTTTAATCCACCTATACCACTTTTAAGCTCAAAAGGAAGTTGAACTACTCCTTTTCCAAATGTAGTGGTTCCAACAGTTACAGCTGCATTATAATCTTTTAAAGCACCTGTAACAACTTCAGATGCACTTGCTGTACCTCCGTCTGTTAGTATTACAAGAGGCAATCCTATTGCAACCCCTCCCTCAGATTTACTTATTTCTTTACTTTCATATTTATCAATTCTATAAGTAATAACTTCACCCTTAGGAATAAATTGTGATGCAATATTTATTGCTTCCACTAAATATCCTCCACCGTTTCCTCTAAGATCTAATATTAACCCTTTCATTCTTTTTCCTTTAAGTTCTTCTAAAGCGTTAACAAAATCAACTGAAACATCTTTATTAAAAGTAGAAAGATTAATATATCCTATATTATTTCCTAACATTTCATTTTTTACAGAAACAGTCTTTATAGTTTCTCTAGTTACATTAAACTCTAACTCTGTATCTTTTCTTCCTACTATAATATTCACTTGAGAATTTTCAGCTCCTGTTATTAGTGCAACAGCTTTACTTTGGTCACTTCCAACCTCTTCACCATCAACCTTAAGGATTACATCCCCACCTTTAATTCCTACTTTTTCAGCAGGACCTCCAGAAATAGTTGAATCGACAATCACTTTGCCATCTTCAAGCTTTACATATACTCCAATTCCTTTAAACTCTCCTGAATTGGATTGCATAAACCTATCATACTCTTCTTTATTCATAAATACTGTATATGGATCATTAAGGGAATTTGTCATTCCCTTAATAGCTCCATCAACTAGCTTTTCTTGATCTATATCTCCAACATACAGCTTCTCTAAATCTTCTTTTACTTCATATAAGCCTTTAAATTGTTCTACATCATCTGCATATTTTAATAAAGTTCCATACTTATCACTATCTTTGCCTATGACTATCCCATATCTAGTAATATAATTTCCCACAAAAAATGCTACTAATATTGATAATATAATCGCCAATGGTTTTATAATTTTTTTCATTTTATTATTTTTACTAGACTGGTACATCCAAACAACTTCCTTTCAATTCCAAAATACCTTTTCTCATAGTAAATATTTTATTCTTAATATTTATATTTATACTACCAAGAATTTCCTTAACGCTATATAACTTGCAACTCCACCAACAGCAATTCCTCCTAAAGCAAACTGCCATGATAACATTGTCAACACATATGTAGGATTAATCAAATTAACCATAAGTATATTACTTGCAATAATACCAACACCAAATCTATATATAAAGTATACTCCTATTACAGATAGTATTGCTCCTAATAATCCAATAACCATTCCTTCAATTATAAATGGCCATCTTATAAACCAGTCTGTAGCACCTACAAATTTCATTATTCCAACTTCTCTTCTTCTTGAATAAACTGTTAACTTTGTAGTATTCATAATTAAGAATATTGATACTCCTATTAAAATTATAAATAATACTATACCAACAACTCTTACTACCTTAACAATACCATGTATTTGATTTATAACATCTTGTTGATTTCCTATACTCTCAACACCTGGAAGATCCTGAACTGCTTCACTTATAGATTCTGCATAACTAGGATCTGTAAGTCTTACTATATAAGAAGCTGGTAATGGGTTATTTTTTAGTGTATATCCTTCTAATAAACCTGGGGTATCTTTCATCATATCTTCAAAATTTTTCAAAGCTTGTTCTCTTGACTCATATTCTATTTCTTTAACACCATCTTGTTCTCTTAACTTTACTTCTATTTCTCTTTGATCAATTAACTTTATATCATCCAATAAGTAAACTTTTAACTCTATCTTCGACTCTACTCCACCTATGGCCAGATTAGCATTTTTAGCTACTAAAGTAAAAATCCCTAATACTGAGAAAGTAATTAAAACAGTAATAACTGAAGCAAGACTTATAGTTTTATTTCTTCTTAAACTTTTAAATGCATCACTAATAAAATAATTAACTGTATTAATTTTCATCTTCGTACATACCTCTCTTTTCATCTCTTGCTATTTCTCCACCTTCAATAGCGATAACTCTCTTTTTCATAGTATCAACTATATCTTTAGCGTGAGTGGCCATTAAGATTGTAGTTCCAGCTTTATTTATATCATCTAATAAATCCATTATTTCCTTTGCTGTTTCTGGATCAAGATTTCCAGTAGGTTCATCCGCAATTAATAATGATGGATTATTTACTATAGCTCTTGCTAAAGAAACTCTTTGTTGTTCTCCTCCTGAAAGTTCATTTGGGAACATCTTGTACTTATGAGAAAGCCCTACAAGAGATAATACCATTGGTACTCTTCTTCTAATCTCTTTTGGTGTGGCTTCAACAACTTTCATAGCAAAGGCTACATTCTCATATACATTTAAATTCGGAATCAATCTAAAGTCTTGGAATACCATTCCTATCTTTCTTCTAAAGTATGGTATATCATTTCTTGCCAATTTTGAAAGATCTGTATTATTAACCACTAACTTTCCTGATGTAGGTTCAACTTCTTTTAATATCATTTTTATAAAAGTTGATTTACCAGCTCCAGATGGTCCAACCAAGAAAACAAATTCCCCTGATTCAATATTTATGCTAACATCTGAAAGAGCTTTTACATTATTATTATAAAGTTTTGAAACATTCTTAAATTCAATCATTCTAACACTCCTTAGTATATTAAGATATTTTTCGTTAAAATACCTGTCCATCTTACAATGCTATTATAGCATATACCTATGGTAGGATACATTATTCCCCTATATTCCTTTATTATATATTTTTTTTTACATTAATAAAATAGAAATATGATTTTATTTGTCATTAAATTTCTTCCATATCCTTGAATCCTTCTCCTAAAACTTCATGGGATGCTCTAACTGTTATAAAAGCTTTAGGATCTATCTCCTTAATAAACATCTTTAACTTTATAAAATCTGACCTTGATAATACAGAATATATAACCTTAAGTTCTTTACCTGTATAAGCCCCTTCACCCTTCAAATAAGTACATCCTCTATATAACTCTTCCAATATAAATTTGCTAATTTCATCTACTTTATCACTCATTATCATAACTTCTTTACTAGCATTAAATCCATCTATAAAATTATCTACTGCTATCCCAAGAATTATAACACTAAGCATAGAATAAAATCCGATATCTAATCCAAAAGTTAATGCAGCACCAAAAGTTATTAATATATCTACTATTAACAAGCTAGTGCCTATATTTAAATGAAAAAATTTATTTAATATTTTTGCTAATATATCTGTTCCTCCTGTGGAGGAATTATTGTTAAAAACTATTGCCATACCAAAAGCAGATATAATAGTTCCGAATATAGTTGCAATAATTAAATCCTGTGTTATTGCATATGGTGAAAAATATTCTTCTATTATCCACATAATTACTGATAGTCCTAAGCTTGCATATATGGTTTTGCCACCAAAATTCCCGCCTATAACCATAAATGCTACAGCAAAGAGAACTATATTTACTATCAAGGTTATAGTTCCTACACTTATTACTGGTATATAGTTGTTAACTACTATTGCTAAACCAGTCACACCACCAGCTGCAAGATTATTAGGCGCAAAAAAGTATTCTACAGAAATAGCTACAAGTATTATTCCTAATGTTATTAAACCGTACTCCCTAAGTAATTTTTTACTCATATTATTCTCCTCCAACTAATAATTACTAATATAATTATAATTCCTCTGACAGATTAATAATATCCCTATATAACAAAAAGAACACCTTCCGGTGTTCTTTTTGTTATATACTAATCTATTTTTTTAATTCCAAAGCTTTTTTTACTTTATTAATTATATCTTTCGAAGTTAATCCGTACTTTTCTAATAATTCATTTGGCTTTCCAC
>JAQEYV010000003.1:255353-341556 GCA_027692445.1 Clostridiaceae bacterium OF42-15pH9A | reverse complement strand
TTTTCCTTATTAAATCTATAAACCATATAGTTCTCACTTTCTTGCAATTACGACTTACCAATTACCAAACCATATGGTTACACAAGTCATAAGAGCATTACATATATATAAAACTAAGCATATAAGTATTAAAACTATAGATATTACTTCTATACCGACTATTAAATTCTTAACCTTGCTATTTTTTATAAGTATTAATGGTATAACGCTAAACATAGCTAATAATACTACTATACCTAATAAAACCTCTATAAAATGCATTCTTGATACTCCTTTCTTCTAAGGTTAATATTTTTCTCTTAACCTTCACTTGGTTAAGCTTGTACCATTAACCTTTATACTTCCATTAGCATTACATCTAGGATTTCATTTAATCTTAAATGTATTTCCGTCTTCTTCTTTAAGAATATTTCTTCTTCCTCAGCTACAAGTTTTTCCTCATATGCTTCTATATCTTCTGGAGTATTAAACTCTAACTTACTACTCTTCACTTTAGATTCATCTTTTTCATAAACATCATATTTTCCCTTAACTGTAACGACCTTTTTAATCACCTTTAAATCTTTATTGATACATTTATCCTCTTTGGGTATTGCAACTTCCTCTAAGGCTTGTTTATCCTTTGTAGGAACCTTTTTCTTTTTAGGTTCTGCTGTTAGCTTCTCTTTCTTAGTTGTATTATTAGTTACTTTCTTCTCTTGTTTAACTTCTAGCCAAAATTCATCTAACACCTTTTCGCTAACTCCAAATTCTTTTCTTAGCTTTCTTAATGCTGTAGCCTTTAATACTCTTTGTTCTCTATAAATTTTTATCTTTTCTTTAATAGCTTTATCATTTACGTTCATTTCCTCATATCCTTTCACAACTATTTTTTAACGGTCCATAATACACTCCATCCAGTTGTATAATGTAGTTATTCTCCTGTTCTAATATGAAGCTCCATACAGAGCCACATAAAAAGCTACTATATAACTCTGTACAGTCTTCCTTTAATCTAATAAAGTTAAATCCTATCTGCTCCATTAGAATGGCATATCTCCATCATCTACTGGAGTAATATCAGATTCTATGTCCCAACCACCATCAAAAGGAGTACTCTCTCGCGTATTTCCTTGGTTGCTAGCTTGTCCATTACTTCCTATGAACTCAAAGCTCTCTACAGCAACATCTGTTGTATATCTCTTAGTTCCATCTTGTGCATCATAGCTTCCTGTTTGCATATGTCCTACTATCGCTATTGGTCTACCTTTGGTAAAATACTGTGCTATTGTTTCTGCTGTTTTATTCCAAGCTACACAGTTAATAAAATCAGCTTCATCTTTCTTGAATTGTCTATTTACTGCTATTGTAAATCTGGTAACTGCAGTTCCACTTCCTGCTGCATATCTCAACTCTGGATCCTTGGTTAGTCTTCCTATTAAAACAACTTTATTCATCTAATCTACTCCCTTAATATCAATTCTTATAGTGCTATTAGCTTGTCCTAAATGATATATTAGAGCTTCTGTCCCATCTTCTAATTCAACTGTTGCCTTTGCTTTTATATTTAATTTTCTAGCTTGTTTTATACCTTCTAAATTCTCATTAATCTTTTTTAAATCTTTTTCAGTTATCATTATCTCTATCTCCTTTCAAATACAAATCATAGTAAGTAACTCCTACAGCATAAGCCTGCCATATATCCTTTTTAAATCCATAAAACCATCCAGGCTCTTTCTTAGTGCCTTTCCCCTTATTAGGTGTATTAGGTGCAAACCTATCTATTAAAGCTTGTACTATATTGCTGTCCTTAGCCTTCATGCTATGGCATAGATTCATCTTTTCATCTTTTCTATAAATAAATTTCAACGAATCATTGTAATAGTTATTTTCTAAAGCTTGAATAAATCTACCTATCCATACACAAGTTTCAAAAACGCTTTTCCCTACTGCCATTCCATAACTTGCTATCATTTCTATTGCAACATGGCTTATATATTCCGTCTCTTCTAATCTTTCATATCTATCCATTAGTAAATTATCTAAAAGTTCTTCATTAGTTATCTTTTCAGCTACTAATGGTTTTAGATCTCTTTCTCTAATAACAACTATTCCACTTTCTATATTCCCTGGATCTATTGCTAATATCACTTAATCACCTTCTTTAACTTCTCTATACAATCTGGGCAAAAATCTATTTCTATATCAATTTTAGTTGAACACTTTTCACATATTTTCTTGTCACAAGTGCCATGGTTACTCCAGTTTCTTATTTCTTCTTCTGTCATTCCTTTAAAACAAAGCCTTTTACCATAATAAACTGGGAAGTCACACAATTTTACTGCTTCTCTCTTTTTGCAAAAATCACATCTTTTATCTTCTGGAATTATTTTTATAACTTCCTTCATACAACCACCTTCTCACTTGATTATTATTTGAGAATATGAGTTTATAACTATAACTTTATTTACTACTAATCTCCCCTATTAAATATGACAATCAACTATTACAAGAACTAATTCAGTATCTGCATTTTTTATAAAGGTATCATAAAAACTATTACTCCATTCATTAGATTCTTCTTCTATTTCAGAAGATATTCCAAACCATCCCATTTTACCTTTTGAATGCCATTCTCCATCTGGTGTAATTACAGCATAAGTTGAAAATTCTGATTCTCTCTTTATATAATTTTCTCTAGTATCATTTTTTTCTATTCCACTAAAGTATCTTTCTATTCCTTGCGGATTAGCATCCCACGTTTTTTCAGCTTCCTTTGCAGCTAAATCCCTCATTGTTTCCCAATCAATATTTTTTAACTCTGAATAATTGCATCTAGTTCCATCTTTCTTTAAAAGTGAATTTCTCCATCTTCCACCTATAACATACCAATCCCATTTAGCATTAGGATTTTCCCAATAACCATATTTGCCTGTTTCCGCATCTTTTTTATAACCGTAATACTCATATGCAAATGTATCTATATCCTCATAATCTTTCTTATGTTCTTCCCAACTGTTTAACACTTCATCTGTACAATCATTAAATTCTAAATACTCTTTAGGGCAATCTCCCATATTATTTTCTTGATATGGTGCTAATAGCTCCTCTAATTCTTTACCATTCTTATCAATTAAAACTCCTACTGTGAAATGACTCATTTATATATCCTCCCTATTATTTCTTAAATCTTCTTTACCTTGTTTCCAAACCATTCTTGCATCTGTATGAACTTCTTTTAAAAACTTGCACATATCTTCAAGCCTATCTTTCTCCTCTGCCTTCTCACCACGCTTTAACAGTTTTCTATAATCCTCTCTTATAACGCTCCAACGCTCTGATACTATATGTGCATCTTTCATTAGCTGATAGGCTCCTGATATATCATTCTCTTTAAGATTTCTATATCTATTTACTATACTGTTATATAGAACTATATCTTGTTTGTATTGATCTTTATAATTCATTTACACTTACTTTCTTTCCAGTTAATAACGCTATTTGTGGTCCATATCTATCCTGTACAATCTTCTTTTTAAACTCTTCTACAGTTATAATGATTAACTCACCATCTTCTTTAATATCTGCTCCATCAAACCATGTTCTATAACTAACTTCTCCAAAGTTATCAAAAGCTAATTTATGAATAGGAGTAGGATAGGAAAGGGGTGGAAGGGATGATTCTTCTTCTCTTTCTTTTCCTTCTTTATCATTCTTATTATTCTTATCATTCTTGTTAGTGGTTAGGTCATGGTTAGGGGTTGGTTGGGGGTTGGTTAGGTCATGGTTACCTGTTGGTTGGCTCTTGGTTAATCCTTGGTTAGTACCTTGGTTAGTTGGTAACTCTCGACCTTGGTAAACCTCCCAATTCTCTATCTTTATAAGCAATCCTGTCTTGGTTGATTGCATGGTTAGAAATTCATACTTTTCTAATTTTTTTAATGCAGTTCTTACATTTTGTCGTGTAATTCCTGTTCCTGCACGTAAAATTATTGAATTAACACTGGTTACAAATTCTCCCGGTTCAGCTTTAAATTGCTTTCCTTGCCACTCCCATTCCCTTCCTTTATGGTTAGCCATACCTAGAAGGGTTATAAGTATTACTTTCTGCTCTGGAGTTGATTGCTGCCATATTGCCTTTTCAAATAAGCATCTATGGACTTTAAACCACCCTTCTGACATATGCTCACTCCTTTATTTACTTAGGGTTTACCTTTCCTTGCTCATGAACTATATATTTGTACCCTTTATCCTTTAAATATTTGCTTAATATCTTCATTTCCTCTAGATTATGTTCTACATAAAGCTCTACATATAATCTTGGTTCATCTTCTTTAACTTCCTTAGGAACTTCTGGAACCTTCGGCTTTAAATCCATAGGTATTTGTACTTCTTCTTTTTGTTTTTCTTCCTCAATTTTCTTAGTTGCCATTTCCTCTGCTGCTTTTTCAGCTTGTCTTATTTGCGCTGCTCTCTCATTAATTTCTCTTACTATTCTTGGCCCATCCCAACCTAAAGCAATATACTTCTCAAAGTCTTTATATTCTAATGGAGCTTTTAAAGTTAGATTTACAGTTTCTAAAGCACTTTCTATATTTGCTTTAATCATTTCAGCTTTAACCTTATCCATATTTTGTTGTTGCTTTAATGTTTCTGCTCTTTGCTCTATATCCTCTACTACACTTTTTGCACTAGCGCTTAAATTTAAATACTTATCTAGTACTGTAAGTTGATCTGCATATTTCTTTTCTAAACCAAGCTTTTGACAAATCTCAAATATCTTAACATCTGCAAATTTTCTCTTTTCTTCTTTACGTCTATCATCAAATACTTTAATACCTTCTTTGATTGGCTTTTCAATTTCTGTTATTATTCCAACAAGTTCTTTTACATCTGTATCAAATTTCTTTATTGGTGCTTCAACTTGCTTCTTAATAGCTTTTCTCTCTGTATCAATTTGATTTCTAAAACCTGCTAATTCTTTTTGCATAGCTTTGCAATCTTTTTGATTTTCTTCTGTTACTACAATCCCTTTGTACTTTTCTAGGTTTACAATCAAACTTTCCCTAACTTCTTCAAAATTAGTCTTTATTACTGGTAATTGTGTATTTACAATAATCTCTTTCATTTCTCATATCCCCCTAAAACTCAAAATCTTCTTGTTTATTTTCTAGATCCTTTTGAAGTTGTTCTTGTTGTCTAGCTATTTCTGCTTCACGCTTTTTTCTTTCAATAGCTTCATTCAAGTCTTTCTTTTTCTTATTAAGCATATTGATACAAGTTCCAAGAGCATTATTAGTTATGTCCTCTACCTTTTCTACTCCTGCCCATTCTAAGAATTTCTTTTTATCTGTTTTTGTCTCATCTATTAAACCATTAATAGTTAATACACTTGCTTTATTAATCTTTTGCTTTCCTAATTCGGCTTCTTCATCTACTCCACCATTATCTATTGCATCACTTTCAGCTATTTCAAAAGCCATCATGTAAAGGTATCTTCTAGCGAAGCTTTGTGTGCCCCCTATGTTCTGTATCATGCTGCAGCCTTTTAAACTTGCTACTTCTACTGGAGTATTCCATTGTCTAAATTCTTCTGTATTATCAACATCATAAATAGTTAGCCATGCTTCTGTATTACTGTATTGAAACTCTGTATAAAGTCCTAACTCTCCACATATCTCATTTATTGGTGATAGGAAATCACTTAATTCAAAGTAATAGTAATTACTGTACTTGTTATATCCTGTTTTCTTTATCTCTCTTTTTTGAAGTTCTACTCTAGCTTTTTGTATTTTTTGAAACAAATTAAGTTTCTTAACTTCATCTGACATCTACCTAACCTCCTGGCTATCAAAATATAATCTATCATCTTCTTTGTTATATCTTATTTGAGTTATATAGTAATCTTGGTTATCTGAATCATAAATCTTAAAATCTGATTTATTTAACTCTGCTAGTTGTGCATTTATTGTCGCTATTAATACATCTATAGCTTTCATCTTTTCTCACCTCATTAAATTCTTCTACTATAGGTTTAAAGTACCTTTCTTCTGCTTCTTTTCTTGCTTTAATTGCATCTTCTTTAAAATCAAAATATCCTAAAAATTTATGTTTCCCACGAATTTGAATATATGCCATCCATTTTTTTCTGCGTTTTTCACGACACACACCTTTAACCCCACTTGTATTGTTTGAATTTATTTTCATATTTAATGCACCTACTCTAGTTCCTTCAAATCTATCAGATTCCCTTGCATTATTAATCATATTCAACCCATATTCACTGTTCAAACAACCACAACTTCGTGTTGGTTGTTTTTTTCTTAATAAACTGCCACTTCTTACACTAGTTTCATTCCCACAATCACACTTGCATAACCAAATTCTCTCACTTTTACCTTTATTATCAATCTTATTATCTTTACGTTCTACAACTATTAATCTTCCGAATCTTTTACCAACTAAATCGATTCCTTTTCTTTCTCCTTTTGTTTTTGATAGCTCCTTATTTAAACATCCACAGCTTTTAGTCGAACCATTAGTCAATGCCCCTCGTACTACTTCGGTTTCATTCCCACAATCACACCTACATAACCACTTTGGTTGCTTAGCGCCTCCAGGCGAAATATACGTCCCACATCTTTCAATTACTGTAAGTCTTCCAAATCTTTTTCCTGATAAATCTATTAATTTCCCCATATCATAACTCTCCTATAGGTTGTCCACTCTCTATGTCAAATATCTCTCCATTGTCTAAATCTGTTCCTGGTGGTACAATATCATTGATTGTTTTGTTGTGGTTACTTGGAATAGTTTGGTCGCTTTCCTTGTAACCTTTTATTTTTTCTACTTCTTCTTTAATAACATCTGTCCATCTTCTTCGCTCTGCTTCTTGCACCTTTCTTTGTACATATGCTGCATGAACTAAATCAATATTACTCATAGCCATACCCCTCTAACTCTGTCATATTTCCATAATGCTTCTGTATGCTTGTTATAAAATACATACTCTTCTGGAGTTGCTCTTTCTATTAAGAAGTCATTAGGATTTACTCCTTCTTTTTCTAAAAACTTCTTTTGTTCTCTTGTTAATTTCTTAAGCTTCTTCAATTTGCTATCCCTCCTTTATAAGTGATATAGGAAATATATAAGTAACCAGAATAAAGAACAGAATCCAAATCCAACCCAAAATCCTAGGTTATCTTTTTTGTTCTCAACTGCTTTTATAGCAATTTCTAAAGCATTGTAATCATCAATCCAAACATCATTATCAGGCTCATGCCTAAGGTTATATTCTGCTTCACTTTTTAAGTCTTTTAATTGTCTTACAACATTTTCTTTTGTCATGCTTGTACCTCCTTATTTGTTAGTAATATCTATATAAACAATATTATTTAATGCTTCATTTACTAACTGTTGTAATACTCCTAAATTAAAGAACTTTATATTGTGCTCTTCTTCTAGCATTCTAATAATTTCAGCCATATTTACATCATTTTCTTTTTGTACAACTTCTTCTGTTACTAAAAATACTAATTCTTTAACATCTTGTGGTACTGCTCTCATCTGTAACGCCTCCTTTATAGTGCCCTATGTTCCTCTGAAATCTTTTTAATCCATAAATCTAGTAACCCTTTATCAATCCTAGCTTTACATCCACTTTTAAAATACGGAAAGTCAGTTTCATGCTTTTCTATAAGTTCTCTTACTTTTTCATGCCCTACCCCCATATAAGTAGCTGCTTCTGCTGGTGTAAATGTTACTTTTTCAACATTACTTTTCTTTAATGCTTCTAAAATGTCTTTTAATAAAGTAATTATCTCTTTCATATAAATACCTCCTAAGCAACTCCATGCCTTATAGCCATTTTTGTAACTATGCTTATATATCCATTTAATAACTTCTTATCTTCTGCAATTACATCTAGTAAATTAACCTTGTTTATCTTAGACCTACTTACACCCTCTAATGCCATATTCTTTTGCTTATTCTTTAATCTACGGTTTATATCTACTCCATAAGTTTCATTAAGTAGCTTGTACGATTCTTCTCTAACATTTTTTATATGTTCAAATCCTCCAAGCTTATTAGCTATCTTATTTATTAAAGTAGCTGTTTCTTTTCTCCAACCATTACTATCTAATGTAATTACATCTCTCATAGATTGTATTTGTTCCTTGACTTCATCAGCCTTATTATTAGCATTCAATGCTATTCTTTTAGCTTCTTTTGCTTCTAATTCATTGTTAGCCATAGCTTTAAACATTTGATTAAACATTTGAAGTTCTGGACTTAATTCAGATGTATTTAAAGCTTGTACTTTTTCTTTAGGATTAAAATAGGTTTCCTCTAAATCTTCATATACTTCCCATGCTTCATCTGTATCAAGAATTTTTGCGTGTCTTGCTGCTCCTCTATCTGTCCATAAATATAAAACTGGCGCAAATTTTATAGGTTCAAGACTTTCAGTCGGTAAGCTATTTTTAAATTCCTTTAATGCTTGTCCTACTAATTTGTAATAATGCTTTCCTTCTAAGAATCTCTTTTCATTTCTTGAATAATTCTTTTGAATATTTCCTTCTTCTGTTCCAAACTCTTCTGCTAATACTTTAGTTGTAATAATCCTTTGATTTTTAAATTCTAATGGTGTTAAATTATTCATTTCTATTCGCCTCCCTAATTTAATTTAAATACTTTTTCAATTGGTTCTTCTAATGCACTTGCTATTGACTTCATTACTTCTAAACTTGGATTACTTCTTTCACCCTTTGCTAATAGAAATATGTATTGCGCTGTTACACCAGTTTTTTTTGCAATATCTTCATAGCTCATACATTTTTTCTTTTTAAGCTTTTCTATATTGTTCATTTCCCCACCTCGTTTTCTCTTAGTTAATGTTTACTACAAGTTAATAATATCATATACCTACAGTAAACAAAAATAGAGTATAACCCTATATTTTACCATATTTATTAACTGGTAGAAAACACTTTCTGAATACTTTATTTTCCTCTTTTTTTCTTTAATTTTCATTGATTTTTATTAACTGGCAGTATATAATATTTACTGTGAGGTGATAAATTTGTTAGGTGATAATATAAGAAAACTTAGATTAGAAAAGGGACTTGGATTAAATGAAGTTGCTAGACTTGCTAATATAACTGGCGGTTATCTTAGTTCTATAGAAAACAATAAAAGAACAAATGTAGGTACAGAAATATTAGAATCAATTGCTAAAGCTATTGGTGTGTCTGTAAGTGATTTTTATTTACAAAATGAAAAAATTATAAATGAAAATGAAGAAGAGTTTAATAGTGATATTGTAAGAATTGAAAGAGCTAGAAGAAAGATGCCTAAAGATGAACAAGAAAATATGATGAAAGTGTTAGAAGCAGCTTTTGCAAAATACTTTAACGATTAGATATAAATTTATACACAAATTAGTAAATGAATTATATATCTCTTTAGGTTTAAATAGTTATCCTATTGACTTAAGCACTATAGTAAATTCTTTCTCAAATATAAAAATTATTTCTTATAGTCAATTTATGAATGACTTTAATCTAAGTAAGGAGCAAGTGTTTTCTTATTTTACTTCTAATGATGGGTGTTGTGACTATAAACCTAGTTTAAATGCATATATCATCTATTATAATGATATTACTATCACCAACCCTAGAAGAATACTATGGACTATAGTCCACGAATTGGGACATATTTTTTGTAGACATAATAAAATTAATTCTATGATTGAATCAAATGATGATTTATATGATTTTATGGAAAGTGAAGCTAACTATTTTACAAGTATATTTCTAGCTCACCCTGCTATTTTAAAGGAATTAAATATTCATAATCCATATGAAATTGAAGTTTTTTGCAACTTATCAACACAAGCTGCCAAATACAGATATGCTAGTTATAAAAGATTTACTACTTTTAGATTTTTGACTGGTTCAGATAAAGATATTGTTGAAAACTTTAAAGATTTTATAGATTCTAAAAATAAAGATTATTACGAACACTTAAATTTTATGAGTGCTTTTCATGGTAATTTTTTTTAACAGTAAATAGAACATACATTCGTAAAGGAGCTAATTTTATTAAATATTAAGGAGGTACAGCTATGGCTGCTAAAACTAACTACAATGTTAATGGAAAGAATTATTTTAGAGTATCTGCTTCTTTTGGTAGAGATAGCAACGGAAAATTAATACGTAAATATTTCTATGGAAAATCAGAGAAAGAAGCTAAAAAGAAATTAGAAGAGTATAAAGATAGTCTTAAAAGTGGTCTTAGAGTAGATAAAAATTTATTTCTATATCCATTGATGAAAGAATGGCTTTTTGAGATTGTTAGAAACAGAATAAAAGAATCTACTTTTGATAGATATGAAGATTTATTTAGGAACTATATTGAATCTGCACCTTTTGCTTATACACTAATTAAAGATATACGTGGAATTGATATACAAAAGTATTACAATGATTTATATAAAAAAGGAAAATCATCAGGTCGTATACAAAGAGTAAATAAATTATTAAAACAATTTTTTAATTATGCATATATTGAAGGTTATATCTTAAAAAATCCTGTTCTAAATGTTTCTATACCAGGAACTAAAGAAAATGTAAAAAAAGAAGTTGAAATATTTAATAAAGAAGAACTAAATAAAATTCTTAATTATGAAAAAGAAGATCTAATTAAATATATCTCTATTGTTGCTTTTTCAACCGGAATGAGAATGGGTGAGATATTAGGATTATCTGAAAATGATGTGGATTTTAATAAGAAGGTAATACATATAAATAGAATAGTTGCTTGTTACACTAAGATAGATGGCGATACACGCAAAAAAGTTAAAGTGTTACAATCACCTAAAACAAAAAATTCTACTAGAGATATCCCATTACCAACTAATTTAATTCCTATTCTTAATAAAGCAAAATCAATAAAGCTAAAAAATAAATTAAAAGCTAGTAGCAGTTACAACAATGAATATTCAGATTTATACTTTTTAACTGAAGATGGTAACCTTATATATCCTTCTAATCTTAATAAGAGTTGGAAATTCTTCTTAGCAAGATTGGATATTCCATATAAAAAGTTTCACTCATTAAGGCATACTTATGCTACTATGCAATTTAGAGCTAATGTTCGATTAAAAACAGTATCTAAATTATTGGGGCATTCCAAAATAGATATTACTGCTAACACATATACACATGTGTTAAAAGAAGATTTAGATAAGTCTGCTGATATTATTAGTGTGTTAAAAATGTGATAATTATGTTTTATGGTTGTCTTTCCACTATACGAAACGCTGATTATTAGCGATTTTATAGACATAGTCAGCTATAAAGACTACCATCTTCGCGGTCTCCTCATCTCTAATTTCTCCAACCATTATCACATTAGGATCCTGTCTTAATAAACTACGTAAACCTTCAACAAAGGTAAGTCCAATTTTATGATTTAAATTCACTTGATTTATCCCCTTCATTGTTACCTCAACTGGATCTTCAAGGGTTGATATGTTAATATCATCATCTTTTATTTCATTTAAAATTGTATAAAGTGTTGTTGATTTACCACTTCCTGTTGGTCCATTAACTAAAACAAGTCCATTTTTAAGTCTAATAATTCTACTTAATGTTTGTTGCTGTTCCCTAGTAAAATTCAAATCCTCTATGGGGATTAAAAATCTGTCACTATAAAGAATCCTAAGAACAATTTTCTCTCCATATATAACTGGCACTGTAGATAATCTACAGTTATATTTTTTATCCTTACACCACATAAAAAGCTTGCCATCCTGTGGTCTTCTTTTTTCCGTAATATCCATACCAGCCTTAATTTTTAATCTAGATGATATTTTTTGATAATCCTCTAAACTTAATTTTCTTACTAATGTTAGTGAACCATTTATTCTAAATCTAATATTTAATCCATTTTCTTCTGGCTCATAGTGTATATCACTTGCATTACAAGCTATAGCTTCTTCGAATATTACCACTTCTATATCTTCAATTTTAAAATTTAGTACATTTTGAATTAGCTCTAAAATTTCATCTTTTTCTCTATAAATAAGTTTTATTTTCTTATTAAACAAAAAACTTAATATATCAATTATTTCATTATGGGGTATTTCTGTTGTTGCAATATAAACATTCTTTCCATCTTCATAAATTGGTAAAACTTCATACTCTTTTGCTTGACCTATAGACAATTTTCTTGCTACTCTTATATCCATTTTATCTATTAATCTATCATTATTTGACAACTTTACACCTCCACTTCTAGAACCTTGCCATATTGTCCACATAATATACAACATAATAAAAATAGGTAAGATTTCTCTTACCTATTTTACAAAAGCATATTCATTTTTTGATTCTGAAACCTTTCTTATTGTTCCATCTTTGCTTATACTATATATTTCTTCAAGTTCAGGATCTGAATTACTTCCAATGAATAAAACATTTCCATCTTTATCTACTGACAATCCATATCTAGTTGCTTTAATACTACTAGGAAAATCAAAGATTAGCCTATAATGCTTACCATCTTGTAATTTATATATAGATAATATTCCATCATTAAATTCACCTAAAACATAATAATCTCCATCAACATTAACTATATCATACAATCTAGTTATAGCCTCAGATATAGTTTTCACCTCACTAGTTTTACTATTAATAACTTGAAGGATTTTCTCATCATTAACAGTTTCCTGTAATATAACTATACCTTCAGAATCTGTACTTAAATACTGAACTATACCCCATTCAATCTTATAAAGTAATTTTTCTTCACCACTTTCTAGATTATATGTGAAAATACCATTAATTCCTTCATTGTTCACTCCATAGTAAACTAAAGTATTAGAATCTATCCAATCTAAATAATGACCTGATATACCTGTATCAGTATTAAAATCTACATATTCACCATTTGATAACTTAATTATCTTATAGGTAGTAACCCCATCTATGTTTCTATATAATGATAGATATTCACCACCTGGTGACATCTTTAGACCATCATCCCCAATTTCAATATTTGAAAGCTCAATTTTTTTGCCACTATAAAAAACAATATACTTACCATCTTTTTGCGCAATATAATTATCGCTATTATGCTCATACAATCCTATTACTTCATCATCATTAACCTTCTCATACTTTCCGTCTATATAATTATAATTCGAATAATTTCCTCCGTCATTTTCTACAATTGCTCCCTTATTTAACTTAATCCCTTCCACCATTTCAACATCATCACTAGGTTTACTACATGACATTAAAAATAAAGAACAGAATAAAATACCTATAACTCCAATTCTCTTACTTCTACTAATCTTCATCTCTTCTCCCTCAAATCACATTCAGTATTATATTCTATACATTTTTATATATAAAAGCGCTATTTCCGTATTACATAATACTCTTTAATATGACCAATTACAATATATTTTATTATTATATTTACTTCTATCTTTTCATTACTAATTCCTTC
Source organism: Clostridiaceae bacterium OF42-15pH9A (assembly GCA_027692445.1). Classification (GTDB taxonomy): domain Bacteria; phylum Bacillota; class Clostridia; order Clostridiales; family Clostridiaceae; genus Clostridium. Next base: position 328,056 of record JAQEYV010000003.1, on the reverse strand, counting down.
TTATTTTGTGAATAAAAATATTACAAATTCATTACACTTAACTTACCATATTTTTAATGGTATACTAAGTTTATTATATTGAAAGGAAGAGTAACATGGCATTAGACGGAATATTTTTAAACAGTTTAATTAATAATCTTAAAGATGTATTAATAGATAGTAAAATAGATAAAATTAATCAACCAGAAAAAGATGAAGTTATCTTAACTATTAGAAAAGATAGAAAAAACTATAAACTTCTTATATCTGCTTCATCAAAATTTCCAAGGATTCATTTCACTGAAACATCTAAGGAAAATCCTCTTAAAGCACCAATGTATCTTATGGTTTTAAGAAAGTATCTTACATCTGGTAGAATTGTTGATGTGTATCAAAAAGATGGAGATAGAATTATAGTAATTAAAGTAGAATCAAGGGATGAACTTGGATTTGATAGTGAGTATTCTCTTATAATTGAAATAATGGGTAGACACTCTAACATTACTTTAGTTAGGAATAGAGATAATAAAATAATGGAATCTATAAAGCATATAACACCAGATATTAATAGTTATAGAGTATTATATCCTGGAGCTACTTATGTTGAACCACCTAAGTCTACAAGACTTAATCCTTTTAGCTTAGATATAAATGAAATGACTAATTTTATTAAGGAAAATAACTTAGAATATAATGATTTATTTTTCTCAAATCTTTTAACAGGAGTTTCAAAACCACTTTCAAAAGAGCTTTATGAAAATTCCTTAAAAGAGAATATATCCCCTAGTAATATTTCATTATTATATAAGTATATAACAAGTTCAATAAATGATATTTGTAACCATCCTTCCTTTAATATCATTACTGATTCTGATGGTATATATAAGGATTTTTATTGTGCTAATTTAAGTTCATACTATAGTGGTTATAAAAATATAAAATATGAAAATCCATCTCTTATTCTTGATGATTTCTTTAGAACTAAAGATAAGCAAGATAGATTAAATAATAGATCCATTTCTCTTCAAAAATTAATACACACTAATATAGATAGATGTAATAAAAAGTCTAAAATATTAAATGGTAATATTGAAGAAGGTGGAAAGAAAGATGGCTATAAAATTAAGGGCGATTTACTTACTTCTTATATTTATATGATAAAGCCTGGAGATGATAAAATATCTTTATTAAACTTTTATAACGATAAGGAAGAAGAATATTTAACTATATCCCTTGATCCAAATAAAAGTCCTTCTGAAAATATTCAAAAGTACTACAAAAAATATAATAAATTAAAAAAATCTGAGGAATGGGCCTTAGAACAGCTTGAAAAAAATGAAGATGAATTAAATTATTTAAATTCTGTTTTAACAAATATATTAAATGTAGAGTCATATGATGAAATTGAACAAATTAAAAAAGAATTAGTGGAAACAGGATATATTAAATTTAAAAATACATCTAAAGGTAATAAAAAAATAAAAGAAAGTAAGCCTCTACACTTCTTGTCATCTCAAGGCATAGATATTTATGTAGGTAAAAACAACTTACAAAATGACTACCTAAGCCTTAAGTTTGCAAATAGAAATGACATGTGGCTTCACACAAAAAACATTCCTGGATCACATGTAATTATACAATCAAATCCTGTAGATGAAATCACTTTAGAGGAAGCTGGAATTATAGCTGCATATTATAGTAAAGGTAAAAATGATTCTAAAGTATCAGTTGATTATACAGAAGTTAAAAACTTAAAGAAACCAAATGGGGCTAAACCAGGTATGGTTATATATTATACTAATAAAACTATGTTTGTAGATCCTAAGGACTATGAAAGCTTAAAAATACAAAAAATATAATAAAATGTGGAGTGGATATTTATTTTGCTTGTTCCGTCGCATAGTCCATAGATATTTATTTTTCGCGTTCCGTCGCAAGCTCCAAGTCACAGAAAAATAAATATCTATTCCCTTCGTACTTAAGGTAAGGAAAAAAGAACCAGAGAAAGTCCTCTGGTTCTTTTTTAGCTATTTCTAATCATTTCTTGTATTACAGTACTACCTTCATTCTTAATTAAATCATTGTCAAAATATTGATAGTAATAACATTTTAATTTACCATTAAATAATTTTCTGTTTTTTGTTGCCTTTCTTCCAAATGGCTTTTCAAAACCTTCATATGATGTAAGAATATTAAATTCCCAATTTTTATAATCTTCCTTATACTTTCCAAACTTTCTATAAAGCTCTTCAACTTCTCTCTTATCACTTAATCTTTCACCATATGGTGGATTAGAAATTATAAATCCATATTTTCTCTTATTAGAAAACTCTCTAAAATCTCTCTTATGGAATTCTATCCACTGGCTTACACCTGCTTTAGCTGCATTATTTTCTGCTGTTCTTAAAACCCATGTATCTATATCATATCCAACAAGTTTAATATCTTTATTTTTTATAGATTTTCTTGCTCCATCTCTAACTCCATTAAAAATGTAAAGAGGCATAGTTGGCCATGTTTCGCATACAAATTCTCTATTTAATCCTGGTGCTATATTTTGGGCAATCATAGCAGCCTCTATTAAAATTGTCCCTGAACCACAGAAAGGATCTATAAGTTCATAAGAATCTTGCCATCTTGATTGAAGTACCATAGCTGCTGCTAAAGTTTCTTTTAAAGGTGCAGCTCCTGAATTTTCTCTATATCCTCTCTTATGTAACCCTTGACCAGATGTATCTATTGTTAATGTTACCTTATCTTTTAATATGGCAACCTCTATTTTATATACAGGCCCGTCTTCCTTAAATTCTGTTGTACCATAAGCTTCACTCATGCTAGTTATAATAGCTTTTTTAACAATTGATTGGCAATCAGGAACACTGTATAAAGTTGATTTTACTGACTTTCCTACAACATGCATCTTACCGTTCTTAGGTATTAACTTACTCCAATTTACCTTCTTTGTTCCTTGGAATAATTCTTCAAAGCTTCTTGCTTCAAACTCTGCCATTTTAATTAAAACTCTATCAGCAGTTCTTAAATGGATATTAGCAATAGCAATATCCATTTCATCTCCTTTAAAATGTACCTTACTTGTATCAACCTTAACATCATCATAGCCTAAAGCTCTTAATTCTTTAGCCGTTATACCCTCTATACCAAAGGTAGTGGTAGCAATTAAATCAAAATCCATATGTTATTCTCCTTAGTCTTCATAAATCTTTACTGAATCTTCATTGTCTATTTCTTTTATACTTACTGCAATTTTTTCATTTTTTGACGTAGGAATATTTTTACCAACATAGTCAGCTCTTATTGGAAGCTCCTTATGGCCTCTATCTATTAATACTGCTAATTGTATTCCTTGAGGTCTTCCTGTATCAATAACTGCATCTATTGCAGCTCTAACTGTTCTACATGTATATAACACATCATCTACTAATACTACTTTTTTATTATGAATATTTACACCTAGGTCTATGTTTTTAACTTTTGGAGAATCTCCAGTTAATGTTAAATCATCTCTATAGAAAGTTATGTCTACACTTCCTACTGGTACATTTATTCCTTCAATATTATTAATTTCTACTGCAATTCTTTGAGCTAAAGGATATCCCCTTCTTTTTATCCCTACTAAAACTATATCTTCAACACCTTTATTTCTTTCAATAATCTCATGCGATATTCTTATTAAACTTCTTTTTATAGCTTTATCATCAAGCAAGTTAGCTTTTAAGTTCATAGCTTACCCTCCCTATACAACTTCACTTCTTAGTTTTTCCAATATTTTTTCAAAATATAATGGTAATTCAGATGAGAATTCCATATATTCTTTTGTTCTTGGATGAATAAATCCTAATGTTTTAGCATGTAGCATCTGACCATCCTGTCTATATTTACTCTTTTTAAATCCATATAATGGATCTCCAACTAAAGGATGACCTATAGAAGACATATGAACTCTAATTTGATGAGTTCTTCCTGTTTCTAAAACACATTTTACTAATGTAGTATTCTTATATCTTTCTACCACTGTATAATGAGTTACAGCTCTTCTTCCGCCTTCTACAATTCCAATTTTTAACCTATCTTTCTTACTTCTAGCTAAAGGCTTATCAATAGTACCTTCATCCTCTTTAATTCTGCCCTCAACTAAGGCATAATACTCTCTTTTCATAGAATGATCTCTTAATTGATCAGATAAAAAGTTATGAGCCTCATCATTCTTAGCAACAACTAAAACTCCTGTGGTATCCTTATCAATTCTATGAACAATACCAGGTCTTATAACTCCGTTTATAGAAGATAGATCATTACAATGATACAGCAAAGCATTTACTAAAGTTCCATTATAATTACCTGGAGCAGGATGTACAACCATTCCTTGAGGTTTATTTACAACTATTACATCCTTATCTTCATATAGTATATCTAATGGTATGTTTTCTGCTTCTACTTTTAAGTGTACAGGTTCTGGCATAATAACTTTAACTTCATCAAAAGCCTTTAATTTATAATTACTTTTTATATTATTGTCATTAACTAATATATTTCCTTTTTCAATTAAACCTTGTATAAATGATCTTGACTTATCCTCAAAAATTTGTGATAAGTACTTATCAATTCTTTCTCCTTCAAAGTCAGCACTAATATTAAAAATAGTTTCTTCCATTCGTTAAACTCCTCTGTTTCTATTCCATAACATTATAATATACCTACGTTTAACCGGTCAACTTATGACATTAAAAACACCACAACATTTGTTGTGGTGTCATATGTATTATACTAATCTTCTTTAGAAGCGAAGAAACTCTTTATTTCATCCATGTTGTCTGTTAGAACATCTTCTTCTATTAGTTTAAATGATTCTTCATCAAATTGAACTTCACTATCAATTGCAGCTTCGTCCTCTACTGGAGTTGAAATATTATAATTCTTAGTTACATCCTTTTCTAAATCATCAAAAGTTTCTAACTGAGTATTTATAAAGTTTCTAAACTTAGCTCTAAACTTAATAAACTCTTGTTTTACTCTATCATACTCATCGTTTATTTGAATAACATCTGCATGAGCTTTATCAACTATTCTTTGTGCAGTTTCATTAGCATTTTTAACTACTAGTTCTGCTTCTTTTTCTGCTGAGCTTTTTGCTTGATCTGCAGCATTTTGAGCTAAAACCAAAGTGTTTTGAATAGTAGTTTCGATTTTAGAATAATGTTCTATTTGTTCTGTTAATGAAGTAACTTTTTCTCTTAATTTAGAATTGTCTTTATATAGCTCTTCATAGTTTTCTACAACTTCATCTAAAAATTCATCAACTTCCTCTGGATTATACCCTCTTAATCCCCTTTTAAATTCCTTATTGTTAATGTCCATTGGCGTAAGTTTCATAAAATCCCACCTCAATTATGTATATTTTTTTATAATTACTTTGTATTTACCACTTTTGCTGTTTCCAACTATATCTCCCAAAATAAACTTACCCACTCCTCTTATGGTTATACGCTCACCACTTAATACCTCTTTGCTTTTATCTCTAATGGTATTATAATCAACTAAAACTTTACCAGCTTCTATTACATCTTGAGCTTTGCTTCTAGATAACCTCATTACCTTAGATACTATAGAATCTAATCTTAAAGAAGGTATTAAAATAATCTCTTCTTTAAATTCAGGTGTAAATGGAATAAAATCCTCTTCTAAAAGTATAACCTTACATGGTGATTTACCTACTGTTTCTAAATTACTTATTATAAAATCAGCAATTTCTTCACATACAGGTAAATAACATTCACCATTTTTTATAATTAAATCTCCAAGTTTATTTCTCTTTATCCCCAGCCCTAAAATTGATCCTAAATAATCTCTATGACTAGGTGTTGTAAACTTAGATGTATTTACTATTTTTAATATCTTCATAGGAAATGGAATTTCATAAATATTATTGAAAGATATCATTCTTCTCTCTGCATCTTCAAAAAATCCAGATGATGTAACTTTAAAATCATTAGTGCTTGTAAACTTCTCAAAAAACTTCCATATGTTAGGTGGATAGAAGTTGTTACCAAACAAGGGTATGTCCTTTTCATAGGATAACTCATATTTTTCATATAAGTTTAAAACTTCTAGCCTATCCTCTTCATTGAAACTTTGTAATAGAGTCTTCTTATCCATTGTTAAAATATCATATACAATAGTCTTTCAACTATTTGAATAGTAAATATTGCAAATATTGGTGATAAGTCAACAGGTAAGTTTCCTAAAAACTTATATTGTATTTGCCTAAAAGGTTCTAACACTGGGGAAGTTATACTATTTAAAAATCTCATTATTTCATTGCCTCTATCTTGAATAATCCATGATCCTAGGCATTCTATAACTATTATTACTTCTAGTACTCTAAAAAAAGTAGAAACTAGATTTAGTAATATTCCCATTATATCCACCTACTTTGTCCAACTAAATAATGCTTTTGAGCTTAATTCACTCTTTAACTCATTAGTTACTTCAACATTTGATGGCGAAAGTATATATACACCCTTTTCAATTTCTTGAAGTTCTCCACCTAAAGCATAACAAGATCCACTAATGAAATCTAACAATCTTTGAGCTATTCTAATTTCAAGAGCTGTTGTATTTACAAGAACTATTCTTCTATTTTTTAATGCATCACATATTTCTGTAGCTTCTTCATATGCTACTGGCTTAGTTATAGTTACTTTTGCAGATGATGAAGTGTGAATATTTACAACCTTATTATTTTTCTTATTTTGAATAACAGGTTCAATAGCTTCTTCTAATCCATCTTCACCTTCTAATTCATCTAAATCGTCGAACTCTTCATCATACTCATCGTATTCTCCAAAACCTAAAAATGATTTTAATTTTGTTTTCATGTCACTCATTTACTTTTCCTCCTGTAAATTATAATTTCTCTTTCCGAAGATTCCCTCTCCAATTCTAATGAAATTTGATCCTTCTTCTATAGCAATATGATAATCATGTGTCATGCCCATAGATAAAATTTCCATTTTTATATTTTTAAATTCCTTCTTTTTTAATGAATCAAAAATATCTTTTACCTTTTTAAAATAATACCTATTACTTTCTTCATTTCCCTTTGGTATAACAGCCATTATCCCTTTTACTTTAACAAATTTACATTTTTCAACCGCTTCTATTAAAGTATCTAAGTCTTCTTCAAGTAGACCACCTTTACTTTCTTCACGACCAATATTTATCTGAATTAAAGTATCAGCTATAATATTCTTTTTACCAAATTCTTTTTCTATAACTTCTAATAACTTAATACTAGAAAGGGAATGAATAAGAAAAGTTTTACCCACCAAATATTTCACTTTATTAGTTTGAAGGTTTCCAATAAAATGCCATCTTACATCTTTATGAAAGTTTTCAAACTTATCTTTGAGTTCTTGGACTTTATTTTCTCCAAAATCCCTAATTCCTGCATTATATGCTTCCTCTAGTTCATTTAGAGGTTTAGTCTTAGAAACCGCTAATAATGTAACTTCATTTGGTATATTACATCTCAAACTTTCTATATTATTCTTTATATCCATAGCCGTTTCCCTCCTAATAAGAGTAACTAATACTTTACTATAAATTAATTCTGCATAAAAGTTAAATATCCTTCATAATATTATAAAAATATTATTTATTAATATCTTCTTCAGCATATTCTACAACATGATTGCTAGCTGCTGGCATTACAATTTCATCACTTTTTTCAACTGTAACGTCTAAGCCTCTAAATTGCTTCAATACTCTTAAATGGCTTCCCTCTGAATTTAGGGATTCTTCCATTAACTCTGCATTTCCTATTACATAAATTTTAAAAGGTGCTGCCTCTCTATCTCCATCATCAAATCCTAAAAAAGCACTATTACATACAACAGCAGTATTAGGTGTTACTCTATGGTTGTTTACTGAAATAGCCTCTGCACCACTACCTCTTAGCTCATTTATTAATAAAGCCATATCACTATCATGCAGTATCTTATTCATTACTTCATAATCTGTATCTTCATCATAGTTAATAATTGCATCATTAATTGTAATTATAAGTCCAGGACCTTTTACCTCATTAAGACCTGTTAACATCCCATAATCACCTAACTGATTTCTCATATCTTCTAATACTTTTCCATTCATTTTATCATCATTTTTATACTTATCTATCTTCTCTTGAAATTCTTTATTGCTTTTTTGTAACAAACTTATTTGCTTATATAGTTGTGTTCTCTCTTCAATAGCATCTTGATATTCCTTTGCTGTTAATTGCTTTGAAGCTATCCCGTCAAAATTGAAGTTAATTGCAATTAATATACCTACTATCAGTGTTCCAATGAAAAGAGCAATCTTTGCGCTCTTATTTTTCATTTAATCACCTCATTGCCTACTTTTATATTTTTCTATGATTAATCTTCTTATAATAGCAAAGTTATCAAATATTCTTCCACCAAAAACAATAACTGCTGCTATGTATATAGGAATTCCCAATTTATCCCCCAAATAAGCTAAAGCTGCTGCTAACACTGCATTTCCGAAAAATCCGGATATAAATATATCTGCTTGAAAGTTCTTTGATAGATTTGCTCTTACTGCACCAAAAACTGAATCTAAGCAGGCAAGAATAGCTACTGACATATATGGCGAAAATCTTTCTGGTATATTTACATCAAAAACAACCCCTAATATAATTCCAAATAAAAGTCCTATGATTGCTATCATTAATTCTTCCTCCTTACTCCTTTACTGGTGTAATAAAATCGGTTCTATATGACTCTGTAGTTTTTTCAATAAATATATCATCTACACCCTTATAGGTAACATCATAATTATCCAAAGCACCAAACTTTAAAGCTCCTGGAAAATCTAATGCTACATTTAGCTTAGTTTTATCTCCTATAGCTTTTATAACAATAGTTTCTTTAGGACTTACTTTTCTTCCTGATGTTCCTATCCATATTATACTAGTTCCAGAAGAGTTCATTATGCCTGTTTGAGCAGTTACTCTATAATCGTTAATAGATATAGCCTCTGCCCCAGCATACCATAAGGTATTTACTAAATGTACAAGCTCAGCACTTCCTAAATCTACACTTGTATCAGCAGCATTACTAAATATTGGTGTCTTAGGCTTTATAGTAACTATAATACCTGGGCCCTTAACATCTACTGTTCCAAGCTGTATTCTTGCATTATCAAGTGCTTTCTTAACTTCTAAGTCAACCTTACCGCTTTCTGTAGCACTCTCTTCTAACTTTTTTATTTCCTCTGTAAGTTTTGAGTTTGTAGCTGACAACTCTTCTTTTTCTTTCTTTAAACTTTCAACTTCACTTATTATATCAGTATTATTTATATTGCCATCAGTACCATCTTTTTTAGCAAGCATTTTAAACTGATATGCAAGTAAGAATCCTAATAATGCACATACTACTGCAACAAATATTTGTGATGTTTGCTTTTTCATCTTACTCCTCCTTATTTATAATCTGGTGAGCCTTCATGGCTAACTTTTATATATTCCTTTGGTTTTGCATGAATATATATATTCATGGCATCACTTAACTTTTTTGTTAGGTTTTCATCATTTCCTAATAATACTTGTATATCACCAAAATAAATTTTCATATTTGACATATCATTAACGTCCAAGGATGTAATACTGACACCCTTATTATCTTTTTGCATTTTCTCTTCAGCTTTATAAAGTAAATTTAATACTTTTTCTAACCTTTTATTTTCCTCTATTTTCATACCTACTTCTTTATCTTTAGTATTTAGCCCTTTTATTTCAATTAAATTTTTACCCTCTAATGAATTTGTTCTCTCTAATAAATGTAAATCTTCAGAAATTATATCAAAGCTGTTTCCATTCTTTTCATAATATATTCCTTTCTTTTCATCTACATTAACTTCCAAAGTTTTAGGTAATTTCTTGGATATCGTAACTGTAGCTACATATGGATTTTGCATTAACTTTTTTATTAGTTCATCTTTATTGAAAACAATTATATTGCTACCTTTAGCTTCTTCTACATTTGTTTTAATAAATTCTCCCGTTATTAAAGAATCTCCTTTATATACTATTTTATCTACAATGAAGAACTCTGTTTTATAAGCTACAAAAGTTCCTATTCCTAACAATAATATAAGGAGTAATATACATCGCTTAATTAATCTTTTTTTCCTCTTTTTTCTTATATAAATATTGTTGCTTTTTACCATCTTCCATCCCTATTCCAAACTTTTTATAAATTAACATAATATACACTTTTCCCTCTTATATCATACCACTTTATATTACCTATTTCATTAAAAAAATATTATAATTAAGATATTTTTTATAATTCTCTATTTAATCTCCCTTTACTTTTTTCTAAATAATTGTATAAAAAAGGTGGGGTATATATTTATTTTGCGTGTTCGTCACAATCTCCAAGTCACAGAAAAATAAATATCTATTCCTTTCGTACTTAAGGTAAGAAAATTAAAATTTTATACTTTCATATACATAAAAAATACTACTGCACATTTAGTACAGTAGTATCTTATTAATCTTCTTTACCTACACGTTGTCTAGATATATTTAATAACACGCCCATTGCCGTCATTGTTATAGCTAATGACGTTCCACCATAACTTATAAAAGGAAGTGGAACTCCAGTTACAGGCATTGAACCAGTTACAACAGCTATATTTATTATTGCTTGGAATCCAATTATACTTGTAATTCCCATAGCTAACAATGAACCATAAGTATCTCTCGCTTCCATTGCCACTTTAATACCTCTCCAAATTAGAAATACAAATAGAGATATTATTACTAAACATCCTATTAAACCTAATTCTTCACCAATTATAGAGAATATAAAATCATTATGAGGCTCTGGCATATATATTGTCTTTTGTCTTGATTGTCCTAAACCTAATCCTGTAAGTCCCCCTGCCCCTAATGCATAGAATGATTGAATAAGCTGATATCCATCTCCTGCTGCATCTTTCCATGGATTTATAAAATTAAGCATTCTAGCTCTTCTATAGTCTTCTCCTAATGCAAAAACCAATGCTGCTGCCACAAGGGTTGGAGCTACAACCCCAAACATATGCTTATTCTGACCACCTGCTACAAATAATAACACAAAGGTTACTATCATAATAAGAGCTGCTACACTAAGATTCTTTTGAGCAAGAACCATACCTGCATATAGTCCACCTACACATAAAGGCGGAATAACTCCATGCCAAAAGTCTTTTATTCCATCACCTTTTTTAGTTAAATGCCAGGCTAAAAAGAGAACAACTACATATTTTGCCAGCTCAGAGGGCTGAAAGGATAATGGTCCCAGCTTTATCCATCTATATGCACCATTTGTTGGCTCAAATAAGTAAACAGCAAAAAGTAATGGAACTGTAACTACCATTAATATTCCTGTTACTCTCTTCAACTTATGATAGTCAATAGACATAAAAATAAATAAGGCTATTGCTCCTAAAGCACAAGCAATTAACTGTTTTTTTAAGAAGGCAGTACTATCATTTAGCCTAAACATTGCAAAATAAGAACTTGCTGAATATATCATTACAGTTCCTATAGCAACTAAAATAAGCACTGTATAAAAAATGCCATAATCTATAGTCCCCATTTTTCTTTTTTTGGGTCTACCTTTCATCATACATAAATCCTCCACCTATCTATTACTAAAGTGAAACAAAACCTATAATGCATAATATTAAAGTTATTATAGAAAATACTGTTACTATCTTTACTTCTGACCATCCACATTGTTCAAAATGGTGATGTAATGGAGCCATCTTAAACACTCTCTTTCCAGTTAACTTAAATGAAGTAACCTGAATAACTACTGAAAGTGTCTCAGCAACATAAATTCCTCCAACTATTAAAACTACTAGTGGAGTTTTTAATACCATCATAATTGTGGCTAATGCTCCACCTAATGCTAAAGATCCTGTATCACCCATAAACACCCTTGCTTTATATGCATTGAATTTTAAAAATCCTATCAATGCTCCAACTAGAGCTATAGCAAACACTGCTACGCTGTAATGCCCCATATTAAAGGCTAAAATACTAAAGAAAGTAAATACTAACACACTTACTGATGTAGCTAAACCATCTAATCCATCAGTTAAATTAACTGCATTAGTAATAGCAGCGTAATAAAAAATTACAAAAGGTATGTATATCCACTTCAAATCTATAGCAAAGTCTGCAAATGGTATTGAAATTGATGTTCCTACAAACTTATATCCATAGTAAGCTAAAGCTACAGAAAATATTATTTGAAGTATAAACTTTTGTCCTGATTTTAATCCTTCATTTTCTTTATGAATAATCTTTAAAATATCATCTAAAAAACCTATAAGTCCAAAAGCTAGAGTTCCATATAAAACTATCATACCTTCACTAGTAAACTTATACCTCATTATTATCATTACAAGCGTAATAGAAATTAGAAATATTAATCCTCCAATAGTAGGTGTTCCAGCTTTCTTCATATGGCTTTGTGGTCCATCTTTTCTTATATTTTGACCAAACTTAAGCTTATGAAGCATTGGAATTATTATAGGTCCTAGTATTAATGAAAAAACTAGTCCTAACCCAAATGCTATTAATACTGTTCTATTAAAAAATCCACTAAATAATTCCCCCATCTTTTCTGCTGCTTAATAAGCAGCTCACCTCCTTCGTTATATATCTAAATTTTCTAGGGCTTTTACTATTTCTTCAAACTTAACTCCTCTAGATGCCTTAATTATTATAGCATCTCCTTCTTTTATTACATTTCTTAAATCTTCTATTAAGTCTTCTTTCGTTTTATAAAGCTTAACACTATCTTTTTTAAACCCTATTCTATAGTTTTCTTTTTCTTCACCTGTTGAAATTAGTAGGTCTACCTTATCAGTAGCATACTCACCAACTTCTTTGTGTGCCTTCTCTGCCTCATTACCAAGTTCATTCATATTTCCTAAAATAGCTATCTTTCTTTTACCATTTGTATTTTCTAATACATCTAAAGCAGCTTTCATTGAATCAGGACTAGCATTATAACAATCATTAATAATTGTAAACTTATCTTTATTTATAAATTGTAATCTCATAGAAGTAGCTTCTAAGTTGTCTAATCCCTTTATCATATCTTCATAGCTTACATTAAGTTCTCTACAAGCAGCTATACCAAGCAAAGCATTTAATACGTTATGTGCTCCTACCATAGGAAGATTAAATCTATATTCACCTTCTTCACTTACTACAGTAAAAGATGTTTCTTTATCTGTTAATTCAATATCTTTTGCTTTAAAGTTAAAACTTTCATCATATCCTGTTTTTATAAGTTTATAGAAATCACTTTTTACATTTGGAAGATACTCATCTTCTCCATTAACTATTAAAACATTATCCTTTGTAAAGAAATCTGTAATTTCCATCTTTGCTTTTAAAATATTTTCTCTTGTTTTTAAATTTTCTAAATGTGATAATCCAATGTTTGTTATAAGTCCAATATTAGGTCTTGAACATTCTGCAAGCTTATGTATCTCTCCTAAATCACTCATTCCCAATTCCAGAACAGCTACATCATATGTAGAATCTAATTGAAATACCATAAGAGGTAAACCAACTTCATTATTAAAGTTTCCTTTTGTTTTAAACACCTTATATTTATTACTTAAAAAGGCTGCAACTAAATCTTTTGTAGATGTCTTTCCTGTAGATCCGGTTACTCCAATTACCTTTATTCCTAGTTTATTTCTATAATAATGCGCAAGATCTAATAAAGCATCATATGTATTTTTGACTTTAATAACTATTCCTAAACCTTGAATATCTTCTATTTTACCTATAACTTCATCAATTATAGCTATAGATGCACCTTTTTCTAATGCATCTTTTGCATAGATATTTCCATTAAAGTTTTCACCTTTTAATGCTATAAAAACATTATCTTTTTCAATCTTTCTAGTGTCAGTATTTACATTATTGAAATTTCTATTTTCATTATCTACTAGAATTTCACCTTTTACTGCTAGTACTAATTCATCAAAGCTTAATTCCACGTTATCTACCTCTTCTTCCTATAACATTCAACAATATGTGGAATACTGCCTATGCAATATTCCACATAATTAATTATAATATAAATATTAAACTAATATTCCTTTTCTTTTTTCTTTAATATTTTATCAACAATTTCTCTTTCGTCAAAGTGTATTTTACCACTTTTTAATTCTTGATAGGTTTCATGACCTTTCCCAGCAATAACAATTACATCTCCAGCTTGTGCTAAATCAATTGCTTTTTTAATTGCTTCTTTTCTATTTTCTATAACTTCATAGTTATTTTTATTTATACCTTCAATAATATCATCTATAATACTCATAGGCTCTTCTGTTCTTGGATTGTCAGAGGTTATTATTGCAATTTCAGATAGTTCTGTTCCTATCCTTCCCATTTGAGGCCTTTTAACTTTATCCCTGTCTCCTCCACAACCAAATACAGATATAAGTCTATTTTTTTTAAATCCATTTACTGTAGTTAAAATATTTTCTAATCCATCTGGTGTATGTGCATAGTCGATTATTATTGTATAAGGTAACTTATATTCTTTTCCTACTTTTTCACACCTTCCAGTAACAACAACATCTCTTATACCATTTCTTATTGATTCAATAGGCACCTTAAGCGCAAGGGAAGCCCCTATAGCTCCAAGAGAATTATAAATATTAAATTCACCTGGCAATCCAACCTTTATAGTTTCTTTTTTTCCTTTAAGATTAATATCATAAGTTGAAAATTCACTTTCACACTTTTCATTAAAGGCTTTATAATCTGATTCTCTTTTTACAGAATAGGATACTGATTTCCCAGATATTTCATCTATTATTCTCTTTCCATAATTATCGTCAACATTTATAATACTTATACCACTTTCTTTAAAAAGCTTCAATTTAGCCTCGTAATAATTTTCAAAGGTTTTATGAAAATCAAGATGATCGCGAGTAAGATTTGTAAATATACCAACATCAAAATTAATGCCATATACCCTATCAAGGGCTAGAGAATGTGATGACACTTCCATTACGCAATACTCACATTTTCTCTCTACCATTTCATTAAACAACTTGTAAAGTTCTAGAGATTCTGGCGTTGTTCTTTCTGAAGGTATTATTATATTTCCTATATGATTTGAAATTGTTCCTACAAGTCCTACCTTATGTCCTTCTTTTTCTAAAATACTTTTTATCATAAAGGTTGTTGTTGTTTTCCCATTGGTTCCTGTAACCCCAATCATTTTCATTTTTTTGTGAGGATTATTATAGAAGGTGGCAGAGACTATAGCTAATGCTTTCCTAGTCTCCTCCACCTTTACTATAGTTATTTCTTTATTTTCTAATTGTATATCTTCTTCACATACAATTACTTTTGCACCCTTTTTAACAGCTTCGTTAGCATACTTGTGGCCTTCTTTTTTTAAACCTTTTATACAAAAGAAGATATCTCCACTCTTTACACGTCTGCTATCGTAACTAATACCATTTATATCTACATTTAAGTCACCTTGAATTATTGTATAATTGCTTTTTTCTAAAAGCTTTTGAAGAATCATTTTTTTACCTCTATTAATTATTAAAAGAAGTTCTTACTCATTAATCTCCATATTCATTGTTTAATTCAAGTTTAACTGTTGTTCCTTTTTCAATTAATTCACCATAAGGAATACTTTGACTTTGAACCATTCCTTCACCATCTACCGAATACTTAAGTCCTAGCGAGCCTAATAGAGCTGATGCTTTCTCTAAAGAATATCCTCTAATATCAGGCATTATAACTCTTGTTAAGTTTTCTGCTTCTCCCTCAGTATAAAGTGTTATTTTTGATCCTTCTTTTACTGCATATCCTGGGAATGGTGTCATTGATTTTACATATGATCCATTTCCAACAACTTCATACTCTAACTTTTGTCCTTTTATAATCTTTTTAGCTTCTTCTATATTCTTTCCTCTTACTTCTGGAACCGTAACTTCTTTTACTATTGAAACAGCATTTTCTGATGAGAACTTACCTTCCATGTAATTGAATATATTTGTAAATAAAGTTTTAGCATATGGTGTACATACAGGACCTGCATAATACACGCCAGTTCCTGGTTCATCAACAGATATCATTACAGTTACCTTTGGATCATCTACAGGAGCCATACCTACAAAAGTTGATAAGTATTTAGAAGATGAATAAGTACCATTTTCAACTTTTTGTGCAGTACCTGTTTTACCACCAATATGATATCCCTCCATGAAAGTACCTTTTCCTGATCCTGAAGTAACAACTCTTTCAAGGTACTGCCTTAATTGAGCTGTATTTTCTTCAGACGCTAATCTCTTAGTTGTAGCTTCAAAGGATTCGTCCATTACTCTTGTTCCATTTTCATCTTTATGAGTAATTTCTTTCATTATATGAGGTTGAATCCATGTACCTCCATTAGCTACAGTATTAAATGCAGCCATATATTGAACAGAGTTTACTGTGTTAGTTTGTCCAAAAGATATTGTAACTAAATCTGTAATTGACATATCTGCAGCTTTCTTTATAATTCCCTTTGCTTCACCTGGTAAATCCACACCAGAAATTTGTCCAAACCCAAACTTCTTAATATACTCAACTAAAGTTTCGCTACCTATTTTTTCACCAAGTTGCATAAATCCAACGTTACATGAATTTTGAATTATTTCCCCAAATGTTTGAGTACCATGTCCTCCAGACTTCCAACATTTTATTCTTCTATTACCATATGTTAGACTTCCATTACAGGTGAATGTATCATTTTCTGAAACTAAACCTTCTTCCATAGCAGTAATAGCAGTAACTACCTTAAATATAGATCCTGGTTCAAAGGTATCATTTACCAACCTATTTCTCCACATTTTTTGAAGTTTTTCTCCGTCAGTTCCTCCTTCAAAATTTTCTATTCCATCATAAGGATTATTAGGATCAAAATCAGGTTTGTTTACCATAGCAAGTATTTCTCCTGTTTTTGGGTCCATTACTAAAACAGAAACCGCCTTAGCCTTATGATCAACTAATGCTTGGGATGCTACACTTTCAGCAAAAAATTGTATATTTTCATCTATAGTTAAAGTTACATCCTTTCCATCAACTGGATTAGTAAATTGTGAAATTGTGTAAGGGAATCCTCCACTTTGAGTTTCTAACTCAGTTATCTTTCTTCCTGGAACACCAGAAAGTGCACTATCATATTGTAATTCTACTCCTGTAAGACCTTTACCATCACTATTAGTTGATCCTAAAACATGTGATAAAAAAGACCCATTAGGATAATATCTTTTTGTATCTGGCGAAACAATTATTCCAGACAAATTTTTTTCTTTTATTAATTTCTTTAAATTATCAGCTTGTTCTTTTTCTATTCTTCTTATTAAAGTAGCTGCACCTGCATCTTTACCACTTGGAAGTTTTGTATCCAACTTTTTCTGAACATCTTTAGTTTCCATACCTACTGCTTCAGCAATTAAAGGTGCAAGCTCTGCACTAGACTTATAACCTTTATTATTTTCTATACTTTTTTTATAGTATGCTCTAATTGCATTTAAGTCAAAATCGACTCTATAAACATTAGCAGAAACAGCTAATTCCACACCATTTCTATCTAATATTCGCCCTCTTCTAGCATCAATTTTTACATCGCTTGTCCACTGCTCCTTGGCCATTGCAGAATATTCAGCATGTTTTCCAATCATTATGTAAGCTAGTCTTACACTTAAAACAAAGAATAGAAATGTTAACCCTACTAGAGCCAAACTCATTCTCTTCTTCATTGAAGCTTTGTCTCTGAATCTACTATTCTTCACTCATATTCCTCCATCTATCATTGTTCCCGTAGCTAAGTCATATAAAATATAAGGGATGCTACTATTAATCTAGTGCATCCATTATTTTAGAAAACAATCCACTCTTATTATTATCTTTTGCATTAGTTTCATCATTTTCTAAATCTTCAAAATAGTTTCCCGATAAATCCATCTGTAACATTTCATCCTTTGTAGCTACTACCATCCCTAATTTTTCCTCAGCATTAGTTTTGATATTATCTAATGATGCTACTTTTAGGAGTTCAACTCTTAATGCTTCATTCTCATCATCAACGCTTTTAATTTCGCTATTAAGTTTTGCCAAATCATTTTGCATTGAATACACTTTAGTATCTCTTGCTATTGTTATAAAACCTAATAATGCAATTGCAGCGGCTATTTGACGTGCACCCTTTCTCTTACGTCTTTCCTCTTCAAGTTTTCTTCTCTTTCTTTCTCTCTTTGCCTTTTGTAATTCCTCATATCTTTTTCTGTCAGGTTCACTACTTCTTCTTGGCTGAGCTGCTGTATTCCCTCTTATATATTCATACTCTTTTACTATCATTTTATTCACATCCCCATTTTTTTATAACTAATCTCTAAAATCTCTCTATAACTCTTAACTTAGCACTTCTACTTCTTGGATTTTCTTCTACTTCTTCTTTTGATGGATCAATAGCTTTTCTTGATATAAGCTTAACTAAAGGTTTCTTCCCACATACACAGATTGGGAACTCCTTTGGACAAGTACATGGATTTGCAAGTTCTCTAAACTTTAACTTTACAATCCTATCTTCTAAGGAATGGAAGGTTATTATTGCCATTCTTCCACCTTTATTTAATCTATTTACTCCATCTTCAATAGCTTTATTTAGAATTTCCAGCTCCCCATTCACTTCAATTCTAATAGCTTGAAAGGTTCTTTTAGCAGGATGAGGACCTTCTCTTCTAGCTTTTGCAGGTATTGCTGCCTTTATTATGTCAACAAGCTCTAGAGTAGTTTCTATTGGTTTTTCTTCTCTTCTATTAACAATAAATTCTGCTACTCTTTTTGCAAACTTTTCCTCACCATAATCTCTTATAATTCTCCAAAGATCCTCCATGGAGTAACTATTAACTACGTCATAAGCAGAGAATTCCCTATCTCTGTTCATTCTCATATCTAATGGAGCATCTTTCATATAACTAAAGCCTCTTTCTCCCTCATCTAATTGATAAGAGGATACTCCAAGATCCATTAATATTCCATCAACTTTTGGTATATCTAATTCTTCTAAAATACTATCTATATTATGAAAATTATTATGAACTAACTTCTTATTTTCATATTCCTTTAATCTTTCACCAGCTGCTTTTAAAGCATCTGTATCCTGGTCTATTCCTATTAATAACCCTTCCTTTGATAACCTTTGTAATATATGAGATGAATGACCTGCTCCCCCTAGGGTGCAGTCTACATAAATTCCATCATCCTTTATATTTAAGGCATCAAGACATTCATTTAATAAAACTGAAACGTGTTTAAATTCCATTGTCAAAACTCCTTATATTCCTAAGTCACTCATTTTTTCTGCAATTGATTCAAAATCAACATTAGAATCATTGTATTCTTGCCACTTTTCTTTACTCCATATTTCTACTCTAGTTAATACTCCTATACTTACTATTTCCTTTTCTATTCCTGCATATTCTTTAAGATTTTGTGGAATCAAACCTCTTCCTTGCTTGTCCATCTCTATTTCACATGCTCCTGCAAAGAAAAACCTTACAAAAGATCGAGCATCTCTATTGGTAAGAGGTAGAGTTTTCATCTTCTCTTCTAAATTTTTCCATTCGTCTTGTGGGTAAGCATATAGGCATCCATCTAGCCCCTTTGTAATAACAAACTTATTACCTAGCTCCTCCCTTAACTTGGAGGGTACGATCATTCTGTTTTTACTATCTAAGGCATGTTGATATTCACCAATAAACATTTTTGTACTCCTCTATATACTTTATAGTGATTTCGCTCTACTTTCAACCACTTTACACCACTTTTACCCACTTTTTTATAAATATTCGAGAAAACTTTCTAAATCCCTTCTATAATTGGGAAATAATTTGAATTTTTTTCAAAAAAAAATAGAAGAGATATCTAAAAATATATCTCTTCTTTAAAACTGTAATTTACTTTATACATTAAATCTAAAGTTAACTACATCTCCATCTTCCATTATATAGTCTTTTCCTTCTAATCTATAAAGACCTTTTTCTTTAGCTTTTGCTTCTGAACCACATTCAACTAAATCATCGTAAGCAACAACTTCTGCTCTAATAAACCCTCTTTCAATATCTGAGTGAATCTTTCCTGCTGCTTGTGGAGCTTTTGTTCCAGCTTTTATCGTCCAAGCTCTTACTTCTTGAACACCAGCTGTTAAGAAACTCATAAGTCCTAATAATTTATAAGAAGCTCTTATAAGCTTATCTAATCCTGATTCATCTAATCCATATTCTGATAGCATTTCTGTCTTTTCTTCTTCATCAAGACCTGATAATTGTTCTTCAAGACTAGCACATACTATCATAACCTCTGCTTTTTCAACCTTAGCATATTCTTGAACTTTCTTTACATAATCATTTTCTAAGTTTCCACTCATTAAATCATCTTCAGATATGTTACATGCATATAAAACAGGCTTTGAAGTTATTAAGAAAAGTCCCTTAACAAATTCCATTTCTTCATCAGTAAAATCTAATGATCTAGCTGGTAAATTCTTTTCTAATTGAGCCTTTATTTTTTCCATTATTGCATATTCTGCCTTAGCTGTTTTATCACCAGATCTAACAAGCTTTAATGATTTTTCCATTCTTCTTTCTAGAATTTCTAAATCTGAGAATATAAGCTCTAAGTTGATAGTTTCTATATCTCTTATTGGATCAACGCTTCCTTCTACATGAACAACATTTTCATCATCAAAACATCTAACAACATGTACTATTGAAGCAACTTCTCTTATATGAGAAAGGAACTTATTTCCTAAACCTTCTCCTTTAGAAGCTCCTTTAACTAGTCCTGCAATATCATAAAATTCTATTGCTGTATAAACTTTTCTTTTTGTATTATACATTTTTTCTAGTACATCTAGTCTCTTATCTGGTACTGATACAACACCAACGTTTGGTTCTATAGTACAGAATGGATAGTTAGCTGATTCTGCTCCTGCCTTTGTAATTGCGTTAAATAAGGTACTTTTCCCTACGTTTGGTAAACCTACTATTCCTAATTTCATATTCTTACATTCCTTTCTTCCTAAAAACATTCCACCTAATGTCGTAAAAAATGGTCTAAAAGCTATTAGTGTTTTAAACTTCCAACTTTTAAACCATTGCTTTTCCTAAATATGCAATGTTACTTAACTTAAATGCATCCACTGTTTACATCATAAGTCTAATTATATGTATTTATTTGATTTTTTTCAATACCTTTGACTATGTTTTAGATTTCCTTTATATTAAATAAAATAAAAAGGAGGAATTAAGTCCTTTTTATTCTCAATTTGAATAATCTTGTTAGGCAAAACATTCATTATATATAGTAAATACTCCATATTAATTTCACAATATACTTTTCCAAATAGCGCAAATAAGTTGTTGCATATTATTCCAGTATTTTAGGTGGACATAATACAAATAATAACCTTGAAATAAAAAAAGAAATTAGGTGAATATATGAAAAAAAAATTATTTGCGTTTGCTCTTTTAATAGCTTTATTTATTTCTATAATTCCTATGAATGTTATGGCTCTAGATAGTGACACAAAAGAGCTTAACTGGTATTACGTTGCAAGAGTAAGAGGAGAAACACCTGAACCTGCAAAAGAATCTGCATCGTTTTTAAAAGAATATGGAGGATATTATGTTGGCGACACTTCTCAAAAAGTTTTATATCTAACTTTTGATGAAGGATATGAGAAAGGTTATACTGGAGCAATACTTGATACCCTTAAGGAGCTAAAAATACCAGCTGCCTTTTTTGTTGTCAAGCCATACATAGATAGCGAACCTGAATTAATAAAGAGAATGGTTGATGAAGGTCACTTAGTTTGTAATCATTCTAATCATCATCCATCTATGGCTTCAATTACTGATCCTGAAAAATTCAAAAAGGAATTAACTGATGTCGAATCTGCATTTAAAGAGCTAACAGGAAAAGATATGCCAAAATACTTTAGGCCCCCAATGGGAAAATATTCAAAGAAATCTTTAGAGATGACAAAAGCTTTAGGATATAAATCTATCTTCTGGAGCTTTGCTTATAAAGATTGGTTAGTTGATGATCAACCTAGTGAAAGTTTTGCTATAGAAAAAATTAAGAAAGGTGCTCATCCTGGAGGAATTTTATTGCTTCATGCAGTTTCAAATACAAACACAAAAGTTATGAAGCAAGTGTTAAGTGATTTACAAGCTGAAGGCTATGTATTTAAATCTCTTGATGAGTTGCCAGAATAATATTTCACAAACAAAAAGTATAGGAACGTTTTTTCCTATACTTTTTTAGTATTTATATATTTTTATAAATATATATTCTTATATTTATATATTGTTATATTTATAAGAATATATGAAAGGCATTACTCTACAATTATATCTTTTTGATCAACTGTATCTCCATAAGCTGGTTTCAAAGTTTTATCATAAGCTTCTTTTATTTTTCCTTCTTTAGAAAGCTTATTGATTTCATCATTCAACCAATTCAAAAGTTCAGTGTCCCCTTTCTTAACAGCAGGTGCTATTACATCTTCATCCCCAAGATTTTTAATTCCTACAGTGTAACCTTTATTCTCTATAGCCCATGCAAATAATAAAGTATTATCATGAGCTAAGGCATCTCCTCTTCCATCTTTCAAAGCTTCAAAGGCTTCTGTGTTCTGATCAAACTTTAACAATTCCATATCAGGATAATTTTTTGAGAAATAAGCATCAGCTGTTGTTCCTTTATTTACAATTAATTTTTTACCTTTTAACTCATTAACATCAGTAATTACTTCTCCATCTTTTGAAACAACCCCTAAAGCAACTTTCATATATGGATTTGCAAAATCCACCTTCTCTTTTCTCTCATTTGTAACTGTAAAATTAGCTAAGATAATATCAACCTTATTTGCCTGCAAAAATTCAACTCTACTAGCTGCTTCAACTAAAACAAACTCTACCTTTGTTTCATCCCCAAATAAATCCTTTGCTATTTCCTTTGCTATTTCTACATCATAACCTTGATTTACACCATTGGAATCTACATATCCAAAGGGTGGTTTATCACTAAAGACACCAATTTTTATAGTTCCACGTTTTTTTATTGACTCTATAGAAGATTCATTTTCATTATTTCCCCCACATCCAATTAGGCTAACAATAAATAACACAGCAGAAAGTAATACTCCAATAACTTTAAATTTCTTTTTCATAAAATATGCCCCCTTTTAATAATTTAAAATATTTAAAAATAATCTTGCCCTCTCTGTTTTAGGATTTGTAAAAAACTCTTCTGGACTAGTTATCTCTACTATCTTCCCTTCATCCATAAAAGCTATCTTATTAGCCACTTTTCTAGCAAAAGACATTTCATGAGTTACAACTATCATAGTCATACCATCCTTTGCTAAGGCTTGTATAACTTCTAATACTTCTCTTACCATCTCTGGGTCTAATGCAGCTGTTACTTCATCAAAAAGCATTATATCTGGATTCATACATAAGGCTCTAACTATAGCAATTCTCTGTTTTTGCCCTCCTGATAACTCCCTAGGAAAAGACTTCTTTCTATCTAGAAGGCCAACCTTTTCTAATAACTTATCCGCCTTAGCTTCTACTTCTTCTCTTTTTCTCTTCTGAACCTTTAAAGGCCCTAAAAGAATATTATCTATTACATTCATGTGGGAAAATAATTCGTAACTTTGAAATACCATTCCTATTTTCCCTCTTACTTTAGTCCAAGAAATATCTTTTCCAAGCTCACCCAATCCATCTAAAGTAATTACTCCATCATTTATATTCTCAAGTCCATTAATACATCTTAATAGAGTACTTTTACCACAACCTGAAGGACCTAATAAAACTAAAACTTCACCCTTACGAAGATCTAAATCTACTCCTTTTAAAACCTCTATATTACCAAAACTTTTTCTTACGCTTTGTATTTTCAAAAGCTCATCTGCCATATCTCTTTGCCTCCTAACTTATCCATTTTCCCTCTAAATATTTTGATAACAGAGATAGTGGATAACAAATAATAAAGTATAAAATAAATATTGTTCCATATACCCAAAATGATGCTGTAGGATTTGTTAAAATTGATGCTTCTATTATTTGCTGCCCAATTTTTATTACTTCAACAACACCAATTAAAACTACCAAAGAGCTTGTCTTAATCATCCTAGTAGCTAAGTTTATTGCACCTGGAGTTATCCTCCTTAAAGCCTGTGGAATCAAAATATATCTAAAGGTTTGAGCATTGCTTAATCCTAAGGCATAGGATGACTCCCACTGATGTTTTTCTATTGATGTTAAAGCTCCTCTAACTATATCTCCCATTTCTGCAGTTCCCCATATAACGAAAACAATTATAGATACAAGTACTCCATCAATATGAGTATTTAAAGCTGTAGCAACTCCAAAATATACAATAAATAGCCATACTAAAATTGGTATTATTCTAACTGCTTCAAGATATACCCTACACAAGGCTTTTATAACCTTATTCTTACTAGTCATTATTACTCCTAAAATTACTCCTAGGATAGTTGCTAGTATTACTGAAATAAAAGCTATTTTACAGGTAACTAATAAACCACCAAGAAGTCTCTCAAGATTTTTTCCTTGAAAAATAACATCAATCCCCATACTTTGCAGACCTTCCTTTCTTCTCTAGATAACTAATTAATATAGATATTGGAAGTAATATTATCAAATAAAAAACAACCAATAAAAATAATGCTTCTATAGTTTTATATTCCATACCAATAATGTCTTTAGCTAAAAACATTAAATCTGCCACTGCTATTGCCCCAACAATGGAAGTTTCCTTTAATAAAAATAGACAATTAGCTCCTATTGATGGTATTGCAATAGATATAGCTTGTGGTAAAATAACATATCTCAATGTTTGGAATCTAGTTAGTCCTATGCTTAATCCAGATTCAATCTGTCCTTTAGAGACTGCCTCTAACCCTCCTCTTATTGCTTCTGCCATATAACTTCCCCCTAAGAAGGTTAATCCTATAACTCCACAAGTAAAACCACTTAATTTTATTCCAATTTTGGGTAACCCATAAAATAAGAAAAATAATTGGATTAATAAAGGAGTATTTCTAGACACTTCTATATACGCTTTAGAAATAGTCTTTAAAATTTTAACCTTATAAAAAATCAGATTACTACAGATTAAGCCAACAACTACTGAAAGAATTATTCCAATAACCCCTAACTCCAATGTTAAAATTGTTGCATCTACATACCTTGGTAAAGTCTCCATTATAAACTCCCAGTTCATATAAATTACCTCCTATAAAAATAAGCCTCATCTCTTAATATATAAGAGACGAGGCTTTTTGCTCCGCGGTTCCACCCTAATTAGATTCTATACAATCCCACTTAACTATGTACTTTCATACACTTACGCTATAACCGGCGCACCGTGATAGTCCTACTATACTTTTCAAACTATCTGCTCTAGAGGGCACTTCACTATTTTAATTGTAGAGTTTCTCACCAAAACACCTCTTCTCTGTGATAACTTTAAAATAGCTACTTTTCTCTTTCTACGCATTTAAAAAATATTTTAAGATTTATTATTGTCTAAATCTCTTATTTTTCTTTTCTTTAGTTCTGTAATATTATTATATAAAAAAAGCCATAAAGTGTGATTAACTACTTTATGGCTAAAATACTAAATTGGATATATTTCATTATTCATCTTTTTTACAATAATCTCTTTTCTCTTAATCGACTTTTCTTCTAATTCAGCTAATTCTAACTCAACATTTTTTGCAAAAGGCTTATCTCTTAGTGAATTTAAATTAACTTTAACATTTACAATAGCACTTTCAATAGCTGCATGTAAAAGAATAGCTGCACATCCTGCATCTGATATAAGCATTCTATTTCCATACTTTACAGCTACATCTATATTATCATAGAAATTATAACACTCCTTAGCAAGTTCTAAAGGTGCCTTCATAGCCTTAACTGTTCCTTGAACTATAGCTGTACTTCTCATTTTCTTTTCTTCATCTGAATCCTTAGGAAGCTTATAGCAGTCCATAAGTTTATTAAAATACTCTCTATCCACTTCCATTAGTTCCATTGATTTTTTTATAAACTTCCCACTTGCTTCTTTAAAGTCTAATACTGTCTTTTTTGTCTCTCCATCTAAACTTTCAAATGACTTTTTATTTACAGTCAATGAATACACCATTGAATTTAAGCTTCCTGAAAGAGCAGCTACAAGCCCTGCTACACTTCCTCCACCTGGAGATGGTGATGAAGATGACAAGTCTTCTAAAAATTCATCTATTTTATAATCCTTAAACCTCATACTATTACCTACCTTCTAGTTTTTATCTAATTATAAAAAAAAGAGTAACTTTTTACAAGTTACCCTTAAATTTTAATATGGATTATTGTATTCATTTTTAAAAGCAAACTCTTTACTATCCTTTGCTTTATAATGTTCTTTTTCTTCTGCTATCTCACCTACTGGAGTTATACCAATAATCTTGTATTCATCAGGTATCTTAAGTATATCTTTTACCTCACCTTCATCTATAGCACCAATCCACAATGTTCCATATCCTTCTGCTGTTGCTGCAAGAATTATATGTTCCATAGCAATAGCACCATCTACAAGATAAAAGTCTTTCCCTTCAACCTCACCAGAATCATCAGGTTTTGCAATAATAACCATGGCTATTGGTGCCTCTTTTACAGCATTACACGCCTTATCATCCTTATTTCTTATAGATTCTGCAATCTCATTCTTCTTATCTTTATCATCAACTATTATAATTTTAAATGCACTTCTATTTTTCCACGAAGGAGCTCTCATAGCTGCTTCTATCATTTTGTCTATTGATTCTTTAGAAATTTTGCTATCCTTGTATTTAGAAATACTAGTCCTCTTTTCTATAACATCAAAAAATTCCATTACTAAACACCATCCTATAAAATTATTCAGTATTAGAATTTCTCTCTTTCGTATTTTTATACTATATAACTTATCCAAAGAGGCAATGTAAATAAGGATATAAATATAGTTACAAGAACAATAATTGTTGAATATTCCTTTTCCATATTGAATTTTTCTGCAAAAATAGTAGTCGTTGTAACAACTGGCATAGATTGTACTAATACTATAGTTTTTATAACTATAGTATTATCCTTAAGGATGTTTCCAAATATCAATACTGTTAATATTTATTATAATATACTAAAAGAGGCTCACTTTAGTAAGCCTCTTTTAGTATATTACTATCTATTCTTTATCATATTTATAATTTCTTTTACTTCATCTACCCTTAAAGCTATTAAAGCTATTAAATATATTAATGCTCCAGATATTCCACATATCCCTATTATTAAGATAGAGTTTTTAGTATTTAACGCAAAATAACTAGTAAATAAATTATAAATTAAATATACCGGCACACTCATAATTATTGTTGCTATTACTATTTTCAATAAATCTTTTAAATCTTTTGCATTAATTTTCAAAGCAATTTCTTTCTTTAAAGGATAATAAAGCATTATCATAGTAACTACTCCTGTAAGAGTATATCCAATTGCTAATGAATTTTCTCCAATTAATTTTCTTAATGGATAAGTAATTATAAAAGTTAATACTATAGTTGCAATACTATTTTTTAAAACTATCCTATTATTATCTAAACTAAAAAAGCACCTTAACAATATATCTTTAATGGATAGAATAAGTATAGTTGGTATCATGAACAATAGAAAATTTGAAGTTCTTTCTACTGATTCGAATGTAAATTCTCCCCTCATTAAATAGGCTGCCATAACTGGCAATCTTAAAATTGCAAGTCCTATAGATACTGGTAAAAGTACTATTAATATATACTTAACAGACTTTATTAAAGCTCCTTTATACTCACCCATTTCATTTTTTGCTTTTAAAGATGATAACAATGGATATGTAACCATATTTATAGCTATTGCAAACACCTCATAAAACATCATAGTCATCTTATTTGAGTAATCTAAAATTACAATAGAACTTGAGTCTACACTTGCTCCTATTGCTGTTAGTATATATAAGCTTATCTGCACTAAAGATGAAGATAAAACTATTGGAAATAATGATTCACCAATTTTTCTTAAGCCTCTGTCATTTAAATTAAAAGAGAATTTATATCTATATCCTAATTTTCTATAGGCTGGCACATTTACTGCAAACATAATAAAAAATCCTATTACAACAGCTACTCCATAACCCATTATTCCATATATCTTTAATAAGAAGACCTGATATATTAAATATACTAAATTTGAACATAAAGACATAGAAGCTGGGGCTATAAACTTATTGTTACACTGTAAAACTCCTGCTAAAATACTTTGAGGTGCAACAAATATTATTGATATAAACATTATTCTAAGTAAGGAAACAGCTTGACTATAATAAACAGGATTCATAGCTATATCACTTGCCATAACTTTAACTATCGGTCCAGCAAAAATAACTGCTATAACAACAATTATGGCTGCAAATATAGTTGATACTGTTATAGTATTATTAACTAATTCTTCACTCTCTTTACCCTTATTATTAGAAGCAAGTTTTGAATATACAGGTACTATTGCCATTGTTAATCCATATCCAATGCTTACAAGTAACATTGTGCTCCTCATTGAAAAAGTAAATATTGAATTCTCTGCACCAGTTCCAAAATTACTTGCCATTAATGAATCCCTTAAAAGGGCTACTACTTTACTTGCTATTGTAAAAATCATAACTATTAAGGATCCATTTATTATTTTATTTTTCATTATATCCTCCACTTACAATAGAGTTGTACGCCTCATAGTATCTCATACAAAATTTATCTATGGAAAATTCATTATATAAAAAATCTCTACATATAATACCTTTTTCTACTCTATTTTCATCTTTGTATGCATAAAGCATTGCATTATAAATGCTTTCAACATCATTAGGATCAACATAATAAACTTTATCACCTAGAATGTATCTCATACCATTTACATCAGACACTATACTAGTTTTTTTAAATACAAATCCTTCTAATACTGATAAAGGAGGTACCCCACCCTCACTAAAGGAAGTAAGAATATTTAAATCAAATAAAGGTATATAACTATATGATTTATCCTTATAACCAAGTAAAATCACATTTTTTTCAATATCTAATTCCTTTATTAATTTTTTTATATTGTCCATTTCGCTTCCATCTCCAATTAATAAAAGCTTAACATCAATTTTATCATCAATTACTTTTTTAAACGCCCTTATCATATTTAAATGATTTTTCACAGGGTGCATTCTTGATATGGCTCCAAAAACAAAGGATTCTCCTAGCTCTTCTACTAACTCTGGATGTAAGCTTATATCACCTTCCATTTTTCTGTAATCTACACCATTATAGACTTTATAGGCAAATTTACTTATCTTTTCTTCATTTAATAGTTTTTCCAAATATTTCGATACTACTATATAATTGTCAAAGTCCTTTAGAGATGACTTAAACAATTTTGTAGCCATATACCTTTTTATAATATTTTTACTTTCAAAATCAGTATTAAAATTTGAATGTACAGTAACTACTGTATTAACATTAATTTTATTCTTAATTCTTTTGTGTACTAAACAAGCTCTAGCTCCATGAAAATTAACTATATTATAATTTCCTTCATTTATAATTTTTATTAATTCTAAATTATTAACTTTATTTTTTACATACTTAAAAGGCTGATTTTCCCTTTCAGCCTTTTTTACTAATTCTCCTTCACCAATTAAGCAAAGTTCTAATTCTAATCCATCAATTTTCCTTTTAAATGTATTTAAGACGTGTATTCCTCCGCCACCATTATCATTTCCACTTATAACATGTAATACTTTAATAATAATCACCTCATGCTTTAAATGCTCTTAGTTTTTCTTCTATATAGTAACATAATAATTCCAACTAATATCCAATAAATTGTTGTTACTTTAGGCACAAACCACATATTATCCAACAAATTAACTTGTAAAAATATAACAAGAGATACTACTATGCCTTTTAATACTCCCTTATATCTATTATCATATAAATAACATACCTTTATTCCTCTTATAACAATAAGAACATGCATTAACAAGAACGGAATAAATCCAATAATCCCCAATTCACTTAAAACTTTCAAATAGGAATTATGAGTTGGAAAGTTCTCCTCTCCTAAAACTATATATTGAGGATATCTTTCAAGATACTTTGCATGTAAAGTAACATAATTACCATTTCCAACTCCAGTTAAAGGTTTATCCTTAAACATTTCTATAGCTACAGCCCAGTGTTTTATTCTACCATCACTAAAAATAGACATTCCCATTTCCATTAATCTTTGCCTTAAAGCTGGTGTCACCAAAGCCCCTACAGCAGCTATAATAAGTCCAAAAAGAATTTTCCAATTGTATACTATAGCTAAAAGTATAATTCCACTGCCTAAAGCTAACCAAGCATTTCTAGAAAGGCATACCCCTATATTAAATACCATTAATAATAATAATAAACAATATAAAACTTTTCTTATTCTAGATTTCTCTCCCAAAATTAATGGAATAAGCGGAAATATCAACAAAACAAAATATACACCTAAACTATTAGGATGTCCTAATGTTGATTCGATTCTAAGAGCTCCATTAGTATTTACTTCTATACCAATCTTAGTAAAGTATTGTACAATTCCAACAATACCTACAACAAAAGCTGGACAATATATAAAATTAATAATCTTTTTTATATCCCTTTTTATGTCTATTTCACTAACAAAGTAATACAACATTGCAATATAAGTACCAAACCTAATAGTCTCCTGTAATGCTAACCCTCTATCTACAGAATAAACTGTGGACACTCCCATAATAACAATGACAATTAACATAAATATTACTATTGAGTCCTTAAAAAACTTTTTTAAGTCATTACACAACTTATTTCTTCTCTCATAGTTTACTAACATATTTATAAGATAAACAAATATTAGTAAAACAAGATATATATCCATTATTCTATATCTAGAATTAATATTCTCTGGTATTAACGGAACAAGTGCTAAATATACAAAAAATCCCCACTTTATTAATTCATTTACCATTAATAGTCTCCTCTCAAAATATCTATCTCTTTATTATTACTCTCCATAAAAACTTAGGTATAGAGGCAAGTCTCTTAATTCTCCATGGCTCTTTTAATACTCTATGTAACCATTCAAGCCCTAGAGATATCATCCATTTAGGTGCTCTAGTAGTATTTCCTGCAAATACATCAAAGCTACCTCCAACCCCCATGTAAAATGTACAAGGTAATTCATCCATATGTTCCTCTATAAACTTCTCTTGTCTTGGACAGCCCATTGCAACAAATAAAGCCCATGGATTACTTTTCTTTATGTCATCTACTATATCCTTACAGTTATCTAAATCAAAGAATCCATTATGATATCCAACTATTTTTAATCCTTCAATAGTTTTTTCAAGATTCTTTCTGCATTCCTGTAACACTTCCTCTTGTGCACCTAAAAGATAAACGCCTTTTCCTTCTCTTGCACACTTAAGAAGCATTTCATGCATAACCTCAATACCAGCTATTTTTTCTTCTACTGGTTCTTTAACTATTTTAGATGCTATAACAGTTCCTACTCCATCTGGAATAATTATAGAATACTCTGAATTAAAGCTATGGTTAAGCATTTCATTATTTAAGCCACTATATAGAACTTCTGGGTTTCCAGAAACTATATTAATCTTATCCATACTATCTATTTTTTTAAATAGTTCACTTTTACTTTTATTAAACACCTTATATCCCAAAATATTTGTATACATAAATAGCTCCTCTACTTAGCTAATATTCTATCAAGGTCTACAACAACCTCATCCTCTGGATTTAACTTCTTAGCTATATCTAAATGTAGTTTTGCATTCTCCTTATCTCCTAAATTTAAATAACACATTACTATATTAGTACAGATTTCAACATCTTTAGAGGCTTCAAATCCCTTCTTAAAGTATTTAATTGCAGTTTCAAAGTCTCCTAAGCAAGCATAGTTCACACCTAATTCATTAACTACTTCTAATATTCCCGATTCAATATTCAAACTTTCATTTAAGTAGTAAATAGCTTTTTCATAGTTATCAAGCTTTCTATAGGCTACTCCTAAGTAATAATACAATAATGGATTACTATCAAAAACATCAACTAGAGAAAGTAGTAACCCTATTGATTTTTCAGGACTTTCATCCAATAACTCTATAGCTTTTTCATAAGAAGAAACATTATCTATATCATTAATTATAGTTTTTATTTCAGAAGTTACTTCCCCACCTTTATTTACATATTCATTTATCTCTACCTTAGCTCCCTTAAAGTCACCTTTAGACTTTAATATTATAGCCTTATAAAGATAAGGATCTGGTAAATCAATAAATTCACTCTTACCTTCTTCTATATCAATTAAAATAATCTCAGAAAATGCACTATCCTTCTCTCTTTGAGCTTCTCCAACTAATAAAAGTCTCTTATAATACTCTTCATTTCCTGTTGCTAAATAAAGACCTTTAAGTAATAAATAAGCATCAATTAACTCATCACTTTTAATCTTATTTGCTACTAATGCTTTACCACACTCTTCGCTATCTTTTAAATTATTAAAAATAATTATATAGTCTTCGCAATAGCTAAGATTCTCATCTGCTCCTAATGATAAAAGCATTCCCTCAATAAAATAATAAATAGGTAAATTGCTTATTTTATATGTATCATTTGCATGACTAGCTACATAACTTGAGCTTATTGGCATATATAAATCTTTAGTCTTTAGGGATACCCCCTCTGGAATACCGACACTTTTTTTGAAACCATCCCAATTCAATTCTAAAAATAATAATTTTCCTAACTTTTCTTTAAATACTGCTTTATAATCCATCTCTTCCTCCATTAAACACATTATGTCTCTTATAATTATACCCCAAAACAAAAAAAATGCTATCATTTAATAAATGATAGCATTTTTCTCACTATTTTAACTTTTCGTTTATTATTTCCATAACTTTTGATTTAAATCTTTCAATTTCTGATTCAGCATTTTCTAAGCTGCTTCCCTTAACTGCTAAATAGATTTTCATCTTTGGTTCTGTACCTGAAGGTCTTACAACAAAAGATGATCCATCTTCTAATATATATTTTAATACATTAGACTTTGGAAGTTTTATTTCTGATTTTACTCCATTAGATTCTTCTACGCTTAACTTATAATCTAATTTAGTAGAAATTTTAACCCCATCTACTGATTCTATAGAAGAATTTCTTAAAGCATCAATGCAAGAAGCAATCTTTTCTTGACCTTCTTTACCTTCTAATTCTATAGATATTAATGTTTCTTTATAGAAACCATACTTCTCATATAGCTTTATTAAAGCTTCATATAAACTCATGCCTTGTTCTTTATAGTATAAAGTCATTTCTGCTATTAACATTGAAGCAATAACAGCATCCTTATCTCTTACAAATTCACCAGCTAAATATCCATAGCTTTCTTCAAATCCAAATAAGTACTTCTTATCGCCACTTTCTCTGAATTCACGAATCTTTTCACCTATATACTTAAATCCAGTAAGTACATCCATAAGTTCTATTCCAAAATCTTCTGCTATCTTTCTAGCACCTTCTGTTGTAACAATAGTCTTTATTACAACTCCATTCTCTGGAAGGCTATCAGTTTCTTTTAATGCACTTAATACATAATGAGTTAATAGTAATCCTGTTTGGTTACCAGTTAATACTTTAAACTCTCCACTACTTTCCTTAACAACCACACCTATTCTATCGCAATCTGGATCTGTTCCAAAAATAATGTCAGGTGATTCTTGTTTTGCCATTTCTAATGCTAATTCAAATACTTGTGGCATTTCTGGATTTGGATATGGTGCTGTTGGGAAGTTTCCATTTGGTTCTTCTTGTTCTTTAACAACCTTTACGTTTGAATATCCAAGTTCAGATAATACTCTTCTTACAGGAATATTTCCACTTCCGTGAATTGGAGTATATATTATTTTTAAATCTTTTGCTTTTTCTTTAACTAATTCTTTTCTTATTGTTAGGTTCTTAACTTCATCAATATATGCCTTATCAACATCTTCTCCAATATATACTAGTAATCCTTTATTTAAAGCCTCTTCTTCTGACATATTCTTAATCATTGAAAAATCTTTAACATCATTTACTAGTGATATTATCTTATTAGCCTTTTCATCTGTTACTTGCCCACCAAATTCATCATAAACCTTATATCCATTATATTGCTTTGGATTATGAGAAGCAGTAACAACAATTCCACCTTTACAGTTTAAATATCTAACTGCAAAAGACAATACAGGTGTTGGTCTTAAACTTTCATATAAGAATACCTTAACACCATTTGCACATAAAGTTAATGCAGCTGCTGTAGCAAATTCCTTTGACATATTTCTTGAATCATAAGCTACT
Organism: Clostridiaceae bacterium OF42-15pH9A; assembly: GCA_027692445.1. GTDB lineage: Bacteria > Bacillota > Clostridia > Clostridiales > Clostridiaceae > Clostridium. The sequence goes on along the minus strand of JAQEYV010000003.1, from coordinate 293,407 downwards.
GCAACTGATGGATTTTCAAAACTTTCATTTAAGTAATTTGCAAATCCTTGTGTAGCCTTTGAAACTGTATATATGTTCATTCTATTACTTCCAGCACCTATAATTCCTCTTAAACCACCTGTTCCAAAATCTAAATCTTTATAAAATCTATCTTCGATTTCTTTTTCATCCTTAATATTCTTAAGTTCATCTTTTATTTCTTCACTAATTATATCTGAGTTAATCCATTCATTGTATTTTTCTTTATACAAAGCTATCCCTCCTTAAATTCTGTACAGGTATATTATACAAATATATGATTAAGTTTACAACGAATTATAACAAATTAAGTTAATCGTACTAATCTATTAAAAAAAAAAGACATGAAAACATGTCTTTTAATTATCTTCCTTCTCTTCTTCTCCTAAGTCAGAAGTTAATTTCTTTTCATTGCTAATAGATGCAATTACTCCTTTTACATCATCTAAGATAGAAATTTCTTCTCCTACTTCTAAATCAGAATATCTAAATACTGAACCTAATCCACCTTTAGACACATCAAATTTTATAGATTTAGGTAATTCATCTGGCTTACATGATACCCTAACTAATTCTTGTTCCTTTTGAAGTATTGCACCTCTCTTACTTATCCACTCTTCACCAACAAATTGAATTGGCACTTCAGATTGAATTGTATTATTTCCTGCAATTTCTTCTAAGTCAACATGAATAATCTTATGTGTCACAGGATCTCTTTGTATTTCCCTTAATAAAGCCTTATGTTCTTCCCCTTCAATATTATAATTTATTATTCCATGTTCACCTGTTGATGAAATCTCTCTACTTAATTCTAATTCTCCAATTTCAAATAAAAGGTTTGAAACACCTTTTCCATATAATACTCCTGGAACTTTTCCTGCTCTTCTTTCTTTTTTGGCCCAGTGAGATGTTTTATTTTCTCTTTTTACTAAATTTAAATTATTCAAAGTTTTACCACCCTTCTTATCAAGTAAATTCTCAAACTCCTTTTACATTATTCCTTATATACGTCCAAAATATTCAAAATTATTATTTTTTTGTTTATATAAAAATAAATTATTGAACATCTATAACTTATCAAATATAATATAGTAGATTTGTCTTAATTTAATATTGTTTATACTTATAAATTTATAAAAAAATCAAACACTAGATAATGAAAGAAGGTGCTTTAATGAATCATTTAGATCAAACTAGAACTCCTTTATTTGATGCACTTAAAGAATATGTTAATAGAGAAACTTTACCTTTCCATGTTCCAGGTCATAAAAAAGGAATTGGAATGGATTCTGAATTTAAAAACTTTATGGGTGAGAATCCTTTTAAAATAGATGTAACGGTATTTAAATTAGTAGATAGTCTTCATCACCCTAAAGGTCCTATAAAAGAAGCTCAAGAATTAGCTGCTGACGCCTATGGTGCAGATGCTACTTTCTTTTCAATACATGGTACATCAGGTGCTATCCAAGCTATGATAATGTCTGTTGTATCTGATGGAGATAAAATAATAGTTCCAAGAAATGTTCACAAATCTGTTACTGCTGGAATAATCCTAAGTGGTGCTGTTCCAGTATACATGGAGCCTGAATTAGATAAAAAACTAGGAATTGCCCATGGTGTTGCTCCAGAAACAGTTAAACAAACATTAGAACTAAATCCAGATGCTAAAGCAGTTTTAATAATAAATCCTACTTATTATGGGGTTGCTACAGACATTAAAAAAATTGCTGATATAGTTCATGAATACAATATTCCCCTTATAGTAGATGAAGCCCACGGCCCACATCTAGCGTTTTCTGATAAATTACCAACTTCTGCTTTAGAAGCTGGTGCGGATATTTGTGCTCAAAGTACTCATAAAATAATAGGAGCTTTAACTCAAGGTTCTTTATTACATGTAAAAAGTAATTTAGTTAATCCAAAAAGAGTGCAACAAGTACTTAATTTAATGCAAACAACATCGCCATCATATATTTTAATGGCATCCCTAGATTGTGCTAGAAGACAAATTGCCTTAGAAGGAAAAGAACTGTTAGCTAAAACTATAGATTTATGCAATTATACTAGAAGTGAAATAAATAGAATTCCTGGTTTCCATTGCTTTGGAAGTGAAGTGCTAGGTATTCCAGGTTCCTTTGCTTTTGATCCTACAAAACTTACAATCTCTTGTAGAGACTTAGGAATCACTGGCTATGAGCTTGACACTATTCTTGCTGATAAATATCATATTCAAATGGAATTATCAGATTTTTATAACGTATTAGCAGTTGGTTCTTTTGGTGATACAAAGGAAGGAATGAATAAGCTTCTATCTGCATTAAAAGAAATTTCTGATGAGTATTATGGACAAAGACCTGCTACTAAAGATTTCTTAGATATACCTCAAATTCCTAAGAGAATATTAAATCCAAGGGAAGCATTTAACTCTAAAAAAGAAGATATTTTATTAGAAAAAAGTGAAGGAAAGATATCTGCTGAGTTCCTATTAGCTTATCCTCCTGGTATTCCAATATTATGTCCTGGTGAAGTTATAACAAAGGAAATAGTAGAATATGTACATGACTTAAAAAGAGCTAATCTTTATGTACAAGGAACTGAAGATTCAGAGGTTAAATATATAAAAATTGTTAAAGAATAAAAAATGTAGGGTAGATATTTATTTTGCTTGTTCCGTCGTAAGCTCCAAGTCACATCAAAACAAATATCCACCCCACTCGTACTAAAGGTAAGGAAATTATAAAATTTTATACTTTCCTAGACATTAAAAAAGATGTGCCTATTTTTTTAAGGCACATCTTTTTTTATCTATTAATTTAAACAAGTTTTCCATTCCATAAATTGCAGAATAAATCATTTCAGGAAGCATGCATATTAAATACCTAGATCTTGTTTCCCATAAAATGAGAAATAATACTAATCCCAATATACATATATGGATTGAATTAATTAGCACTTCTCTTTTTTTAAATGCAAAAATTCCACTTATAAGTATAGATGCTAATATTACAATATGAGATACTTGGCTAAAATATATAAATCCATCATTTTTATTTCCTATAACAAACTCTTGCAATTTATTATGGCTAATAGGTTGTTCAGATAATATTGCAGGGGCATAATATGAACCATCCCCCCATGTGAATGAAATCTTACCTATTAAAAATTTACAATATCCTTTTAATCCATAGTTTCTCAACCTATTTTTTATCTCTTTCAAATCAGCCTTTTCTGCTGCTTCTTTCCCATCACTAACCCTTATACTTTGCGTAAAAATAACATCTTCTTCATTATATCCACCATTCCCTTTAAGTCCCATCATAACCCAATGAGTTGCTGGCAACCCAGCTTCATCATAAGGAATTGGTATATTTTTCGAAACAACCACTTTATTTATAGTTGATATAATGAGAAAAGGAATTAATAACAACGTAAAGATTTTTATTTTATTTCTTTTAGCTGAACTAATAAGTTGAAATATAATAATTGCAATAAAAGCAATTATTACATTGGATTTTATTATGGTACCTATTCCTCCCAAAACAGAAACTAAAACTAAATATACATTTCTTTTTTCATCATTAGAATTTAAATATTTATAAAAACAATAAAACATTCCAATTGGAAAAATCATAGAAAAAGTATCTGTATATATAATTTGAGAATATGTATATAAAGGAGTTACAAATATACAAAATATTATAGTTAATGCTGCCATGACTTCATTAATTGTTTCTTTTACTAATTTATAAAGAATATAAACAGCTAAATTTATTAAAAGCAAATTAATTATATATCCAACTTCCATTAATACATTATTATTTTTTGTAAATAAAGAAATTGCTTTAAAGATATATGAAAGAGCTAGTGTAATTGGAATATTATTAGGATAGCTATTATAGAAATAAACTGGTAATTCCTCTCCATATAGCGCTAACTGTTTTGCATTACGTGTAACAATTCCAAAATCCCACCCAGGATTCACTAAAAAGAAAAATATAAAAATTATTTGTAAAATTATCAATACACCAAAACTTATAGTTATAACTTTTTTAAGTTTATCTTTACTTAACTTCTTTAAAATAACATAAGTTAAATAAAGAAATATAAAAAATATTAGTGATAATATAATATTAATTATTGAATTCATTCTATAGAATAAATCAACACTATTAAATATTGCAGTCCATACAACAAAAATAAATATACTTATAAACAGTATATAAAAAATATTTAGTAATTTATCTCTCATGTCCTCTCTCATATGCCTCATTTCCTCTTATAGTTAAAATTCTTCCTGTTCTGAAATAACTTTTATTCCCTCCCTTTCTAACATATAGGCTGTAAGACCTTTTCCTCTTATTTTATTACCAGAAAAACTCCCATCGTATATAAAATTACATCCACATGATGGACTTCCTTCCTTTAGTATAGCCTTTTTTGCACCTATAGCTTTAGCAATTTTCAAAGTTTCTTTTGCACCCTTTAAAAATTCTTCTGTTACATCTTTACCAGATATACTTATAATTTTCCCATCTGTTCCTTCTAAAACATCTTTAGGACTTCCTATTATTTCTGCAGGTTCTCTTGGGGTAGAAAGTCCCCCTAATTGTTCTGGGCAAACTAATAAAGCATTTCCATCCCTTAATAACTCCAAGCATCTATCATTCAAATTGTTTTTACCACTATATTTACAATTTACTCCACATAAACATGCACTTATTAAATACATAACACTATTGCTCCTTATATATAATCTACTTCTAAATTGTACCATATTTTAAAATTTCTTTGCAAAAAAGATGTAGTAGATCTTTGTTTTACTTGTTCCATCACATAGTCCATAGATATTGATTTATAACTAATTAAAATTTTACACTTTCATATATATCAAAAATAAGAACCTTAGTTTTCACTAAGATTCTTATAATGATATTATTAATTTATATTTCTTTTTCGTCCCATTGAATTTTATCCATATAGTATTCAACATAATCCTTATTCATCTTTGGATTAATTGTATCTTCATGAGTTATAGTTATAACTGACATAGCAATTGCATATTTAGCTGTATCCTTTAAAGAAAGGTTATTCATATATCCATATCCTACACCAGCAACAAATGAATCTCCTGCTCCAGTAGTGTTTTTAACTTTTACAGCACTAGCCTTAACTCTTCCTTGCTCCGTTCCATTTGTATAGAATATACCATCTTCATCTAAACTTATGAATACATTTTTAATTCCTAATGATAAGAAATATTCCCCAGCTCTTATTAAATCATCATCGTTGTTTATTTTAAAACCACAAAGAATTTCTGTTTCATATCTATTAGGCTTTATCGTGTGGAAATACTTTATTAAATGTTTTATTTTTTCAGCTTTTACAGCAGAAACAGGATCTAAAACAAATTTAGTTTTTTCACTATAAGTAGTTAATATGTGCTCCATTAGTTTAGGATTATCTGCATCTAAAAATGTATACTCTGCATTGCATATAATTTCTTTCTTAGAATCTATAAAATCTTCATCCATTTCATCCAAACAGTGCATATCTACAATAGCAGATACCATTTCTCCATTTTCATCCAATACTGCCATGTATGTTGGTGTTCTTCTATTTTCAAGAAGTAAAGAATGCTCCATATTATATCCCATTATTTTAGAATGTTCTAAAATATTTCTTCCCTGCTCATCATCACCAAGTATTGAAATGAATTTTGTATTAACTCCAACTCTTGCCATATTTTCAGCAATATTTCTACAAACACCACCTAAAGATATCTTTATCTTTCCTGGTATTGAATCTTTTTGCTTATAAGTATTTTGACTAAATCCCAAAATATCAACTATAGACGCCCCTAACACTAACACGTATGCATTATCACTTTTCATATTACTTTTCCAGCTCCCTACTCTTTAGTACATAACAATAAACTTATTATATTAGAATTAACTCAAAAAATAAAGATGCTTTGTCGAATTTTGTTCATTATTTTAATTCTACCATTGTTACTCCATCTCCACCTTCGCCATATGCACCTAATCTATAGCTTTTTACGTGAGGATGTCTCTTTAACATATCGTTTATTGCTTTTCTTAAAATACCAGTTCCTTTTCCATGGACTATAGTAACCTCTCCTAAGTTTGCCATATAAGCTTCATCTAAATATTTATCAGTTCTATAGCAAGCTTCTTCGGCATCAAGCCCTCTTAGATCCAATCTACTTTCTACTGATCTTAAATTTAATTTTACTTCTCTCTTCTTTCTAACCTTTTCTTCTTTAGTCTTTTCAGCTTTTCTTAAATCTTTTAGTTTTACATTTATTTTCATTATACCAGCTTCAACTTGAACTTCTCCTTTATTATCAGGCATTGATATTATAATTACTTTCTGATTTAAAGAAGGTAAGAAAGCTTCCATTCCTAATGTAACTTTTTCTATGGCTTCTCCAGCATTTTCTCTTTCTTTTATTAACGCTTTTTCTCTATCCTCTAAGGAATCCTTTAATTTTTTTCTTTCCTCTTCAAGGCGTTTTCTTCCTCCACCTGATATACCAAGCTTCTCAAGTTCTCTCATGGCCTTAAGAATTTCATCAGCCTCATCTTTTGCAGCTGATATTATTTCCTTAGCTTCTCTTCTTGCTTCATTATAAGCCTTATCCCTAGTAGTCTCTAATCTCTTTAGTTTTTCTTCATATGTTCTCTTTATTTTTTCAGTCTCAATTTTTATTCTTTCTGCTTCTCTTGCATCTCTATTAGCGATAATACTCTTTTCTTGAAGATCCCTAATTAAATCTTCAAATTGCATATTCTCTTCAGATACAAATCCCTTAGCTTTTTCTATTACAAAATCATCTAAACCTAATCTTCTACTAATTTCAAAGGCATTTGATTTACCTGGCACCCCTATAAGTAATCTATAAGTAGGTCTTAGTGTTTCAACATCAAACTCAACTGATGCATTTTCTACTCCAGGAGTCTTTAGTGCATATCCCTTTAATTCACTATAGTGAGTTGTACCAATTATCTTAGTACCTCTTTCTTTTAGGGTTTCTATTATAGCTGTAGCAAGGGCTGCTCCTTCTGTAGGGTCAGTTCCTGCTCCTAATTCATCAAATAAAACTAATGAATCTCTATCAGCTTCTCTCATTATTCCAACAATATTAGTTAAATGAGATGAGAATGTTGATAAGCTTTGCTCAATACTTTGTTCATCACCTATATCTGCAAATACTTCTCTATAGAAACTTATTGAAGAATCATCTCTAGTTGGAATTAACAGTCCACTCATCCCCATTAAGTGTAATAAACCTACTGTTTTAATAGTAACAGTTTTTCCTCCCGTATTAGGACCAGTAACCATAAGTACTGAGAAGTTCTTTCCTAAATATATATCTGAAGGAACCACATTATCCTTATCAATTAAAGGATGCTTTGCACCTACAAGGTTAAATGAACCATCTTCATTTACCTTTGGCATCATTCCATCAATTGAAGATGCATATTTACCTTTAGCAAAGATAAAATCTATTTGTAAAAGAATTTTCATATTACTGCTACATACATCTGAATTATCTTTAACCTTTTTAGATAATGCCCAAAGAATTCTTTCAATTTCAGCTTGTTCTTTTAGCTTAAGCTCTTTTATCTCATTATTTAAATTTACAAGGCTCATAGGTTCAATAAACAAGGTAGCACCTGTGGAACTTTGGTCATGTACTAAACCTGGAACAGCTCCTTTATATTCAGCTTTTACAGGTAAAACATATCTATCTCCTCTCATTGTATAAATAGCATCTTGTAAATATTTCGCATTACTTCTAACAATAGAATTTATCTTCTCCCTAACAGAAGAATTCTTTTCTTTTAAACTTCTTCTAATATTGTGAAGAGTAGAACTAGCTCTATCACTAATCTCCTCTTCAGAAACAATTGCATTCTCTATTTCATTCTCTAAGTTTTTTATAGGAGTAAGTATATAAGCTAAATCCTCTAACTTAGGAAAACTTTCCTCTTCTTCTTTTCTAGTTAAATACTCTTGAATTCTACTAGTACATCTAAGCATATTACCTATATAAAGTAATTGTGCTGGATTTAAGCACCCACCTTTTTTAGCTCTTTCGATTCCTTCCCTAACATCATGAAGTCCCTCAAAAGGAGGATTCCCTTTTTTTATTAATAGCTCTAAGGCTTCCCTACTTTCTTCTAGGGTTTCCCTAACTTCATAAGCTGAAGAGTAAGGAGCTAAGTTATCTACAAGCTCCTTTCCACCACTTGTTACAGCATATTTCCTCAGCTTTTCTTTTATTTTATTAAACTCTAATACTCTAAGCGATCTTTCATTCATTGTTTAATCTACACCTCTTCTATAACATCCCTTTGTATAATACTTAGTTTCTATATCTAATTCTCCATTTAACATTTTAAATACTTTTATAACATCTTCCCTAGATTCATCTTTAAAATCTATTCTAAATGATTCTATCCCCATTGCTTTTAACTCATCTTTTTCTCCTATAAGATTTAAAGCAACACTATTTAAAATATGGCTTCTACAGAATACATCTGTCATAACTCTGAATCTTTCATTAACTTCATCAATTAAAGTAAACCTATCTCTTGTACATGCTAAGTTACACTTCTTATCTTTATTCTTACCACCATATGTACTTCCTATAGGGCAATACTCGCTAACCATAAGTTCTGTTTTCCCATACAATTGATATGCAACTCCTGATGGCATATTCTTCATTACTTCTTTAATTTCTCTTTTATTTAATTCAAGACTTAATGAAAGATTTCCTATATCTTCTCTATAAAAATCTATTGCATAACTATTAAATACATTTAACTTATAATCACCTATTATATTCATTTTATCTTTATAGATATTGATTATACCTGCATTAGCAGTTATTAGCCCTTTTACATTATCCTTTGCCTTTTCAATAACATTTACAACACCTTTAAATTCACTCTTAATAATTTCTGGTGTTAGTATAAAGAAATTAATACCACTTATAGATTTTATATCACTTATTGCTATTGAATCTTTTTCTCTACTATATATATCAACCCCAATATTCTTAACTCCAAGTTCAATAAGAGTATTAAGTTGTTCTTTAGTTGTACATGTTACTAATAAATCTAAATCCAAAGGCTTTTTAGGCACTTTAAATTCATGTACTTCATTAATTAAGTCTCTTCTTCTTCTATATTTTGAAGTTTCACTTTTCATTATTTTTTCAAATAATTCTCTTCTTAAATTATTTAATGAAGCCACTCTAATAAATCCATCCTGAAAGTCTTCAAAAATAACTTCATCTAATTTATATGGATATCCACCTGACTTAGTTAACGCTTCAACAACTCTTTCCTTATCTAAAGGCCTCTTCTCTGCTTTTTCTACCAAATCACCCTTAACTACATAATCAATGCCTTTATAAGATGCCTTAAGAACCATCTCTTCTCCAACATTAAATCTTACTTCACCAATTAGTGATATCTTTCTATAATAAGGTTTTATTTTCTCTGACAGCTCATCAAATAATGTTTTGCTAGAGGTTTTATATAATAAATCTCCCTTTTTATATCCCTTTGGGAATAGCTTTACCTTATCTCCCTTATCAGCTTCTAATACCTCTTTTCCATTTAGAAGTATCTTACTTACAGTAAAGCCTTTACTTCCATATCCTACACCATCACCTATTGTTATATCTTCTTTTAAGATAATTTCTCCCTTATCATCTGATTTTCCAAGTTCTAAACCAGTATTCTTTGGAATAACGAAGCTCATCATATCTTTACCAGAATCCTTTTTTAGATAAGCATTGGCAAATCCACCTCTATTAAATAATTGAAGTAAAGTTTTCTTTCCTTCTTCAACATTGAATTCCCTGTTTTCTAACTCTTTATCTATTGCCTTCCTATATGTCTCTATAACCCCTGCCACATATTCTGGTCTTTTCATTCTTCCTTCAACCTTTAAAGACAATGCACCACTTTCTATAATATCTTTCATATCATCAATAGTACATGTATCTTTAGTGCTTAAAAGATGCCCCTTCTTCTCTCCACCTGAGGCAGAAACCAACTTATATTCTTGTCTACATGGTTGAGCACACTTCCCTCTATTTCCGCTTCTTCCACCAATCATAGAGCTCATCAAACATTGTCCCGAATACGAAACACATAACGCTCCATGTACAAATATTTCTGTCTCTATGCCTAAGTCCTTAGATATATATTCAATTTCTTCTAAACTTAACTCCCTAGATAAAACAACTCTTTTAAATCCTTTTTCAGTAAAATAAACTGCTCCTTCTCCATTATGGATTGTCATTTGAGTTGAAGCATGAACCTCAAAATCAGGATATTTTTCTTTTATTAATTTTAAAAGTCCTAAATCTTGAATAATTAAGGCATCAATTCCTATTTCATAAAGGTATCCAGCATATTTAATGGCATCCTTTAATTCTTTTTCTTTTAGAATTGTATTCATAGTTACATATATTTTTACTCCATAGCTATGACAATAGTCAGCTGCTACTTTCATTTTTTCATTATCAAATTCTATAGCCTTAGCTCTAGCTGAAAACTTAGGTCCACCTAAATATATTGCATCTGCACCATTATTTACAGCAGCATAAAGACTTTCCATGCTACCAACTGGTGCTAATAATTCTATCTTTTCCATCTTAATTCTCTCCTAATTAATTTAACTATATCTTTAGTATGCTATATAAAGTTATATCATAAAACATCTTTTTATGCTAATTTATAATTTTATACAAAATTAAAGAGACAATGATGTTACTCTCTTGTCTCTTAACAACTTATTTCATTAAAGGATTTCTTTCCTTTTTTAATTTTGCTATTTCTATTTGAGCATCCATTAATTTCTTTTCTAGATCTAAAACTTTATATTTGCTAGTCTTTAACTCTTGTCTAGAATCTTTACCATTTTCCATTATTTTTTGCTTTTCATATGATAGCTTTTCAGCCTTATCTCTAGCTTCAATTAATTCATTATTTTTCACTTCAAGTTCATCTTTTAATTCAATGATTTCCTTATTTAATAATTCAACATTTTCGTTATTTTGTAAATTATCATCTTCTAGAGATTTTATATTCTTATGAATTGAATTTAACTCTTCTACTAAAGACCTATTCAACTCTTTTTCTTTTACCAACTCTTTCTTATTATCTTCATACTTATATTCTAAATCACTTAAGTTATAGTTTAATGAGTTTAATTGTTCCTTAACTTCTTGGTTCTTAGCTTTAGTTAGGTCTAACTCCTCTTCTAATAAAGATTTAGAATTTAAAGCTCTATTCACATCTTCATCTAGCTTAGAATTTTGTTTTTTAAGATTACTAATTTCTTCTTTTAAAACATCTTCCTTCTTTTTATTTCCCTCAATATTATCATTTAAATTTTTAATTTCGTTATTTAACTTTTCTATTTGTGCTTTATAATCCTTTTCACCCTCTACATATTTGTCTATATTATTCTTTAGGGCTGAATTCTTTTCTTTTATTTCAACTATTTCTTTATTAAGTATTTCACTTAAATTATTAACTTGTACAATTTCTTCATTAAGCTTGTTATTAAGGTTTGTTAGAATGTTATTATCTTTCTTTATATCATTATTTTCTATGGCTAAAACATTCTTTTCTTCCATAAGCACTTTTATTTCATCTTGTAGTACCTTAATCTTACCTTCTAGATCTTTTACTGCTTTTTCTTTTTCTGCTTTTACCTTTTCATTTTCTTCCCTTGCTTCTTTTATACCCTCTCTAAGTCCTGAATTTCTCTCTTCTAATGATTCCTTTTTCTTTTTAAACTCTTCTATCTCAATATCAGCTTTATATAATTCATCTGCAATATTTAAAGCTGCAAGTACACCCGAATCAACAGTACTTAATAATGGATTTTTAGTTTTTATCTCATTCATTTTACTATTTACATATTCAGCTACTTCCTTTAGATAGTTTTCATCTTCCCTACCCTTTAAGCTATATTCAATTCCATTTATTTTAACGGTAACCTTTATCATATTAAACACCTCACGAAACCTTATATATTTAATTATAGGTGAAATTATTACATAAAACAATTATGTTTTACAAAAAGTACCTTACTTATTTACAAAAAAGTGGATTAAATATTTATTTTGCTTCTTCTATGGAAAAACTCAAGTCCAAGAAAAGCAAATATTCACTCTTCCACAATATATTTTAAATCTATTTTATAGTTTTACTTCTTTAAAAGTCCTCTTCTTATTGTAAAAAATTTACAAACTTTTTACTTTATGATATTATTTCTTTAGCGAGGTGCTTATATGAAAAATAAGAAAATAATTTGTTCAATATTATTAACTTTAATTTTATCATTTACAATTATATCTTGTAATAGCTATAATGAGCCAACTACTCCTACCATAGCTGAAAAAGAAGATACAACCATCTCTGTACTTGGCGCAGGAGATGTTATTATGCATATGGAACAAGTTTATTCAGGATACGATTCAAAAACAAATACTTATAATTATGATGACTTTTTCTCTTATGTAAAAGATTATATATCAACTTCTGATTTAGCTATATGTAACTCTGAAACCACTTATCTAGGTAATGGTCATAATTTTAGTGGCTATCCAAAGTTTAATAGTCCTAAAGAAATATTAGATTCCATAAAGAATGCAGGTTTTGATATGGCATGTTCTACTCATAATCACATTAACGATATGGGCGATAAGGGTATTGAAAGTACTGCTAAATTAATAAAAGAAGCTGGTTTAGATCTTCTTGGAATAAAAGATCAGATTAGCGATAAAAATTATATAGTTAAGGATATAAAAGGTATAAAGATTGGAATAACTAATTATACTTATTCAACAATAGATAAAAATGGCTATAGGTATATAAATGGACTTCCTTTATCTAAGGAAATGGAGCCTAAAATAAACTTATTTAGTGATTCTAATATAGAAAATGACATAAATAATATGAAGTCTACTTATGATAATATGATTAAAGATGGAGCTGAATTTACTATTTTCTATATACACTGGGGAAATGAATATCAGCTACAACCAAGTGTACAACAAGAAAAATTGGCAGGTATGTTAAATTCCATTGGGGTAAATGTTATCTTTGGAAGTCACCCTCATGTGGTACAACCTATAAGAACGCTAAAAAATAATACTAACGGAAATGAAACATTGGTTTGCTATTCTTTAGGAAACTTTATATCTAATCAAAGATTTGAAACAATGGGAAATTTAAAATCTGAAGATGGGTTAATGGTTAAACTTTTTATTACTAAAGATTCTAATAACAAGGTAAAGTTAACTTCTTATGAGACAGAACCAACTTGGGTCTATAAATATATTAATGCTTCAGGAAAAACTGTCTATAATATATTACCTACAAATAAAATTCTAGAATCAAACGATATAGAAGGCCTTAGTGAAGATGTGTTTAACAGAGTTAAAAATTCAAATATCTCTACTAACGAAATTATAAATAGTTAAATTAAAGCAGTATATTTGTTCTAAACAAATATACTGCTTTTTAAACATCTAGGAAATTATCTTAATTGAGCTCCTAATTTATGCTCTAATGCTTTTAATATCTTATCATGAACCTTATTTACATCATTATCAGTTAATGACTTCTTAGGATCTCTATAAACTATTGCATATGCTATGCTCTTCTTTCCTTCTTCAATTTGAGTTCCCTTATATATATCAAATAAAGTTATTTTTTCTACTAAAGGACCTCCTGCTTTTCTTATAGCCTCTTCAATATCTCCAACAAGAACAGAGTCATCTACTAATATAGCTATATCTCTTGTTGCTGCTGGGAACTTAGGAATAGGTGTATACTTCTTAACTGTTTCAGAAGCTTCGTATAATAAATCTAAATCTAACTCAGCAATGTAGGCTGGAACATCTAGTCCATAAGCTTCTTGTACATCTGGATGTATTTCTCCAAACACACCTGCAGATTTACCTCTTAATTGAATTCCAGCAGTTTTACCTGGATGGAAGCTTGGATTTTCACTTTCACGTACAAATCTTGCCTTAGTTATTCCTAATCTATCAAGTACATTTTCTACAACACCCTTAAGATCTAAGAAATCGCAGTTTCCATACATACCAATCGTTAAAACATTCTTTTCAGTTGGTAACTTGTTGTCATCTTCATTCTTAAGATATACTTTTCCTATTTCAAATAATCTAGCATATTCATTGCTTCTAGAATAATTTCTTCCTAATGAATCCATCATAGATGGTATAGTTGAAGTTCTCATTACTGAGTAATCTTCTCCTAAAGGATTCTTAATTTTAACTACATCTCTTAATGGTGAATCTTCTGGTAATCTTATTTTATCAAATACCTTTGGTGATACAAATGAATAAGATATAGATTGATTTATTCCTGAAGCTATTAAAGCATCAACTACAACCCCTCTTAATACTTCATTTCTGTGTTTGTTTTCTCTTGTTGGTGTTTCATCAAATACAGTAGTAGGTATTTTATCGTATCCGTAGATTCTTGCTACCTCTTCAGCTATATCTTCTTTTATAGCTATATCAACTCTAAATGTAGGAGCTGTAATTTCCAAATCATCTCCATTTATTGTTGTAGGCATATCTAAAGAATCTAAGTATTTCTTCATATCCTCTACAGGTATTTCTGTACCTAAGAACTTATTAATCCAACTAGCAGAAACAGTTAAATGACCTTCTTCTTTCTTATTTGGATATATGTCTATAGTTCCTTCCATTACTTCACCTGCACCTAATTCACATACAAGGGCACATGCTCTATTAATAGCTAATTCAGCTAGGTTTGGATCTATATCCTTTTCAAATCTTGCTGAGCTTTCAGTTCTTATTCCTAGTGCTTTTGAGTTAACTCTTATATTAGTTCCATCAAAATTAGCACATTCAAATACTACTTCTGTAGTATCCTCTTCTATTTCAGAGTTTAAGCCTCCCATTATACCTGCAAGACCTATTGTTCTATCTCCATCCTTAATGCAAAGAACAGTTGAATTTAATTCTCTCTCTTGCTCATCTAAAGTAGTGAATTTTTCTCCATCCTTAGCAGTATCTACAACAATCTTCTTTGATGTTATTTGTCTAGCATCAAAGGCATGCATTGGTTCTCCAATTTCAAGCATAACAAAGTTTGTAATGTCTACAATATTATTTATAGGCCTAATACCTGCTTCAAGAAGTCTTTCTTGCATCCAAGCTGGGGAAGGAGCTACCTTTACGTTTTTTACTCCTCTTGCCATATATCTGTTGCAAAGGTTACTCTTTATCTCTACTTCTAACTCATCATTTATATTCTTTGTAGATTTTGTTTCAAAGCTCATGTTCGGCATTTTGTAACTAGTTCCTAAAGCTGCTGCTGTTTCTCTAGCCATACCAACCATGCTTAAACAATCTGGTCTATTAGAAGTTATATCAAAATCTAATATTGCTTTATTAAGCTTAAGATACTCTTTAATATCCATTCCTACAGGAGCATCTTCAGGTAAAATCATTAATCCATGAACTGGTTCATCTCCAGCAATTCCAAGCTCTTCTTCTGAGCAGAACATACCGTTAGATACTACCCCTCTCATCTTACCTTTCTTAATTTCAGTTCCATCTGCTAAAATAGATTTATGAAGAGCAACTGGAACCTTATCCCCTTCCTTCATGTTTGTAGCAGCTGTAACTATTTGAATTTCTTCTGTTCCTATATTTACTTGACAAACATTTAATCTATCAGCATCAGGGTGTTTTTCTATCTTTAAAATATGACATACAACTACATTCTTTATATTGTCACCTTGTATTTCTACTTCTTCAAGTTGAGAACCTGTTAAAGTAAGAATATCACCTAATTCTTTTGCATCTACATTTATATCAACATAATCATTTAGCCAATTATATGGTACTTTCATTCCCTTATCCTCCTCTAGAATTGATTTAAGAATCTCATATCACTTTCATATAATAATCTGATATCATCTAAGCCGTAGCTAAGCATTACCATTCTATCTATACCAAAGCCAAAAGCAAATCCGCTATATACTTCTGGGTCTATACCACAGTTTCTTAATACATTTGGATGAACCATTCCACAACCAAGTAATTCTATCCAACCTGATCCCTTACATACATTACATCCTTTTCCTCCACATACATAACATGAAGCATCCATTTCAGCTGATGGTTCTGTAAATGGGAAATGGTGAGGTCTAAACTTAGTTTGAACCTTATCTCCAAACATCTTCTTTGCAAATAGTTCTAAAGTTCCCTTAAGATCTGCAAATGTTACTCCTTTAGCTACAACTAACCCTTCCATTTGGTAGAATATTGGTGAGTGTGTAGGGTCTACTGCATCTGATCTATAAACCTTACCTGGAGATATCATCTTTATTGGTGGTTCTTGATTCTCCATAGTTCTTATTTGAACTGGTGAAGTTTGAGTTCTTAAAACTATATTATCATTAATGTAGAATGTATCTTGTTCACTTCTAGCTGGATGGTTTTTAGGAATATTTAAAGCTTCGAAGTTATAGTGGTCTAATTCTACTTCAGGACCATCTTCAATTGAGAATCCCATTGATATAAATATATCCTTTATTCTTTCAAGAGTTAATTCTAATGGGTGTCTCTTTCCTAATACATTCTTCTTTCCTGGAAGAGTAATATCTATAATTTCATTTTGAAGTTTTTCATTCTTTTCCTTTTCTTTTATAGCGTTAATAGCTGCATCTAGTTTTTCCTCAACAACCTTCTTAACGTCATTAACCATCTTACCAACTATAGGTCTTTCTTCTTTTGATAAACCACCCATACTTTTTAAAATAGTTGTAAGTTCACCTTTTTTACCTAAATACTTAACTCTTATATCACTAAGAGCTGAACTGTTATTTGCCTCTTCAATTTCTTTTAAAGCAACTTCTTGAATTTGCATTAACTTTTCTTGCATTTTTATTCTCCTTTCTTCTTTACCTCTAGGGCCATTGAATACTTTATAGATTTTTCTCTATAAAATAAAAAAACCGTCCCTAAAAAAGGGACGGATTATCCGCGTTACCACCCTAATTGGTTCTATAAAAATAGATACCCAACTCTAGTTAATTTAACGGTTCCCCGCTAACTACTACTATTATTTCATAGTTAGAACTCCTGAGCGAACTTCAATATAATTCCCTGTAAAGAGGCTTTCAGTCCACGACCCCTTCTCCCTGAAAAAGTTCCTTATATTTACTCTCTCAATCATAGTTTATTTAATATTCTATTACTTTCCTATTATACAAATGTTTTTCTAAAAATTCAACTGATTCTGTCTAACTTTTTCATAAATCACTATAGATGTAGCTATTGCTACATTTAGTGACTCCGCTCCTCCTGGCATAGGTATTTTTACCTTCTTATTAGAAAGGTTATATACATCTTCACTTACACCATTGCCTTCGTTGCCTACGGAGATAATAATCTTCCCGCTTAAATCTTCTTTAAAGAAATCCTTATCACCATCTAAAGATGTAGCTAAAAGAGAAAAGCCCTTATTTATTAAGGATTTAGTAATTGTAAAATCACTATCCTCTAATATTATTGGAATATAAAACATAGATCCCATTGTAGAACGTATAGTCTTTTCATTATATATATCAACGGTTCCCTTAGTTAAAATTACTCCATCCACACCTGCTGCATGAGCAGTTCTAATAATAGTACCCAAATTACCAGGGTCTTGAACCTTATCACATAGAATATAAAAACTACCTTCTTTATTTAAGTCAACTTCATTCATCCTAACAACTGCAACAACTCCTTGAGGCTCTTCAGTTGAGCATAACTCCCTTAACAAGCTATCTTTCAATGTATAAAGTTTCATACTATTTGTTATATATTTCCCTAAATATTCCTCAAACTTGTTTTCTTCTAACCTATGGCTTATAAAAATACATTCTATAGGCAGATTTGCTTTACAAGCTTCTTCTATTAATCTAAATCCTTCTATTAAATACTTAGAGCTCTTATTTCTTCCTTTTCTCTCTTTAAGCTTTTTAGTTTCTTTAAATAAATTGTTATCTTTACTTTCTATAAGAACCAAAGTTTACACCTCAATTATTTAAATTTAACTATTACACCTTCAAGACTTGCTAAATCTTGAGCTGACCCTATAGCAACAATAATATCTTTCGATTCAACAGTATCATCTGCTGAAGGCGTAAGATTAATTTCATCACCTTTCTTAATGGCCATTACATTTATTCCGTACTTACTTCTAAGCTTAAGATCTCTTAATGTTTTATCTTGCCATTCATCTAAAGCCTCAATTTCCATTATACTATAATCAGGTGATAATTCTATATAATCAAGTATACTTGATGAAACTAGATTGTGAGCAACTCTAACTCCCATATCTTTTTCTGGTAGAATTACTCTATCAGCACCAATCTTATATAATACTTTTGCATGTAAGTCACTGTTTCCTTTAGCAATTATATATTTTACACCTAATTCTTTTACTAGTAGCGTTACCATTACGCTGGATTGAATATTAGCACCTATTGTAACTACTGCAACATCAAAATTTCTAAGTCCTAATGTTCTTAATGCATTTTCATCAGTTGCATCCATTTGTACTGCATGAGTAACACTATCTGATATATCTTGAATTAAATCCTCATCTTTATCAATAACCAAAACGTCATTTCCTAAAGAATATAATGTTTTCGCTACTGATGCACCAAATCTTCCAAGTCCTATTACAACAAATTGTTTATTAGCCATAAAATCATCCCCTAACCTATTAATATCTTTCCTTCTGGATATTTATAATCAACTTTTTTCTTTCTATTAGTAAGTGCAAGAGCAACAGTTAGCGGACCAACTCTACCAAAGTACATCATTATCATTATAATAATTCTACCTACTGTACTTAATTTTTGTGTAACACCTGTAGTTAACCCTACTGTAGCAAAGGCTGAAGTTGCTTCATATAGTAAATCTATAAATTCTATTCCTTTTTCAGTTACTGATAATAACATTGTAACTACTATTATTAATCCCATTGCTATTATCAATAATGCAAAAGCCTTATATACTAATTCCTTGGCAAATCTTCTTCCAAAGGCTTCTGTATCTTCTCTACCTTTAATTACACTTATAACTGTAAGTACTACCAAACCAAAAGTTGCTGTTTTAAGGCCTCCCGCTGTTGAACCTGGTGATCCTCCAATAAACATTAATATAATTGTCAAGAACTTACCTGCTGTTGTCATTCCATCTGTAGATACACTATTAAACCCTGCTGTTCTTGGACTAACAGATGCAAAGAAGGAATTCAATAACTTATCCTTTAACCCCATACCACCAATAGTTTCTGGGTTGCTATACTCTATAAAAAACATAGCTACAAATCCACCTATTAATAATGCACCTGTTATCAATAAAACTATTTTAGCATGTACGGATAACTTTTTTATTCCTTTATACTTATAGTTATATATTTCAAGCCATACTGTAAAACCTAAACCTCCAATAATAATAAGTGCACTTATTGTTAAAATTACTGCTACATTACTTGAAAATCCAGTAAGACTTGAAAATTTACCAAACAAATCAAAACCAGCATTGCAAAAAGCAGATATTGAATGAAATATACTATAAAAGAATCCCCTTTTTAGTCCAAACTCCGGTATAAACTGTGTTGATAACAGCAATGCTCCAAAGAATTGAACTGCAAAAGTGAATCCAAGTACATATTTAACCATTTTTACAAGACCTTGTATACTAAATGTATTCAAAGCTTCTTGTACCATTAATCTATCTCTAAGAGTTATCTTTTTACCTAATAATATTGCTACAAAAGTAGTAAATGACATGAAACCTAGACCACCAATTTCTATTAGTAGTATGATTACTGTTTGCCCAAATGCATTCCAATGAGTCCCTGTATCTAATGTTACTAAACCAGTAACACATACAGCAGAAGTAGATGTAAATAGAGCATCTAGTAAATTAGTACTCTCGCCACTTGCAGAAGATATAGGTAAGCTAAGTATCAAGCCACCAATAATAATTACAGCAATGAATCCAAGGGCTAGCGTCTGCACACCATTTAATTTATATTTATTAATCCTCTTTATTTTTTGCATAAAATCACTCCAAAAGTTCATGCTTTATTATATCTCTTTATAAACCAAATTAATTTTCTTTTGTTTTTATATTTATATAAAAGTAAAAGTATATAATATCCTGCCCAATAGTATTATCATACCAAGCAAGACATAATATACCCTAAGTAACTTTTTTCTTTAAATAATAAAGCATTTTACTACTTTATTAATATTAAAAGAAAATGCGACCTTAGGCCGCATTCTTATATTAAGCGTTTAATTGCTTCTTAGCTAATTCAACTAAGTCTGCAAATGCTTTTGGATCGTTGATAGCTATTTCAGATAACATCTTTCTGTTTATGTCAACTCCAGCTAACTTAATTCCATTCATGAACTTTGAATAAGAAAGACCATTCATTCTTGTAGCAGCATTTATTCTAGCTATCCATAATCTTCTGTAATCTCTCTTCTTTAATCTTCTTCCAACATAAGCATTTCTTAATGCTCTAATAACTGATTCGTTAGCAGTCTTAAATAACTTGCTCTTACCACCGTAGTATCCTTTTGCAAGCTTTAAAACTTTTTTATGATTCTTACGAGAATTAACCGCTCTTTTTACTCTTGCCATTCCTTAAACCTCCTGTACCAATTCTTATAGATATGGTAATAATTTCTTCATTGCTTTTTCTTGAGTAGTTGAAACATATCCTGTCTTTCTAAGATTTCTCTTTCTTTTTGAGCTCTTCTTAGTTAAGATATGGCTCTTGAAAGCCTTAGCTCTCTTTAGCTTTCCTGTACCTGTCTTCTTGAATCTTTTTGCTGCACCTCTATGAGTTTTCATTTTTGGCATGATAAATTTCCTCCTCTCAGTTTATGCCTTTTTAGGGCCAATAACCACTGTCATATTTCTTCCTTCTTTTTTAATTGGCTTTTCTATATTACCTACATCAGCCAATTTGTTAGCGAAGTTTTCAAGGATCTTTGCACCTAAGTGACTAAGTTCCATTTCTCTTCCTCTGAACCTAACAGTGATCTTAACTTTGTCTCCGTCTAATAAGAACTTTCTAGCATTTTTAGCTTTAATTTCGATATCGTGTTCTTCTATTGTAAGACTAACTCTTACCTCTTTAATGCTGACAACTTTTTGCTTCTTCTTAGCTTCTTTTTCCTTCTTTGATTGCTCATAAATGAACTTTCCTAAGTCCATTATTTTACAAACTGGAGGCTTAGCATTTGGTGATATCATCACTAAATCTAACTCCGCTTCTTCAGCCATCTTAAGGACTTCTTTTGTTTGTAAGATACCTAATTGAGAACCATCAGCACCAATAGCTCTGATTTCCTTGTCTCTAATATCCTCATTCACTATATAATTTTTATTAATAGTTTTCACCTCCGAAAAAATTAAAGCAAACTTTATAATATAAAAAAAACGGCGTAAAACGCCGTTTTCTATTATCGTAATTACTTCACATAAATAATCTAGATAAATAACCAAGCTAACTCAAAGTTGCATGGTGAGAAACGGCTGTTTCTTCTTAACAAATGTTATTTTATCATTGCTTATATACATTGTCAACAACTTTTTTACATTTTTATATTAGTTTTTGAGCACAATTTACATCCGTCACAAAATACTACTCTTTCACCAAATACATTTATTATAGTTTCTATAAACTCTTTATTTTTGCATTCCTCTCTTTTGTGTATTATTATTTTTTGAGGGGCATTAGTTATTAGACCACTTATAACTATATCTTCAACATTGGCATCTATTCCTATTTTACAGTCGGATAATTCGTTTAAAAATGTAGGAAATATATCTTCTCCATATCCATCTGTTACTATATATCCTCCTGACGGTAAGGCTGTTAAGTTAATCTCCTCAACTCTACACTCTTGAATTTCAACAAAGTACTTTAACAGTCGTATAAATTCTCTATATTCTTTTTCAACCATATACTTTTCAACTACTTTATCTATCACATCTTCAATATCTTTTCTTAATTCTCGCATCCTAAAAGTAATGAATCCATTAATATTAATCTCATTATTTTCTTCAATACATTCTTTTATTTTATCTATAATTGCATTTGTTTTATTAGAATAAAATATAAAATTAGAATCATGAACACCTTCCTCACAATATAGGACATTCATAATCTCTTCCTCTACTTCTAATATTTCATCTTGCTTCAAGAAAAAGTATGTGTCTGTCAAATACTCAAAAAGTTCTTTTTCTTTGTATTTTGTAATAACAATTTTATAAAGGATATTACTAATATATAAATTAATTATATTACCTATTCTATCACTATAATTCAAATCATCACACATAACTTTTATAACATGTGTCTTCCCTTCTAAACTTTCAACCACACCTATTATTATGTGCTTCTTTTTCAATAGTTCCTTTAGCTCTTGAAGTTCTTCAACAAAGTCTAATTCACCCGAATAAGCTAACTGTAGTACAAGCATGGGTTTCACTCCCTTCCATAGTAATAGTATGTATTAAAATCTCTTCAATATACGGAATTTATTTTTAACCCTTTGTACATATTGATTTTTATTTACATGATATAGTAATGTATTCTTATATAAATATTTAGGAGTTTTTATCATGTTTTGTTTTTTAGACTACAGAATTAGTAATGAAGAATTAAATAAATTAATAGATTTAAATATAGAACCTATTTTAATACCAAAATGTCCAAAGGTTTATGAAGCTATAAATGGCCATGTAGATATCCAACTTAACATCCTTGATAAGAAGAATAAGAAAGTTATTGTGCAAAAAGATATTTCTAAGGATTTTTTAAACTTATTGTCCTCTAATGAAATTAGTTATACACTCTCTGAGAATTCCTTAGGAACTAATTACCCAGAAAATATAATTATAAATGCACTAATTACTGATAATCTTTTTGTTCACAATTTAAATTACACAGACCCAAACCTTCTTAAACTTCAAAATAGTAAAAAGGTAATTAACGTTAAGCAAGGATATTGCAAATGTTCCATATTACCACTAGGAAAAGACGCCTTCATTACAAGTGATAAAGGAATATATAAAAAATTAATTCAAGAAGACTTAGACGTACTTCTTATTCCCCCTGGGGACATACTATTACCCTCTTTGAATTATGGATTCATAGGAGGAGTTGGCGGAATGATATCTGAAAATAAATTAGCCTTATTTGGCGAATTAAATTCTTATGCTTACGGAAAAGAAGTTTATAACTTTCTTTACAAGCATGATATAGAGCCAATAGCGTTAAAAAAAGGAAAGCTCATAGACCGAGGAAGTCTCTTATGCATCTAGCTTTCCATATATATTACGTAGGAGTTATAAAAATGTTTCTATGAAAATTATTTACCTTTAAATAATTAAAAATAGGATTAAGCTTTAAAACTTAATCCTATTTCTTATTTTTTCAAAAACTTATTTTTAAATAACTCTACTTCTTTTTCTACCTCTTCTATTTCTTCTTTATCCATTCCTCCTCTACCTAACCTATCACTTAAAAATACATATGATAAATCATGTAGATTAGCTTCTTTTTTCATCCCATTTATATCTCCATAAGGCAATTTGTTCATTATAAATAATAAATGCATATGATATCTTACTAATATAGAAACCTTAGTTTTAAATTCTTCATCCAAATTAAAACAACTTAAAAAGTCATAGGAATCCTTTCTTCCAACCTTATCATGATCATAGGAAGTCCATCTTCCATTTCTTAGCTTAGTTGTACTTCTCTTCCCTAAGTCATGCAATAATAGTGCCCACATAAATACACTTTTATCTTCTACATACTCTCTATAAGAACTCCCTTTATCAACAACCATCATAGTATGAGCCCATACATCTCCTTCTGGATGATGTTTAGGTGATTGTTCTATTTTTTCTAGACTTATTAACCAATTAAAAGGTTCTACAGATAGTTGCCCTGAACTCTTTAATTCATTTAAATATACCGAAGGTTTATTATCTTCTAATAAATGTTTTTCAATTTCATTAAATTTCTCTTGTAAATTCATAAGTATCACCTCCTATTACAACTAGTATTTCCTTTTGGCCACTTCATTATAAATCAATCTTTATAAAAGTAGTATCAAATCTAAGATTAATGTATACATTATTAATATAAGCTTTGGCGCTGTAGCCAAGTGGTAAGGCAGAGGTCTGCAAAACCTTTATCCCCAGTTCAAATCTGGGCGGCGCCTCCATAAAAAAGACTGCTACAATTTTTTATATTTTGTAGCAGTCTTTTATTAATTACTTCTTAGTAGCCTTATCTAATAAATCTTTGATGTCTTCATTAGTAAATTTATATTTTCTATTACAGAAGTGACAAACAACTTCTTCTTCTTTACCCTCTTCATATATTTCTCTTAAGTCTTTTTCACCTATACTAATTAAGGCTTTTTCTATTCTTTCTCTTGAACAATCACAAACATACTTAGGTTCAACTTCGTCTAATATCTTTAAATCCATTCCATCAAAAATGAATTCTAATATTTCTTCAATTGTTTTACCTTCACTTATCATTGTTGTTATTGAAGGTATTTCTTCTAATCTATACATTAATAAATCTGCTAATAATGGATCTGCACCTGGCATCATTTGAATTACAAAGCCACCTGCAGCCTTTATTGAATAGTCCTTATCTACAAGCACCCCTAATGATACTGCTGAAGGAGTTTGCTCAGAAACAGTAAAATAATATGTTAGATCTTCAGCAATTTCTCCAGTTTGTATTGGAACTTGGCCTACATATGGTTCTTTTAGTCCTAAATCCTTTATTACATATAATAAACCATCCTTGCCTATTGCTCCACCTACATCTAATTTACCTTTAGCATTTAGCGGCAATTCTATATATGGATTACCTATAAATCCTTTAACTGATGCATTTTGATATCCTGTAACTGTTACTCCCTTAGCTATTCCTCCGCCATTTATCTTTATAGTTACAACTTCATCATCTGATTTTAATGTTCTTCCCATTAAAGCCGCTGCTGTTAACATTCTTCCTAATGCTGCAGATGCTAAAGGCGTACATTCATGAACGCTAGTTCCATCATTAACCATAGTAGTTGTGATACCACCAATTATTCTAACCATACCATCCTTAGCAGTTGCTCTTATAATTTTATCTTTCATACTATCCCTCCATATTCTTTCCTACAACATATAAAATTCTTTCACTTTCTTGTTGTACTTCATCTCTATTGTATCCATCAAATTTACCTAATAGCGTAAATCCTACTTGCTTTAAAACTTCTTCTATTTCACTTTCTTCATAAGCTCTCTCAAAATGCTCTTCTTCAAATCTTTCATAAAGTTCATTTTTCTCCTTAACAAAGAAAGTTAAAAACATATTTACAACATTATCTTCAATTGTATTTTCCCAAGTATAAAAAACATCATCAGAACTGTATGTGTAAATATTGTTTCCTAAAATATTGGTTAATTTATAAAAAGAATTGATATCAAAAACAAATAATCCTCCATCTTTAAGATGTTCATATACTCCTAAAAAGTATTTTTCTAAATCACCATCTTCTATAAGATAATTAGTTGAATCTAATACGCATGTTATTACATCAAATTTATGATTTAAGGAAAGTTCTCTCATATCTTGACATATAATTTTAGCTTTAATCCTTTCAGCTTTAAATTTATCAAAAGCCTCCCTTAGCATATCTTCAGATAAATCAACTGCATATGTAGATTTAAAATATTTAGCCATTCTTACGCCAATGTTACCTGTTCCGCAAGCTAAATCTAAATAATCAACTGGATCACTTTGATATCTATCAATTATTTCTTTCAATCTTACTACCATTAAATCATAGTTAATATCTTCATTTATTAACTCATCATAAATCTTTGCAAATTCGCCATAGGCCATAACATTTCCCCCAGTAGTTTTATAATTACTACAAATATATTAAAGCTATTCCTTCATTAAGTCAATTTATTTTCTACCAAGAATTTCATTATTGGTAGGTATATGAAGATCTTTTTTTCTTTTTGTCATAATTCCTCCAATTCTACCTGTTTCTTCTGCTGTTAGGCCACCCCAACCAAAGGCATCCACCTTATCCTTTAAACCCAGTTCCTCTGCTATTTCATATTTTATTTTTTCCCTCAACTCTTCTTGAGGTGTTAATTCTTTATTCCCTTTTAATTTAGCTTTTATTACTTTTTTTAATGGTGTCTTACTCAAAACTTTCACTCCCTCTTAAATTTCAAGCTTATTATTCCCCCATAGCTTATATTTATTCCCCCTTGTAAATACAAGAAATTTGTATTATTTTTGCCAATACTATTGATATTTTCCAACACTTTAACTATATTAATTGTATATAAGAAATTATATTAATAATATTTAGGAGGGATACTTTTGTATAACGTTGCAATTGTTGGGGCTACTGGAAATGTAGGTAGAAAATTTTTAGAAATATTGGAGCAAAGAGATTTTCCAGTAAAAAATTTGTATCTTTTCGCATCTAAAAGATCCGCAGGTACAACATTACAATTTAAAGGAAAGGACTTCATTGTTGAGGAGACTTGCGATGAAAATATAGTAAATAAGAAAATTGATTTTGCTTTATTTTCGGCAGGGGGAAGTGTGAGCTTAGAGTTTGCACCTAAATTTGCTAAAATCGGTGCTGTTGCTATTGATAATAGTAGTGCTTGGAGAATGGACCCAAAGGTACCACTAGTAGTACCTGAAGTTAATCCTGAAGATATAAAGTGGCATAATGGAATAATAGCTAATCCAAATTGTTCTACTATTCAAGCTATGCCTGTATTAAACGCTATTAATAAGAAGTATGGAATCAAGAGAATTGTATATTCAACTTACCAAGCGGTATCAGGGGCTGGAATTCAAGGAATAAAAGACTTAGAGGATGGTTATAAAGGAATTGAACCTAAGAAATTCCCTTATCCAATAACAGGTAATGTATTACCACACATTGATGTATTCGAAGAAAATGGATACACAAAAGAAGAAATGAAGATGATTGATGAAACAAAAAAAATTCTTCATGATGACACATTAAAAATAACTGCTACTACTGCTAGAGTTGCTGTTTTAAATTCTCATAGTGAAAGCATTAACTTAGAGCTAAAAAATAAATTTGAATTAAATGATATAGTTAACTTATTAAGCAACACTGAAGGCGTAGTTGTATATGATAATACTAAAGAATTGAAGTACCCTACACCTTTATATGTAACAGGAAAAGATGAAATATATGTAGGAAGAATTAGAAGAGACTTTAGTGTGGACAACGGTTTAAATTTATGGGTGGTTGCTGATAACATTAGAAAGGGTGCTGCATTAAATGCAATTCAAATTGCAGAGCTTATGATCGATAAAAAGTAAGATTGGAGGATTTCTAATGTCAATTTTTGAAGGTTCTGGTGTTGCTATAGTTACTCCTTTTAATGATAATGGAGTAAATTATGAAAAGCTTAAGGAATTATTAGAATGGCACATAAAAGAAGGCACTGATGCCATTATTATTTGTGGGACAACCGGTGAAGCTACAACTATGAGTGAGGAAGAAAAAAGACTTACAATAAAATTTACCGTTGATGTTGTAAATAAAAGAATCCCAGTTATAGCAGGTACAGGTTCAAATAACACCCTATCATCTATAGAAATGAGTAAATATGCTGAAAGTGTTGGTGTAGACGGACTTTTAGTAATTACTCCTTATTATAATAAGACAAATTCAAGAGGTTTAATAAAACATTTTGAGGCAATAAATAATTCTGTAAATACACCAATTATTTTATATAACGTTCCTAGTAGAACTGGAGTTAACATTACTCCTGAAAACTTAAAGGAACTATCTACCCTTTCAAATGTAGTTGCTATTAAAGAAGCTAGTGGAAATATTAGTCAAGTAGTACAAATGAAAGCTTTATGTGGTGATAAAATAGATATTTATTCAGGAAATGATGATCAAGCTATACCTATATTGTCTTTAGGTGGTAAGGGAGTTATATCAGTACTAGGCAATATTATTCCTAATGCTGTGCACACCATGATAAAGTGCTATTTAAATGGAGATGTAAAAAAAGCTTTAGACCTTCAATTAGAAAATCTAAAACTATCTAACACCTTATTTATAGAAACAAATCCTATCCCTATTAAAACTGCCTTAAATTTAATAGGTAAGGATGTTGGTCCTTTAAGACTACCACTTTATGAAATGAGTAATAGTAACTTAATGAAGTTAAAGGACACATTAAAAGATTATAATTTACTTTAGGGAGTGACCATATGACAAAAGTAATTTTAAATGGATGCTCAGGAAAAATGGGAAAAATGGTTATTGAATCTGCTAAAAATTTTGATGATATTGAAATTGTAGCTGGAATAGATAAATTTCCTTCTGAAACTAGCTTCCCTATTTTCGAGAATATTCATGATGTAAATATAGATTATGATGTACTTTTAGATTTTTCAAGAGCTGATGCTTTATCAAATCTTCTTGAATTAACAGATAAAACTAAAAAACCTTTAGTTTTATGTTCAACTGGATATTCTAAAGAAGATTTAGATTTAATAAATGAAAAGAGTAAAACTCTTCCATTATTTAAATCAGCTAATATGTCTCTTGGAATTAACCTAATAAATTCTCTATTAAAGAAGGTAGTTCCATTATTATATGAAAACTATGATATTGAAATTATAGAAAAACATCATAACCAAAAAGTAGATGCTCCTAGTGGAACAGCTATTTTATTAGCAGATACAATAAAAGATTCTATTCCATATGAAACAGAATATATTTATGGAAGAGAAGGAAATTCAAAGAGAAAAGATAATGAAATAGGTATACATGCTGTTAGAGGTGGCTCCATTGTTGGGGATCATGATGTAATTTTTGCTGGAACTGGCGAAGTTATAGAATTAACTCATAAAGCAATCTCTAGAGAAGTTTTTGCTGTTGGTGCTTTAAAAGCTTGCCAATATATGAGCAAAATAACCGAGGCAGGATTATATAATATGGAAAATGTTATAGAAAATAAATAGCAGTAAATTAAGCTATTATAGGTAGAATATTTCTATCTATAATAGCTTCTTTTATATTTTTAATAATAATTTAACTTCACGGTATAAGAGTAATATTAGTTATACATACTAAATTAGTAGATAAAAGTAACAAGGAGTGATTAACTTGACAAAAGACAGCCAACCAGATAATAAGCACGCTAGAATGGAAAAATGTAATTACCAAACTCCAATAACTAGTGAAGAAGGAAAGAATAATAATAGAACTAGAAAGAAACATTCAGTAAAAAGAGAAGGCTTCCAAAGCGATCATATAAATTAGCAAGTATATTTTTTTCGTTTTTACAAAAAATATACTTGTGATATTGAATATATCTCCTTACGCATTTTTGACATAGAAAAACATGTGGCTCTTACTAGCCACATGTTTTTTTAATACTCTATTCCTTCTCTAGCAGGCACACCTTTTTCATAATAATGTTTTACCATCTTCATCTCTGTAATTAAATCTGCCCTATCTGCTAGCTCCTTAGGTACATCTCTTCCTGTCATTATAATTTCTATATCATGTTTATTTCTATTAATTATTTCTATAATATCTTCTACTGATAAAAAACCATTCTTTAATACTCCCATGATTTCATCCATTATTAAAAGATCACACTCTTTATTTTCTACAGCTTCTAAAATAAATTTATATGCATTTATAACCTCTTTTTTTAGCTCTTCAATTTCTTCTTCATTCAAATTCCAAACAAAGTCCCTTTTCTCTTCAAATCTAAAAACTTCAAAGTTTTCTATTTGCTTCAAAGACTCCAACTCTCCTGTAGGAGTACCCTTAAGAAATTGTACCATATATACTTTAAATCCTCTACCAGCTGCTCTAACACCTTGGCCTATAGAAGCAGTTGTTTTTCCCTTTCCATTACCTGTATATATTTGTATCATACATCCACCTCATTTCTAGTTTATATATATTATAACCAAAAAAATTTATAATTTCTGCAAATATTACTACTCTTAATCATAATTATAATACTAAGAGTAATTTTAGGAGCTTGAATATGGAATACAATTTTACTGATCCCTACGAATTAGCTAGGTTTATCAAACAATCAAAAAAATCCACACCTGTACAAGTATATGTTAACGGTGACCTTTCTAAGGTTAACCTTGAACAAACTGAATGGTATGGATTTAATAATTTTTATATATTATTTGGAGAGTCAAATATAATTACTAATATAATTCTTGATAACAAAGATATAATTAAACATTTTAGAATTGAAAATGATAGAAGAAATTCTGCAGTACCTATGCTGAATTTACTAGAACAAGATGCAAGAATTGAACCTGGCGCTATAATTAGAAGCAAGGTTAAAATAGGCAGAAATGCTGTTATAATGATGGGTGCTGTTATAAATATAGGTGCTGAAATAGGGGAATCCTCTATGATAGATATGAATTCAGTTATTGGTGCACGTGGCAAGATTGGCAAAAGGGTCCATGTAGGTGCAGGTGCAATTATTGCTGGTGTTTTAGAACCACCTAGTATGTCTCCTTGTGTTATAGAGGATGATGTAATGATTGGAGCTAATTCAGTTATTTTAGAGGGAGTAAAGATAGGCTCTGGGTCTGTTGTAGCGGCTGGTTCAGTAGTTACAAAAGATGTTCCAGAAGGTGTTGTTGTAGCTGGCTCTCCTGCCAAGATTATAAAAAATGTTGATGAACAAACAAAGTATAAAACTAAGTTACTTGATGATTTAAGAAAGTGATACATATATAAGTAGATATTTATTTTGCTTGTTTAGTCACAAAACTCCAAGTCACATCAAAACAAATATCTACCCACTCCTACTAAAGGTAATGGAAATATAAAATATTATATTTTCTTATACATTAAAAAAAGCAGTCTTTCAAAGACTGCTTTATATCTTATTTTATAATTTTCTTGTGGTTTTTCTTATCTTTATCTAAATATGTTTGAAATTTAATTTAATCTACACTGCTCCTTCTTCATCTTGTGAAGCACTTTCTTCTTTACCTACCTTCTCCATCTTAGAAATAGAAACTTCATATGCTATTTTCTTTATTGCTTCTGTTTCTGTTATCTTCTTTTGATATTCCCTACTTTGTAATCTTCCCCACACTCTAATATTGTCACCAACACTTAAAGTTTGACAAAATCTAGAATTTCTTCCCCAAGCTATAGTTGGAATGTAATCTGATTTATTATAAGCTCTATTTACGGCTAATAAAACATCAGCTATTTCTCTTCCAAATGGAGTTGTTCTATATACAGGCTCCTTGCAAATATACCCATCTAAGAAAATTTCATTTGGATTCTTGCTTCTTTCTATGCAAGGTTCTATATTTCTAGCAAAAACAGTTAAGATTAATTTATTTGTACCATCCATAAATTTATTGTAGGATCTTAGTTGACCTTCAACAATTATATCTTTTCCTATAGTGATATCTATCCCAGTTAAAAGTCTTTCTGATACAGTAATATTTAACATGTCTACTGAATCACTAAGTCTCATAACCTCCAAATTAAAACTATAGAACCCTTCCCCATACATTTCATGACTGAATTCTAGCTCAGATACTATCTTACCTTCAAGATAGATTTTGTTATTTAACATTAAATTATCCATTGTAACCCCTCTCTCCCTTAGTAATAAAATTGTAAATAAAGAAGATCCCACAAGCACTTATTTCCATTATAATACATTCTATATTCCATTTTCAATATTAAATAGAATTATTTTCTATGTTGTACTCCATCTTTGTCAACATAAGCATCTTCTGTATAGATTAATTCTCCTACAGTGACAAATTTATACCCTTGCTTTTGTAGTTCTGGAATTATTCTATTTAAATTACTTGGAGTATATTTAGCATTATTGTGATATAAAAGAATAGATCCTGCTTTTACCTTCTTCATGACTTTGTTATATTCCACTTCTTCACCTTGTTCCTTCCAATCTACAGAATCTGCATCCCATTGAATACATTTATATCCTAAAGATGTTACAGTTCTATATGATTGTGCATTATAATCTCCACTTGGAAATCTAAAAACGCTTGGCTTTTTTCCTGTGTATTTTTCCACAACTTCATCTGTTTTTCTAAGTTCCTCTTTAATTCTTTCTTCTCCTATCTTGCTAAAGATAGGGTGCTTATAACTATGATTCCCTATCTCATGCCCCCTCTCGCTAATCTTCTTTAACTTCACCACATTTTCATCACTATAATTTACCCATCCTCCCATTACGAAGAATGTTCCCTTTACATTATATTTATCCAAGGTGTCTAATATGCTATAGATGTAATCATTTTCTGCCCAATTAATATCAAAAGTTAGTGCTATTTCTTTTTCTTCCTTATCTACTGAATAAATTGGTACTTCTGCAACTTCCCCAAAGGTATTTTTAGCCTTTCCATTAATCAAAAAAGATCCACCTATTAATATAGCTATTAGTAACAAGGATAATCCAATTCTAACCTTTTTCCATTCCAAACTTCTTACCCCTATCATTTCTATCTCTAAATTTATATTCACTTAATAATAATTTATGATATAATAAATCTATACTTTCAGTGGAGATGGAGGTTTTATTATGTTTGAAAATACAGCAGAATTAGCTGAAAATAAGCTATTACTTTTACATATTTTAAAAGAATTAAACAGGCCTATATCAAATACTCAGCTTACAGAAATAGTGCTGGAAAACAATCTTATTAACTACTTTACACTTCAACAATATATAAGTGAACTTGATTCTAGCGAGTTCATAAGATATGAAGACATAAATGAAAAAAAGTTAATAGTACTAACAAAAAAAGGAGAAAATGTTCTATCCTTTTTTAAGGACAGAATTTCCCCTTCAAAAATATCTATAATAAACAATTATATTAACGAAAAAATAGAGTTAATAAAAAAAGAATTAACTATTCAAAGTGATTACACTTTAGCTAAAAATGATAACTTCTTAGTGGAACTAACAGCAATTGAAGATAATTTACCTTTAATTGATTTAAAAGTATCTGTTCCTACTAAAAAACAAGCTTCCTTGCTTTGTAGTAAGTGGCAAGAAAACCCTTCTGAAATTTATAATAAAATAATTAATATTTTATTTAATGAAACTAATTAATAAGGATCATACCATTAGGTTCATCACCTATAGGTATGGTCTTTACCTTTTGTTCACTAAAGTCTATAATTCTTAATTTTCCACCCATATAATCCCCTATATATATATAATCTTTTTGCTTTATAATTCCTCTTGGCATTCCACCTACGTATATTCTTCTAGTCTCTCTTAATCTTTTTATATCTACAACACTAATAGATCCTTCAGTAAAATTAGATACATATAATTCTTCTCCATCTTCATACATATCAACTGGTGTAATACCTACCTTTACTCTTCCAATGCTTTTATAGTTTTCTGTAGAAACTATATCTATATAACCTTCAATGTCATAACCCAAATAACTTTCACATAGGTAAATCTTTTTTTTATCCTTAGATAGTAAAATCTTTGTTGGATACTCTGGTGCTTTAATTCTTCCAATCACCTTGTTATTCAAACAATCTATAATAGATACAGAGTGTCCGTCCATATTACTAATGTACATTCTTCCCTTATCTTTATCTAATGCAATGCTATGGGGATATGATTCAAGTTTTATATCAAATGTTATTTTCTCACTTACCATATCCATTACTAATAATGAGTTACTTTCTCCACAGGCAATATAAGCCTTATTTTCATAAAGCTTAACATCATTAGGATGTGCTCCAACATATAGATTGTTTACCTCTTTCTTTGAATGCATATCTATTAAAGATATGCTATTGCTATAATTATTTGATGTGATTATAGTATTATTTTTATATTCTATCCCATGAGGTCCAACAGGTTTTTCTCCTAAATCTAAGGGGATATGGTCTACTGAATAACTCTCTATATCTATTAAGCTTAAATTATCACTTGATGTATTGCAAATTGCTATAGAATTCATTAAAAACAACCCCTTTAGGAAACCTTATTGTACTTATAATATATGTGTCTTTATCTCTAATGGGACAACTTTCACCATATTTTTTACTTTATTTCTATCCCTTTAGCATATATAATATAATTTGTTATAAATAAAATTACAGGGAGGTATGTTCATGTATTCATATAAAACAAAGGGGACATGTTCTACAGAAATTACTTTTTCAATAGAAAATGATATTATTAAAGAGGTTAACTTCCTAAGAGGTTGTGAAGGTAACCTTCAAGGTATATCTAGATTAGTAGAAGGCATGAATATTGAAGATGCAATAAATAAATTACAAGGTATAGACTGCAAAGGTAAAGGTACTTCTTGCCCAGACCAACTTGCTAAAGCTCTTAAAGAATGGAAAGAAAATAGATAAAAAAGATAAAGAAAGCCCCTGTCTAATTGACAGGGGCTGTTCAAATACTTGAGTTTTTAATCTTCTATAAGAAATTTGAATTTTTCATTTATTATATTACTTAACTCTTTAATTAAGTAATCTCCCTTTTTATATAGACTTATATACATAAAGTCTATATTATCATCATATTTTTCAATCTTACCTGCAATCCTTTCTCCTGCCATAATAAGATTCCTAATAACTTCTCCTTCTCTACTGCTTAACTCTCCAATAACTAATCCAAAACTAGTAGTAATGAATATTCTATCCTCTTTATAGCCATCTAGACCATTTAAAAGAGTCAATACATCTCCTTCTTTTACTAACTCATTATTATATTTAAGTTTGTTAGCAGTAATTGTAGGTATAATTATATTAGTTAAGAATATATCTTCTCCATCAATCCCCTCTTCTGGGCTGTTAATATCCGTAATTATAAAATTGTTATTATTTTCATATATAATGAAAATCAACTTTTTTCTTATCCAATCAACAACTTCTTTTTCAATTGCATCCTTAAGTGAAGATAGCGTTTCTCTTGTCCATCGATCTTCTATAGACCATAATTTATCAATTGCGGATAATCTTATATCTATTAAATCAGCATTTAAGCACTCTACAAGGAAATCTTGATTTCTAATTATACTCTCTCTTGTTAGTGATTCCAAAGCTATTAAAAGTAATGAATAATCACTACTATCCTCAACATAAAATTCCTTTGTGAGATCCTTTGGCCCTATAAATATTTCATTTAAATTTAGAGATTCCTTAACTGTATTTATTAATAAATTCGAATAAGAAGTTTCATTTAACATTTCTATATACTTATACCAAACATAATCTCTAGGATTCCTTTTTAAAAGCATATTTAATTCCTCTACAGATAAGTCCTCATCCATTTCAACAGCTAATTGAAATAATAATGGTGAATCAACAGTTTCATCTTTTATAGCATCATTAAATACTCTTGTCCAATCTATTTTTAAATAGATCTTTTGAGTTTTTTTATAATATTCATCTTCCATGATTGATTCATCAAGTATATATCTATAAACATTTCCTAAGGTTAAACAGCTTTTAACATCTTTACCATACTCCTCAAATAAATCAATATATCTTTTTACTAGCCTATTAAATATAGATAGCTTTTCATAATTATAGTATACAAATATATTGCTTACTACTTCTCCAAAAGCCCTAAAAGTCTTCTCATTAATGTTGTCATTATTTAGGAAGTAATCATAACCCACCTTAATTATAGTGGTATTCCAAAGAAAATTCTTGAAATACTCCCCTTTCCAGCCTTCACTGACCATCCACTCTTTCATATTTTTATTGAGTACATCTATATAATTTGTGTACATTACTCTTCCTGCTGCCTGAGATACTTTAGCTAAATTAAATAATATCTCATCAGAATCTTTTAACTTTACAAGTAATTTAACAACATAAAAAGAATACTCATTATATAAAGCTAAAACAAAAAGTTTATCCTTTATTTCTTCAATTTTATCAAAAAACAAAAGAGTTAATCCAAGCTTTATTTCTTCTTTTGAGCTTCCTTTAAAAGCCATTGACCTTCCAACTTTTATTATATCTTTTTTATTAATAATATTAGATTCAATTCTTCCATTAATTAATTCTATAAACTCCCCATAATACTTTATTAAAGGATTTTCTTCTATGAAAGATATTGCTTTACTAATATTAGATTCATCTTCAATTATTAAGTCAATAATTCTTAATAACCTTTTAGAATTTCCAATCATATCAAAGGTAGGTAAATCATTACCCATAAAAATTGAGTTTACCTCATCTTTTCCTGCTTCTTCAAAGTTTTGGTTTGTGTATACCTGGCCCTTATTTTCCTCATAAAATATTTTTAAGTCCTTGTAGCATATATCTTTTCCTTCACAGGTCATAAAATCCCCACCCTCTAGCATATTTTATTTATTGAATTTCCTTCTAATAATGCCTCTCATATCACCTATCATATATAGTGACCCACTTATTAAAATCAAATCTTCTTCATTTGCCTCTGATAAAGCTAAATCTAACCCTTCTTCGTAGCTATCTAGGGCAACACAATTTGAATTGTACTTATCTATAACTTTCTTTAAATCCTTTGATAATTCTGCCCTATTACTATGAGGTGTTAGCGCATACACCTTTTTAGCCTCTGGAGTAATAACTTTCACCATATCTTCAACTTGTTTATCAGCTAATATTCCTAATAATAAATATATATTCTTATAAGTGAAATACTTATGTACATTTTCATTTAATGTTTTTATACCTTGAATATTATGAGCTCCATCAATAACAACTAAAGGGTTATTTTTCATAATCTCTAGTCTACCTTTCCATTGTACCTTTTTCACAGCTTCTTTTATATCATCTATGGTAAACTTAATATTTTCAATTTCCTCAAGTACACTTATCCCCTTTAAGGCTACTAATAAATTAGTAATCTGATGTTCTCCAAGAAGAGCAAAATCTACTTCTATTCTTTTACCATTAAACTCCACTTCTACCTTTTGATATATCTTATCCTTATTAGCAACACTTACAAAATGCCCTTTGCTTTTATCTACTATATATAAAGAAGAGTTATTTTCCTTACATACCCTTTCAATGACAGCCCTTGCTTCCTCTTCCTGAGGATAACTTATTACAGGTATACCTTTTTTTATAATACCAGCCTTTTCACCTGCAATTGCCTCTAAGGTACTTCCTAAAAGGTTAGTATGATCTAAGCTTATAGATGTAATTATGCTAAGTATTGGAGTTATAACATTGGTAGAATCAAGCCTACCACCTAAACCTACTTCAATAACTCCATAATCTATATTTTCCTCTTTAAAATATAAAAGCATTAAACAAGTAATTATTTCAAACTCTGTTGGATGATTATATCCTTCTAAAACAACTTGGTCAACAGAAACTTTTAAAGCATCCATTAGTCTACCTAAAGTATCCTTAGGAATATTATTTCTATTAATTTGTATTCTTTCTTCAAACTCCTCTAAAAAAGGAGATGTATACATGCCAACCTTGAACCCCTTCTCCATAAGTAAAGACGTTATTATAGACGTGGTTGATCCTTTACCATTTGTTCCTGCTATATGTATTAACTTTAATCCTTCTTGTGGATTGCCAAGGATTTCTAGTAGTCTATAGGTTCTTTCAAGGCCATAATTAGAGCCAAAATTACCTACCTTATGTATATACTCCATTGCTTCATCATACTTCATTTATATCATCCTATCTATATTGTAAAATCTATCCTTTATCTAAGTATTATAAGTCAAATAGCTATAACTAACAAGTTAATAATACTTTCCTAGACATTAAAAAGGTATAGTGGATATTTATTTTGCTTGTTCCGT